>CAYXWL010000001.1:0-299111 GCA_964468795.1 uncultured Candidatus Saccharibacteria bacterium
TTTGTAGCGACGCCTCCCATGGTCTCGATACCCAAAGATAGCGGAATAACATCTAGCAGCAAAACATCCTTTACATCACCTGCAAGGATTCCTCCCTGGATTGCAGCTCCAAGAGCAACTACTTCGTCAGGATTTATTGACTTATTCGGCTCCTTTCCGAAGTATTCCTTTACTCGCTCTGCAATCTTCGGCATTCGTGTTTGTCCACCCACCAAGATTACCTCATTGATCTGGCTTGTAGAGAATCCGGAAGCCTCCATTGCCCGCTTCGTGATCGCCATTGCTCGATCAATGAACTCTGCTGTAAGCTCCTCAAGCTTTGCTCGAGAAATTTTTACTAATAGGTGTCGAGGGCCTGATGCATCGCTTGTGATGAAAGGAATATTGACCTCTGATTCCATTGCAGTTGAAAGCTCGATCTTAGCCTTTTCTGCAGCCTCATCAAGACGCTGAAGAGCAAGCGTGTCGCTTCGCAAATCAATGCCTGATTCCTTCTTGAACTCATCTGCAAGGAAGTTAATGATTTTCTGATCGATATCCTTTCCTCCCAAGTGCGAGTCTCCGTCAGTTGATTTAACTTCAATAACAGAATCTCCTACTTCGAGAACAGATACATCGAATGTTCCGCCTCCAAAGTCGAACACCACGATTTTCTCTTCCTTCTTTCCTTTGTCGAATCCGTATGCAAGAGCTGCAGCTGTGGGCTCGTTTATGATTCGAAGCACTTCGAGACCCGCGATAGCTCCCGCATCCTTTGTTGCCTGTCTCTGTGAGTCGTTAAAGTATGCAGGTACTGTGATAATGGCATGAGTGACTTTCTCGCCGAGCTTTGCCTCTGCGTCAGCTTTGAGCTTTGAAAGGATCATCGCAGAAATTTCTTCTGGAGTATTTTCCTTGTCGCTCATTTTTACTTTTACTCCGCCATTTGAACCTTTGAGAACTTCAAATGGTACGATTGCTTTGTCTTTCTGCACAGCCTCATCGTCGAATGAATGGCCGATAAACCGCTTGATGCCAAAGATTGTGTTCTTCGGATTTGTAACAGCCTGTCGTTTAGCCAAAAGACCTACAAGTCTTTCGCCTGTTTTAGATACTGCAACAATAGAAGGAGTCGTTCGTGCACCTTCTGCGTTTTCTAGAATTTTAGGCTGTCCCGCTTCCATAATCGCGACAGCGCTGTTTGTTGTACCAAGATCTATACCGATAATTTTAGCCATAGTTAGATGTAATTAATTGTTAAAGCTGATAAAGACTTATCAATTAATCACATTGTTGGAGCTCTAGCTTTGGTACCTGCGACATACAGGAAGTCCTTTGCGAAAAATGGAGATAGGATGGGCTTTCGCTGCTCTGGGATGTATTCAGTTTTCTTTCCAGCAATAAAACCAGTAAGAGAGAGCACCTTGCCGACAAGAGCTTTAATATCGATGTATTCCCAATCAATGAGCTTCGCTTTTATCTTCCCAGCGGTCTCGTATACAGAAAAACGCGCACGAATAAGCCTTCCTTCTTTGTCTCGAAGGACTTTCTCGAAGATATTATTCTGTGATCTGACAATCTGCATATTACTTTTCGTAGTGTGCTACCTTTACCTTTGGTGCTCGTATCTCCTTGCCATTGAGTTCATATCCTGCCTGGACTACCTCCACCACCTTACCATCTTCTGACTCGCTATCAGTTTTAACAGTTTCAATTGCCTCATCTCGTACAGGATTATACACTTCACCAATAGGATTTATTACCTTCAAACCTTGAGCTGTAAGAGTACTCATGAGCTGGCTATGGATGTACTCAACGCCCATGCGCCAGTTTTTATCGACAGCCTCCCAAGCCTCCTTGTTTTTCATAGCTGAAGAGAAAGCATCGAGTGTCGGCAAGAGCTCTGATATGATATCCGCTTTTGCGAACTTCAGAAATTCCTGCTTTGCATTCTCGTCTCCCTTTCGAGCATTCAGAAAATCCGCCTTATCTCTCTGCCAAGAGTTTAAAAGCTCAGCATTTTTAGCCTCGAGCTCTTTTATTCGGGCTTTTAATTTTTGAGTACGATCTTTTACTTCTCCGGCTAGGTTTTCCGGCATGTCTTCGAAAGTGACATCATCTCCAGGATCTGTATCTACTTCCAAATCCCCATTAATTTTTTTAGCTTCTTCATCCATTGCGCTCATAGTATATCAAAAATATGAAGATTGGGAGATGTTGACAGCATTATTTTTAATAGTATAAATATAATATAACTATCGCAGTGCCCTTGGATGATGGCGAGGAACACTCACGTCGGAGGGGCGATGGTAATATGCCTTATACTGACTTCAGATTTCAGTATTGGCTGAGGGGCTAAGTTGCATTTTGCAACTTAGCCCTTAAATTATGTGGTATAGTGAGCCTAGAGGAGGTGTGTTATGACAGTAACTACCATGGAAGTTCGAAGCAAAAATGGTGAAATCCGTCGCGTACAATGGGTAGGATCTGGACCCGGTCTCAATTCGGGAGATAGGGTTGAAAACATTGGTACAGCCACCTGGCAAGATGGTCTTTCTTGCAACATTGCTGAACTTTCCTACCGGGGTGGAAAGATCTTTCCAAGCTTGAGAACTACTCGCTATACGATTTGGCCAAGCGAAGTCGATATCCAAGTGGGAGACGAGATTCTGAGCGTCGCTCAGGCACCAACTGCACTGAGCGACATGCTTACCCCCGGTGAACAACCCGTGACTCCTGATGAGCTCATGGCTAAACACGCACAGATATTTGAATTGTACAAGAAAGGAGAACTCGAGCTTATCGACATTAGCGATAAGCTCAAATGACCGCCGACTCGGCAGAGAAAAACCGCCAGAGTACCGGCGGCTTTTTCTTTTATCTTTTAGACCTATTCACGACTAGTCGTTTGCTCCCTAAACAAAAACCCGCTTTCGCGGGATATTTTGTTATCGTTTTGACCAAGTTGGTGCTTTTCGGGCTTTCTTCAATCCGAACTTTCGTCGCTCCTTTGCTCGTGGATCTCGCTTTAAGTAACCAGAAGACTTAAGACCTCGTCGCAAGTCTGCGTTGTAGCCTACGAGTGCTCGTGCGATTCCGTGTCGCAATGCCTCAGACTGTGAGTGGATTCCTCCTCCGACAATCTTTGCTGTCACCTTAAATTTTCCGTCTATTTCAGCAAATGGTTGCTTTACTATGTTTTGCATTTCAACTACTGGGAAATAGCTTTCTAGATCTTTAGCATTTACTTCAAATGAGCTTTTGCTTGCTGGAGTGATTCTTACTCTTGCCACAGAAGTCTTTCTTCGTCCGACAGCTTCAATATATTTATCCTTGTGTTTTACAGCTTTCTCTTCCATGGTATTACTCTGAAATTATTAAATTATTCATCATTTTAGCTCGAAGCTTATTTTTAGGAAGCATGCCTGAAACAGCTTCTTTGAAAAGCTCCTTGTAGCCCTTAGAAGCAATAACCTGCTCCATTGTTGGCTGTCTTAGTCCTCCTGGATATCCAGAATATCGGCTGTATGTTTTTTGAGATTTCTTTTTCTCATCAACAAGAGCTTTTGAAGTGTTCTTGATTTCAACAGTTACATTTGGAATAGAGTTTCGTTTAAAGTCAGGGTTATTTTTGCCCATTAGGTAAACTGCAGCTTCTGTAGCCACTCGTCCGATCCTTTTGTTTTCTGCGTCTAGTACGTATTTCATGCGATTAATATTATACAAACTCTATAACTGCCATAAGGCTTCCGTCTGAAAGCCTTGCAGGCAATTTTGTAATTCGTGTGTAGCCTCCTTTTCTGTCTGCATACTTAGGAGCAATGTCTTTTACTATCTTTGTAGCCGCGATTGATCCAGCTCTTGATGAAATAAGCCTTCGTGAAGCAACAGTATTATCCTTTCCCAAAGTAACAAGCTTTTCAACGAAAGGTCTTAGCTCTCTAGCTTTTGCCTCGGTTGTCTTTATCTTGCCTTTTTCAACTAGGGATAGAGCCAAAGACTTCATAAGTCCCTCTCTTACTTTCTTTACTCGTCCGAATTTTCTGTTTGCGTTATGATGTCTCATTTCTTTGCTCTAAATAATTACTTAAGCGTTATGCCGAATGACTGCAGAACCTCCTTGATTTCTGAAAGTCCTTTTGTTCCCAATCCTTCGATTTCCAATATATCCTTTTCTTTCTTTCGTGCAAGCCCTCCTACTGTTCGGATGTTTGCATTTGAAAGAGCGTTGAGAGTTCGAGCTGATAGGTTTAGCGTCTCGATTCTTGTCTTTAAGGCGTCATCATCAATTGACTCTTTTGACAACACCTCCTCTTTCATAGGGCTAGATGATAGCATAATATCCTCTTCCTTGAAACCTATGATAGCCTTTAGCTGGCTTATCATCGTTTCTATAGATTTTTCTAGAGCCTCTTTCGGAGTAATAGTTCCGTCTGTTTCAATAAATATCTTTAGTCGGTTGAAATCTGTTCTGTCTCCAACTCGCATGTTTTCAACCTCATAGCTTACTCGTCTGATAGGAGTAAAGATTGCATCAACAGTAATTTCTCCGATATCAACTCTGTTTTTCTGTAGAACTTCTTTTGAAATAAAGCCCAGTCCCTTTTCTACTCGAATCTCCATATCGAGCTCTGCGTTTTTGTCTGTTAGGTTTGCAATAACAAGATCTGGGTTAAGTATTTCAACTCCTCCAGGAACTTTTATATCGCTAGCTGTGATTTCTTTTGGACCCTTTACTTTCAAAGTCAAAGTCTGAGCCTCATCAGTTGCCATGCTGAGCCTTAGCTTCTTTAGATTAAGCAAAATAGTAATAGCGTCTTCCTTTGCTCCAGGAATTACTGAAAATTCATGGTCAATGCCTGAGATTTTAACAGAAGTAACCGCACTGCCAGGCAAAGATGACAAGATTATTCGCCTTAGGCTGTTTCCCAGTGTGTGACCGTATCCAGGGTAAAGACCGTCAATTTCATAAGAGCCTGAGAAGTCAACCTCAGATACAATTTTTGGCTTTGAAGGCAATACGATTGTATAGTCAGACATAGTATTTTTTAAAAATTTTTAACTGGTAAATTATACATTAATAATTAAAATAATGCAATATTTAAGCCCTATTATCGGCTGTAGAACTCAACTACAGTGTTAAGGTCAAACATATTGTCAGTCTTTGCGTAGACAGGCATTCCTGTAATTTCTGCCACTTTCTTTCCCATATCAAGCTTTAGCCAAGCTGGAATAGATGCGTTCTTTAGTCTTTCATCAAGTGTTGAAAATAGAGGCTTTCCGACAGATCGTCCATTTATCTCGATCTTATCGCCGATTACCATTCTTCGAGAAGGAGTAGTCACTCTTCTTCCGTTTACTGCAATGTGACCATGAGAAACCATCTGCCTTGCTGCAGCCCGAGTTGTTGCAAATCCAAGTCTATAAATGACATTGTCTAGTCTTGTTTCCAAAAATTCAAAAATAATCTGAGGAGTTTTTGCTGTCTTTCTTGCTAGAGCTTCCTTAACATAGTTAGCAAACTGCTTTTCGCCAAGACCATAAATAAATCTAGCTTTCTGCTTTTCGTTCATCTGTATGCCGAATTCAGTCTTAGGCTTTGAAAAGCCCCTGCTCTTTCCTTTTCTCTCAAGATGAAGAGCATACTTCTGTGTTTGAGTCTTTTCAAACACTGGAGCTCCAAGTCTTCGCGCTATTTTGTATTTTGGTCCTGTAATCATATTTTTAATTGATATTTGATGTTTGAGATTAGAAGTTTTTTATACTCGCCTTGGCTTCTTTGGCTTTGGGCCGTTGTGTGGGACAGGTGTTACGTCCTTAATTGAATTTATGTTAATTCCTTTTGAAATAAAGCCTCGTATTCCTGATTCTCTTCCTGAACCGACACCTTTTACAACGACAGAAACTTCTTTCATTCCCATAGTAGCAGCCTTAGCTCCAACTATTTCCCCAACTTTTGCGGCAGCAAAAGGAGTCCCTTTCTTTGCGCCCTTGAAACCTATAGCTCCAGATGAAGAAGTCGTAAGAACATTTCCTCTTGCGTCAGTAAGAACGATCTGAGTGTTGTTATAAGTAGACTGAACATATAGAGTTCCTACCTCTACTTTTTTCTTTGAGACTGCAGAAACTGCTGGTTTTGACTCAGCTCCACCTTCTCCTTCTGTTTTTACGATTCTCTTTTTTCCCATATTATTTTAATTATTTCTTATCAGCAGCCTTTCTTCCGGTACCCATAGTCTTCTTTGCACCTCTCTTAGTTCTTGCGTTTGTCTTTGTTCTCTGACCTCGAACTGGCAAGTTTCGTGCGTGTCGTGAACCCCTATAAGACTTTATGTCCTTAAGTCGCTTTATATTAGATGCAACTTCTCTTTTCAAATCTCCCTCTATCTTTAGTCCCTCAACGATCTTTCTAATTGCGTTTTCCTGATCAATAGATATGTCTTTTGGCTTTAGTCCGTACTCAACCTTTGCCTCATCTAATATTGTATGGGCTCGAGGTCGTCCAATGCCGTAAAGCAATGTTAGTCCTATCTATATTCTCTTATTTTCTGGTATTGTGATTCCTAGTATTCTCATTTCTTTATTTAAACTGATGATTAACCCTGTCTCTGCTTATGCCTAGCATTAGCCTTGCACACTACATACACATAGCCCTTTCTTCGGACTACTTGGCACTGAGAACATATTTTTTTGACTGAAGATTTTACTTTCATTTTATAAAATGATTTTGAATTTAAACTTGTTTTGAGAGGTATTAAACTCTTTTTACAATACGGCCTTTGCCTCCATAAGGATCGAGTTCGACTACAACTCTGTCGCCGACCATAACCCTTATCCTATGCAATCTCATCTTCCCGGAAAGATATGTTAGCATCTCTTCTCCGTTATCATCCCTTTTTACTCTAAAAAAAGTGTTGGGTAAAGCCTCAATAACTTGGGCACCCACTGAAGTGTCTTTTTTGTTCTGATCTTGCATTATTTTAATGCCAATTTCACAAACTTGGCTCTTTTTTCAATACAAATAGCATGGTAACAGAATTAGGCCTATTTAGTCAAGGTATTTACGACCGTTACCTTCTCTGAATCCAAAGGTATTGACTGTTTCCAAAAAGGATGTGTTTCTATCCACGCTTCTTTTATCATTGGGTACTTTGCAATAACTGCTTTTGCCTGAGTTTTTGATAATCCAAGAAGATCAGATTTTAGCCTGTTCTCATCAAGTGTCCAAACAAATATTGGTTGTCCCTTCAAACTGAAATTTATACTTTGTGAAGTTGTTGCGTCAAAGCTTGTGCTAGAAGAAATTGCAAAACTTAGATCTTCAAGGTTAGAAACCTTTATAGCGTCACCGCTAGTATCAGGAAGAAGCTTTCCAGCAAGCGTTTTTGCAAGCAAAGCTCTGTTGAAGATAAGCCCAGTTGCTATACCTTTCTTTTTCATAATAGTTGCTCCGTTAGACGAGGTAGTTACTTGAGCTGGTTCAAATTTGTAAGTAAGGCTGTCAGGGTAAAGTATGAACTCTGATGGTATCTGAGTAATAATAGCCTTTGATAGCGAATCCTTCAGCTCGGCTTCCATTTGCTTTTCAGCTTGGAGAGATGCATCTCCTGAAATTACTTTTTGTATTCCAGAAAATCCACCCGTCATCTCCGTCTTTGATCTTCCGTAAATTTGAGTATATTTCGGATCACCCTTAAATCCAGGAACTGTGAAGTCTTTCATCGCAATATTGTATTTATCTCCTGGCTTATCTGCCTCCACAATTGCTTCTATGCTTCCAGCCACGTTCTTTCCATTTACCACCTGCTTTGCTGGCACGCTTACAGGACCTGTTATCCTATAAACAAGACCCTCTGGAGTTTCAAATCGAGTAGTGGCAATCAATTTCTGAACCTGGGATGTCATATTATATATGACTATCTTTCCTTTTGCTTTAACATCCACTTGCTTATCAACAGTCGTAATAGAAGAGTCAATTGTTTTTTCAACTTCCTTAGGCAAAGTCACCGTCTGGAAGCTGAGCGCATTTGCAGAGACTTCTTTTTTGGCAGTGAATACATCATCCAAGCTTTTTGTTTGCTTTTCAGGAGTAAATTTTATTGTCGCACTTTCAAAGAAGCTTGATATCCCAAAACCGGCAACCACCAATAGGACAAGAACGGATATCAGTAAAAATTTCTTACCGCCTCTTTTAGGCTCTTCGTATTCATATTTGTATGTAGTTGAAGGAGGTGTAAAAGGAGGCTTTGGTGGTTTAGACTGCGTAACTTTTTCAATTACATTTATAGGCTCAATTGGTTCTTTTTGAGCTGTAGCTTCTTGCTTCAATTTTACAGGCCTAGCAAATTCATCTTCAGAAGGAGGCTGTTTTTTGGGCCTAGCAGATTCGCGTACAACTTCGCGCTTTTCATCAGATACAGAACTCCTGCCTCTTGTAGGAAGCTCTACATTGCGGATAGTTCTCTTTCCAGGGATAACGTCTTGTACAATATTTTTTTTCATTAGTTTAAAAAGCTTTAAATATTTTAACTCTTTTATGAGTATATGCAAATACTACTGTTTATAACGATGATCTATTATGAAAAAACTTGTTATGAAAAATGGCAATTATCATCATGAATTCATCTACCGGCATACCTGGTGGAAAATTGACATGAGTGCTTAGAGTTTTTTTATCTAAATGCTCGACTTTTGCGTCTTTTCTAAAAGCGGAAGTCGCATCGGTCTTCGGCATTTTCATAAAATCAATGTATATGCTTGCAACATCTTCTTCAGCAGTCAAAAAAACTTTCGGCGGAATATTAAAATCCGAAGATAATTCCCCTAGTGCATTCTCCAAATAGACAGACCATTCATTTTCTACAATGAACATTAGATTTTGTATTGATGCTGATTCCCCGTCAGCCAATTTGTTTTCGTGGAATAAGTGCAGTTGCGATTCTGCAATTTCTAGCGAGACATTGTTTGTCTTGGCAATTTGTCTCAAGATCGTATTTCTACCGCTTGGAAATGATGCAGTCTTTACCACAACATCATTTTTTACAAGCGTAACATCAGTAACTTCGCCTGTAATATCTATCATTAGAAAATCGGAAAGATTTTTGTGCAAATCCCTGAGCACTGCAAACTCAATTAAGGGAAAAGTGTGAGTTATTAGGTCATCCTTCGACAAGTGAAGATGCTTTTCTACCAAAGAGACGATTTCCTTCATTATCTTTTTCTCAACTATAGACATGCAAAGAAAAGCCTCGAATATCTTTGTTCTCTTGCCTATCGGATCAGTTATTGAATAGCCATTTATTCTGGTATTAACTATGCTTTTTTCAATAATCTCAAAAGCTTCTTTATTCTGACTATCGCCTTGAGTGGCTATTTCGTATTCAAAAGCTTTTTCTTCTTTTTTTACTATGTCAGTCAAAAAGCTGTGCGTAATGACAAAACTTTTGTCCTGCACAAGATGCAGATACTTTGTCTTTAGCAAAAACCAAGGAGATGAAAAAGACACTAGTACTCGCATTATCTGAAAACTGCTTAAGGTTTTATGATCTTTTAACGACTTGAGCATGTCTTCGAGGCACGAATCAAGCACAGATTCCAAGCCTACTACCAATCTTTGTGAATCCACGTTTTCCAAAAGCGGAAAATTCGTCTTTGAAGTACAGACAAATGTGGGCTTGGAAGAATGCGCTCCTGTAACAATGCTCGTACTCAAACTTCCATTTCCAATATCTATGAGAATAGAAGCTTCATCCTTCCGGTTGTTTAGAAAAGGTAAAAGACCCATATTAAATTATTCTATCACAAATAAAAAACCAATTAGAAGCAATTATTCCAAAACCGCCTTTATTCTTCTTACTCCAGCAGACACGGCTTCTTCTTTTGCTATTCTAAAATTTCCAAGTACGCCTGTGTTCTCGACATGAGGACCTCCGCAGAATTCTTTTGAGTATGCGCTCTCTAGATTTTCACCAATATAATAGACATTAACCTCATCCGGATATTTTTCTCCAAAGAAATGCAATGCTCCAGTCTTCTCTGCCTCTTCCTTTTTCATGACTTCTTTTTTCACCGGTAAAGAAGCTCTGATTTTTTCATTTACCATATCTTCAACTCTCTTCTTTTCCTCATCTGTCATTTTTCTTTCGAATGCAAAATCAAATCGCAATCTTTCCGAAGTTATGTTGCTTCCTTTTTGCTGTACGGAATTTCCAAGAACATCCCGAAGAGCCTGATGGAGCAAATGTGTAGCAGTATGAAACTTTGTCTCCATCTCCCCGGTGCCAGAAAGTCCGCCCTTGAATTTCTGTTCGCTTCCTGCACGAGAGAGCTCCTGGTGCTTTTGCAATTCATTCTTAAATTTATCTAGATCTACAGAAATACCCCTTTCCTTTGCCAACTCAACAGTAAGTTCGATAGGAAAACCGTAGGTTGTAAACAATACGAAAGGATCTTCCCCTTTTTCAAATTTTTTAAGGCCCTCTCCTAGTGTCTTTTCAAATTTGTTTACTTCAGTTTCTATCACTTCGCATATTTTATCCAGATTATTCTTTACTTCTGGATAATTTGCATAAACATCAGAAATAATTTTTACCAAAGATTGTATTTCGTTTTTACCTATGCTCTTATTTATTGTTTTTGTTACAGATCTCCTCAGTAATCTCCTCAGGATATAACCTCTATCAGTATTTGACGGAGTGACTCCATCTGAAATCATAAAAACAGCAGTTCTAAAGTGATCTGCAATTATTCTAAAATTTTTCTGCTCAGGAGAAAGAGTTTTAGTGAACATTACAATTGGGCCCATTAAATCCGTATTGTATACACTGTCTACCCCTTGTATTACTGCCACCATTCTTTCAAATCCTGAACCCGTATCTACATTTTGTTTATCTAGCTTCCTAACTACTTTGCCATCCTTAGATAAAAATTCCATAAATACGTTGTTCCAGATTTCTACAACTTTCTGCTCATCATCCGCTTTTATGTATTCCTCTAGAGTCATTCCATGTTTTAGCTCGCCAGTAAGATCGTAAAACATTTCAGTATCTGGTCCGCATGGGCCATTCGGTCCCGCACTCCACCAGTTTTTACTTGCAGGCCTAAAATATATTCTTTGGCCTGTTACATTATTTTTTTCAAAAATTTCCTTCCATATCGCATATGATTCCTCATCTTTTGGAGCGTTATCGTCACCCTCGAAGCATGTCACATAGAGCCTCTGAGGATCTAGGCCGAATCCTTCGTCTTTTGAAGTCAAAAGTTCATAGCTCCAATTTATTGCTTCTTTTTTCCAATAATCTCCCAAAGACCAGTTTCCGAGCATTTCGAAAAATGTAAGATGAGTATTGTCGCCGACTTCATCTATGTCGTTTGTCCTAACACATTTTTGAACATCTGCTAGACGTGTACCCTTCGGGTGATTTTCTCCAAGGAGGTATGGAACCAACGGTTGCATACCAGCAGTGTTAAAAAGGACTGAGGGATCATTTTCTGGTACAAGCGAAGCTGAAGGGATGATTGCATGCCCTCTTTTTTCAAAAAAATCCAAGAATTTTTTTCGTATTTCGCCAGAAGTCATTGTTCTTCTATGATGTCATAAAAATGCCTTTTTTTAAAGCTTTTTATTTTCAACCAGTTTTTCCAACTTATTTATGTCTTTCTCAATGCTTTCGATACCCTTTATCCAAAATTCTGATTTTTTAACGTCAATGCCGATTGATTTAAATATTGCTTCAGGCGACATTGAACCTCCCAGCGAAAGAAACTTGTTTATTTTTTCAATGTATCTCTTGTCCTCAGAATATTTTTCATACAGCGCTTTGCTTGCAAGCTGGCCAAAAGCATAAGTGTAAACATAGAACATATTTCTGATATGGCTCCAAGATACGAAGAATAGGCCGTCCTCTTTCTCAAGCTCGACAGCATCCCCCAAATAGCTTTTCATATGCTTATTCATGAGACCTGAAAGCTCCTCCTTGGACAAATTACCCTTTTCTCTTATTTCCCTATGCATTTCTGCTTCAAAATTAAAGCATGCTATCTGTCTGAATATCGTAGAGATATCATCTGAAATCTTGTCATGCAAAGCAATAATTTTTTCATCCTCTGACATTCTTTCTAGTGCATCATAAAATGCAAATGATTCAAAAAGGGTGCTTGCCACTTCTGCTGTGCTGGTAGAATAATGCTGATAAAAGGATGGTTGCGATTTTGAAAGTTCAGTATGTATGGCGTGTCCCATTTCGTGGGCAAAAGTCATAAGGGAATGAAAATTGTTAGTATGGTTTAGCATGACCATGGTTGGACTGCCATTATCTCCAGAACAAAAAGCCCCGCCAGCCTTGCCAATTTTTGGAAAAGCATCTATCTGGCCGTTTTCAGCCATCTTCTCCAAAATATTTTTGTATTGAATGCTCACCGAACCGAAGACTCTGCTTAATACCTGATATGCCTCGTCGAATGGTATGCTTTTTTCAGAGCTTCCTATTCGAGCAGCCCTGTCAAAATATCCAAGCTTTGAAATGCCCATCATTTTTGCTTTAACTTGGTAGAATTTCTGGCTTACATTAAATTTTTTTGTCACTATTTCCGTCATATTAAGGACGCTTTTTCTGTCGTTTTCATAACCAAGTATTGTGGCATCATACGGCTCTTTATATCCTCGAAGCTCATCATTAATTTTCTTGTCCGTAACAATAGCATTTATCTCGCCCTCAGCGATTTCTGCTATGGTAGACAAAGCCTGCATGCATTTTTTATGTACAACTTCCCTTTCATCTCTGGACAGAGATTCTGAAGACAAGGCCATCGCTTCGCTTATAGGCATCTCCTTGCCGTTGTGAGAAACCGTAAGCTTATGAAGAAGCTTGTCAGTCAGGTCTTCCCACAAGCCTCGAGAGGTAATTGATTTTAAAGTAAGAATCTTTTCCTCCGGCTCAGAAAGAGTATATTTTCCTGATTCGAATGTTTTTTTAAGTAAGTAATTAAATTTCGATAGTTTTTTAGAAGACAGGAACTTTTTCTGAATTTTCTTATCAACCTTAGACAGCCTTACGTCAAAAAATACTATCTTATTGCTTATCTTGCTAAATGCCTGAGAAGCCAGATTAAGCCTTGCTCTAACCACTTCATCTGACGAATTTAAAGTCTGGGCATATGAAAGGTAAAGTATCGGCTTGCTAATTGGCAAAGCAGAAATCTTTTCAAAATCATTTAAGGCCTGAAGTAGAGTATTCTCATTTTTAGTAAAATCGCTATTTTTATATTTTTTTTCAAAAGCTGAAAAAAGCTTGTCAGCCTTTTTAATATCTTTCTCAATGTTTGGATCATCTGGTGAATTATAAAACTGCTTGAGATCCCACTCTGTTTTTATTTGTGAATTCATTTATATGTATTTCTTTAATATCTGAAAATCCTGAATCAGCTTTTCCTTATTTGAGCCATCATACAATGCTACAGCGGGATGGTAAAGCGGAATGATTGTCACCGAACCATAGTCTAAATGGCCGACAAATTCTTTTCCATGAAGCTCTCCAATAGAGGCAAGCTCGCCTTCAAGTCCGAACAGCCTCATTATGTACTCCATTGAAAACCGGCCGAGTGTGGCAATAACCCTAGGCTGGATTATTTGTATCTGTCTGTCCAAAAAAGGCGCATAGAGCTTTATTTCCTCTGGACTAGGGTCCCTGTTTTCAGGCGGTCTGTCTTTTACTATATTTGTTATGTAGACGTCGCTTCTGTTTAGATCTATTGATTCAAGCATTTCGTCCAAAACCTTTCCGGACTTACCACAAAATGGCCTCGCCGTCTCAGCTTCATTTTTTCCAGGAGCTTCTCCGACAAACATTATGTGGGCAGAGTGGCTTCCTTCCCCTACCACAGGAAAATATTTATGCTTTATTCTATACTCGTATAAAGGCGATTCTTTCAGGTGCAGGATTTCATTCCTGATCTCCTTCATCTGCTCAAACCTGTCTTGAAGTGAAAGTTGGGACATAATGTTTTATAGATATTTCTTTTTTCTAATAACTGAACTTTCATTGAACCACCACTCGTTTGAATCAGTCGCCATTATTGCTTGAGCCAAAATTTTAGCATTTTCAGTCTTTAGCCTATCTATTGCAATCTTTACCCACTCTTCTGCTCTTTTATTCCCAGTATCAATCTGCTCCTTTAATGCAAGTATCCATTCAAGCGTATCTGAATCTTTTACAATAATAGACTCTCTAGACTGCCTTTGTTCATATTCAACAAGAATAGCTGAAATATCATCGCCAAAAGGCACTGAATCGGCAATATCCTGGATGGCGCTGTGCTCCTTTCTCTCTACATATTTCTGGTGAATATGATTTAAATCAGATATTCTGGTCTCAGATATGTCATGGAAAAGGCACATCTTGAGAATCTTCAAAGTATCAACCTTGCCATCCATTTGAGCCAAAGCATAAGCGATATAAGCGGCCCTGTTAACGTGCTCGGCAACCGACTGCTCGCCTGTGCCCAAGAAATGAAATCCGCTCCGAGGAGTTTTAGCCAGCATACCGACCTCAAAAAAGAAATTTGCTATGTCTTTATGATCTTTTTTGATGGTATTTTTTTTCATTTCATTCTGCTTATTATAGTGCATCAATCTCTTCTAGTATTTTTTGCTTTTTATCCTTATCTACGCCGACAGAATCTAGTATTTCAGGTTTTTCAAAAATAGTTTTGCACAGGACAATTCCCTGATCTAGCAAAGCTTTCTTTTCCCTGCCATTTAGATGAACAAGGCAAGTCAAAGGGTGGAGCTTTGCCTCGAGTATCATGTCATGGAGGTTACCTCTTGGCGGATAGTTCCAGCCAATCATCTGTATTCCACCCTGACAGGAACCATACTCTATTGCAGTGCTGGTGAATTTAGTATTAGTAATGAGCCAAGACTCATCCAAGTCCCTTTCCCCTCCATAGTTGAATTTCATTTTCCGCAGATCATCAAATCTGGCTTTTACATACAGAATAACCTTTAGATCTGACTTCGTACCCGGCTCATTGTGGAATTTGGCTTCAACCATAATCAGTTTTTCAGGATTCCAGGCTACAACATCAATCTCATGCTCTACGCAGAATCCTTTGACTATCTTTCCAGTTTCAGCCTCGTAACCCTTTTGTCTGAAGATTGCTGCAATAAATTCCTCAAACGGAAACCCTGAAGGTCCCAGCTCCTGAATTGCTCTTTTTAGCGAGTATTTGAGCGCAATAGGCTTTTCTTCCTTGTGCAGAAGCTCAAATGCATGCTTGTATATTTCGTGAGTAGTTATTTCGTTATTTAAATGAGCATTAATATGTTGAAGAATATCTTCTATAACTTTGCTGCTTGCTCCTGCCCGCTTTAATGAATGCTCAAGCTTGTTTACGTCAAACAATTCCTTGTCTCCATTGGCCTTTACTACATATATCGGTTCTCTATTCATCATAAGGCCATTATCTCACAAAAAAATCTGGGGGCAAAATTATGTGATTTTTTCAATTATCCCGCCTCCTAGGCATTTTTCTCCATCATAAAAAACTGTGGATTGCCCGATTGCTACACCATTTTGAGGATGCATAAATTGAACAGAGTATCCTTCTTCGGTTTTATTTATTGTACACTCTTGCTTTTCCTGCCTATATCGTATTCGAACAGATGTCGAGTAAGGAAATGAAATTGAAGAATCTGAAATTAGGTGCAGATCCCTTATTAAAATTTGTTTTACAGAATAGACACTTTCACTTTCATTTTCTTTTGATGCCACTGTAATAGTGTTATTTAAAATATCCTTAGCGACAATAAAATATCGAGGATCATTTGCGGTTTTTTTTGTTACGGTAAAGCCGTGCCTTTGGCCAATAGTCAGAAACATCGCTCCATCGTGATGGCCTATTATTTCGCCGGAGACATTAAGCACATCGCCCTTTTTTATCTCAATATAATGCGAGAGAAATTCCTTCATATCGATTTTCCCCATAAAACATAACCCCTGACTGTCCTTTTTGTATGCGGTCGGCAAATTAAATTTTTCAGCCATTTTTCTGACTTCAGGTTTTGTCATTCCACCAACAGGAAATAAAATGTGCTTTAGCTGATCTTGATTTAATGTATATACAAAATACGACTGATCCTTTTCTTTATCTTCTCCTTCTAGAAGCTGGTATTCAGACTCCGTTGAGTCAAAACTTTTTATAGAGGTTAAGGGGAGGGTCTGGCCTATCAAAAGTTTTGATGAAAAAGGAGTCGTGACTCTGGCATAATGACCTGTGGCAACATAATCTGCCCCCATTTCTAAAGCTTTTTTTAGAAAAACTCCAAACTTAACATACTTATTGCAAAAAATATCAGGATTTGGAACCCTGCCATTTGAGTACTCGCGAATCATATAGTCTACAACTTCTTCTTTGTACTCTTTTTCGCAATCTAAAGTTAAAAAAGGCACATCTAAAACTGCGCAAACCCTCATCGCACTCCTTCTTTCTTCCCGCCAATCGCATGGCAAAAAATCCGGACTCCAGACTTTTAGAAATACTCCAGTAACATCGTAACCTTCATTTTTTAGCAATGCCAAAGCAACAGAGCTATCTACTCCGCCCGATACTCCAACAAAAACTTTTGGCTTCTTGTCCATATATTTACGACAGCACAATACCACAAAACTAATTATTGAGATAGAGTTCTCTGTTTTTTTTATGCTCTTCAAACGTAGTTGCGTAATACATCTTTCCACTTCTACTTGATAAATAATATAGATATTTTGTTTTAACAGGGTTTGCTGCTGAAAATATTGCATCAGTACCGGGATTGCTTATAGGTGTTGGAGGAAGGCCTTTGTAAACATAAGTATTGTAAGGAGAATCTATCTTTAAGTCATCTACTGTAAGATCGTAGGTATTTTTGCCGTTAATGTATCCAAACGTAGCGTCAACCTGAAGAGGCATGCCCATATCCAGCCTTTTCCACAATATTCCAGATATTATTCTCCGACTTTCCGTTGTTCTTGCCTCCTCTTCGAGAATAGAGGCCATAATCATTATTTCCTTCAGGCTTCGAGTAGAAGTGGAAACACCATGAACAGTGCCAATTTTATTTTCAAAAGTCTTATTCATCATATCTATTATCTTTTCTGGCTTAGCTACAGGAGAAACGAAATATGTATCAGGAAACAAATACCCTTCCTTATTTTTGGCGAGTGAAGTAAATGTTTTTTTATTGAAATTGATAAGATTTTTAGAAAGATAGTCAGAAATTTCAAATATGTTCCAGCCCTCTGGTATGGTTATTTTTGCAACTTCCAAATGAAACCTTCCATTTACAAATCTATAAGCTAGATCTGCCGGACCTTCCTTTGTATCCATAAGGTAGTCGCCAGCTTTCACTTTCTTTTCTCCTCCTAGAAGAATGACAGTAGTTCTAAAAACCAGTGGCGACCTGATAATATGCTCTCTGTATAAAGTTTCTGTTATTTCCTGCAATGATTCACCGGATTTAATGGTAACTACCTGCCCTAAAGGAAAATTTTTCGGAGGAAAATGAAAGAAAGCATAGGTATACATGCACACAAAGAAAAGGAGAGAGAGCAAAAAAAGTTGTTTTCGCTTGGGAGTTGAATTATCAAGAAAAAAATCTTTTGCTCGATTCATCCATGTTCTTTCAGATTCAAATTGTTCCATGATCAGAATTATATAGGAAGGTTAGAAGGTGCTTCAGCCTTTCTAGATTCGATTCGATTAAACGCCGGCGTACCAGAAACTCCACCAGGGAAGTGATACAGAGTGGCAAGCTCCTCTGTGTTTAGTACAAAATGAGGATGTTTATATGGCTTGTGGAAATATGCCCGTCTTTTGAAAGCATCAAGCAAATACTGCCTCTCTGCGTCCCTCTTTTTCGGGCTCCTATCTATCCATATTAGGAATTTCCATTTTTCAGCAGAACCTCTTGCAGGCTTGAACCCATTCATACCGGAATTGAAATGAGAAATCCCCCCAATAATTCCTCCTATAAAAGATCTATTGAATATATCTTTTGGCGCAATGTATATTGCTCTCATACCAACATCAAATCCAGGCTTTGAGGTGCTTCTTTCGAGAGCGGCGATAGTATCTTTTTCGCCTTGAGTTAGAGATCTTCCTGTGCCAGGAACTGGCTTCCCATCTTCTCCTTTTTTCCCGCCAGCTTTTTCTAAAATGCCATTGATTTCTTTCTCAGCTGCTTTTTTCCATTTTAGATCTACCATTTTTCCAGTATCAGGATCCTTGTCTTCTTCTTTGTGAGATCTGACGATTATCTGTATGGCAGCAACATGACCTCGTCCCATAGATCCTAAAAATTCAATGAGCGGAGTCATTGGGTCTATCTTGTATTCTTCTTCAGGATTTTTATCCAGCCCGTAATCTATATACGTCTTTATAGGAAAAGCATCAGCTTTTGTCAGGTCCCATTCTGTTGCCCACATTGCATGAGTCTCTGGATTATAATCAAGTGGCAAAGTGTAGTCTGTAACTTCGTGGACTTCTATTCCAGGATATTGAGAATAAAGATTTGCCTCGATCTGAGCCTTGAAACCTTTTCTTGTCCATATAAAAAAGTGAACGGCTCCATCTATCGAAGCAACCTCCAAGGAGAACCATGCTCTCATTCCTCCATTCCAATACTTTTCGTACCAATTTCCCTCTCCGCTACCCTGTGAAAGATTGGCAATAAAAAATTCTGCAGCCTGAGGAGATTTGAAAATCTCTTTTGGCAGTTTTATTTCAAGCACAATATGCTCCTGCTTTGCCAAAAAAACTGCTCTAACATACCTTACCCACATTTCCCATACTAAAAACAAAGTGAATATCGGGAGCCAGATGAACGAAGTCTGGTAGAGAATTTTGAAAGCAAAGAGAAAATTTTCGTTTTGAAATATACTAAAGAAGTCTGGCATGAATTAATTATATATGATGCAATATAAAAAAACTACCACGCATTCAGTGGCAGTTTTTTATATTAAGCAATGTGATATTTACCCTCCTTGTCTTTCTTGAAGAACTTTGGATTCTGCAGATTTACCAGAATAGTGTTCTCTTTGACGTATCTTTCCTTCAGAACTTTCTTTATTATTTCATCCTTGGTCATCGGGCCGTTCTTTTCAATAACTCCTTTTATTACATCCTTAACCACTCCACTCATGTACCCCCATTCTGACAATGCATACAAGCCTCTGCCCACCAAAACAAATCTTGGATCTTTTATAAGCTCGTTGTGAGTTGTAGCAACATGTGCCTTTTTCTTGAATAATTCTGTAATAAGCTTTGCTACTTCTCTAAAGTGTATAGGAGAGCCATGTCGTCTTATTACAAGGTATGCATAGTCTCGCATACCCTTAGCATTGATGTTCGAAGAACCAGCTTTCCCCCATTCACCTAGAGGATTCTTATCGATCAGCTTTGAAAGAGTCAGCCATCGCTTTGCAATTTCCTCGTTCTTGTACTTGTCAGAAACATCTTTTAGGTGTTCAAGAAACTTTTCAATCATGTCTGATTCCAAAAGTATCTCATCGTCAGAAAGCGTTGCGTAAAGGCTTCGTAGAGACATGTGTATTCTTTTTGAAAGCTCTTTGTCAATTGTCCATCTGTGTCGGAACTCCAAGTCTTCCTTTTCTTTTATAAAATCCTCGCCAACTACCAGCAAGAAATGTATCTGATTCTGAACAGACTTATCTTTTGATACATGTTTTAAAAGAGCATCCTCTGTTACAGTAGATCCTAGTGAAGCGACTATCTCTTTTAGCTCGTCAAACACAGCTTTTTCCTTTGCGTATTCTTTTGACTTTCTGATATTGATAATTGAGTAATTTTCAATCTGCCTTACTCTTTCTCGAGTAATCTTGTATTTCTTACCTATGGCTTCAAGAGTCATTCTCTTTGTGTCGTTGCCCAATCCGAATCGAGAAGTGATCACATCCTGTGATCTGTCGCCCAAAACTGACATCAATCTTTTGATGACCTGCTTTGGTTTGAATGTAATAGCCACTTTTTCACTCATAGGTATGTATTTTAATGAATTAATAATTGCACAATGTCAATTAATGTCCCTTATTTTTATCATTTATAGGAAAATAAGTCAAGCCTTGACCTTTTTCCCTCTAGAAAACGTGATTATGCCAGCACAAAATTGATTATTTTGTTAGGAATATAGATAGTTTTGACTATTTCACGGCCTAACAGCCACTTATTTACCTCTGGCAGCTCGGTGGCAAATGAAGACACTTCCTCCTCTGTAGAGTCTACAGGAAGCATACATTCAGCCCTGACTTTACCGTTAATTTGTATAATTATCTTTGTTTCCACTTCTTTCATTTTTTTTGGATCTGCCTTTGGCCACTTTTCCAAAACTATTAAGTTTTTGTGCCCCAAAGATGCCCATATTTCCTCTGTTATATGCGGTGCAAATGGCGAAAGAATCTTCAAAAACATTTCAAAGTCCTGCTTTCGTAGGAATTCCTTTTTATCCATCTCATTGACCAAGATCATCATTGAAGAAATTGCGGTATTGAAGGCAAAGTTTCCAATGTCTTCCGTGACTTTTTTTATTGTCTTATGCAGGATAACGTCAAAATTATTGTCGCTAACTGCCTTCTTTGAAATCCGCTCTGACAATCTCCAGACTTTCTCTATGAACCTCCTTGAACCTATAATATTTTCAGTACTCCAAGGCAAAGTTCCATCAAACGGACCCATGAACATCTCATACACCCGAAGCGTATCGGCTCCATAGTTTTTTATTACGTCATCTGGATTTATAACATTTCCCCATCTTTTGCTCATCTTTCTATTGTCGGGACCAAGCATCATTCCTTGGTTTTTCAAAGTCTTGAAAGGCTCTTCTGTTGGAACAAGCCCGTAATCCTTTAATACTTTGTGCCAGAATCTTGAATACAAAAGATGTCCGGTGGCATGTTCTGCTCCCCCGACGTACATGTCTACATCTTTCCAATATTTTATTGCAGATTTATCCACAAAAGCCCTCTTGTTCTTTGGATCCATGTACCTCAAGAAATACCAAGATGATCCAGCCCAACCTGGCATAGTGTTAGTTTCGTATCCTTTTTTTATCCAAGTGCTGACATTTGCAAGAGGAGATTCGCCAGTCCCAGTAGGCTCATATGATTTAACTTCTGGGAGCTTCAAAGGGAGCTCTTTGTCCTTTAATGCCGTAATTATGCCATGCTTGTCATGTTTCAATGGAATCGGCTCCCCCCAATACCTCTGCCGTGCAAAAACCGCATCTCTCATTCTGTACTTTGTCACGATTTTTCCCCCAACTTCGTGAGTAATATCTTTTTTTGCCCTATCTGTAGAAGCTCCGGAAAACTTATTTGAATTTATCAGCACTCCATGGCCAACAAATGGCAATTCGCTGTCCTCGCAAGCTAAAACTTTTTTAATTGGCAAATCAAATTTCTTTGCAAACTCAAAATCTCTAACATCATGTGCAGGAACAGCCATTACCGCACCTGTTCCGTAATCAGCAAGAACATAATCGGATATCCACACAGGTATTTTTTCACCATTAGCCTGATTTATTGCCACAATGCCTTTTATTTGAACACCAGTTTTTTCCTTGTTCTCTAACCTGTCCTCTGTACTTTTTTTCTTAACATTTAAAATGTACTTTTCGACTTCGCTCCAGTTTGCAATATGCTCTTTCAGTCTGGAAACTAATTCATTTTCAGGAGCTAAAACTACATAAGTTGCTCCAAAAAGAGTATCTGCTCTGGTAGTAAAAACTCTTGCCGCAGCTATTCCATGATCATAATCGTATTTCAAACTCTGAAGAGGAAAATCAATTTCTGAACCGACACTCTTTCCTATCCAGTTCCTCTGTATCTCTTTTATGTTTTCTGACCAATTTATCTCGTTTAATCCTTCCAAAAGCCTATCTGCGTAAGCAGTAATTCGCAAAAACCACTGTCTCATCAGTTTTTTCTCCACAGGAAATCCGCCCCGCTCAGAAACTGGACCATTAGGACCATCCACTATCTCGTCGTTTGCCAAAACCGTTCCAAGCTTTGGCGACCAATTTACTTCGCTGTAACCTTCATAAGCAAGCCTGTATTTCATCAGCACATCCTGCTTTTCCTTTGGAGGAAAATTATTCCACTCTTCTTTTGAGAATTTGTAAGTGTAGTCAGTAAAGGCGTTTATTTTCCTGTTGCCGTTTTTTTCAAATTCCTTTACAAGTTTTTCTATTGGCTCAGCTTTGTTTACATCCTTGTTGTACCAAGAATTGTAAATTTTAAGGAATATCCACTGTGTCCATTTATAAAACTCAGGGTCTGTCGTATTCACCTTCCTATCCCAGTCATAAGAAAGACCTATCTTGTGAAGCTGTTTTTCAAAAGTTTTTACATTTTCAAGCACTGCTTTCCTAGGATGGATTTGATGCTCAAGAGCGTACTGTTCTGCTGGTAGGCCGAAAGCATCATAGCCCATAGGATGCAGAACGTTGAAACCCTGCATTCTTTTAAATCGAGCAAAAACATCTGAGCCTATATAACCTTTCGGATGACCAACATGCAGGCCTGTTCCAGATGGATATGGAAACATGTCGAGCACATAGTATTTTTTCTTCTTAGAATTGTTCGCGGTCTTGTAGGCTTTCTTTTTTGCCCAATTGTCCTGCCACTTTTTTTCTATTTCCAAATGGTCGTACTCTTTCATGATTTACATACTAACCCAAAAATGTACGTATCGCAAAATCAAAAAACGCTCTACTTTGGAGCGTTTCTTGAGTTAATTAGAGGGCAGGAAATGCAGGCTTAGTATTTCCACGCGGAGTAACACTCATATTAAAGCAGTGTCTGCCTGCAGGATGGGACCATGAAGATCCGCCGTATGGAACTGTCGTTCGATTTGCCTGGTCTTTAGAGTTTTTGTTAAAAACCGCACATAGCTGATAGGTCGTTTTTCCAGTAGCTATGTATTCGTAGCTCTGGCCTGTCTGAGAATCTGACTGAACAATGTAGTAGTTTATAGACGATAGATCACCTAAGCTTTTCGGAAGTACATTTTGCAAGCCATAGTATGACTCCACTGCTGAGCTTATGTTTATCAGATCGCCAACTTTAGCATCATCATACTTGTAGAGCCTCTGTGTTCTAGGAGAACCAATAACTGCAAAACCCCAAATTATAGAACCGACAACCAAAACTGATGCAAAGCCTGTCCAGAACTTTCTATGGTTGGATGTAAGCCTCCCTCTAATATCAGAAATGAAATAGATAAAAACTGAAAGTGCCACGACAAGAACTGCCAGAACTTTTAGTAAAAAGCCTGTTGTCATCTCTTGGCCGTCAATAAAGTAGTACAAGACAGTAACTAGATCTATGGCTGTGGCGATTCCCGCCAAGAAAAGAGTAATATAAGAAAGCCATTTTCTTATTCCCAATGATCTCTTTTCTGGTGCAATAGCGTAGTCTTTTTCCAAAAACCACATTAATAAAATCATTATTGGAAAGAAGATTATCAGGATTGCTACAGGCCATGAAATAGATTCTGTAGCATAGTATCCAATTTCACTTATTTTAGGATAAGCAGTATTTATAACCGAAAAAAGAAGATTGATAAGGCTTATGACTACTGTATATAACGCAACTACAGCACCAAGATTTAAGAATAACTCTTTGATGCTAGCTTTTGGTTTTAATTCTTGATCCATATTTTTATTTAACTAATAAATTTATTCAGTTGTCTTTCCATCAAACTCCGGACTGTCGCTTTCTGCTTCTGCTTTAGTCGCTCTAACCACTCCGTCTTGATGATGTGGCGGGCTGTAAAGGGTGTAAAGCTTTAGATCTGCTTCTCCAGTATTTATGACATTGTGCTTTGCCCCTCGTGGCACGATGACAACATCTCCGTCGCCGACTTCATACACTGTTTCATTAATTACAACTTTTCCCTGGCCTGCCTCAAATCGGAAAAATTGATCGTTTTCATCATGAACCTCCTCTCCTATCTCCTCCCGAGGCTTAAGACTCATTAGAACGAGCTGAGTCTTCTCGCCTGTATACAAAACTTTTCTAAAGTTCTCATTTTCCTGAGTTAGACTTTCTATATTGCTTTTGTATCCTTTTTTCATAAAAAATAATTAAATTAAGTAAAGAACACTTATTGGCTAATTATACTCTTTTTTAAAGTATGAGCTAAGATTTTGATATAATAATAAGTATTGACAAAATACCTATATCTGTGTCAATATCCACAGCGGGAAGGACGGAAACCCTATGACTTTTTCTCTGTACATGCAAGGAACAGTGAGCAACAAGACCTCATGCCGGATCCATCTCAAGGATCCTAGCAGTGAACTCAACAGCCTCTCTGAGGAACTTCTGAAGGGCAACCACCAGAAGACGCACGTTCACTTCACATGGGATGAGACGTACAAATCGTTCGACCCGCACAGGCCGGACCTCTCTGTGCCATGCATTGTCATCGAATGGGCGCATGATGATGTCATGGCAGGATACGAACTCTTTGGAGTTGTCGAGGACTGCATGAGAGGGCTCAATCGCAACCTCTCCCTCAGGAAGTTCATGCAAAAGATTGACGGCGAGGAGGCGCTGACTTTCGTCTTGAACAAGGCAAAGGAATATTCCTATGCCTTGCGGGAAATCGCAGACATTATCGGCCACAACTATGCTGGCCGGAAAACCTGCGAACAAGCTCTCGAGGAGATTTCTCAGCAGGTTCCGATCTCTCGATACTAGTAGTTCAAATTTTTGACTTGGCGCGAGGGTAGCAATACCCCGCGCCTTTTCTTATCTAAATCTTAAACTCAATTACATCTCCGTCTTTTACAATGTAATCCTTCCCCTCAGTTCTAACTAAACCTTTTTCTCTGGCTGATGAGTATGAACCGGCAGATAAAAGGTCATCGCAATGCACGACTTCTGCTCGAATAAACTTGTCTTTAAAATCCGTATGTATTGCAGTTCCTGCCAACGGTGCATTCCAGCCTTTTGTTATTGTCCAAGCCCTTGTCTCATCTTCTCCAGTAGTAAAATAAGTTATAAGATTCAGCGTTTCATAGCTCTTCTTTATCAGCTCATCAAATCCTTTTTCAAACACAGGGTCTACCTCAACATAAAGTCCGGGAACTTTCGAAGCAATATCCAGCTTATTTTGAGCAGAAGCCAGAGAAGTATTTAGAGCATACAAAATCGGTTTTGAAGTCAGAAGATGCAGTCCTTTTACAATTTTCCTTTCCTCTTCATTCAGTTCCAAAGTATTCGCAAGCTTTCCCTGCTTTAAAACTTCCAAAACTTTGCTCAAAACTTCTGCTTCAAAAATAGCGTCTTTTTTATTTGCCTTTATTTCTTTCTGAAGATTGGAAATTCTTTTGGTTACAGTTTCCTCATCAGCCAATATAAGCTCAAGATTTATAACCTCAATATCTGAAAGCGGGTTTACCTCGCCGTGAACATGGACAATGTCCTTATCCTCAAAAACTCTGACCATTTCCAAAATTGCATCTACTTCACGAATATTTGAAAGAAATTTGTTTCCCAAACCTTCGCCTTCGGATGCTCCTTTTACAAGACCTGCAATATCAACAAATTCGATGACAGCAGGAATTGTTTTCAAAGAATTGGACAGTTTAGATAATTTCAAAAGGCGTTCATCCGGAACAGGAACAATTCCAACCGACGGATCAATCGTGCAGAAAGGATAATTTTCAGCAGGTACAGATTTTTTTGTTAGCGCATTAAATAGCGTAGACTTCCCTACGTTTGGCAGACCGACAATGCCTATTGATAATGACATATTAGCTAGAATACATTAATTTAACTTTTTTTCAAAAGGAGGTGGCGTACTTTGCAATTTCCGGCAGTCTATATAAGTAGTATAATATTGACAGAGGAAGGTGTGCCATGATTTGGGCTGAAAAAATCGGTCTAAAAGCGGTGGCTACACACTTCCAAATCTCTAGCGGATTTGAAGTGATAGTCACATGCAAGAACGGAGGATGGGATGCATCCATGCTTGAAACTTGCGAGATAGTAGTAAAGCATTATGGCATGGATGTAACCAAGGAATTCCTCTCTCCTGATTCGCATTGTGGCAACAAGTTTTCGGGTGAAGACTTGATGCGAATCATGGTGAATATCTTTAAGGCAACAGTCACAGGCTGACCCCGCGAAAACCCCAGTCAGGCAAGTCGCGGGGTTTTCGTATATTAAGCGGAATTTTTATTATTTGGATACTGACATTATTTTTTCCCTGCACTCTGCAGAGCAAAAAGATTTTCCATCTTCTTCTGAACAAGCCTCGCAACAAATAAAATGCTTGTTGCATCTAGGATTTTTGCAATTCACATACCTTTCGCTCGAAGTTTCGCACTTGTCGCATTTTCCTATCACTTTGTGATTTTCTGGAGAATCAAATGTCATAGTGATCCTCTTGTCGAAAACATACAGAGATCCTTCAAACTCCTGTCCTGGAAATTTTTCCATGTAAGTCACCATTCCGCCGTCTAACTGGTAAACATCTTTAAAACCTTCTCTCTTTAGAAGTCCGGAGGCTTTCTCGCATCGCACTCCACCAGTACAGACAGTCAAAACCGTCTTATCCTTTAGATCGTGAAGGTCTCCTAATGCTTTTGGTATATCCCTGAAATTCTGAAGCTTGGGCATTATGGAGTTTTTAAATCTGCCAACTTTGAATTCGTAGTCATTTCGAAAATCAACAACTACAAAATCTTTTCCAGATTCATACCACTTCTTTAGTTCTTCAGGCTTTAAATGAACTCCGGTCAATTCATTTGGATTTATATCATTTTCTAGATGCAAAGAAACGATTTCAGGCCTTACTTTTACTGAAAGCCTTGGAAAAGAGTCTCCAGTTCCAGCACTTTTCTTTATATGCGTATCGGAGAATCTCGGATCGCTCAAATATTCTTTCAAATACTCATCTGTGGCTTCAGTTGTTCCCTCGACTGTGGCGTTTATTCCTTCCTTTGCAACAATAATCCTGCCTTTTAGGCCAAGTCTTTCGCACAACGCCTTCTGCTTGTCCCTGAGCTCCTCTGGATTTTCGATGTTTGCGTATTTATAAAATAATAGAATTGTGTGTTCGTTCATGGCAGTAGAATATCATAAAAAAATAAATTTTGTAAGCAGGAAAAAAGCCCGCACTGGACTAAGTGCGAGCTTTCCCTGCATTACCAACGACGACGCCTGTTCCACGGTAGAAACTGGAAGGCATCTTTCTGCGGAGTGACCCTGTTGCAACCGTTCTGAAGCAGGTACCGGTTGAGATCCCTGCTGCCACTGTTTGCAATGACGGGCTTGTTGCTCTTCCTAATCCCAAGAGAGACAAGGTAGCCCATCATGCCGGAGCTGACAGCATCTCCATCCTTCATCTCTTCCACAAGAATGGCGTCAAAAGTCCCGATTTTGCTCTCCAGAGCCTTGAGCGTCTCAAGCGAGTTCACGATTGTTGCGGAGCATTCCACGCCCGCAGATGCGATGACACGCTCGATAACGTGAGGATCGCTTCGTTCAGTAATGCAAAGAATTTTCAAAAGAACCTCCATGAATTAGATTAGCACAAAATTTCTATATAAAAAAACAAAAAAAGTTTCCAATAAAGGAGTCGGGCAATTTTAAAAGGTCTACTCATACCTAAGTGCTTCGATAGGATCCATCTTCGCCGCACTCCTTGCCGGAAATACACCGAAGAAAATCCCGATTGCGCCTGATACACCAAAAGCAAGAAATATTGCATAAAGAGGAACCTTGAAGGTCCATTCCATATTAAACGACTGGGCTATTACTGAAACAAGAAAACCTAGTAGCGCACCAAACAGTAGCCCTATAAGTCCCCCTGCAACTGTTACAAGTATCGCTTCCATTAAAAATTCGTTCAAAATATCTTTTTCTCTTGCACCGATAGCTTTCTTGAGGCCGATTTCAGAAGTTCTCTCTGTTACTACAACATACATTATGTTCATGATCCCCACTCCTCCTACAATTAGAGATATTGCGGCTATGGCTATCAAAAGATAAGTTATTCCGCTAAATATGGTATTGAACGTTTCAAGCGCTTGAGCCTGAGTTTGAACCTGAAAATCATCTTTGTCAGGATTTGTTATGGAATGATTTCTTCTCAGTGTCTGCTTTATTTCTTCTGCAACGCTATCGCTTTGATTTATATCGCCCAATGCAACAATGCCGACCATGATATGATCAACACCGAGAAGTTTTTTTTGTGCAGTCTTTAATGGAATAAATACCAGATCATCATTTCCGCTGAGCGCGCCTTGGGCTTCGTAGACACCAATTACCAAAAAGTTGAGCGGACCGATTCGCAAAAGCTTGCCAACTGGCTCGTCTTGGCCGAAGAGATCCTTTGCAACATTGCTTCCTAAAATAGCCACTTGTGCCCCGCCATTGTCTTCGCTTTCAATATAGAACCGGCCTGACGCGAGCTTGCTTTTGTCTATGCTAAATCGTTCTGCACCGGCCCCGTAGTAAATTACTGTTTTTTTATTATTCCTATAGCTTGAAGGGGCTTGGCCGGTAACTATTCCATATGCGCCAGTAACTCCCCCTAGCTTTTTAATATCGTCCAAATCTCTCAACTTAAAGCTGGTTATTGTTACGCCTGTAAATGAACCGCCAGGTCCGGAACTATTCGATGCGCGGTTCTTTGTCGTAGGAGGAACGCGTGTTTGTATGAAAAGGGTGTTTGTCCCAAGAGTAGCAACTTGAGAATCTATTAGGCTTCGAAAGCCTGCTCCGGCAGAAAGCACAAGAACTACTGTTGCAATGCCAATGACTATGCCGAGCATAGTAAGTACTGTTCTGCCTTTGTTTGCAGACAATGCTCTAACAGATTGTAAAAAAAGTTTCATAATAAAATTATATGATTGCTTTATTCTATTCGTATCGCAATGCTTCTATCGGATCAAGCTTTGATGCTTTGTATGATGGATAAAGGCCGAATATTACGCCAGTCAAAACAGAAACAGAAACTGCAAGTACGACCGACCAAAGCGATATGACAAAATCCCAGTCAAAGCCCAAGAATTTCATAAGCAATGCCATAAGGTATGAAATTATTACTCCGGCTATAATACCAATAATGCCCCCAAGTGCAGTGAGAGTTCCCGACTCAAGCAAAAACTGCTTCATTATATCGCTGTTTCTTGCTCCAACCGCTTTTCGGAGACCAATTTCTCTAGTTCTCTCTGCCACAGTTACAAGCATGATATTTAAAATTCCTATTCCGCCGACAATTAGCGATATGGCAGCCATGGATGTCAGAAACAAACTCAGTGCGTCAGTGATTGTTGTGAGGAGACCGATAGCAGTAGCCTGATTTCTGACAGTAAAGTCTACAGTGTCGTCTGTTAATATGCGGTGCCTTTGCTTTAGAATTCTGGTAGCATCGCTTATAGTCTGGTCAATATTCTGTGCGTCATCAACTTTTACGTTTATCACCTGCAAATAGTGAATTCCTAAAAGCTGATTCTGGCCAATAGACAAAGGTATGTATATTTGATCATCCTGATCTTGAAAAAATGCGCTACCCCTTTTGTTTACAACTCCAACAACCCTAAGCGGAACCCCCAAGCTTTGGTTTGTAGTATCTGCAGAGTTTACTCGGACTTTTATAACTTGGCCTATAGGATCAACTCCTGTGCCATTAAAGAGAGAATCTGCCACAGTTTTTCCGAGCACAACCACATTTGCTCCGCTGTTTGCTTCTGCTTCGCTCATAAATGCTCCGGAGCTCATCGTAAAATCAACAACATTCGGATAGCTCGAGTCAGTTCCAAGGAAATTTGTATCTACGCTTTTGTTCTGCCAAGTTACAGTACCGATTCCCCTCACCAATGCATTGACTGCTTTCGCATGAGGCAATTGCGACCGAAGTGCCTGAGCATCTTCTTCGATTAGAGTGGTAATTATGACACCGTACACCTGAGCCGGCGGTCCTTTCGGATCGCTTTTCCCTGGCTGTATGCTCAAGAGATTTGTTCCAAGTTTGCTGACTTGTCCCAAAACTAGGCTCTGAGCTCCCGCTCCAAGAGAAATGATGATAATCACTCCAGCAACTCCAATCACAATCCCTAGCATGGTCAAAAATGTCCTGCCTTTTCTTGCTAGTAGATTTTGGAAAGTGTATCGGATTGTTGAAATAAAATTCATTCTATTTCTTTAGGTCACCGTTTTGCGAAGCAAAAGTTCTCTTTAATACTTTCTCGTCGCTAATTATCTTTCCGTCTTTTACCCTAACGATTCTTTTTGCATGATTTGCAGTGTCCATTTCATGAGTTACGAGAATTATCGTATTACCCTTATCGTTCAGCTCTTGCAGTATGCTCAAAACTGCATTTCCAGATTTTGAATCCAAGTTTCCTGTCGGCTCATCTGCAAAAATTACTGCAGGCTCGCAGACAAGCGCTCTTGCAATAGCCACTCTCTGCTTTTCACCTCCAGAAATCTGATTTGTATAGTGATCAAGCCTGTGAGAAAGCCCGACATCTGCCAAAGCTTTTTTTGCAAGATCGTCATGATTCAATTTATCGCTGTACATCAGAGGCAATTTAACATTGTCGAGCACAGTAGTTCTAGCCAGAAGATTGAAGGACTGAAAAACGAAGCCGATTCTTTCATTCCTAAGCTTTGCCAAATAATCCTTATCGAAATCTTTTGTGTCCTGTCCTTCGAATTCGTATAAACCGGAAGTCGGCCTATCCAAAAAACCCAGTATATGCATGAGAGTAGATTTTCCAGAACCAGACGGCCCCATGATGGCGACAAATTCTCCTTTATCTACAGTAAAATCAATTCCGTACAGAACAGGAGTGGCTTCTCCGCCTTCATCTACATACTCCTTCTTCAGATTTACAGTTTTAATTATAGACATATTACTTCACATAAGTTACCACTTCCTGTGAAGGTGAAAGACCGGAAAGAATTTCAACATCTCCGCCATCCCCCTCAAGTCCCGTTTTAACCTCTACTTCTGAATATGTTTTCTTTTTAGGATCAGTTATTATTCTGACAACTTTTTTGCCGTCCTTGTTTATGACTGCCGAAGATGGGGCAACTAAAACATTTTTCTTTTCTGCAACAAGTATTGTCATATTAGATGTCATTCCTGGCTTTACTTCGGGAATATTTTCCAAGCTTCCTGTTATCTTGTAGTTAACAACGCCAGAAACTAAAGTTGATGCTGGGTTGATTGTCAGAATTTTGCTCTTGTAATGCTTGTCCGGACCCAGGGCATCAAATGTATTGTCTATTTCCTGTCCAACTGACAGCAAAGCAATGTCTGCTTCGCTAACCTGAGCCTCAGTGTGAAGCTCTGCAATATTCAAAAGCTTTATGGCCTGCTTTAACGCTACTGCCTGCTCACCCAGCCTTATATCAACCTGAGTAATCGTTCCGCTAACCGGTGCCACGATGACTGTGTTGTTCAGGGCTGAAAGAGCGGAGTTGTATTGTCCTTGTGCAGATATGACTTGGGCTTCAGCTATGCCGATATCTTCAGGTCTTGCTGGAGACTGCTTCAACCTGAGAGATGCCTTTGCTGAAGCCAGAGAGTAGCTTGCAGTTTTAATAGCCTGTATGTCATTTAGAATAGTGGTATAAGACGTATCAACCGAGGTTTTAGAAGAAGAAACGTTTGTCTGATAAGTCGTAAGTGTAGACTGGCTTCCGGTACTTGTTAGCTGAGTATAAACAGTCAAAATCGTATTTACGTGTCCCAAATAAGCGCTCAATTTTGAAAGATATCCTAGCGACTCTGTGGCAACTTCATCCGTATTGCTTTCATTTAAAGTATTTACTTTTGTCTGCCAGTCTGAAAGAAGGCTGTTTACAAGAACTCTTTCAGTATTTATGTCAGAAACAGCCTGGGCATTTGTCTGAATTGTTCCAGATATTCCGAACTGAGGCGAAGTTGATTGAGGATTTGAAAAAAGAGTGTTTGTTGAAAACAAAATAGTGTTGTAGGAGTTGGTATAGGCAAGAGAAATGTCGTTCATAAGATCCTGCTTTGCATTTGCCAAAGCCACTGTTGCAGAATCTACAGCTGCTTGGCTTACAGCAATATCCTGAGGAGTTGCGGCGGCTTTTACTTTTTCATAATTTGCCTGCGCTTGAGCTAGCGCTCCTCTTGCGCTTTCTAATGAAGCGGATGCTGAACCCTGATCAAGCACTGCAAGCACTTGTCCAGTGTTAACCTTGTCTCCTTCTTTGACATTTATTCTTCGCACTACTCCGCTAGATTGAAAGCTGAGAGATAAGTCAGTTTCGCTGACCACCTGACCAGTAGTCAGCACTGTTTTCTTTATATCTTTTGTTACAACTGTTGCAGTTTGTATATTTCCGCTTCCTGACTTTCGAACAAAAAGGAACCAGCCCAAGAATACAACTAGAAGAATGATCAGCCCCCACACCACTCTTTTTTTAGTAAAATATTTTTTAAATTGCATATATTAAAAATATAACACATTCATGAAGATAATCATAAGATGTGGAAAAATCTATTTTAACCCCTTGCAATTTCCTCCTGGCAAATAGCCAGCATTACGCGCTTCTTGAATAGATCCAAAATGAACCTGATTTTCTGGCTTTATTCTCTTTGCCGTACCACACCATGGGAAATAATATTTCTTTCCGGTCTTTGAACCTATCACCGCACCGGATAAATTTTTAGCAGGATCAACTGTTGGTTCAGAACTGGAAGACATTGTGCTCCCAATAACTAACCCCGAATCCCCTACCCCCGAGTATTCAATTTTCAGTGGTTCTTTTGCAGAGCTTATGCCATATAGCCTTCCTAGGGCAAAAAATATGCTAGCTATAGCCAAAAGTAGAATGAGGGTATAAAAAGGCTTGATTTTATCGAGTATTTGATTTATACTCATAACACTCAAATTTTAACATATTAATTAGTCATGGCACATAAAAAGTCGGCGGGTACAACCAAAAACGGTCGAGATTCGAATCCTAAGTATCTCGGCATTAAAGTAACAGACGGACAGACTGCAAAGGCAGGTGCTGTTATCATACGACAAAGAGGAACTGATGTTCTTCCTGGAAACGGAGTAAGTATGGGTAAGGACCACACTATCTTCGCCCTAGTAGATGGAAAAGTAAAGTTTGGAACAAAGAGAAAGACTCACTTTGATAACACGACAGTAGTAAAGAAAGTTGTTCACGTAATATAAGAAAAAACGCCCAGACGGGCTTTTTTTCTTTATATAACTATATTGCCTCTACTACAACCTTTAATTCTGCTTTTTTATCTAGTATTTCAAGTTTTACGGTGTGTCCCCCTACTTCTTTTAATGGCTTATCGAGTTTAATTGATTCTGGGTCAACTGTAAGTCTAGATGATTTTAATATTTCTTCCGCAAGCATTTCTTTTGTGATTCCTGCAAACAAGTGGCCTTTGTCGTTTGCTTTGCCTTTTACAGTGATAACTAGATTTTTTATTACTTCCAAGTTTTTCAAAAGAAGCTCGTTTTGAATCTGCTTGTTCGCAAGATCTTGAGATTTCATTTTCTCAATCTGTTTTACAGCATCTGGAGTAGCAATCTTTACAGCACCTCTCGGCAAAAGCATGTTTACAGCATAGCCGTCAGCCACGTTTTTAATATCGTATTTTCTACCAACTTTTGGAATGTCTTTTAGAAGTATTACTTTCATGCGTCTAGAATAACACGAATATAAAATTCTTTCAAAATAGGTTCATATACAAGGCGCGAATAAGTAGCACGACAAAGATGTACATATTAGCACATTGCGGGAGCGAACGGAATGAGCAACGCATTAGATGACCTATTTTGAGAGAATTTCAATTGCTTTGTTGAGCTGGGTGTCTACATGCTGTTCAAGGAACTTCTTCTCATCGAGCTTTACCTCAACATCAGGCTTTATGCCGTTGTGAGAAATAGAATTTCCATTTGGAGTAAGCCACCTTGCAATAGTAACTTTGAGAGATGTATCAGGAGTAATATCAACCAGCTCTTGAACTGACCCCTTTCCGAACGACTGTGTTCCGACAAGCGTTGCCACTCCGTGCTCCTTCAAGGCTCCTGCCAAAATTTCTGACGCGCTGGCAGAACCATTGTCTATGAGAACAACCATCTTCAAATTTTCATTGAAAATATTGTACCCCTTGCTTCGGAACACCTGAGCATCCTGCTCATTTCTAAAATCTTCCTTTACGACTACTTTTCCAGCAGGCAGGAACCAAGAAGCCATGTCCATTGCAGCTTCTAAGTATCCCCCTGGGTTTCCCCTCAAGTCCAAAATAAGTTTTGATCTTCCGGAATCTATAAATTGCCTAAGTGCATCTCTGAATAGATTTGGCGAAATTGCAGAGAAACTGTACAGCCTGATAATAAAGACATCACCCCTCACCTCTGTATCAACAGTGGGCATATTTATATAGTCTCGAACTATGCTGACGTCAAAAGGATCTTTTACGCCAGCTCTGGCTATAGTCAGCTTTACGGAAGTGCCTCGCTTGCCCCGGATGTGCTTTATTGCCTCATCAGAGCTTAGGCTTGCAGTAGCTACACCGTCTACACTCAAGATAACATCACCAGCTTTTATTCCAGCTTTGTAAGCAGGAGTGCCTTTAACAGGAGCAATTACGGTAAGAGCATTATTTTTTACTCCGATTTCAACTCCGATTCCTTCTATCTGTCCGCTTATCTCCTCGTTAAAACTTTTTGTTTCGGCAGGCGGGAAGAAAACAGTGTAAGGGTCTCCGAGAGATCTGACCATGCCCTCTATAGCACCATATACCCTGTCCTGATCTGAAACTTTTACTTCGGTAGTTGTGCTGTTGGTTGGAACGTACTTTTCGTTTATTGTATCCCAGGCTTTCCAGAAAGCTTCAAAATCCACTTGTGAATTTTCAGTATTTGCTAGGTTATTTTTTGCATTGGAAAAATTGTAAGATTTGCCAGATTGGAAACCTATTGCAAACACTATGACCACCACAAAAAGCGCGGTTAAAAGATTATTTTTATTTTTAAAAAATTCGCTCATTAGTAAATAATTATTGCAATTAATTTACTTGTGGTCAAACAACTTTTTACTTTGCACTTTTTACACTATACTTATATTTAATATGATAAACACATATAGATATAATGAAGAGACTTGGGTTGATATTGATCACGGAACTCCGGAGGAGATACACGGATTGATGGATACCTACGGCATACACCCCTTTGTTGCAAAGGAATTGACGACTACTACGCCAAAGCCAAGAATAGAATTTCACGATAACTATATCTATTGCATTCTCCACTTCCCATCTTGGAAGCACACTCATGCTGGCGACAACAAAAACCAAGAAGTTGATTTTATAATTGGCAAAGATGCATTAATCACCGCAAGATACGACAGCATAGATGCAATGCATAGACTTTCAAAAGATTTGGAAGTGAGCGAAATATTGGACAAAAAAGGCGACCAAAAGCACAAGCACTCCCACAGGATACTTATGCACATGCTCCGATCGCTTTATTCATCAATTTCAGACGAACTTGATTACATAGAAGACACGGCAGAAGAGATCACAGCCGAGATATTTAACAGCAAGGAAAAGGAAATGGTAGTAAAGATTTCGGAAGTTACCAGAAATCTTCTAAATTTCAAGAGAGTGACAGATCTTCACCATGAAATACTGGTAACTCTGAGCAAGAGAGGTCGAGAAATATTTGGCGAGCATTTTGGAATAGAAATGGACGCTGTTACGGTAGACTACCTCAAAGTTAGCACGGCAATAAGGTCCAGCCTGGAAATGTTAAGAGAACTGAGAGACACAAACAACTCACTTCTTACGTCAAAGCAGAACGAGACTGTAAAACAACTAACGGTTTTGGGCGGAATATTGCTTCCTATGAACCTTGTTTCTTGGCTTTTTGCCATGAGAGTGGGCGGAGTGCCTCTGGAAGACAACTCTAACGGTTTTTGGATAGTTCTAGTATCTATGCTAGCTTATACACTGATAGCAGTAGTGTACTCAAAGCACAAAAAATGGATATAAAACTGAAAAATACCCTAACTAGAGAAGTTGAAACTTTCAAACCATTGAGACCGGGCGAGGTTTCAATGTATAACTGCGGACCTACAGTATATGACTATGCTCATATAGGAAACCTTAGGAGCTATATTTTTGCAGATACTCTGCGAAGGATGTTCGAGTATAACGGCTACAAAGTAAACCAAGTAATTAACATTACTGATATAGGACATCTATCTTCTGACGGAGATTCTGGAGAAGACAAGATGACAAAAGCTTTAAAGCGCGAGAGCAAGCCAATGACACTCGAAGCTATGCGAGAAGTTGCTGATTTTTATTTTAATGCATTTAAAGAAGACTTGCTTGATCTAAATATTGAACTTCCAGAGCACTTCCCTTTTGCCAGTGACCACATAAAAGAAGATATTGATTTAGTATCCAAGCTTATTGAGAACGGCTACACATACATAACATCTGATGGAATATATTTTGATACTGAAAAATTTCCTGAATACGGAAAACTTGGAAACATAAATGGGACTGATGAGGACCATTCCCGCATTGGATTGAACTCAGAAAAGAAAAATGCTAAGGATTTTGCAATATGGAAATTCAACAAGGATCTGGGTTATGAAGCTCCTTTTGGCAAAGGCTTTCCTGGCTGGCACATTGAATGTTCAGCAATGTCAGTAAAATATTTAGGTCCTGAATTCGACATACATACCGGAGGAATTGACCACATACCAGTTCACCACAACAACGAAATAGCTCAGTCTGTCTGCGCTGGATATTCATACGCACGAGTTTGGATGCACAATGCTTTTTTAACTATGGGAGAAGACAAGATGGCAAAATCTTTGGGCAATTATATTACCCTAAACACATTGAGAGAAAAGAAAATTGATCCGCTTGCATACAGATACCTTCTTTTGAGTGCAAAATACGACTCACCTCTCCAATTTAGCTGGGAAGCGCTTGAAGGCTCGTCTACCGCATTAAAAAGACTTCGAGAGAAAATTTCGGCAATTGATGTTGAAGAAGAATATACAGATTTATTTGAAAAAAATAAATCGAGCATTCATGAGCATATAAACAATGATCTTGATACTCCGAAAATAGTTGCTCTAATCTGGGATATCTTAAAAGAAGAATACATGACGGCTGGCGAGAAAAAAGCAATTTTCAAGGAAGCTGACAGAATACTTGGTTTGGGATTTTTTATTAAAGAATCTTTCAAAATACCTGAAGACGTAATGAACCTTGTCGAGGAAAGAAATGAAGCTAGAAAAAATAAGGACTTTGAAAAAAGCGATGAAATTCGGGCTAAAATCGAGGAACTAGGCTATGAAGTGAAGGACATGGCAAATACGACAGAAGTTAGGCCAAAGTAATCAACAGCTTTTCCCCTACTCTACATTATCCTCTAATTCAGCACATGGTAATATTGGAGGTAATGCAAAACGTTATCACCCAAACAGTTCAAAACAGGCTACGAATCCCGCCACAAAACCTTGAAGCTGAGATGGCTCTTTTGGGTTCAATAATGTTACGTCCTGATTCCCTTTTTGATATTGCAGATATCATAAATGCCGACTCATTTTATTCTGAGAAGCACAGAGTGATATTTGAATCAATGATGGAGCTATTCAACAAGAGATCTCCAATTGATCTTCTTTCAGTATCAACTCGGCTATCAGAAAAAGGCTGGCTCGATCAAATCGGAGGAAACACATATCTAACAGAAATAGTTAACATCGTTCCGTCATCCAGCAATGTTCTCTACTACGCACAGATAGTGCAGAGAAAATACATGATGAGAAGGCTCATAGAGGCTGCGGATCATATATCACAACTTGGATATGATGATTCAAAAGAGCTTGAGGAAATGCTCGATAATGCAGAGAAAAGACTTTTTGAAGTAACGAATTTCAATACTTCCCACAAATTCGTTCCGATAAAAGATGAGCTGGTTGAGGCGTGGGAAAGACTAGACAGGCTACACTCTGACAACCAAGGTATGCGAGGAATTCCTACAGGATTTGCTGATATAGACAATAAGCTTTCCGGCTTACAAAAATCTGACCTTATTATCCTTGCTGCTAGACCATCTGTCGGAAAAACTTCATTTGCTCTCGATATTGCAAGACAAGCTGCTGTTAATCACGACGTTCCAGTCGGAATTTTCTCGCTTGAAATGTCTAGCCAGCAACTTGTTGACCGAATGCTCGCTGCACAGGCAAACGTGGACGCATGGAAACTCCGAACAGGAAAGCTTTCGCGACAAGACGACTTCGAGGCTATCAGAGAGTCTCTCGACAAACTGAACAAAGCTCCTATTTATATAGACGACCAGCCTGGAAACAATATTTTAAAAATGCGATCTATTGCACGAAGGCTAAAGAGCGAGAGAGGTTTGGGACTGATTGTCGTTGATTACCTACAGCTTATGGTGCCTACTCAGACAAAAAACGACAACGTGGTTCAGCAGGTTACTGAAATATCTCGATCTCTAAAAAATCTTGCTCGAGAGCTAGATGTTCCTGTACTTGCCCTTTCCCAGCTTTCTCGAGCAGTGGAACAGCGAGGTGGCAAACCAAGACTTTCAGACTTGCGAGACTCTGGATCTATCGAGCAGGATGCTGATGTTGTTATGTTCATACACCGAGAAGACAAATACAAAGAAGAGTCTGAGAGAACAAATATTGCTGAAATTTTGATTGAAAAGCATCGAAATGGAGAGACAGGAAAAGTAGAACTATTTTTCAATGATAAGAAAGCTACTTTCCAGAATATGGACAAGTCTCACTACGCTGGGGCAGAAAAAGAATTTGCTGAGTTTTAATTATTATACTTCCAATCACTTGGACTAGAGCCAAAGGTCATTTAAAAAGCTCGAATTCTGATAACTTTATTCTTTATTCATTATTCGCTATTCTACTTGTATGGACAACACCCAGAAACTCATAGAGCTATTCAAAGAATTCCCAGGCATAGGACCGAGGCAAGCCAAAAGATTTGTCTATTTTTTGCTGAATAGAAACTCTGGATATGCAAACGACTTAGCCAAACTCATTACCGAAGTCCGCAGTACAGTTCACACATGCGACTCCTGCTTTAGATTTTTCCCAAACAACACTACCACTACTTGCCCTATATGCAGAGATCAGTCTCGAGAAAAAAAATCCTTGATGATAGTTTCGAACGACGTTGATTTGGAAAACATAGAGAAAACTAAATTTTTCAAAGGCTATTATTTCGTACTAGGTGGATCTGTGCCAATACTCGAAAAAAATCCAGAGAAAAGAATACGCCAAAGCGAGCTTCTTTCAATAATTGAAAAAAGGGCAAAAGATGGATTAGGCGAAATTATTATTGCCTTAAACTATAATCCTGAAGGTGAAAACACTCTTACTTATCTCAAGGAAATACTCTCTCTAATAACAGAAAAACTGGGAATAAAAATATCAACTCTTGGACGAGGACTTTCTACTGGAACAGAACTGGAGTATTCAGACTCAGAAACTATCAAAAACGCACTGATCAATCGCAATTAAGACTGGCTAGATTTTTTGCTTAACTTCAATTAGAATCCGAAAAGGAGGCTTTATGGTGAGTTCAAATGAGGAAAAGGAAAACGCCACAGAAATTCTGATGACCCACTTTGGCTGGCCAAAGCATGTAGCTCTGCAAGAGCTGGACTTGGCACTTGCTACTTCAAGCTGGAAACCAGAAGATGTAGCAATGGAGATCATACGAGTAAACCCCGTACATTCCCCAAAGGTGGCATGATGCTGGATAATTCTGAAATTGACGTTGAGCTTGTGGGCGAAGTGGCTTACAAGTGCCAGCTTGAAACCTGGGAGGCTGTTATGAAAATACGCACAACAGCGGAGAACCAGGACCTCAGCCTCAGAGAAGCAGCCGAGTTCCTTCTTGGAAGACTGATCCAATAAACCAGACGGCGCACGCTTGTAGTGCGCCGTTTCTGTTTGCTAAAATAAATAGCGGAGGAGACGATGAACGATACTCCCGTGCACTCTCGAGTAAAAGAGGCTGCCAGACTTATCGGAGTCTCCACTGACGAAATCTACCGGATCATGGACGCCATGGAGAAAAACGGAGGCGATAAGAAAAACGTCACCCTCGAAGCCATCATCAAGGTTGGAACGCGAAAGTAAAAAGAAAGGCGCTCTCTGCTGAGAGCGCCTTTGCTTTATTATTTGATTGCTGAGATTTTAACTTTGAACCAAGGCTGTCGGTGTCCGTTCTTCTTGTAGTATCGAGACTTCTGCTTGTACTTTACTACATCAACTGTCTTGTTTCGTCCAACTTCCTCAAGTGTTGCCTCAACTGATGCCTCCTTGATGAAAGGAGTGCCGATAGTAGTGTCATTGCCGTTATCCACGAGCATCACTTTGTCGAAAACAATCTTGTCTCCCACCTTGAAATCGCCCTTGATCTTCTCGATCTTTAGAGTGTCCCCCTTAGAGACCTTGTATTGCTTTCCGCCTGTGTTTATGACTGCAAATTCCATAGCCCTAAGAATATAGCAAAAAGGGGCTATTTTGGCAAGAGAAAATACTATTCTTCCGTCTCTGGCCTATCTAGTAGATCTGATTCAAACTCTATAGAATCCCCAGTTATGCGAACTATATCCTTATCTATTTTCTTAAACTCCTTTGATCCGTTGTTATAGTGATTTACTACAGTTGAAAGCGAGTTACCGAGCTTTTGATGGTACTCCTCGTAGCTTTTCAAATGATTCATTAGGTTCGAGACGTTCTTCTGTATCTCCTTGGTCTTTTCCTCTATCTGCATCGCCTTGAGACCCTGCAAAACAGTCTGGAGGTATGCCAAGAATGAGGTTGGAGAAACGATGATTACCTTGTACTTTCCGGCAGCACGCTGAATAAGATTTTCTGTATCTTCTGTAACTGCACCGATTTTGTTTATAAGCAAGTCATAGTAAATAGCCTCGTGAGGAATAAACATAAAAGCGAAATCCATCGTTCCCTCCTCTGGCCGAATGTACTTTGCCGTTTCCTGGATTCGAGTCTTGAGGTCGCTTACAAAAAGCTTCTCGAGGCGTTCCTTTTCAGCCGCATCACGACACTCCATGAGCCTGTTGTAATTCTCAAGCGAGAACTTCGAGTCGACAGGAATGATCTTGTCTTTCACATACACGGCCGCATCAACGATCTCGCCGTTTGAGAATGGGTGCTGCATCTTATACTGCCCCGGAGGAAGGACATTCTTCAAAAGAGTCTCAAGATAGTACTCGCCCAATATTCCCCTCTGCTTAGGATTTTTCAAAATATCCTGCAAGTTTTGAAGCTGATCAGCAAAAGAAACGACTTGCTTGTTTGTTTCTTTTAGTCCCTCAAGCTCTCGCGTCACTTCGCGAATAAGCCGAGCTGACTCTCCGAGCTGATCCCTCACGGATTCGTTCATGTTTCGTGTGGATTCACCTATCTTTGAATCAACGACTCGGCTCAGCTCGTTCATCTGCTGTAATATGAGTTTGAATCCTGTCTCGTCAGTATTCCTCTCCTTCGGTCGCAAAAAATATGCAAGTGCAAACCCTCCGCCAAGTGCTAAAACTATAAGAATAATTGAAATAGTATCCATGCCCGTATTCTACCAAATAGGTTTGTATTGTGGTAATGTATACAAAACTAAACAAAACATATGTCAGTACAACAAACAATAAAGGATCAGATCAAAGAGGCAATGAAGGCAAAGGATCAGGTGAAGCTCGCTGTGGTCAAAGGACTTTCAGCAGCGTTCACAAATGAGCTTGTAACACTTGGCCGGATGCCGACAGACGAACTCTCTGATGAGGAGGCTCTTAATGTGATTCGAAGAGCTGTAAAGCAGCGAAAGGACTCTATCCAGCAGTTCGAAGCAGGAGGACGACCTGAGCTCGCAGAAGGAGAAAAGGCAGAGCTTGCGATACTTGAAACATATTTGCCAGCAATGATGCCGAGAGAAGAAGTTATGGCATTTGCAAAAGCAAAAATGGCAGAAATGGGAACAGTAGATAAGTCTAAGGCAGGAATGTTTATGGGCGTCCTTATGAAAGATTTGAAAGGCAAGGCTGACGGTGATGTGGTAAAAAGCGTCGTAGATGAGTTACTTGCATAAATTCATCTTTCCTTCATTAAACTTAAATTAAAATATGGTTCAGAAACTGAAGGCTTGCATTGCAAGTCTTTAGTTATAAAATATAGGTAGAAAGGAGGTAGCCATGAAGAAGACTCTCGAGACGAAACTGATTTCCATTGCAACGGAGCTCTTCAACCACGGACGGGGCATGAGTGGTCCTGAGCTTGCTGATTTTCTGAGCGAGCTCATGATCCAAAACAAGCTCAACCCGCAGGATACTGATCTGCGAAAGCAGATTGGGATGATCCGAAAGGATCTCAAGGCCGCTTAGGAGGCCACATGTTCGTTTGGCGCTCGTAAAAGGCTGGTTTTGTACCGCACAGAACCAGCCTTTTCTCATATGTGGATAACTATTGACAATTCATATATGTGGAGTTATAATGTAATACAGAAAAGGAGCGTTATGACCAATAGCGGAAAGGAATTGGCACAGCGAGCCTACGCACGCTGGACCTCCGCTGCGGGTCTACCCGCACGGACATATGCCGTCCCCCCGACTACTGCTCGTCAGCACCCCGCTCTTCCCAAACCGGAAATTGATCGGTTGCGAAGAGCATCAGGCGAGAAGCCTGACGAAGAGTAGCCCCGCTGGACCCACGCACGCATGTTGCGCGGGTCCTTTCGTTTTATTTAAAGTGCGAATAAAAAACCAAAACTCCTATTGCAAGTGCTGATATTGCAGAAACTAAAACATATCCAGCCATAATGTCCTTTATTTTTCCTATCACTGGATCAGGACTTGACTCAATCTTATTGCAAATATCTTCTACTGCAGTATTTACTATCTCTCCGCTTAAAACTATAGCTATAGCGAGTACACAAAATATAAATTCAGATAAACTGAATTTAAAATATAAAGCGATTCCAATAACCAAAAATGCTGAAATCAATTCCAATTTAAAGTTGGTTTCTTCCCTCCACACTGTTTTTAGTCCACTTATTGCGTATTTGAATGATTTTATAGTTCTTAGCATAAACAAATTATCAGATAATTTTAAACAAAAGAAAAGCCTCAAGCGCTTGCTTGAGGCTTTTAAAGAACAGTTTGTCCAGAAAACTGGACAGTTGTAGGTAGCGGATGCTACGAGGCCAAGGGAGGCCGCAGCCTAAGGAGAGTCAGAGAAATGTCATGTGTAGGCACACACCACTCCTCGATCAACTTCTTAGGCCACTTCAGGTCGCCTACTACCTGCATGCCTCGTAGCACCCGCCAATCTACAGCCCCCGCTCCCAGGCGCAAGGCACTTTGAATATATCATAACGAACCTGAAAATGCAAATTGTCAATATATGGCTCAACACTGCTTTTCCTTTCGACGTAAAAATGTTATAGTTTTTTCGCTAGCACCATCTGGCCCTATCGTCTAATGGTTAGGACGCGGCCTTCTCAAGGCTGCAATCCGGGTTCGAGTCCCGGTAGGGTCACACGAAAAAATTCACCCCGAAAGGGGTGTTTTTCGTGTGACCCTACAGCAAAGTCTGGGAGACTTTGCGTCGTGACTCGAAAACCTGTGATAACTTTTTGTGCGATTAGCAAAAAAAGTAGAACAGGTGCACCGTTCATGTAAGGAAAGAGTACCGGTTTTTACTCCCCCTTCCCTCCACCCTCTATTTATCCTATAATTATTCGTATGACAAAAAATCCGATTTATAACGCCCTTATTGCTTCTGGCTATATTGTGTGCCTCATTTCAGTAATGTTCTATGCTGATCATATTTTTGGTAGCAAACAAGCTAGCATTTTTTTACCTATGGGCATGCTTTCTCTCTTGGTGCTATCTGTATCTGTTATGGCGTTTCTATTTTTCTACCAGCCTGTAATAATGTTGCTTGAGGGAAAGAGACAAGAAGCTGTTACTTTTTTCTTTAAGACAGTTGCCACTTTTGCAATTGCCACTGCGCTAATTCTCCTCATTTCAATATTTGCGTCAAAGTAGTTAGAACTGGTGCACAAAGAGCCTTGATAATAGTCCAAACGGCCTCAAAATAATTTTTCTTTTCCAATGATCATTTGTTATTTCAGCTGATTTTTTTAGATCTTTTTGGAATTGATCTTCTAAATTTTGAGCCAACACGCTGTCTTCAACACCCATTATAGCTTCTAAGTTTAACTGGCTTGACCTGTTATCAAGGTTGGCAGATCCCACTACGGACCATTTCCCATCAATAATCATAATTTTTGAATGTATTCGAGTCGGCTCGTATTCGTATATTTTTACTCCCGCATCCAAAAGTTCGTAATAGTAAGACTGGCTTGCCCACTGCACGATTTTCGTATCAGTATTTTTTCCAGGCACGATTATTTTTACATCAACTCCGGACTTTGCTTTTTCCTTTAGAACCTTGAGCAAAGCTTGGCTTGGAACAAGATAGGGGTTTTCAATGTGAACAGAATTTTGACTGGCTTTTATGGAAAGCCAGATGAAGTGCTCCATGTTAGCAGACATATCAGGTGCCGGCGTGCTAAACAAGGAAATAAATCTAATATTATTTTGAGGCGCAGATGATTCGCCTACATAGGCGTCTCTTTTTGAATTAGCGAAAATCTCTCCTGTAGTCTGACTCCACATATTTGAAAAAATCTGACCAGATTTTTCTGCCATAATACCGCTAACCTTAAACATGAAATCGTGCCAAAATTTCTTAGATGTTCCGTCACCAAGCCAATTGTCTGCAATGGCAACTCCTCCCATGTATGCTATACGGCCATCAATAACAAATTCCCTGACATGGTTTCTCCTGTTTATTCTGGTTATATTCCACCAAGTTACAGGCCTGAAATACGCGACTTCCCCTCCGGCTTTTTTCAAATCAGCTATATATTTTTTGTCTGCTTTTCTGCCTCCAATGCCGTCGAGAAGGAGCCTGACTTTCACACCTTCATTTGCTTTATCTATGAGAGCTCTAAGCAAAGTATTTCCAAACTGGCCATCTTCCCATATATAGTTCGTTATATTTATTGATTGGTTAGCATTCTTTATTTCGAGCAGAAGATCATCCATAAACTCTGGGCCGTCTACCAGAATCCTAACCGGACTGCCTTTTTCCACTGGAGAGCTTATACTGCCAGCCAAAGAAGCTTCAAAAGAATCCATATCATTTGTTGAGACTTTAACTTCTGTAAAAGGTGGCGGTGTTTTGTTCGTTAAAGATGTAAATATGTTTAACATTAAATAAATTATGGCAAGCGCTCCAAATAAAAACACGAATATCTGCCACTTGGTGTACTCATCCCAGATGGGTGCATTGCGCACATATGAAAAAATCTGAGATAACCTGTTTCCGTTTTCTGAAAGCATATTTTTACAGTATATGCCTCAAATGAACTTAGGATTAATCCCTTGCCTTCCAATGTCTCTCCTGCCGTACTAAAAGCTTTTCCATGTCCTCCGGATGTCTCATTACTATTTCCACCACTCTTTCCATTCTCATGGCCTGTGATCCCTTTACAAGCACAACATCACCCGGTTCCAAGAGCTTTGAAAGCTCTATGCCTGCTTCTTCCGAATCATCAAAGGACATGACGTGAGATTCATCAAAGCCTAAACTCAAAAGCTCTTGAGCAACTCTTCTTGCCCTTATGCCAACTGTTAAAACGTATGATACTGAATAGTTTAGAAGCGGAGCTATCTTCTTATGCTCCTCTGCCGAGTACCTTCCGAGCTCGAGCATATCTCCTATAACAGCAATTTTTTTGCCTGAAGAGGCTATGCTGGTGAAAGAAAGTATTGCATCCTGCATTCCTATCGGTGCAGCGTTATATGAATCATCTATCAGTATGCTGTCATTTTTTCCTGCAATAATATTCATCCTTCCTGGCAGAGAAGTAAATTTTGAAAGTGATCCAACTACATCTTTTGGTGAAAGGCCAAGCTCTATTCCAACGGCAAAAGCCAGAGCGCAAGCATACTCGTTCTGCACTCCAATAGTTTGAAATATCTTGAAAGGATATTCCTGACTGTCATACGTAATACCAAAGGACATGCCGGTTGGAACAGTTTGGTTTTTTCCGCTACCATACATTATTTTCCACTCACTGCATTTAACCAAGCAATCCTCTGTGTTGCCCACAGGAACTTTTCTGACATATCCTCTCTCTACTATCCTAGTAGCCATGAGATCATCAGCATTGTAGATTATTAATCCATCACGGTTTAGAGACTCCACAATATGTTTTTTTTCATATAAAAAATTGGCCATTTCATAAAAAGCTTCGATATGGGACGGGACTTCGCCGACTGCTGTCATGACTAAAATGTCTACTGGCAAGTACTGATAAAGCGAACGCAGGTCGCCTGGCTTGTCTGTATCTACTTCAAGTATCAGCCATTCGGGATAATTTGACTTAAAAACAATTAATCCAAGTCCTGTAATGAGATTTTCTGCCCATTGAAAGATGCTGTTAGAAACATTTCTGCATCCAATTATGGCCAAAGGAATTCCAAGCTCCGTAGTAAAGCTCTTTTCAGTTTTCCTGACATGAAACCTCTTTGACATCAAAAGATAGATCGCCTCCTTTGTTAATGTCTTGCCGACGCTTCCTGATATAGCAATAACTTTTGGCTTGTATTTTTTAAGAACAACGCGAGCCTGATATTGAAATAGCTTTTTTGCTAATTTTTTTAGGTAATCCATATGCAAACTAATTCTAATTATAACTATCTGTCAGGAGGTATGTCGTAGTAATTTATCAGAAACTTTACTGTATCCATAAATGGTACCGTAAGCGTTTCAGAACCAAATCTGGCTCCTTTAGGGTTTATTGTATACAAAAGTATTATAAACCGAGGGCTGTATGCAGGGAAAAATCCTACAAATGAGTGAAGGAACCTGTCTTCATAATAGCCTCCGCCGTTGGGCTTTGCAATCTGGGCTGTACCTGTCTTTGCCGCCACATTGTAGCTAGGAAGATGCAAGCTTCCGTTGGAAAGCACGTGGTCTACGCTGTATGTCATCATTCTGGCAACCTCCTCCGCCGTTTCCCTCTTAAGCACTCTTTGTCCGACTTCTGGCTGGATATCCTTTGTAATGCCAATCTTGTAATGAATTTTTTTTACAATGTGAGGATCAACCAAAACTCCGCCATTAGCTATGACTGACAGCGCCCGTATGGTTGAAATCGGCGTTAGCGCAATACCTTGTCCGAACGAGGCTGTAGCAAGATCTATGTCAACATTGCTTTTCAGATTTCCTACAATGTTTCTAGCTTCGTTTGGAAGCTCGATGCCTGTTTTATCGCCCAATCCGTATGCATACATGTATTCTGAAAATCTTTTATTGCCAAGGAGGCTTTCTACGTAAGCAGCACCGACATTAAGAGACTGGGATAGCAAATCCTGCATGCTCACAGTCCCTCTTTCTTTTCCGTCAAAGTTGGAAACTTTTTTTCCGCTTATCATCACGTATCCTTTGTCATAATAAGTAGACTTTGAAGTAATTACTCCCGCATCTATTCCTGCTGCAACGGTAAGAGGTTTTATAATCGAACCCATTTCGTGAACGCTTTCTACTAGCGGATTAGAGAAAATGGCGATATCTTTCTGGTTCTCTGGATGATTTAAATCAAATGTCGGGTATGATTCCATAGCAATAATCTCGCCTGTGCTAGGATCCATTATTATCGCGCCTGTACTGTCCGATGACCATTTTTCAGTGGTACTTGCTAAGATGCCTTGAAGAAATGACTGCACTACAGGCTCGATTGTGGTTACAATATCTGCTGCATTGTCATTGCTGTCTGAAGCCGCTTTCTTGATATTTGAAAATATTTCGGCAAAGAAATTTACATAAGCGCCATCCTCCCTTTCAAGCTGTTTTTCATATTGCCTCTCAAGGCCGTATCTTCCTGCATATTCATTGCCCTTGTAGCCCAGAATACCGATAATATGCGAAGCAGTATCACTGCCTGGGTAAAAGCGCCACTTTTCCTTAAAAACCTGCAATCCGGGTATTTTTAAATCTCCTATTTTCTGGCCGATCACAGGGTCAACATGAGTAGCAATTTCTTCATAAGGGTCTTTTTGCTTCGTTGCCTTGGCTATAAAAACATCATGATCAACTGGAAAAATCGCGTTTAGTTTTTGATAGGCATTTTCAGGGTTCTTTATTATTTCTGGATTAACAGCAACAACATAGCCCGACTGCAGGGTCGCGGCCGACACGGTACTGCCATCCTTATTAGAGAAATATATTGTACCTCTGTTAAAAATTTTATTTGAGGAACCGATATACTGCCTGTCCGCTTTTGAAATATATAATTCGTGATCTACTATTTGGAGGAAATACAGCCTTCCAATAAGAAGCAGAGCAAAAACAAATATTAATACTGAAATAATCCTGATTCGAGTAATATATTTCATAAAGAAAAAGCAGAGTAGAAAATAGCTTTCCGCTTTTTTATAATATCATACTATCTGGACAAGTAAGAAACTTGGCTGACTGAATTCGGAGAAATGTAGGTCTTCTGAGAAACTTCTTTAAATCCTCTGCTGTGTGCCGTCTCCAAAGTTATGCTGTTTCTGGCCTGAATATAAGCAAATTCCTGCTTGCCTATAGACAAAGTAAGTGCATTTGCTTCTGATTCAAAATTCTCTCTGGCAACAATGTTATAAACTGTTGCATTTATAAGGTACATATAGAAACCAACAGATAGAAGGAGAACAGCGATGAGGCTCCAGAACACTGTCTTTTCGTTATTAATTTGTAATACGTTTTCTATCATTCTGTTTTATTATTGTTTTTCGATTATTCGTAATTTTGCGCTTCTAGATCTTGGATTCTCTTTTATTTCTACACTAGTAGGTACGATCGGCTTCTTGTTTACTTTTTTACCCTCTTCATTTTCTTCTAGTTCCTTAAAAAATATTTTGACTTCCCTATCTTCAAGGCTGTGGAAGGAAATAACTGCCATCCTCCCTCCTTTTGACAGCATGCCAAATCCTCTTTTCAAGCCGTCTTTTAGGCTCTCTATCTCGTCGTTAACAGTAATCCTCAGGGCTTGAAAAGTTTTTGTCGCTGGATGGATCTTTTTGTGGTGATACCACTTTGGAGTAGCTATTTTTATAAGCTCCGCAAGCTGGAAGGTAGTCTCGATAGGAGATGCTTTTCTGGTCTCGACTATCGCCTTTGCAATCTTCCAGGCGAACTGCTCTTCGCCATAACCTTTTAGGATTGCAGCTATGCTCTCCAAGTCCCAGTTGTTCACTATTTCTCTTGCCGTAAGATCATCCGGCGTAATGTCTTTTTTAAATGACATTATCAGAGGCTCATCCTTTTGAAATGTAAAGCCTCTCCCAGATTCTTCAAACTGGTTAGATGACAAACCTATGTCGAGAAGGATTTTATCCGCCTGGGCCACACCAAGTGAATTTAAAATCGTATCTATATTTCTGAAACTTCCCTGTGCGTACTTTATATTGCACTTGTAAGGAGCGAGCCTAAGTTTAGTCCGGCTAATCGCGTCAGGATCAAGGTCGATTCCGATCATGACAACAGAATCGCCAAACCTTTTGCAAACCTCCTCCGAGTGTCCTCCTCCGCCAAGGGTCCCATCGACAAAGATGTCACCTTTTTGAATATTGAGTCCATCTATGCTTTCTTGTAAAAGAACTGTCTTATGAGTCATGGAGTTAGATAGTTGGATAGTTAATTAGTTGGATATTTTTTGTTTTAAACTTTCGAACTATTTAACTTTTAAACTTTCGAACTTATAACACTCCCACCTGACCCAATTTCTCTGCCAAAGTATCTGCCTGCTTTTCAACAACTTTCTTGTAGTCAGTCCATGTTTTTTCGTTCCAAATCTCAACTCGGGACGAAACGCCAATAACGACAACTTTGTTTTTTAAATTCGCACGATCGCGTAGGAAATCAGGGATAAGTATTCTGCCGATAGAATCGATTTCTGCTTCCGTTGCTCCGGCAAACATAAATCTGTTAAAGCTTCGATTGTCTGCCTGAAGGAGGGATGATTGGTTCAGCTTTTCGCTGATGCCTGCCCACTCCTTCTGAGTAAATACGAACAAACAATTATCGAGACCTGGAGTTACCACAACTTTCTTTCCCATTTCCGCGCGAAATTTCGCCGGCAGTGAGAGTCGATTTTTGTCATCGATTGAATGTGTGTACTCTCCTATGAACATCGATTCTCTGTTAAATTTATAAAATTCCTTTGCAGAATTTTATCCCACTCTTTCCCACTTGATTAATATTATATACCACTTCATCCCACCCGCCACCAAACTTATCCACTTTTTGCAAGGAAAAAACCAATAGAACACAAGGTTTTTTAAGGTGCAAGTGCTCATTTTTTGAGAATGAAAAAACCAGCCATTTAGGCTGGTTTTTTCATGGATTTAGTCCATCTTAGGTCTCATTAAAGGAAAAGTTTGAAGCTCTCGTAAGGGCTTATCGGCCAAAAATGAGAATAGCCTATCCCCACCCATGCCAAATCCAAATGTTGGTGGCATGCCATACTCGAGCATCTCAACAAACTCATCGTCTGACATCATAGCTTCCTTGTCGCCTGACTCTAAAAGCTTTTTCTGAGCATCAAATCTTTCCTTTTGATCTATCGGATCATTTAATTCGGAGAATCCGTTAGTTACCTCTGCACCCGCCAATATGAGTTGTACTCTTTCAGTAAGTTCAGGATTGTCCGGTTTTGATTTTGAAAGAGGAGAAACAATTTTCGGAACATCTACCAACCAGACAGGACCAGAAATTTGCTTTCGGCAGTACTTCCAGAGCGTATCTGTAAGTCTCTCCCTATTCTCCCCCTCATATTTGACTTTTAACTCATCGAGTTTATCTTTCATTTCCTCCGTGCTTGCCGTCAAAACATCAATTCCCGTTTTGTCTTTGACAATTTCAACATAAGACATTTTCGGCCACTCTCCTTCCAGAGAAAACCTGTGTCCTCTTGTTTCAAAATCTAATTTTCCAAAAGTTTCCTTTGCTATATATTTAATAAGCTCTTCAGTGAATCCGATTCCTTCGGTGTAGTCCATGAATGAAGCGTAGAACTCGAGGTTGGTAAACTCCTGAGTGTGGTCTGGGCTAGATCCCTCGTTTCTGTACACTCTGCCTATTTCAAAAGTTCTTCCAAAACCTCCTGCCATAAGCCTTTTTTGCCACAATTCTCCTACTGAAATTCGCAAAAATACATCAAGGTCATAGTCGTCATGGTGTGTTTTGAAAGGGTTCGCCTCTGCACCGCCTGTCGTAACTTCTAGCGTTGGGGTTTCAACTTCAATAAAATTATTTTCTTTTAGAAATGTTCTCGTAGCATCCCAAAACTTTGCTTTCTTTGCCATGAGGTCTCGCAACTCGTCATTAACAAGAAAATCCAAATATCGCTTTCTGTACCTTTCGTCAATATCCTGAAGTCCATGCCATTTCTCAGGCAGAGGCAAAAGGGATTTGCCGGCCATTGTCCAGTTCTCTGCCATAACGCTCTGCTCCCCTGTTTTAGAAAGGACAGCTTTGCCTGTGACTGATATAAAATCACCCATATCTACCGTATCCACAAACAGCTTGAATAGGTCTTCACCAAGAACATCTTTTTTTATTATTGCTTGGATTTTATCTGTTCCATCAAAAATGACAGCAAAAAGAATCGCGCCCTGCCCTCGAAGAATCATTACTCTTCCTGCAACTGAAAGTGCATTACCTTCTTTTTCCTGATTTTCAAAATTTTCCTTAAGAAACTTTATTGAAAAATCTCTTGGAACTCTGGCTGGATATGGATCTATGCCTTGTTCCTTTAAAATATTTAGCTTTGCAAGCCTCGCTTCCCGTATTTCTTCTAGTGATGCCATATTAGTAGACAGTATAAAGTAAAAAGCGAAAACTTGAAAGGAGGCGGATTATAACAAAAAAACCCCTATCGGGGCTGTATTGCTTACTTAACGTCTGTAATCTTGTAGGAAAGTTCGCCTGCTGGAGCATGGAAAGAGAAGTTATCTCCTTTCTCTTTTCCGATAATAGCCTGACCAAATGGAGACCTGACTGATATTTTGTTCGATGCAACATCTGCTTCCTCAGAACCTACAATTGTATATTCAAACTCCTTTCCATCCTTTTCAACTGTTACAACTGATCCGACATTTACTTTTCCAGTATGATTTCCTGAAACGATTATTGCGTGCTTTAGAAGCTCTTCAAGCTTAGCAATTCTGTCTTCGACAGTTGCCTGTATGTCTCTAGCCTCGTGATACTCGGCGTTTTCTGACAAATCTCCTAGAGATTTTGCATATTCAAGGTTTTCAGCAACTTCTTTTCTTTTCTTACCTTTAAGCTCAGCAAGCTCAGCTGTAAATTCGTCAAATTTTTCCTTAGTTAAATATTCATACTCACCCATAAAAGATTGTTAAGTTGATAATTAATTCCGAAATAGTTTATCACAAAATCATCTAAAGTCAATTTGATACAAAAAGATCAGAACTACTCCAAGTATTGTGGAGCATATATATGAACCCAGTCTAAAAATTCCTGCATAACAAGCACAGCGCCGAACTGGTTGTTTTTGGAACCGCGCTCCATTACTATCGCATATGCATATTTTGGATTCTGATAAGGCCAGAAACCTACCACCCAGGAGTTCACCTCATCTTTTGCAACTCCAATCTGAGCTGTCCCAGTTTTTGAGGCCACCTCGACAAAAGGGAAATTTATTGCGTGTGATGTCCCATCCGTAACTCCTTGTCTCATTCCCTCTTTGACTATTTGAAAGTACTTTGGATCAAGCTCAACTTTTCCGCTGACTTTCACAGCGTCGCCTTTTATATATGTTGGAGTAATAAGATTTCCATTTGTAGCCAAAGTAGCAACAGATCTTACGACTTGAATAGGAGTGACTTGGAATCCATACTGTCCGATAGCTGTGTTATACGTGTCTCCTATTCTCCAATCTTCTCCCTTAAAATTTTCCTTCTTCCAATCAGGATTTGGAATTGTACCTTTCTTTTCTCCGGGAAAATTAATTTCCGTAGTCGTGCCGTATCCAAACATCCTGACATATTTTTCTATGTTAGATATGCCTATTCCTTTCTGATCTTTGTAACCCCCACCAACTTCATAAAAGTATACGTTTGAAGACACTGCAATCGCCCTTCTCATATCAACCAAGCCGTGAGCTTTCCAATCCACAAAAACAGAAGGCTTGTCGGGGAAATAGGGATTCGGCACAGTAATAGAGCCTGTGCTCAATATCTGTTTATTCGGCGATATAACGCCCTGATCTAGAACTCCCATAGCCACAAATAACTTCATGATAGAGCCTGGTGTGTAAAGCCCATCTACAACCCTATTTAAAAATGGATGATTTGCAGAACTTATCCAAGATTTAATTTTTGCATTATCCGAACCATCGGTCATAATTTGCGAGTCGTATTCAGGAAAGTTGCTGATTGCCAGAATTTCTCCCGTACGGACATCCATCACCACTCCAGCTCCGCCTTTGTAGCCAGCCCTATCAGCAATATCCAGCATGGATTTGTTCAGCTGTTTCTGCAATTTCAAATCAATAGATAGGATTACGTTGTTTCCGTCTTGAGGAGGCTGAACGACACTCTCTGAAACCACATTGCCTCTGGCATCAGTCTCTATTATCTTTGTTCCGTTCTTGCCAGACAATGCGTTATCTAACAGCTTTTCTATGCCGTCTCTTGGATCAAATTTATCCTGATAATATATGCCAGAGGAATCCTTTGTTGGATATTTTATATAGCCGAGGAAAGTTGATAGACCAGTAGATGTTGCGTAGACCCTGAGCGAAAAGTCTGAAGAATTTGGATTTATATTGTTCCAAGCGATAGGCAGTCCGTTTCTGTCAGATATGACTCCCCTGTCTGCATAGATAATGCTAGTTTTCAGAGAGTTGTTATCGCTTCTCGTCCTAAACGTTTTTCCTTCTACAACCTGCAAGTTCCATATTTTGTATGAAAAAACTATTCCGACGATAAAAATGAAAAAAGTAATCGCCCCAAGCAAGCTCCGTGCAATCGGCTTTTCTATTCTGCCCTCAAACTGAGATGTGTCGAATTCTGGCAAGTTTTTTGAATCGAGAAAAATCTCGTCCGGATCAAGTGCCTTTGTGCTAATACGCCTATTTCTTTGCCAAATTTTCTTTAATTGATGGAACATTTATAGTCTTATTCTTTCCCTTACAACCGAATTGATGATTAGGTAAACAAAAGCCATCGACAATGCCGGATACGGAAATAAAAATTTTGCCGAATACAGAACATCCAACATGAAAGCAAAAACAAAAATTTCAATATAAGTTGGTAAATACACTGTCAGAGCTATCATGCACAAAATTGAAAGCCACCACGGAAGAACTAGCATCAAAACAAACATCAACAGGAAAGCTGAAATTCTAATCCACGGGCCTTTCATGACGATATATTAGCACAATAAAGGTACAGAGTCGCAACTTACCTGCCGACGTAAAGATACTTTGAAGAAAATACGTTAAATGGCGCCTTTATATAAATAGTTTCAAAAGAACTTTGTGAATTTGTGTCAATATAGTATACGCTTCCGACAATTGCGCCTGACAAGCTTGGGTACGTAAATGTGTCACCCCAGATAATATCAGCATCCTTTGGCACTTCAAGCTTCATATTTGCTCCGCCTTGGCCAACCAAAGTGAAAGTTGTGCCGGTTCTAGACAATATTGCCTCCTGTTTGTTATTTCCATTTGAAAACAGTTCTACCAAAGAAGTATGAGCCGTAACGTTTGTTACTATACCAATAATAATATTATCGCCCATATATACTCTGTCGCCGAGCAGGATTCCGTCAGATGAGCCGGCATCTATAACAATAGTGTCATATGGTGAGACCGGAGGCTTGGACAAAGCTTTAACAATAATTCTCTTACTATCAGACCGCCTTCCGAGTTCAGCCTTTAAATCCTGATTTTCCTTTTGCAAAATATCATAATCAATTTCCTTTAGCTTTAAGGCTTCTATTTCTTGCACTAGCTCCTCATTTTTTGCTATGAGAGAATTCTTGAATTTGAAAAAGCTGACAACGGAAGAAAACCCATTTCCCGCAACACTCCTAAAGCTCCAAATAGGCTTTGAAATAGTATATGCAGTATTCCGAGAAAAATTTGGAAAGGCAAAACCAAAGCCGGCTACTACAACAAAAGAAGCTATGATAATCAAAAGTCGCTTTCGATCGTTGTTCTTCGGCTTACTTCTTAGGGGGTAGTTCGTCTTCATTTTTAATTAGGACATCTTTATAAGTCTCCATGTTTTCCAATATTATACCTGCTCCACGACAAACTGCAGTCAGCGGATCAGGTGCAATATGTACAGGAATTTTCGTGTACTCTGAAATAATTTCCGGCAAGCCTTTTATCAAAGCGCCACCGCCAGCCAGATAGACTCCTCTTATCATCACATCAGCCAACACTTCCGGCGGAGTAGTCTCGAGCACTTCTTTTACTGACTCAACCAAAGTGTTAATAGATTGAGAAATAGCCTCGCGAATATCTGAGTCTGTGATCACAACTTCTCTCGGCAAACCTGAAATGAGATCGCGACCTTTAATAGAAGCTTCTAAAGGAACTTCTCCGGGTAATATTGAACCGATAGAAATTTTTATGCTTTCGGCAGTTTTCTCTCCAATTAAAATCTTAAATTCGCTTCTCACATAAGATATGATGTCGTTATTTAGCTTGTCGCCGGCGATTCGCAAGTTTTTTGATCTGACTACTCCGCCAAGAGATATTACGGCTATATCTGTCGTACCTCCGCCGATATCAATAATCATTGTGCCCATAGGCTCCATAACAGGAAGTCTCATGCCGATTGCTGCAGCCATAGGCTCTTCTACAATATGAACCTCTGAAGCGCCTGCGTTTTTGGTTGCATCTCTAACTGCTCGGATTTCTACGTTTGTAATTCCCGATGGAACCCCAACAACCACTCTGGGACCCAATAGTTTTTTATTATTTTTCTGTGCCTTATTCAAAAGATAGGTAATCATTTCCTCCGTAACTTCAAAATCAGAAATAACACCATCAACAAGAGGTCTTATCGCAATAATGTGTCCAGGAGTTCGGCCGAGCATCTGCTTTGCATCTTTTCCTACAGCAACTACGCGTCCAGTCTTCTGATTGACAGCAACCACAGAAGGCTCGTTTATGACGATTCCCTTTCCATGCATATAAACAAGAGTATTGGCAGTTCCCAAATCAATGCCGATATCGTGTGAAAGCAATCTTTTCAGTTGTTCCAGATTTTTTATCATTAATTTTTAGAGAAAAAGAGTTTTGTTGAGTGCATTTTATTTTTAGAGACTTCGGAGCACGACGGTGCGAGATTGAGCAAAAGCCTAGCAGGGCTTATTGCGTGCTCTAAAAATGAAATACGGAGAAAGAAACTCTTTTTACAATTCTTTTACAGCCTCTTCAAAATTCAAAAGTACAGCTTCATCAGAAATCCTCTTCTTTACTTCAACCTTTCCTTCCGCAACAGTCTTGTCGCTTACAACAAACCTCACAGGTATCCCAATAAGGTCAGAATCTGCAAACTTCTCGCCTGGTCGGAGATCCCTGTCATCATACAAGACCTCGATGCCTTTGGCCTGCAAATCCGCGTATATTTTATCAGCAAAAGCCATAGTGTCACTATTTACACCAAGCCTTACCAAGTGTACAGCAAAAGGAGAAACTGATTTTGGCCAAACGATTCCTTTCTCATCTGAAAGGACTTCGACAATAGTACCGAGCAATCGGCTTGGACCGATTCCGTAGCTTCCCATCACAACAGGCTTTTCATTGCCATCCTCATCCTTGTACTTGAGACCTAGAGGTTCAGAGAATCTTGTTCCTAGATGGAAAATGTTTCCAACTTCAACAGCTTTTTTCTCAACAAGCTCTTCCTTTTTAATTCCAAGCTTGCTCAAATTCTCGTCAGTATAAACTTCCTTATTTAGAGCAATTTTCTTTCCCTCATGAATGTAGATGAGATCCTCTCCTGAGTCAGTGATAGTCTGAAACTCTTCAGAAAACTCAGAAAATATTCCGCCGTCAGCGAAAGTAATATAAGTCTTGTCTCCTATTCCAAGCCTATCAAAAACTCTTACGTACGCATCTCTAATTTTATTGTAGTCAGAAATGTGGCTTTCATTGTCCTTTGAAAAAGAGTAAAGATCTTTCATTAAAAACTCCTTGCCCCTCATTACTCCGCTTTTGGCTCTGAGCTCATTTCTAAATTTGTTTTGAAACTGATAGGCAAAAACAGGGAGATCTCTGTATGAAGAAATATGTTCGCTCATTATCCGAGTAAGAGGCTCTTCGTGAGTGATTCCAAGCCCTGTTTCCCCACCGCTATTTAGTTCAGTCTTGAACCAATTATCAACTTTCTTGTCATCCCACCTGTCAGTTTTCAGCCAAAGCTCTTTGTCCTGCAAAGCAGACATCAGAATCTCTTGCCCGCCCGCCTTGTTCATTTCATCTCTTATGATATTTACGATGTTGTTAAGAGTTCTCAATCCAAGTGGCAAAAAAGAGTAGACTCCTGCCAATTCTTTGTGAATATATCCAGCCCGTATCAAATACTGGGCATTTTTAGATGTCTCATCAGCCGGCACCTCCTTCCTTGTTTTAGTAAAAAGTTGTGATTGTCTCATGGGATAAATACTATATTAAAAACTAATTTTCAGCAAAAACAGGCTATCCTTAGGTAAGAAGTAATGGGGGGGTTAGATTATACCAACTTGAATATATCGTGGGCTGTAATGACAACCATGAGAATTATAAGAAAAGCAAACCCAACAACATTTGCTGTTCTAGCAATTTTTGGAGAAATTGGTCTTCTTGTTATTGATTCAATAATAACAAATAGAAGTCTTCCGCCATCGAGAGCAGGAAAAGGAAGAAGATTTATGACTGCAAGATTTATTGAAATGAGCGCCATCAAGGAAATCAGATACACGAAACCCATGCTCTTTGCTTCCCCTACAGCTCCGGCAATTCCAATCGGGCCAGCAACCTGCGATAGATCCGATCTGAAAGTAACTGCCTTCCACAGGAACTGACCCAAGCCGACAGCAGTTTCCTTTAGAATAAAAATAGTATCCTTTGCGCCACTCAGCAGAGCCTTGTGCACAGGCAGTTTGAGCAAGCCGATATTTTCCATGCTTATGCCCACTGCTTTCTTGCCTGGTATGATGTCGGAAGATGGAGTTACATTTGTTGAAAATATTTTTCCCGATCTTTTATAAGTAAAAGTTATATTTATACTGCTTTCTGATATGGCATCCTGAACATTTTTAACGGTTAGATTTTCTCCCTCTATTATTTTTGATCCTCTAGAAACTTTTACTATTTCATCGCCGGTTTTAAGCAAAGCATTTTTTGCCGGAGAAGAGTCTAGCACATCTGTAATAACAAGCTTTACATCACGGATATTGCCAATATTTGTTTCATCAGCTACAGATGGCATGCCAGTCATAAACCCGAAAGATAATAGAAGCCATGCAAATATGACATTGAATGTAACCCCTGCCACTAGTACTGCGGCTTGTATAGCTTTAGGCTTATGAGAAAAGCTTGTCTTCTTTTCCTCTTCTGATATTGGAGAAAGTTCAGGATCTTCGCCAAAAATTTTAACAAACCCTCCGAAAGGTATGGCATTTATGCTGTACAGCGTCTTGCCCATTTTTTTGCCAAAAAGCTTCGGCGGAAAGCCGATTCCAAACTCGTCTACTCTTATTCCTGATGCCTTTGCAACAATAAAATGCCCTAGCTCGTGAACTAGCACGAGAATAGCAATGACTAGTAGAAATACGATAGTAGTTATCATTTATTTATTCTGATATTTCCTTTTCTTTTTTTGAAAATACTTCTTCGAGCAATTTGGTTGAGTCGTCTACCAGCTTCTGCAGTTCGGCTTTGAGCCTAAACTTTTCATCCTCACCCATTCCTCCCTCTTTTTCCTGCTTATCTATATCCTTTAGGACTTTTTCCCTCTCACCTCTTAGAGTAACTTTAGCGTCCTCTAGTTTCTGCTTTGCTATTTTAACAAGCGACAATCTTCTTTCAGAAGTGAGCTCAGGAAATGAAACTCTGAGGCCTTTGTCATCCACAGATACGGAAAGCCCGAGATCAGAAGTAGAAATAGCTTTTTCAATAGCTTTTGATTGAGACATGTCCCATGGGGTAATTCTAAGCATCCTAGCATCCTCGACTGAAACGTTGGCAAGCTGGTTTACAGGCATTTCGCTTCCATATGCTTCAACTCTCACATTGTCCAATATTGCCGGAGTTGCCCTGCCAGTTCTTATTCCGGACATTTCCCGCTTCAGCCATTCCTCAACTTCCTTCGAGCTATTTTTAAAATTTGCAAAGTTATATGCCATAGAACACGATTATACCAAATTTAATTAAATTGATAATACCAATTGCTCCAGTATCATTTTGACCGGAGCTCCCCTGTCATACAATGATGCTCTTGATTTTTCGCAGAGCTCAAGCTCTCGTGCATTCTTCTCTACCCCCTTGTTATACAACTCAACCACGATTTTATTTAAGAAATTTATTGCATCCTGCTTTGTTGCATCTTCATCGCCTATTGCTTCAACTATATCCTTTACCATATTTAACCTTTCTGACATATTTAGTTTCAATAGAGACTTCTCTTTCTCCTCTGATAATGTCAGTGAGACTATCTGCATTCTAGATTTAAGTGTTGGCAAAATTATTTCTTGGGGAGAAATAAAAAAGAAATGGGTCCCAATCGTAGGCTCCTCTAAAACTTTCAGAAGAGAGTTCTGAGCCTCTTCGGTAATAAAATCAACTTCTATAACGAAAAATTTTCTTTTTCCCGAAAAGTCTTTCCTCTCTTGAGAAGCAGATATTTCCCTCGCCTCTTCTATTTTCAATGTTTCAAACTTAAGGTGCACAAAATCCGGGTTGCCTGAAGTTTTATACCCATGCTTTGATAAATAGCTCTCAAGCATTTCAAATGCATTATCCTTTGGACCGATAAAGTAATATGCGTGATGCAATTCCTCCGGGTTTGTACTTAAAAAAATTTCCATGGAGTAATTATAGCAAATAAGTCGCCCCGCATCTCTGCGGGGCTAGCTTACTTGGAAACAGGCTTGTTTATAATTTCCTGCTTCTGCGGTGCTCGTAACTCGACACGGCTACCTTGGAGAATCTTCACGATATGATCCGTCTTTGCTGCAATAGCTTTTGGATCCTTTGTTGTTTCGTTCATCACTTCTCCTTCCAGGATTTAAGTATAATTTTTATTTTTTCAAAACTCAAACGAAAACCGCGCTAGACCTAGTCAGCGCGGCATCGTTCGTACATCACGGATGGTGATGCAGTTGCGATACTACAGATGAAAGAGCTTCGAGAGGCATCAAAACTCCCTCGACCTCGACAATTTTTGCATAAAGATATTTGTTCCGGTCGAGAGGATCAGGATTTCTTTTCTTGAAGAAGACTGTTGGATAATCTGGCACATCTACGGCTACCCAGCCGTCGAGAGCAAGATAGTTCAGAGCCGCATCGATACTGCAAGGCCCGAACTTGATATTTTCAAAATGGACCTCTACCATACTTACCTCCAGTATAATTATATGCCTCTTATTTTAGGCTACAATCGGGAATGCAAACTAACTGTGACTATCTTTTTGCAATTATGGATTTCTTATATGTATCAAGGTGTTCCAAAGCTACTCCGGTTCCCTTTGCAACACAATATAGCGCGTCTTTGGCCAAAACAGCCTTCACTCCTGTTCTTCTGAATACTAGTTCAGGCAAGTTCCTAAGCTGAGATGTTCCTCCAGTCATAATAATGCCTCTGTCAATAATATCTGAAGAAAGCTCTGGCGGGGTCTCCTGCAGAACATCTTTTATTGCCTTTATCATCTCTCTCAAGTCTTTGCTAATGGCTTTTACTATTTCGTTCGTCTTTATTTCCACGCTTCGAGGCAGTCCGGTTACAAAATCTCTTCCCTTTATCGTAATAGTAAGCTCCTCTTCTATTGGAATAGCAGAACCAATTTTGATCTTTATATCCTCCGCTGTTTTGTCCCCAATCCCAAGATTAAAAGTTTTCTTTATATAGTCTGCAATAGAGTGGTCTATCCTGTTACCAGCACATTTTACTGAAGTTGAAGCAACTATGCCTCCCAAAGATATCACAGCCACATCTGTCGTACCTCCACCAATATCAACTATCATATGGCCAGCTGGTTCATGTATTGGAATGCCGGCCCCGATAGCTGCAAGAATAGGCTCCTTAACCACATAGGCATTTTTTGCTCCGGCTTTTATTGCCGCCTCGATAACCGCTCTCCTTTCTGTGGAAGTAACCCCTGCCGGGACAGAAACCAAAACTTCAGGCTTAACAAAATTCCACTTGCCCAATGCCTTGTCCAAATAATACCTGAGCATCGCCTCTGTAACCCTGTAATCCGCAATAACTCCATCTTTCATCGGCCTATAGGCGATGATATTTTCAGGCGTTCGACCGATCATTTCTTTTGCCTCCAGGCCTATGGCTACTATTTTGTTATCTTCTTCGGAAACAGCCACGACGGACGGCTCATTTAGAACGATGCCTCTGCCGGGTATGAACACCAAAATGTTTGCCGTCCCGAGGTCGATTCCGATTTTTTTTGAGAAAATGCCCATATGTGAGTATAATAGCCGATATGGACAATATTGCAAAAGAAAGCTTTTTTCAAAAATACAAAGTTTACATATACATTTTTTGCACCACAGCAGTACTAATTTTTTTCTTTGCACTATATGAATCCGGCTACCGGCTTACTGACGATTACACGCTTGGAAAAGTTGGCAGGCTTGAGGTTGCATTGCCCTTGGCAGGAACATCTGTGTTTGTAGACTCATCACAGAAAATAACGACGACAAAGGACAATGAAACTGTTTTTGTCTTTCTATCTCCAAAGACTCACCAAATAATTGTTTCTAAAGAAGGTTATTTCCCTTGGAAAAAAGATGTAAAGGTTGATAGCAAGAAAAGTGTGGAGATAAAACCGCTTGTTGTTCCCAGCAATGCTTCAGGCCAGATTATAACCAGCGTTGATCCAGATTATTGGTCAATTAGAAACAAAATAATGATAGATCCTCTTCCTACGCTGTCTTCGCCTAAAACATCAGAAGATGGCAGTACAAAAATATGGGTTGATGACAATGGGATATCAGCTATGGTTGGAAGTACGACTGTATCAGTGCTTAAAACAGATAGTGCTATAAGAAATATTTCATTTTATAAGAACAGAAACGATGCAATAATATTTTCCACAGTTGACGGCATATTTGTAATTGAAATAGATAATAAAGGCGGTCAGAATTTCATGCCAATATACAAAGGCGTAAGGCCTTCATTCATCGAAGCCGATCCGGCTTTCATATATGTTTTGGATGGAGAAAATTTGATGCAGGTAATACTCTAAAATTGTAGAGAATCCCCAATTGTGATAAAAACAAATATGGAGGCTTCATGACCGAGACAAAGAAAACTCGAAGCAAGAAATTTGTTGTTGTTGCTGTCGGCATTGCCGCTACGGCCGGCATCACTGGACTCGCCGTGAGAGAACAGAAGAAAAGAGCCAAGGCTTCCAAGAAAGACCTTGGCAAAGCAGACAATGCGCAGTGGGACGGCATCGTAAAGTACGATGCCTGATTCGTCCGCGCCAGTTTCCATAGGAGACTGGCGCGGATTTGCTATAATACTCGGCATGAGAATAGTTACAGTAATACCTATTAGTCGCGGAATACCGAAAGACTCTCTAACATACTTTACAAAAAAAGAAATTGCTCCAGGATCAATTGTTTCTATACCTCTTAGAAAGAAGAATGTATATGGACTAGTGGTTGATTCCAAAAATGCCGAAGAGATGAAGTCCGAGCTTAAATCTCTGTCTTTCAGCATAAAAAAAATTGAAAACATTGAAACAAGAACATTTTTATCCGGATCTTTTATAAATGCCTGCCAAAAGATAGCTGACTACTATGCCGGAACTGTTGGGAGCGTTCTTTATTCATTTATTCCCAGCGCAATAATAGAATCCAGCTCTGAACTGTCATTCATTCAGAAAGAAAAAATGCCTGGAGTCTTCTTTGAAACTCTCGTATTGCAATCAGACGATGAAGAAAGATATGCCACATATAAGAGCCTCATACGCGAGGAGTTTGCAAAAGGCAGGAGCGTTTTTTTCTGCCTGCCGACGACAGAGGACATTCTCAATGCTCGCTCTGCATTGGAGAAAGGAATAGAAAAATACACGTATATTCTGCACTCTTCGCTTTCAAAAAAAGAGCTTGTGGAAACTTGGAAAAAAATATCTGATGAAAGCCATCCTTTATTAATAATCTGCACTGGTTCATTCCTTTCTCTTCCAAGAAATGATCTAGGAACAATAATAATAGACAAGGAGAGCTCCAGAGCCTACAAGACTCAGACTAGGCCTCATCTAGACTTGAGAACAAGTGCTGAGTTCATCGCAAAAGAATTTGGAGTGAGGCTGGTCTTTGGCGATATGTTCCTCCGAACTGAAACTTTGTGGCAAGAAAAAAATGGAAAGTATGCCGAGCTAGCTCCGCTAAAGTTCAGATCTCTGACTTCAGCAAATTGCGAAATTGTAAACCTACGGGTGCCGGAAGACATGAAGAAAAAGGAATTTGCAATTATAGGCGACAAGTTGAAGGACATGCTTAAGGATGCAGAAGAAAACAATTTGCGAACCTTCTTGTTCTGCTCAAGAAAAGGGCTCTTCCCTATTACCGTTTGTAGCGATTGCGGAACAGTAGTGGTTTGCAATAACTGCTCTGCACCTGTCGTACTATACAAAAAATCTGCCTCAGCAAAGCCGGACGCTCCAGGAAACTTATTTGTCTGTAATCACTGCGGAGAAAGAAGAGACGCGCATGAGCTTTGCAAATACTGTAACGGCTGGAGGCTTAATCCTATGGGCATAGGAGTTGAGAGAGTAAAGCAGGAAATTGAGAGTCTTTTTCCGAAAGCAAAAATTTATATTATGGACAAGGATCATGTGGCGACACACAAGCAGGCGGTCAAAACAAGAGACAATTTCTATTCTTCTCCCGGAAGCATAATGATAGGAACTGAAATGGCTCTGACTTATCTTAATCAGAAACTGGAAAATTCAGCTATTGTTTCCATTGATTCGTACTTTTCAATTCCGGATTACCAGATAAGCGAGAAGGTTTTCCATATTCTGCTTGAAATGAGAAATGTGTCGGAAAGAAATTTATTAGTGCAAACAAGACAGGAAAATACCAAGATATTCGAATACGCAATAAGGGGCAATTTGGTAGATTTTTATAGAGAGGAAATAGCAGAAAGAAAGTCTATCGGCTTCCCTCCTTTTACCACCTACATAAAAATATCCCTTGAAGGCGAAAAAAATACTGTTAAAAAAGAAATGCAGGAGATTGCAAATTTTCTGAAACCATTCGAGCTTTCAATTTTTGACGCCTTTAATCCTGGCAACAAAAATAAGCACATGATACACGGACTAATCGGCCTAAAGCATGGCGAATGGATAAACAAAGAACTTCTGAACAAGCTTCGCATGCTGCAACCGCATGCATCCGTACGAATAGACCCCTCAACGCTTTTGTGATATTTTAAGGTTAATGGCAAAGAAAATCCTACAGAAGAACGATCCGGTACTCAGGCAAGTAGCAGAGTCTGTACCGCTCGATGAAATAAAAACAGCCAAAATTCAAAAAATTCTACAAGAAATGAAAGACGCTCTTTTGTCGCAGGACGATGGAGTGGCTATTGCCGCACCGCAGATAGGCTACCCCTTGAGGATTTTTGTGGTTTCTAGAAAAGTGAAAAAATTGGCAAAGGGCGAAGAGCCGAGCGTGGACGATATAGGCGAGGATGAAATCTACATAAATCCAGTCATAAAAAAACTTTCAAAAGACAAAAAGATGATGGAAGAAGGATGTCTGTCAGTAAGGTATTTATACGGAAAGGTAAACAGATCAAGCAAAGCTACGGTAGAAGCGTATGATGAAAACGGAATAAAATTTCAGAGAGGTGGAACTGGCCTTATTGCTCAGATATTCCAGCACGAAACTGACCATTTGGACGGCACGCTTTTTATTGATAAAGCAGTTAATGTTGAGGAAATAATTCCCGAAAATAATTTGACATCAAATGAACGAAATTAATTGGGCATTTTTTGGCACATCTTCATTCTCTACTCTCATACTGGATGAGATGAAGAAAAAAGGGCTTGTTCCGACACTTATAATAACCACACCTGACAAGCCGAAAGGAAGAAAACTGGTCCTTACTCCTCCAGAAGCCAAAGTCTGGGCGGACAAAGAGAATATTCCTGTACTCCAGCTGTCTTCTCTCAAGACAGATGAAGCAAAAAACAAAATAATGTCGCACTTTCCTAATGGCGCTGATTTATTTGTCGTCGCTTCTTATGGGAAAATAATCCCCCAGAACATACTTGATTTGCCTAAACACAAGACTTTGAATGTCCACCCTTCTCTTTTGCCGAAATTAAGGGGGCCTTCTCCGATGATATCTTCTATATTGGAGGAAAACGAGACGGGAGTGACCATCATGAGACTAGATGAAGAAATGGACCACGGGCCGATAATTGCCCAGCAAAAAATAGAAATTGACTGGCCTCCGTATGCGCTGGATTTGGAAAAAGCCTTAGGGCAACTTGGAGGTCAAATGATGGCAGAAGCAATCCCAAAATGGCTAAATGGTGAGCTAAATGAAAAAGAGCAGGATCACCAAAAAGCTACATATTGTAAAAAAATAACCAAAGAGGATGGATTATTAAACTTGAGCGAAGATGCAGAAATTAATCTTAGAAAAATAAGAGCCTATCACAACTGGCCAGGTGCTTACTTTTTTGAAAACAGAGGACACAGGACAATAAGAGTAATTGTAAAAAGAGCCCATGTAGAAGACGGCAACCTTGTTATAGAAAGAGTGACGCCGGAAGGAAAAAAAGAGATGGATTACTCTTCCTATTTGCGGGGGAAAAGAGATTAAATATGAGCTGTTGGAATTGTTCCTGGCAAATAAAACAGCTCTGACTCAACTGCAAGTCTCATTACATGCAATATGACTGTAACCGCTATAGCACAGGAAAAAACTAGAACAACAAGATAAACATTTGCCTTATCGTATATGCTCCCTACCCTCATTAGCTTCTCTTAAAATTAATCCTTTTCAGCAAATTTTTTACCTGAGCGGAACCTTTTCTTATCAAAGTCTTGTATTTGCTCTTCCTTGATACAATTTCCCTTTCGGCCTCATCTCGCACGATATCAATCGCAGCGTAGAGATCAGATTCCTCAGCAACTGCGTAAACTTGATTATTGCCCGGACCCGTCATGTTAACTTCAGCTCTGTATACGTCACCGGACTTGTGACGCTTTGTAGATCGTCCAATCTCCACTTCGCAGATTGTGCTTTCAGGCGAATCCAGAAACTTATCAAGTGAAGAAACCTTCTTATTTACATACTCCTCAATAGCGGCTGTTAATTCAAAATCAACTGATCTAATTTTGATGTTCATACTTATATTATACTCCTCTATAGGAACCCCTAGCAACACCCAAAATATTCATTGCAAACTTCACAAATTTTGGTATTATCTTATGTATTCCGGTGTAGCTCAGTGGTGGAGTGAGCTTGGGTTGGGGCCCAAGCGCAAGGCCGGAGCGCGGCGGCGCGAGGAGGGGTCGCAAGCAAAGTTAGCAAACTTTGACTTGTGAACCGCCTGACCCAGGCGGCTAAAACAAAAACTCCAAAATATCATCACAAAATAATTTTGTACCACATTCCGGTGTAGCTCAGTGGTAGAGCAGCCGCCTGTTAAACGGCTGGTCGTAGGTTCGATCCCTACCGCCGGAGCACTAAAAAGACCCTTGTGGTCTTTTTTGCTACTCGGCGAGAAAACTGAAAGTTTTCGTGTGGGGATCGAACGGATTGGCGGTTTACTGTCGCAACAGCGACTGTCGACAATCCGCGTTTTGAATTTTGTTGAGTGTCGACGAAACAAAATTAAAAAAGATCACCCTACCGCCGGAGCACTAAATGACCCGCAATGGTCATTTAGCGTGGCGGAGTAAAAGTCTGGGAGACTTTTACGTTAGGGATCGAAAACCTGTGATAGTTTTTTAAGAGCATAGCGAATTAAAAAACAGAACAGGTGTACAGAAACTGTAAGTTTCGATTCCCTACCGCCAGAGCATAGTAATCATTAACAAAACCGCCAAATAAGTCGGTTTTGTTTTTAATTTTTATACTAGACTAATGTACATTTTTTACTTGACATAATACATTATTAGGTGTATAATATAGGTAGACAATTGAGTCTTCAGAAGGAGCAAAAAATGCGTACAATTCTGGCTTTCGTGATCGGTCTTCTGTTCGCAGGTTCGGCGAGCGCCCAGGGCTTCCTGGACATCCGCCCGAGCACCACTTGGACCAAGGTCCAGGATGGCGAGACCACCCAGTGGTCGATTGTGTCTCTGTCACGTCCGGACACCCGCATCGACCTCGTGAGCTACGAGGAAAACGGCGTTCGGACGACGTACTACCTCGTCCGCTCAGCTTGCGCTACGAGTGAAGTGGCGAAGATTGTTCTCAAGCCTGGAAACCGGGTTGGAATTGGAACGGACTGCAACGGCAACATCGTTACAGCCACGACCATTCTCGGCTCTCTTCCCCCGCTTCCTCCTGAAGCATCAAACCTCCTGAGCAGGTAGATCGGGCCCCGCCTCGCAAAAACCACCTCGTGTAGTTTTGCGAGGTGGTTTTCATTTATCTAAAAAGTAAACTTTTTTCTTCTAGACAGCCTATCCATTTTTACAACTGGCAATAAAAAGTAGAACAGGTGTACCGTTAATGTAATGATGATCCCTACCGCCGGAGCTTAGAAATCATTTCAAAAACAACACTAAATAGTGTTATTTTTGTTATAATATTTTCCTATGTCTCGAAAATCAAAATACATACCAGGAAATTTCCAGCTAAAAGTAAAGAAATCTAAAACTGGAAAAGGCTTGTTTGCCCTCGAGGATATATCTAAAGATGTCTGCATAATAGAATATATCGGCAGATCAATTCCGAAAGAAAAGCAGGACTCTGCTTCTGGAAAATATTTATTTACAACAGGAAAAGACCTGATGATAGACGGTAATATTAGTGAAAATACTGCTAGGTATATAAACCATGCATGCAAGCCAAATTGCGTGGCAAAAGGCCCGCGAGGACATGTCTATATATTTTCTTTGCGAAAAATAAAAGCCGGCGAAGAGCTAACCTATGATTATGGCAAAGATTATTTTGATGAGTATATAAAGCCAATTGGCTGTAAGTGCGATAGTTGCTTAAATAAGTAGCTTCACCTCTCGTTCATCTTCCTTTTTTACAATTATTTATTGTAAAAGATAAGTTAATAAATAAATGCCATACGCATACAAGAACGATAGATCAAAATATTTAGTTAGAAAGTTAAGCCAGAAAAAATTTATTAGACCGTACCTTTCACAGCTTAGGAAACATCATGTCGAAACGTATGAGCATTCTCTGAGAGTTGCCAGGCTTGCTGTTGACCTGGGATACGAGAACCACCTACCAAAACATATCATCAAACTTCTAGGATATGCAGGACTCCTACACGATTTCGGCAAAACTAGGATAGATGCAGAGATTCTTTCAAAGCCGGGAAAGCTTAGTCCAGAAGAATATGCTGAAATAAAAATGCACCCTAGATACGGCTTTCTGGCATTAAAGGACGAAAGATTTAACGACATAAGAAAAATCGTCACTGCCCACCACGAATTTAAAAAATACGGCTATCCAAGGTCAAACGCTAGAAGAAAATACATTAGATTTCCTTTTCCGGAAAGAAGAAAACAAGAAAATCAAACTATATCTTTACTTGCTCAAATCATTGCAGCTGCAGATATGTACGATGCATTAGCTGTGCCACGAGCATATCAGTCTGATTTTCAAAATACTAAGATTGAAGAAATACTGGAGACGAATTTCATTGGAAATAAGGTTCTTGTTATCCAGTTATTAGTCAGACGTCCTTTTGTTGAATCAATGATATAATGCAGAGCTTGAAAGGACAAAAATAAATGGCATAATCTCATTTTTATGAAGAAATGAAGATAAAAATACGCAATTACTTGCGTATTTTCTTCATGTTAATTTTATGATTTTATTGTGAAAGATGCTATCCCCATTGAATAGGGTGCAAATTATCCCCTATTATTTATTACGTTGGTTAATGTTATTTACAAGCGATCTTATGGATATATTTACCCACCACTCAGATACGAAACATTCAACCAATTTCGGTAAAATATATCCGACGATAAATTAATAATGTTAAAACAGAATCGTGGAAAGCAGTATGGACGCCTAAGCGACCATAAGTTAGAAATTATTGAAAAAATTTGGCAAAAAAAGAAGATTACTACAAAAAAAATCCTAGGACTCTCGGCTATTGCAGTCTTGGCTGTGATAGTGGGGACCCAAAGCTTTGCCTCTGCAGCTACTGCAGCAAATATAAATTTGCCGTTTAGCTACAACTTCAGCTACCCAGGCCAGCTTGAACAGGCTCAGACTATAGATCAGAGCTCAAGCCCGTATTTCTGGTTGAAGTATGGAGGTCGGGTAAAAATCGCAAATGGAGTTGGCAGTACTATTACAGGTAGCGTGCCAGCGACAGATACATGGTATAAAGTTTATTCAAAAATGGATCTCGTAGAGTTCGATAACGGATCACATCCTCAAAACAGATTCTTCATGCTTATGAGGAATTCTGGAAGTGAAACTGATACTTCTAGCCAAGTCTACTTGAATCATCTGGCTAGCAACTTGTCTAACATCAAAAATGTCCATGAGTATAATGCTGAGTCCCTAGTAGTAAGATACCAGGATGATAACAACTACTACTTTGCTAGCATTAGAACAGACGGATACTTAACACTTCGAAAAAAAGTTGGAGGAGTATACAAGACGCTTGCAAGCAAAAAAGTGCTCGCAGGGTCATTCAATCCTACTTCAGCGCCTGATCTTATTCCGACAAATAAGTGGATAGGATTGAAAGTTACAGTTATAAATTCTTCTACTTCAATGCCTACTTTAACTGTATATACAGACATAGGCAGAACAGGAACATGGCGGATGGAGCTGAGCGCAACCGATGATCCAGCTGTATATGGACAGTCAATCGCAAATGCAGGACTAGTTGGAATAAAAAGCGACTACTCTGATATGCAGTTTGATGACCTCATAGTTACAAAGTTATCAAACGCAACAAGCAATCTAAATCCAGCAACTACCACTCCTGCAATTCCAATTCCATCTGTACCTTCAGCGAATTCCTCAAGCTATGACTCAGTTGTTCTTTCTCACAACCCGTCAGTATTCTTGGGCATGACATCTTCACCAACCGGTAACGAAAAAGATCTATCTGGAAAAGGACATAACGGAGTATACAAAGGCGGATTCCCTGCACAGGTAAAATTGCCGAACGGCGACTTGGCAGCTCAATTCAACGGAGCTACACAATACCTTACTGTTCCATCATCACCGGATATGTCTATTGCAACCACAAAGACACTTACTTGGGAAGCATGGATAAGGCCTGACACACTACAGTTCTCTAATGCAAGTTCGGACGGATATATAGATTGGATGGGCAAATGCCAAGATTATTCTCCAACTTGCGAATGGGAAGCCAGAATGTACAGCACTGTAACTTCACAGAATAGACCAAGCAGAATATCAGCTTACGTCTTTAACAATTCTGCCGGTCTAGGAAGCGCTGCAGATTGGCAGCCGAGCTCAACAAACGTAATACAAGCAGGACAGTGGATACATGTGGTAGCCGAATACCAGATAACATCCACTCCAAATGGCTGTAACTCAGCATATCCAGGATCAATTAACATCTGGGTCAACGGAGTAAAGCAGAACTTTGGATCTCATTTTCCAACAGGATGTATAAGCCAGTACTCTGTAACTCCTAAGTCATCAAATTCGCCACTTAATATTGGAACCATGGCACTTGATACTTGGTTCAAGGGGGCAGTTGGCAAAGTAGCCATATATAACAGGCTATTGACTCAAACTGAAATCGAACAGCATTACACTGCAATGACAGGCAAGCCTGTTACAGGATCCTGCGGAGCAACCTGTAGCTTCTAGCAAAATGCCACCAGTTATCTGGTGGCATTTTTGTTAAGGTTGGAAAAGAGTCTTAGGAACAAACTTAACACTATCAATATTTGGGAACTGCTTTGCTGTAGCTTCGATTTGCGACCAAAGGAGAGACACTCTGCAAGAACCTCCTCCTGTCTTATTTTTGGGATCAGAAAATGTGAGCGTGGCAATGCCATTTGAAATATCTGCACTGGTCAAGCTAACACCCTGCAAAGGAAACTCTGTAGTGATTCCTGAATTCTTTTCGCTTTCAGTTATTTCTCCTTTGAGTAAAAGATTGATTGTGTCTTTTAAAGGCGTATTGTTTTTTGGAATATTTCTTTCAACTGGTACTAGGCCTTTTTTGCCACACTGTGCTCCTCCAGGACCCTGATCTAATTTTGGATTGTAGTAGTACAAGACAACTTTAACTTTTCCGTCGCTGTCTATATTTGAAATATTGCTTACTCTAACTACTGAATTTTTTAGTGCGCCTTCTACATGGACCCTGTCACCTACTGAGAAATTAGGCTGTAAACCGTTTTTAAACTGTAATTGAACGCTTGAAGCTGGTGACCCAGGCTCATCATAAACCAAGTACCAGACGCCTGGCATATAACCAGGGTTGTCTTTTGCCAAATTCCCATCCTTAGAAAAGTTTATGTCTGATACATTGCTCACATAAGTCACTCTATTCAAATATGTATATAGCCCCAATCCCGCAAGCTCCAATATTAAAATTATTACTAGAGATTTTATAAGCGTATTGTTCATAATAATAATGATATCAGGGAATTGTGAAATTGTTATAAAATAATTATTTCATCAATAATTTAAGAATTACCAATAAAATTGATAAAGGGGGCAGTTATGTCAGAAGAAGATGTCAAACGCGCCGAAGACACAGCTCGAGATGCCAATCAAGCAGCTAAAGATGCAGATGCTGATGCGGCCAGAGCCAGAGCAGAAGATGCCCAAGCAAAAGCAGACAATGCCAAGGAAGAAGCTGACAAAGCCGAGGAGGCTAGGTCATCCTAAGCCTCATTAGTTCACCCGCTCCGCACCGGAAAACTGGTGCGGAGTTACTTTTTAAATGTATTTTTTAACGCTCCGCCTATGAATTCCTCGACATAATCCTTGCCTTTTTTCACATATCTTTTAATTTTTCTTGGTCTTTTGGGATCATACAGTTCTGCCCAAGGATTATCTTTACCCAAGATTAAATCTCTTATTAGCATTCCTGAAATGGCTGAGTAGGTCATGCCATTTCCCGAGAAAGCAGAGGCCATATAATAATGAGGTTTATATTCGCCAATTAATGCCAAGCCGTCGCTTGGCTCCAGTATCGGTCCGCTCCATTTTTTTCCTAACTTGTAGTTAGTCATTTCCGGAAATAACTTGCAAAAATGGTCCTCCAAAGCTTTGTAGCATTTTTTAGGATTCATAGGAACCAAGTTCTTGTGATCTGCACCTCCCAAAAGCACTGAGTCCTTTTTCTGATCCAATGCGTCAACTCTAAAGTAAAAATATGGATTGCTCTTGTCCCAATATATTGCCTCTTTAATAAGACCTTTATCAACTATGAACTCCATAATATAGCTCTGATAAAAACCCTTCTTGGCCATAGTTTTTATAGGATGATTAAAAGGATCGTATGTAGCAACTACCACGTCATCGGCAATAATTCTTATTCCCTTTTTATTCGTTGCCACGATATGAGAACTGCCTTCCAATTTTTCAATCTTAAAATTTTCATGGACCTTTACCCCGTTCCTTCGAACTGCATTTGCTAGGCCTTTTAAAAACTTAACTGCGTTATATTTGGCCTGATTTTCTATAACCGCATAGCCATAATTATCAAATCCTAAAAATGGATCACTGCTGATTTCCATTCTAAAACCAAAATCATCAGCCAATTTCTTTTCCATATTCAGTTCATCAAACTGCTCTGCAGAAGAAGCGTACATGTATGCCGCACAATTCATAAAATCGCATTTAATTCGCTCGGAGATTACGGTTTCTCTTATTTTTTCAATAGCTTGCATTCCAGATTCCCACACAGACTTTGCCAGTCGTGGGCCGTATAAATATGAGAGTGAAGGCAAATCGGTATCAACAACGCAAGTAATAAATGCCGTAGTCAGCGAAGTTGCGCCATTTCCGATATTTTTTTCATCAACCAAAGTCACATTCTTTCCGGCTTTTGAAAGCTCGTATGCGCACCAGACGCCGGCCAGTCCGCCACCTATCACTAACACATCAGTTTTAATTTCTTTTTTTGCCATTTATAAAATTCTGACAAATGGCAATGAATTGAAAGTGAATCAGTATGAAAAATTTATTTCACTTTATATTCATTGCAATGATATATGATTTGATTGTCGCAAGAGAAATTATGAGTTAATAATCGAAAAATAATGAAAAATATAATTCAAAGAATTTCAAAAATCGTTATTGGCGGACTATCATCTGCGATTTTAGGAGTAGCTCATTTGGCTTTGGCCCAGACAAGCACAACCACACCAGGAGTTCCGACAACCGGACTTTCAGGATCTTCAGTTCTGAACGTTTCATTGCTGATACTTGCATCAATATTAGTCGTAATAGGACTAGTATCTCTCCTTAATTCAAAGGAGACAGCTTGTAAAAATATTTTGCGAAATTGATATTAAAATTGTGTTATGAGAAAAGGTAATATCCTTCCCACAGGTCTAATACTTTTCGGCATATTACTCGGAGGAGCCACCACAACACGCGCCCTATATTATGCCCCGCAAGAAGAAATGCCAGTATCTCCTGGTGTTTCTTTTGTGGATGGAAATTCCGTTCCTAAGCACTTGAGCATCCCTCAAATAAACTTAGAAGCAGAGATCGAACCTGTAGGCATTACAAAAAAAGGCAATATGTCTACTCCTAAAAAAATCTATGATACAGGCTGGTACAAGTATGGGCCAAAGCCTGGGAGTGCAGGTAGCGCTGTTATAGACGGACATGTAGATAACGGCTTCGGAACCGCAGGCGTTTTTGCAAATCTAAAAAACCTAAGAGCAGGAGACGATATATATGTACTTAACGAACAGGACGAAAGACAGCATTTCAAAATTTATAAAATAGAAAGTTACAACTATAAAAACGTGCCTCTAGACGAGATTTTTAATAGAAAGGACGGAAACTATCTTAACCTAATTACTTGCGATGGAGATTGGATACCTGATGAACAAACAAGCGAAAGAAGAATTGTAGTTTACTCGAAAATAGTAAGAGACTAAGGGAGCTCTACTGCACAAAACTTGCATCTCTTGGCTTTTATAGGAATGTCCGAGAGGCATTCTGGGCATTTTTTCATGTCCGGCTCTTTTGGAATATCGTGTTTTGCAAACTGGGAAATAAGCTTGTTCATCGGAAGAACTACAAAAAAATAAATAACTATGCTTACGAGCAAAAAAGAAATGAGGTTATTTAAAAATGTTCCATAATTGAATTTGCTCGAGTTTATGGTGAAAGTCAGGCTTGAAAAATCTGGGACCTTTGCAATTGCGCCTATAAAAGGAGTAATGATATCTTTTACCAATGAATTGATCGTATTGCCGAATGCCGTACCTATGACGACACCCACTGCAAGATCGATCATATTTCCTCGCATTATGAATTTTTTGAAATCTGATAGCATAAGGTGATTTTAGCACAAATAGCTTTTTATTAAAGCTTTGCGATTATTGATGCGATTTTTTGATTATGCCTCAGAACTCCGTCGGTCTGGTCTGCAACCCTGTCGCATATTACAGTTGTTGCATATTTTGATAGCTCTGCTTCGTCAATTTGCACCGGCTTAGATTCTTCTTTTCCATAAAGCACCTGAAACTTCTCTAAAATTGGGTCGTTGTTGCAAATGACATAATCGAATTTTTCTATTCCGAGGTAAGTTAAAATCATTTTAGAAAAATCAGAAGCACTGAAATTGTGAGTTTCGCTTTTCTTTGTCATTATATTTGTAATATAGATTATTTTGCCCTTGCTTTTTTTTATTGCTTCAGAGAAGCCAGATACCAATATGTTTGGAATTATGGAAGTATAAAGATCGCCAGGACAAAAAACTATCTTATCGGCTTCGATTAGTGCATCGTATGCGCCTGTATATATGTTGGCTTCAGGCCGAAGATATGCTCTGACAATTTTCCTGTCATCCTCAAAAGACCTTGTATCAATATTCCCTTCCCCTTCTATAGAAGTCCCGTCCTCTAGCTCAACGACTAGTTCTGCCCTATCCAAGCTTACGGGAAGAACTTTGCCTTTTACATGGAAAATTCGGCTCATAACTTCTATAGCGGGCAGAGGCCCATCATATATATCGTTGAATGCAGTAAAAATAAGATTGCCCAAAGTGGCGTCATCAATAGATGAGCCTTTTACTGGAAATCTGTACGACAAAAGCTCTCTGAGTGGCATTTCAGTAGATTCGTCTGCTAGGGCAAGCATGGCCTGCCTTATATCTCCCGGGGGCAGAACGCCGTATTCATCCCTTAATCTTCCGGAGTGTCCCCCGTGATCAAACATAGTCTGTATGGTAGCAATGTTTTCTCTTACGTTTTTTAAAAATCTCGCTACTCTGTATACTCCCCCTCCGCCTCCAACCAATACTATCTTTTCATTTATATTCGCCATTGAAAAAATTCTAAGTAAAAATAATGTTATTTAAATGAAATTTATGCCTGAGTTAATTCACGATTTTTACATCTCAAGTTGCAATAATTGCAAAGAGTAGGCGACTGCTATTGCCTATCATTATCATAATTAATAATTCAATCGATATGAGCAAAATCAAAACATCAACGGGATTGCTTTTGGCTATGAGTATAACCTTGGGCTCAGCAGCTATTCCATTTTCATATACGATGGCACAGACAAGCACATCCACGGGAACCACAACAAGTACAGCTTCAAGTACTAACACAACCGGTGGTTCCACTGGTAGCATTACTGGATCAATAGTTACAACAAGCACTGGAACATCTGCTCCAACATATACAACTACTTCAATTACCATTGTAAACAACCTTTACATTGGCTCAACTGGGACAGAAGTAACCGCTTTGCAAAACTTTTTAGCAAGCGACCCATCTATATACCCTGAAGGGTTGGTGACTGGCTATTTTGGAAATTTAACAGCAAAAGCTGTACGAAGATTCCAGCAGAAGTATGGCATAGCGGTTGTCGGACGAGTCGGACCGATAACAAGAAATAAAATAAATAGCCTAATGTCTGGAGGAATGGGAGGCCAGACTACAAGCTATGGCACTTCTCCAGCCATATTCGGCATATCAAGCACTACAGCAACTAACCAAGATGGGACTAGATCAGTCACTCTTTCATGGCAGACTGACAGGGCAACAAGAGCAAAGGTGTTTTATGGACCAAACCTTACTTTTACAGAAAACCAAAGCTCAAACTCTGAGCCATACGTAAGCGGGAGTGTGATTTCCGATATGACTTTCGGAACATCTAAGACACTCTCAATAAGCAACCTTCAGCAGAACAGCGGTTATCAATACATAATAGAAGCAATTGATAACAACGGAAACGTATCTGTTACTTGGCCTATGGCGTTAATGACGCAGTAAGGCAAATAAATAAAGGAGCCGGCATATTGCCGGCTCCTTTATTTATTAAAAAATTCATAATTTTTTAACTGCAAATCAGATTAAATGTAAATATGAATATTAAATACAAATTTTCTGCACTTGCAATCGGATTTGCAATAATTTTATTACCAAACTTTGCAATAGGAGCAACCAACTTAATACCTAATTCCGACTTCGAAGTGGCCTCGACTACCAACCCTTCCTTGCCTCAGAGCTGGTCCCCGGGCAGATGGGGCACGAACACAGCCACATTCTCCTACTCTGTTTCAAGCGGAAACGGATCAAAGGCAGTTTCTATAAACATAAGCTCCTACACTTCAGGTGATGCAAAATGGGCATTTAAGCCTGTATCTATCGCAGGCGGACATACATACGAGTACTCAGATGAATATATTTCAGATACAAGCACATATATTACTCTAGAATATACTTTAAGCGATGGCACAAAGTCCTATCCTGATATTGCCCAGCCAGCTCCAACTTCAAGCTGGAAAAAAGAATCCGTCAGATTTACAGCACCTGCAAACGCCACAAGCGTTTCAGTATTTCACCTAATAAATAAAACTGGCTCACTGTCTATAGACAACGCAACATTAGTTGAAGTTGCTCCGTCTCAGCCTCCTGCACCAGATTCAACCAATTGGATATCAAATCCTTCCCTTGAGTTTGATGCTGGAAACAATATGCCTGTAAATTGGTATAAAGGAAGCTGGGGATCAAATACTGCCACTTTTTCCTACCCTACTCCTGGCTTCGATGGAATTAATGCAGCGAAAGTGACACTCACGAACTACATAAGCGGAGATGCAAAATGGTATTTCAAAGAGGTGCCTGTAAAAGCCGGAACAAATTACCAATTCACGGACAACTACAAATCTACATCTAACGTATTTGTTACCGCTCAACTAAGAAAGAGTGACGGCACCATTTCCTTCTTAGACATCGGCAAGCAAGGGCCAAGCTCTTCGTGGACAGAATTTAAATACGTGTTTACAGTTCCTCAAAATGTAGTTTCCCTAACCATCTTTCATTTAATAAAATCAAACGGTTCACTTGAAATAGACAACTACAAGCTAATAGAAACTAATCTCCCACCAACTGATCCGTCAAAGTTTGATCAGGGATATGTTTCAATAAACTTCGATGACGGATGGCTTTCTGCTTATCAAAATGCTTTCCCTCAACTTACAAATTACGGTTTTGTTAGCGATCAATTCATTGTAACTGGAAGAATGAGCGGATCTTTTCCCGGATATGTTACCCAAAGTGAGATACTGGATATGCAAAGCAATGGCGGAGTGATAGGAGCTCATACTATAGACCATGTAGATCTCACGTCAGTCTCTCAGGCTGAAGCAGATAGGCAAATATCACAATCGAGACAGGACCTCTTCTCAATCGGAATCACTCCTGTCAATATATTTTCATACCCATTTGGCGGTTATAACAGCACAGTGCAACAGCTTGTAAAGAACGCAGGGTATATAGCAGCTAGGTCCAGCGACGGAGGCTATAACGACAAATTCACAAATAAATTCGCACTCAAAAGACAGCCAATGCTTAACACTACTACCCTTGCTGACGTGCAAAATTATATAGACACTGCAATACGCAACAAAACTTGGGTCATACTTCTATTCCACGAAATAAACAATAGCGGAGACACGTATGCAGTCACACCTCAACTGTTTGCTCAGATACTAGACTATTTAAATCAGAAAGGCATTAAGCCCATATCCATCCAGCAAGGTGTAAACATGATAAACTAAATACTTGGATCAACTTCAAAGTCATCAAATTTAACATCCATGAAATCTGTCCTAATACCAGTATAGCCTTTGCCTTTCAAGTTTTTTCCGCCCAAGGAGTTATCTATAACATCTAGGGCCAAGGTCCAGTTGCCAGTTCTGCCTATGTCTGTGTAAAGCTTTACTCTTGTTTCATCTTTGCTAACATCGCTGATTTCTGATTTTATGCCTATCCAAGTATTTAGAGGCAAAAGCGAGGGATTATTCTTCCTGTCATACAAGTCTCCTGGAATAATCTGCACTTCCCCAAGTATGTAGTACTTTCCATTTATTTTTTTCTTTATTACAGCTTCTCCGTCTACTCTGACTCCAGCATAATAAAGATTGTTCTCGTCCATGTACCTTAAAAAAAGCAGAAGACCGTTTGATTCGTTCCTGTTTTCGCTTTGGCTCAAATTATTTTTTACTATCTGGAAATAAGCTTGCTCTGAAAAACTTTCCCACTGGCCTTTTGAAACAAGCCTGAATATATTTTGAGGGTAATAGCCATTATCGGTATCGCGAGGATTGTCTTTCCTGTACATAATCCTCCACTTATCATTTTGAGCCAGTGGCCCGATATTTGTCTCGCCCACGCCATTCTCTATCCTAAGCAATGCTCCAGAATTCACCCACCAGTACTGGCTTGGGCTTTCATCAAGGCTCCCAGCTTCGTACAAGAGTCCATCGTAGTTGAATGGATAAGAAAAAATGCTATTTTCTGGATTTATATTCTTCGCTTTAGAATTTTTGTATGTGGAAAATGCCAACAATATAAATAGTACGATTAAAGCTACAGAGAGAACTTGCAATTTTTTTGTCATGATATTTTGAGCTATCTAATTCCATATGATGGCAATTTATTCTTTAGATCAACGCTCTGGTCTATCGGTACCACGTTTACATTATCAACTTGCATATGAGCGGTGCTTGGTGATTCATTCCATATTTGAAAACCTATTCCGCCCGTGCTCAACTTTGGACTTGCCTTAAATGTGAAAGCAGCCACTCTGTCTCCTTCATAGCATCGTACAAATGATCCATCATTAAGCATTCCTAAAGTTATATTTTGCATGCTTGCATTTACAGAATTCTTTACTCGAGTAAGAATAGTTGAAGCACCGTCAATTTTTTCCTCTATCCTCACTTCATCCGTGCTGAATACGCAGGAAACATAGTTACTCTTGTCAGCATATCTGCTAACCAGTGATACATGCGAGCCATTGTCTACTTTTATGTTTGCAGCGAACATATAATTTGTCCAGTTTCTAGAACCATCAAGGAAGGCAAAGGCTCCTGTTGTCTTTGGAGTAGCTTTGAGGTCAAGATCACCAGACAAAATGTAAGCTGAGCCCCATGTCGGATTCCATCCCCTGTTTACTGAGAAGTCGTCATTCCATGACATGCTCTTGTCGTGAGCATTATTCAACATATCGACAAGGTATTTTCCACTCCACTCAGTTCCAACTTCAATTCTATGCAAATGATATTTGTCTGAGAATCTGTAGTTAGCCATAAAGTCGGTAGGAAGATCATTTTCCAAGCTTACCTGCTGAAAAGCATACTTGTATGTAGTTTTTACAATATCGGATATTACGTTTATTGCGTTTGGATTATTTTGTGTCTGCTGTCCGAAATCGCTAAACGGGTATGACATGGCCTCCACATTCGTGCTAAGTTTTTCTTCGAGATCAGATTTTGATGTTACAAGCTCGTTCAATATTCTCTGCTTGTATTCCTCATCTGTCTCAATCCTCTTTTGGTCAACAAGCCATCTCTTATTGCTCAAAAAGTTTCCCCTATCTTCCTGCTCGTCAATTCGGATTTCACCCGCATCTGTATCTTTTTGCACTGCATGAGAACCTACACTCCACCTGCCTGACTGGATCATGCTGAGTATTCTCGACTGATCAAGATAGTAGCTGTTTGGGGCTAACCGGCTGTTAAGAGAATCGGCCGTAGCTACGAACATTACTGCGTGAAAATCCAAAGCTCTCATCACTGGATCTGCTCCCTCATAGCTATCGGCACGGCCATCATCAAAGGTTATGAGCACAGACTTGTCTGATAGATCTTTTTTGCCCTGCATGAAATCAGAAAAATCCTGAAGCGAAATAGCTGTATAGCCGGCTTTTTTCAGCGCGAGCATCTGTTCTGCAAATGTGTCCACCGTCATGCTGAATCTATCAGGAGTCTTTACAATACCGTGATAAAGAAGAACTGGCACCGAAGCTGCTACGCCATTTGATCCGGTGTCCTCATGTTTGGAAGTGTTGAAGGCTAAAATAGTCGAAGCAAAAAGCTTTGTGTTGAACGACCAGAACTTTGTTGAGTAATATGCGGACTTAGAGAGTATGACAATCTTATTGCCGAAGGCATCCATAGAAGAAAGATCGGAAGGTATTTTTTCCTTATATTGCAAAGTCAAAAATATCATTAATGCAACTGCCAAGCAGAAGCTGAGAAAAATTATTATTTTGTTGAAAGAAAGGTTTATATACATATTTTTATCGTGTTCCCCATCTAGTATCATTCATGGTAACGAACGCCCATGGAAGCTGCCACATAAGCATTATGGTATAGAACCAAAAAGTTATGACAGGCAGGAACCAAGGCTGACCCTTAACATGATTCCTGTAATAAATTCCATGCAAAACAAGCATGAGAGCAAGTCCGACAAGATATGCCCAAGGCAAGTAGTGCATTTTAAAAGGCACATAAACCATGGCTCTTAGGAATACAAATGGAGCAGCAAAAGCCAAGAACATGTAAGAATAGAAAGAAAGCGAGGCTAAAATATTCTTTTTCCACATGAAAGTACAAGCAATGAAAGTTTCTCTAATCCAAGATTTTTTCCACCTCTGTTGCTGTTTTACGTATTTTTTCATTGTGTTCGGAACTACGGTGTATGCCACAGCCTGAGGTGAATAAATAGCTTCATATTTTCTGATTACAAAGTTAGTGAGACTCCTATCATCTCCGAACGTGCATTTTACTCCTAGGAATTTCTGATTGAGCCATGAGTCGAGTATAGGGTCTATATATGATTTCCTGTATGCGGAACAGCACCCAGGACAGCAAGTCACGCTTCCAAATATTGATTCAGCTGCTTTGTAAATCTTAAATGCCACGTAGTATCTCAAGGCCTGCATCCTAGTTAGCATATTGTCATTTACATTATGGACATCTGTATGGCCGGACACTGCTCCAATTCTAGGGTTAGAAAAATATTTAACTAGGTGCCTAACGCAATCCGGATCAATAAAGCTATCTGAATCTATGAAAATAATGATTTCATTCTTTGCCATCCTTACTCCCTCTGCCATCCCATCTCTTTTGCCACGATTGATTTTCCAATCCACTACTTCGACATGCACGCCCTTTTTTTCGCATTCCTCTTTAATAGAGAGCATTTCTTTCAGGGTGTTGTCTGTAGAACCGTCATTTACAGTTATAACTTCGATTTTTTCCTTTGGATAATTGACCTGACTGAACCTCCTTATTGTTTCAGCTATGTTGTCCTCCTCATCCTTTGCGGGAACAACGAAAGACACTGTAGGTTCATAGCTCTCATCATAATTTTCAATCTTGTAAAAGTAAGAGAGCAAAAATCTTGATAAGATATACAACCCTATGAGTACACTATATATTGTAAAAAATAAGCTATGGTTAACGTAATAATTTGATGTAACTTTGATTAATAAAATCAGATAAATCACTACAAAAAACATAAAATACCCTCCCAAATCTGAGAGTGGCCTTAAAAATTCTGAAATAAATGCGGTTTTCATAAGGAAGATTCTATATTTCTAGCCATTAAAAAGAGATGAAGAGAAATATGAAGCCTCTTCATGAACGCTTCACGCTCAACATGCCAAACTGAAGACAGCGTTAAAATACCTAAGGTATTTACAAAACACGCAATATTAGTAATATAAAAAAACACATAAACCATGCGAATACTCCTCGTTGAAGATGAAGTAAAGCTCGCGGAGGTCCTGCAGATGGGCCTTACAAAAAAGGGCTATGCCGTAGATGTTATGCATGACGGCGCAAAAGCATTTGACCGTATCGCCCTAAACCACATTGACTATGATCTAGTCATACTAGATCTTATGCTCCCTGGAAAAGATGGTGCAGAAATTACAAAGGGTGTGAGAGAGCTTGATATTACCCTGCCGATACTTATACTTACTGCTAGAAGCGAGATAGAAGAAAAAATCAACCTTTTGCTATCAGGTGCTGACGATTATATTGTAAAACCATTCTCATTTGACGAGCTTTGTGCAAGAATCCAAGCTCTTTTGCGAAGACCAGCAGAGATGCTCCCAACCACGCTCACCTTTTCAGACATTGAACTGCATCCATCGCAACGCAGAGTGGTAAAATACGATACAGAAGTGCCACTGACGCTAAAGGAATTTGCTCTTCTTGAGTACTTTATGAGAAATCCTAATAAAGTAATAAATAGAGAGGAGCTGCTGTCTCACCTGTGGGACTTTAACTACAGCTCATTTAGCAACGTGGTCGACGTTCACATAAAAAACCTTAGAAAAAAACTGGATAGACATGGAAATAAAAACCTACTACAAACGGTTAGAGGTGTTGGGTACCAACTTAAAGAATAAATATCGCCAAGATATATTTTTTAGGACTCAGTGCAATGTAATATTTTTCCAGATTTTCTTTGCTTTTTCGCTACTACTTATTGTCACCATATCTTTCAATCATCTTTATCAAAACGTAACCGGAACTCTGGTTGACAGCGTAAAGCAAAGCATAGTTGAAAAGAACTCTGTCCAAAGCGCACAGGTCATAAGTTCGCTTGAGGATATTAAAAGAAGCAGTTTCTTTACTGTTTCTACCTTGATGTTCATAATCACCATTTTGTTCGGATATTTCGGCGCAAGAATTGCCCTTACACCAACAAAAAATGCGCTGGCATCCCAAAAAAGATTCATCAGCAACATTGCCCACGAACTAAGAAGCCCACTTGCCATAATAAAGACAAACAGCGAGGTGGCTTTAATGAATGATTCGATTGATGCCATGACTGCCCAGAGCTTGAAAAGCAATATTGAGGAGCTGAATCGAACTTCGGATATCATAAACAATCTCCTAAGTCTTACTACGCTTGTTAGGCCAGGAAGGCTTCCATTCTCTGACGTTGATTTCAGCAACGTGATAGATAATGCAGTTAAGCAGATGAAATCTTTTGCCAAGAGCAAGGGTTTGGAAATAATCGTTCATAAAAAGAAGCCTTCGATTGTTTGGGGCAACAGCACTGCGCTTGAGCAGGTCGTAGTTAACCTTACAAAAAATGCGATCACTCACACTCCGAGAAATGGAACAATAGAGGTTTCTGTCGAGCCTGATTACATTGGAAATGTAATACTTCAAGTAAAAGACAATGGTAGCGGAATAGCCCAAAAAGATCTCTTCCATATATTTGAGCCATTTTACAAGGCAGAAAGCTCTAGAACCAGAAGAACTGACGGAGTTTCAAGCGGTCTAGGACTAACTATTGTAAGCGAGATGGTAAAAATCCATGGCGGAAAGATTTCAATAAAAAGCTCGGTAGGAAAAGGCACGTGCGTCTCAATTGTCTTTCCTTTCAGCAAGAACGCCAACTCCTCTCCCCAATCGTCAGACGACTTGGATGAAACATCCGTAGAGTTTCTAAGCTGATTTCACGATTATTTCACTGCCTTTGTGATATTTTAATGCCAGGGGCTGCTTTCCCCGAGTATCATAATTCACATAAACAAAAGACCATGTGAAATAAATAATAAAAAACAACACAAACTAAATATCGCATATCGCAAAGGTAAAAAATCGGTCCGCCAAAGCCGGTTTTTTGCTATCAGAACTAGATAATTTTTGTAATGATTTCCTTGCCCAGAAAAATATATATTGCGCACGCCAGACCCTCTCCCACAACAACACCAAGCAGGAATTTTTTTATATCAACCTCAAGAGTACCGCATACATAACATATTAAATCTGTAGGCAAGAAAGGCGTAAAGCTCCAGACTGCAACGATAGGAAATTCGTTTTTTGATAGAAAATCCTTAAGCCTTTCTATCTGATTTTTATATTTTTTTTCAAAATACGCATCGAAATTAAGGTATTCGGAAAAGTAGTAGACGCTGACAGAAGAAAATATTACTCCAGCAATAGTGAGCAGATATAATGGCAATGGTGGAAGCAAAATGAGACCTGCCAAAATAAAATATGTTACCGGTATCAAAGTAAATCCTCTCAGGCTTCCGGCAATGAGGTATAAAGCATAGGCAATAAAAAGCGAAGATCCTGACAGATGCAGAAATTGAGACTTAAGCAAATCATAGTGAAATAGGTATACATATAAGCATACCCCAAGTATAACTGCCCAAACTGCCATAATTATGAATTTTTGCCTGCTTTCTGCCATACCCTCAACACTATAGCATATTGGGGCAAATTTTTTGGCATGGTACAATGATTTACTATATGCAGGGACATATCTGGAGCAAGCAAAGCGTCATAATTTGCCTATCGGCCTTAGTCTTGTTTATGAGCGGTTTTTATATTGGCAGATCACTGAAAGAGCCGGTTATAATCAAGCCTCAAATATTAAGAGAGAATAACTCCAATTACTCTTACATAAATCCGGTGCTTCTCTGCAACACAAACAACCAGCAGACCTATAATGAGGACAAGGAACTTTCAGCACTCTTAAGCTCGTACGTAAGGCAAAGTCAAGATTCATCAATTTCAATCTACTATCTAAGCTTAATGAGCGGAGCCTGGTCATCCATCAATGAAAACATGACTTTTTCTCCTGCTAGCATGTTAAAGGTTCCGACAATGGTGGATACACTAAAATATGCAGAGTCTCACCCAGACATCCTATATAAAAAAATATACTTCGACGGATCTTTTGATAACAACAATGCTGAATACTACAAGCCAGAAAAATCAATCTCTCCAAACGGATATTATACGATTGATGATTTGCTGACATATACGATCAAATATTCGGATAATAATGCTGTGGCTTTAATCCACAAGGCTTTAAATACAGCTTCTCTAGAAGAGCTTTATGGAGAACTCAATATAGACATACCCGAACACGCTCTTGATTTTATGAATACCAAAACCTATGCACTATTTCTCCGAGTACTATATAACAGCACATATCTGACTAGAGACATGTCTGAAAAAGCTCTTGGACTAATGACTGATGCAGTTTTCCCAAGCGGAATTGAAGGCGGAGTACCTAAAGATGTAAAGGTGGCTCAAAAGTTTGGTGAGAGGCAGATATTCGACAGTAAGGGCAGTTTGCAATACAAGGAACTGCACGATTGCGGTATTGTGTACGCCAAAAATGCGCCTTATATATTATGCGTTATGACGAAAGGCAATGACTTTGATACACTTTCAAAACACATAAGAGATATATCAAAAATAACCTACAATCATTTGATAAACTAATGAAGCATTTTGAGGAGACAACTCACCTTTCAGACATATTGGAAAAATCAGAGCATGGTCCAGTAATTATATTCAAATATTCTTCCACCTGCGGATCAAGTACAAGACTTAACTCTAGCCTAGAGCAGGCAGTGGAAAATAAGTCTGTCACCGCTCCTATATACAAAGTTACTGTTCAAGATCAGCACGTGCTTTCAAAAAAAATAGCCGAATGGTTTGAAATAAAACACGAATCCCCACAAATTATTATAATAAACAAAGGTAAGGTCACTTATAGCGCCTATCACGGCAACATAAATATAAGCGAATTCAGGTACTAAAAAAGCTCCCTTCGGAGCTTTTTTAGTCGTATTACATTGCGCCACCCATTGCTCCTTGTTCTGAGCCTTTGCACTGCTTGCAATTCCACTTGTGTGTAGCAAGCTCAAATACTGCTGAAAGAGCTACCAAAACGTACACAGCCTTTGCACTGGCTGAACCTGCACCAAATATCATGTCTACAAGGTTGTAATTAAATGCATGCAAGCCCCAGTTTATTCCTCCAACCACTATGAGGATAAAGGTAATTATGTGAACTACTTTCATATCGCAAATATAAATTATTAATAATCTTACACATTATATTATACCAGCTGGCAAGAAAAATTCATCGGCTGGCTGTGTATTACTTTGAAGCTATTATCCTATCTCCTATCTCGTTATGCTGGCTGAATATGACTTTTCTTACTTTTTCAGGATCCTTTACCATAGACATGTTGAACTCGTAGTTATCCTCGCCTGCAGTCTGAACCTTTATATTTCCGAAATTCAACAGTGTCGGCAAAAAGCCTTTTACGTCTATTGTTACGTCCTGAATTTTATCAAATCTCAAGTTTGATATGCCCCTGTCAAATATGTTTCTCTGATCAACCGCTATTATTCTCTTGCCTGTAACATACCAAACATCCAAATAGTACTTGGTCCAACTGATAAAAAAAGTAACCCACAAAAATAAAAGCCATAGACTGTAAAAAAACAAGAGAAGAGCCTGGATATTGCCGGGAAAAGATATTTGCATGTTGCCAAGACCTGGCAAGGCAACTTTGAAAAAAGTGTAAATTATGAAAGGAAGAAGCGATGAGAACAAAAGACTCATAGCATTGCCAAAAAAGACAATCCAGTGCTTTCTGACTTCTAGTATCACGTTCTCGTCCGATTCAAGATTCAATATGTCGTAGTATTTCATTTTAGTAGTAAGTTAGAGACAATACCGAAATTAGAAATAGTATTGCAGAAACAAAAATATACAGGGTTTTTCCGACCAAAATTCCATGGCTTCTCATTCCGTATCTAGTCCAGTGATACATGAGCACTGATGAAACAATTATATAAAATACAAAAAATATTATTAGAACAAAGTATAAAATCGGCCTCGTAGCTGCAACTCCGAAATGTATTTTCGGCAATGAGGGCAAAGTTAATTGAGGGATCTCCATAATACAATTATAACAAAAAAATTTCCTAAAGCTTTAGATATCCCCAGTATTACTTTTCGGGATTATTCAAATAATTGTTTGCCATCTTTTTTATAAGAACATATGAACCGGCAATGACAGCGACAGCCACCACAGTAAAGATAGCCACTGAGTGAAAATAATTGTCAATTTTAAGATAATATTCTCCTAAGTAATAGCCCAGAACGAGCAAAGCAAATGATTTGAGCATTGTTCCGATAATGCTGTACCAAAGAAACAGCTTGAAGTTCATCTTTGCAATACCGGCTGAAATTTGAACAGCAGCTCCTACGCCATGAGAGGCCTTAGCAATGAGAAGGGTTTTACCAGTATGTTTTTTAAAATGCTCCTCCAGAAACGCCTCGCTCTTTTCATTATAACCAACATACTTTGCATATTTCCTCACCCACATCAATTTTCTAAAGTTTGCTCCGATAGCATAATACATCGAATCTCCAACAACATCAGCTATAACCACTATGATATAAGCTGCGTAGGGATTGAGGTATCCGAGAAAAATTAAAAAACCCGTGATGACAGTAATTATTGGTCCCTCGAACACGGTTATAGGGAAAATTAGAAAATATGTGTATTGCTCAAGAAGAGTCAGAGCTATTTGCGGTGATATAACCATCGCTAATCATCATCTCAATTGAAGATGAAATATGCAAGAATCCGCAGTTTGACTATACAAATTTTATTCTGCAGTATACATAGAAGAACCTTAAGGAGGGTCTATGCTTGCATATACTGTTCTTCTCTCAGAGGGTGCAATCTTGATCTTCACGATTGCAATGCTCCATTTCGAGAGGTCGCTTTTAGGAACACTTTTCGCTGTAACACTGGCACATGCTGCTTTGAGCTTCTATGTCTCCACAAAAGTCAGAAAGGTAGATAAGAGAACCAAATTCATGGAGGATGCGTGGCGCAACCAGCAAGAGTTTAACAGCGCCTTCCTCTCCTCGGAGGTCCTCGAACCTGTGGTCGATGAGAGACTATTGATTGAAGCAAAGGTTCTGGTTCGACTCAGAACCAAGCTTGTAAGACTCTCAACGGGAGGACTGCAGGGGGTCTTCACATCGGCTACACTGGCTCGCATGTCTGATCCACTGCTGGAATATGAAAGGACAAAGAAAGCCCTTCTCACAGACATAGGTCGTGCAGAGTCCAGATTTGATTCCCTGTATGAGACTGCTGAGTACACAGCTAAACTTGTCGATTTCGAAATCAAATCGAAAGAAAAGTTGTTGTCTCTGGCCCGAGCACACATCGATGAAGAAGATGAGGCGCTCGAGACAAAGATGACTGATGCTCTCTCCAAAGCAGGGTTTACGTTATAAGTTCGTGTGCACCTTCAGCCCCGCCCGTGACAACGGGCGGGGCTTTACTTTTTACCTAAAAATTGCTTTAATTAGGTCTACATTTATCCCGCCTACGCGGATTTTTAAGTGGAAAATTTATATCAAATAACAACTCTCTGAGGATTTTTGTCTGAGTTCAAGGCGCGAATGAGGAATGCGACCAAAGTGTACATAGTAGTACTCTGCGGTAGCATCCGGAATGAGCAACGCAGAAATCAGACAAAAAGACCAGAGCTACTAAAAATGGAGATACGTAATATAGCGATAATAGCGCATGTTGACCACGGTAAAACAACCCTTACCGATGCTTTGATGCGCCAGACAGGGATGGTCACGGACGAGAATGCGACAATGGACTCGAATGCTCTTGAACAGGAGCGAGGAATTACTATTTATGCAAAAAATACTTCTGTCTACTATCCTTCTAAAAATTCAGGAAGAGAGGTGACAAAGATTAATATCGTAGACACACCTGGACACTCCGACTTCGGCTCAGAAGTAGAGCGAGTGTTGAGATCCATTGATACAGTGCTACTTTTGGTTGATGCTCAGGAAGGACCGATGCCCCAGACCAGATTTGTGCTTAAAAAATCTCTTGAACTTGGACTTAAGCCTATAGTTATCATTAACAAGATAGACAAGCCTGCTGCAAGGCCGGATGACGTGCACGAAATGGTATTAGAGCTATTTCTTGAACTCGGAGCAAATAACGACCAGCTAGATTTTACCACTGTCTACGCAATCGGCAGAGATGGAGTAGCAAAAATGAAGCTAACAGACGAATCAAAGGACTTGACTCCCCTTCTTGAAACTATTTTGAAAGAGGTAAAGCCTGCAAATACAAACAACGAACTGCCTGCAAGGCTCCAGCCTTTCAACTTGGCATACGATAACTTCTTGGGACGAATGGCTGTATGTCGAATATACGAAGGCACGATAAAAGTTGGAGACACAGTTTTTGTAAAGAAGCAGGATGGCCATGTAAGCTCTGGAAAAATTACAAAACTTTTCACATTTGAAGGTACTCGCAGAGTTGAAACAGGAGAAGCAGTTTCAGGAGACATAGTCATGCTTGCGGGTCTTCCAGACATCTACATCGGCGACACTATTTGCAAGGATCAGGCCGGAGAACTTTTGCCTTCGATAAATATAGACGAACCGACAATTTCGCTAAACTTTTTGGTTAACGACTCGCCTTTTGCTGGACGAGAAGGAAAATTTGTTACTGGCCGGCAGATTAGAGAAAGGCTGGAAAAAGAGCTCGAGGTTAATGTCGGACTAAAAGTAGATTGGAATAACAACGAGTACTTTACTGTTTACGGACGAGGCGAATTACACATTGCTATACTTTTGGAAAACATGAGAAGAGAGGGCTATGAGGTACAGGTCTCTCAGCCTAAAGTAATCATAAAAGAAGTTGATGGCGTACAAATGGAACCATTTGAAGAAGTGACAGTAGATGTTCCAGATGAACTTGCTAGCTCAATTATTTCAAGACTCACAGAAAGACGAGGAAATTTGATGAACATAAAACAAGGCGAAGGAACCCAAAGACTTATCTTTGAAGTTCCAACGCGAGGCCTTTTAGGATACAGAGGGCAGTTCGTTGTAGACACAAAAGGACTTGGAATACTTTCTTCTAGGTTTATCGAGTTCAGACCTTTTGTCGGAGAAATAAAAAGAACTCACTACGGCTCGATGGTTTCAATGGAAGCTGGAAAAGTTTTGGCATACGCTTTGGACAACCTCCAGCAGAGAGGAACTTTGTATGTTGATCCAGGTGTAGAAGTCTACAAAGGCATGGTTATCGGAAACGTATCAAAAGGAGATGACCTTTTTGTGAACCCGACAAAAGGAAAACAGCTGACAAACATGAGAGCTTCAGGATCTGATGACAAGGTATACCTTGCAGCTACAATGCCTCTAGATATAGAAAAAGCCATGGAAATAATGGCAGAAGATGAATATATTGAAATTACTCCAAGAAGTGTACGACTACGAAAAAAGGAGATGAGAAAGTAAGCAAAAGAAAAGACCCGCTGGACATACGCCAGGGGCCTTTTTAAAATTCTTGGGTGGTGTGCTAGTTGCGCTCGCGGTACGGGAGCGGACCCGGCCTGTCGATCTTCATGGTTCTGCCGGCGATCTGCTCGATGAGGCCGCCGAGCCGACGACTGTCCTCTTTGTGGACAACATCTCCAACAGCACGAGCAAGACGGAGAAGAACTTCCTCGTTGTGGTTGTGGGCCTCGCCGGAAGTGATGGATTTGATCACCTCCTTTGACATACCTGCCCGCTTGCCCAGTTCAGTTTTCGATCCGATCCGGACCGCGCACCGATGAATGATGCGTCCGAACTGACTCGATGCCTCGATCTGTTCCTTGCTCACCTCAGTCTGTGCTTGAGACATATGCTCTCCATGCACCATCTTTAGCCCTATGCTAAAGAGTCCATTTCTGATTAAACCAGATTTAACTATTTATTGCAATAGCAGAATCCCGGACTGCTGTGCAATCCGGGATTTTGTGCCCTATCGGCGCAACTGTCGCTGGCGATAGCGCTCTCGATGATTATCTCGCTTGAACTTGGGCTTGGCCGCAATCCTCAAGAGTGAATGCACCCTGGTGCATTCCTCCTCTTTCAGCGGGCGAAGTTCCGATAGAACCAGCATTATGTTATGGATGTCCTCTAATCGCACATCATCTGCATGATTGTGCTCAATGTGATTAAGAAGATGTCTTTCCACTCCAGCAAGCTTGGCTACATACGAACGTGAGACTTTGTTTCGCCATCTCCTTATAAAAAGCGCGAATTCCTTCAATGCCTCTTTCTTGCTCAGCCGTCCCATGCGATGTCTCTCTGCTTTCTTTGCAGATCTCTTCTGAAGTTTGCCGATCCGGTGTCTAGACAAAAAGACCTCCGTGATTTTCTAAATATAAATATAACTCTGAAAAAATTTATTGCAAATTTTTAGATAGAATGATCTCCGATTGCTGTCCTTTTTATATGAAATACGCAGGCTTTGCTTTGGAAGGCAGCTGCAAGATCTGTTACGAATTGCCTTACATAAAAACCGCTTGAGACTGTTATATTTACCGTATCAATGACGAAATCATCCAGCTGATTATTGGCCATAATTTCTTTCCATTTGTTTTTTATTGCTTCCTGCCTGAAATCGCCTTGGACCATATCAACTTTTGTCAGTATCTGCTCCAAAACAACTTCTTTTGGCACAAGCCTCCTTGCTACAAACTCAGAGCTATAGGCTTCGACTTCGTGTGTCGGTATCTGTATTGCGTTTAAGCCTCCTTCTCTTGCCCATTCAAACAAAGGCTTGCCCATGACCGGCCTTGAAGAATACGCCGGATAAAGCTGTTCAAATCTTCCCAAGTATTTCTGCAGGCATTCTATGAGCAATTCCTCTGTTGGGACATTATCAGCCTCGTCTACTACCAAACCTAAAATATCCTGCGTATCCGTTAAAAAGCCCCACAAGATTTCAAAAGTGTATGATTTTTGCAATTCCAAATAGTCATCCTTTTCGTTTAGTTCTGGACCTGATAGAACGAGCAAAAGCCCTTCTGCCATAGGGTCGAGCCTCCCTGCATAAGTCATCGGCTCATTTTCATAAAGCGGATTTTCTTTTTTGTATCTTGCTATGCATTCGTTCGGAGTTTCTCCCAACTTTTTATAAAGCCAATGTATGTTTTGTTTATCTGACATATTTTGATACACTATACCATAACAATCCTGACTTAGGACAAACTATGACAGAAAACCAGAAAATATCTACAGAAAGCTATAAGGGAGTAAGGGATTTCTATCCTGAGGATCTTTTTGTGCAGAAATATATATTCCAAAAATGGAAAGAAGTGGCCGAAAGTTTTGGCTATGTGGAATACGGAGCGTCAATACTCGAATCTGCCGAGCTATACAAGGCAAAATCTGGTGAAGAAATAGTAAACGAGCAGACATATACCTTCAAAGACCGCGGTGATCGCGAAGTTACATTGCGACCGGAAATGACGCCGACAGTAGCCAGAATGGTTGCTGCCAAGGAAAGAGAACTCACATTTCCTTTGAGATGGTACTCAATTCCGAACCTGTTTAGATATGAAAAGCCTCAGAGAGGCAGACTCAGGGAGCACTGGCAATTAAATGTTGACCTTTTTGGCGTGGAAAGTTCAGATGCTGATGCTGAAATAATCACAATTGCCTACGAAATAATGAAAAAATTTGGAGCTCATGACAGTGACTTTGTCATAAAAATAAACAATCGAAAGATAATAAACAGCCTTTACTCCAAATTTAACCTTTTGGAAAATGACGCTTACAGAGTTTCAAAGATAATAGACAAGAAAGAGAAGATCTCTACTGATGCTTTTAAGGAAGCTCTGCTTGAGATACTAAAGGACAGGACGGATGAGTTTATTACCCTGCTCTCTTCAAATGAAAAACTGCTTGATTTCATCGGTAGCGACAGTAACGATACTGTAGATCTTGTTAACCTCATAGAAAACCTAGAAGAAAGAGGTATTAAAAACATCATCTTTGATGCAACTTTAATGAGAGGGTTTGATTACTACACTGGAATTGTTTTCGAAGTATTTGACCTTCACCCAGACAACAACAGATCTGTATTTGGAGGAGGAAGATACGATGATCTTTTGGACATATTCGGAGCTAGAAAAGTTCCTGCTGTAGGATTCGGTGCTGGCGATGTAACAGCTAGAGATTTTTTGGAAACTCACGGATTATTGCCAAAGTACAGAGCCACAACTGATATTTATATCTGCCTTATCTCTCCTGAAATGAGAGCTCATGGAAGAGAAATCGCTCAAAAGCTAAGAGCGGATGGAATAAATGTCGCGCTCGACCTGACAGGAAAGAAACTGGGCGACCAGATAAAGACTGCGGACAAGCAATCCATACCTTATGTTCTCTGCGTAGGAGAAAACGAAATAAAATCTGGAGAATTCCCTCTCAAGAACTTGGCAACTGGAGAGGAGAAGAAAGTGAAAGTTGAACAAGTCTTACAAATTATTTCTGCTCACGCATAAACCCTTGCTAGGGTTTTGCTATGCTCGGAAATCAAGGAAACAATCTCCTCGTTCCGGTGCCTTCTCGCAAACTCGCTGTCGCTCAAACAGTGCTTCAGGCACTCTTTTACTCGTCGTTGTTTTCTAATTTCCTGTGCAATGAGCATAAATAATTTACAAGATTGTTAAATAAAGCTTTATTGATATACTGAAAATAATGAAAAAAATCGTATTCGACATAGAGACACGGAACATATTTCAGGACGTAGGCTCTAACCGGCCGGAGGATTTGGATATTTCAATTGTAGGCATTTATGACTACGAAACAAACAAATATGAGTCTTTTGCACAGGAAGAATTCGATAAGATGTGGAAGGTTATTGAAAGCGCTGAAATGCTGATTACATTTAACGGCGATCATTTTGACATCCCCCTCTTAAACAAATATTTTAAAAAAGCAGGCCTTGGAGACCTGTATGAAAAAAGATCATTGGACCTACTAAAGGAAATACGGAATTCTTATGGCAGAAGAATGAAACTTGATCAGATTGCTGAGGGTACATTTGGCGTAAACAAAAGCGGGCATGGACTGGATGCAATCACGTGGTGGCGAAGCGGAGAAATAGAAAAAATTAGAAAGTATTGTATTGACGATGTAAAAATTACAAAAGACGTCTACGAGTTTGCCATGAAAAACAAGAAGCTTATGTTCAAGGAAGGTCCTTTTATAAAAGAGATCAAACTTGATACGAAACACTGGGAGCCAGAGGAGGAGGTCAAGACGCAAAGTTTATTTTGAAAATTTGTTCCAGAATTTCTTTCTCAGCATGTCTTTTTTAGGGTACGGATTTTTTTCTGCTGAAAATTCCTCAAGTCTTCCCCTACAGGGACTGTACACCTTTAGCCTTAAGGCTAAAGGTCTTGCGAAGCTAATCACTTCTCACTACCCGCCTTGCGAAGCCTCTAAAAAAGACATGCTTCAACGAAATTCTCTAAGCAATTTTAATTTTGCATACAAAAAAACTCGGTAGGGAGAGTGGATGTCCTCTCCCTTCCGAGCTTTGACCCTGGGCTTGTCAGGGTCCCGCGGCGCCGTGGCGCGATTAGAAGCCGATGATGCCGCAACACGGCGGCGAGTGAGCCTTCATGGCAACTCCTTTCGAGTTGTGGGTTTGTCTGTGCGAGAGACCAACGTGCGCCGCGTTCGTCGTGGCGCAAACGGTCCCTCACTCTCTAAAAGAACTTGATACTTTTATAGTGTATCACACCTAGTCATTAACGTCAAGTACTTTTTATTATTAAATCTCAAATTACAAAATAAACAGCTCAACAGAGCCATTTATTAGATGAAGAAAATGAAGATAGCAAGCAGAATTCTGTAGTAGATAAATATATTAAGAGTATGCTCCTTTAAATACCTGATGAGGAAATTTATAGCTAAAATTCCAGTTACAAAAGCCACTATTGATCCCAAAAGAAGAGGCAAACCAAAACTGCCAGTCAAAAGCTCCCCTCTTACTTCAAAAAGTTTTTTCAATCCTGAGCCGAATAAAACTGGAATGGAAAGCAAGAAACTAAACCTCACTGCTTCCTCTTTTGAAAGCCCGAGCAAGAGTCCGCCAGAGATAGTTGCACCGGATCTTGAAACTCCCGGCACCAATGCAAGGCACTGAAAGAAACCGACAGCAATTCCCCTGCCCAGATTCAAAACTTTGTTTTGCTTTGCGAATCTTTCAGCAATCCAGAACAATATGCTACCTAGTATGAGTGTTAATGCCACTAGGTGGATATTTCTGAAAACCGTATCCATTTTCTTTTCTAAAAGCAGGCCAAAGATAACAGCTGGTATGGTACCGAGAATTATGACTTTTATTAGCGTCTTTTGGCCATCAGAAACTTCCCTGCCTCTTATCCAGTCAAAAAAAGAAATCGCCAGGTTCCAAATATCTCTCCAAAAATAAACTAACAGGGCTAAAGAGGTTGCAAGCTGGAGAACTGCATCAAAAGAAAGGCCACCTGCCGTATTTATGCCAAAAATCTGTCTTGCAATAATGAGATGCCCTGAGGACGAGACAGGCAGAAACTCCGTCGCCCCTTCTATAAAGCCAAGAATCATTGCTACCAGTATGCTCATAGGATATAATCTTAACATATTTAATAATTTATAATACCAATGCAGCCAGAAAATATGGAAAACCAGCCTAAGCCTAGTTTGATGGAAAAGCTTTCTTTGCCGATTGCGATAGTGATAGCAGGGGCTTTGATCGCATTCTCTCTATATTATTCAAACGAAAAATCAAGCCAATACGTTAAAAATCCTCTTCCAGACAACTCTGCGCCTTCAATAAACGTAAGAGCAGTTTCAGCAGATGATCATATCATAGGTAACCCAAATGCAGATGTAATTGTAGTCGAATATTCAGACACTGAATGCCCTTTCTGCAAACAATTCCACAGCACTATGAGGAGAATAATCGAAGAGTATGGTAAGTCTGGAAAGGTTGCTTGGGTTTACAGACACTTCCCGATAGACCAGCTCCACTCAAAAGCAAGACAAGAGGCAGAGGCGCTAGAATGCGCAAACGAACTTGGCGGATCAGCAAAATTCTGGGAGTACACGAACCTGCTTTACGACACAACAACTTCAAACAACTCGCTTGACCCTGCAGAACTTCCAAAGATGGCAAAAAAGGTTGGACTTGATGTAAACGCTTTCAACACCTGCCTATCTTCCGGAAAATACAAGGACAAAGTTGATGCTGATTATCAGGAAATAGTAAAATCCGGTGGACGAGGAACTCCAACATCTATCCTCGTAATGAAAGACGGAACAAAGGAGACAATCCCAGGAGCACTTCCTTACGACCAGATGAAGCTCGTCATAGATGCGGCACTGAAATAGCTCCTAAAAACACTCGGGATACCCGAGTGTTTTTAGTTATTCTGAATAAGTTTTCTATACCCGCAATATTCGCAATCCTTTTCTGTACAAGTGCTATTCCAAAATTTGAGGCTAATGACTTCATCCGAAACTCTCTTTATGGTTTCTTTTATATCATCCAAGCCTTCATCCGCCATTTGAAATTCTTCTCTGACGTACTTGCCGTTTTCGCCTGGCTCTAAAAATTCAATCACGCCAGTTTCCATATCTATGCCATCATGAAGCGAAAGTAGAAGCTTGTAGAAAAGAAGCTGTCTTTTTATGTCTCCCGTCGAAGTCTTTGTCTTTCCTTCTATTTCATTTCTGGTCTTTGGCTTCCCCGTTTTGTAATCAGTAACGACAAACCTCCTCTCTCCAACAACTTCAGCCAAGTCTATTTTTCCTGATATAATAACGCCTGGAAATACTTCGACGCCTCCGACAGAAAATTCGGAAATGACCGGATTTGTCAGTTTTGGGTTAGACCACTCGAACCAACCAGAAAGGGCTTTCTCTCCTCTTAGAAGCGCCTCCTTGTATTCTGACTGGTTTAATATTCCCTGAAGACCTAGGTTTCTTTTGTAAGAATCGAGAAGAAACTGCTTGTCTATATCTCTTTCCTTTGCTGTACGCCACATATCCTCCACCGCAGCATGCATTGCGATTCCGTATATCTGATGCTTTTCAGGGACCGAAGGAATTCTTAAAAGATTTCTGTAAAAATATTTCCACGGGCAAGATAGATAGTTGTTCAGAGCCGTTACTGAAAGAGAGTGGGTATGGAAAAGCTCTGAAACAAATTCTTTGTCTATCTCTCTCACTCCTGTTGGAACTCTTTCTGAATATAACAGATCAGGGCTTTCTTTTATTTTCCTTTCATAATCGTCTGTCGGCACAAGCTCTTTCATATCCTCTCTTATTTCTAAAATGAAAGGTGAGGCTAGAATCTCTTTGCCGTTCTCGTCAGAATTTGAATACGTTATATGCACTTCTTCTTTTGCACGAGTAATCGCTACATAGAAAAGCCTTCGCTCATCATTTATATTCTGTCCCTCTTCTTCTACTACATTTGTGTCCAGGCTATATACGTTGTTTATGAGCCTTAGCGAATCCCTATCTGCTTTTTCTCCAAAAGATCTCTCGGTAGCGTTGATAATAAAAACGTGCTCGAACTCAAGGCCCTTTGACCTGTGAGCGGTCATGAGCCGAACTGCATCCGGCCTTATAGAATGCTTTGGCCTTTTAATGAAGAGATTTCTCTTTCTAATAATATCCAGGTACTCTACAAAATCCTTTATTGTTGCGCCCGGCCTATTTGAAAGAATTCTCTTACCCTCATCAAACAGCCTTTCAATCCCTAAAAAAGCTTCTGCGTCTCTCGAGGCAACCATAGTGTCCAAAATGCCAGACTCGCGCAATATTCTTTCTAGAAACTGAGAGAGGTGGTCCGACTTGGACTTCTTTACCCAATCCGCAAGCTTTTGGCTAAGTGCTTTTATCTTTTCATTTGGAGTATCGGAAATAAGATCATATATAAAAGTCCTCTTTCTGCTCGACTCTGCTATCAAGCGGTAAGCATCCAAAGCATCAATACCGAACTCTTCCATGTGAAGTATTGGCACTAAATATTCATCTTCACCATAGTGATAAACGGCTTCAATAACGCTGATTACCTTTTTGACATATCTTTCGCCCAAGAGATCCTCGTCGGACTCGATGGCATATGCTACTCTCTTTTTTTCCAATGTGTCGGCCATAGGAAAAGCTTCGCGGTTGGACCTATATATTATTGCAATTTCGCTAGGCTGTACTTTTTTCTTTTCAATCAGCTCGCTTATTTTTTCCGCCACAGAGTGAAGTTCGATGCTCCTGTTTGTAAATTCTGAAATCAGTATCTTTGAGCTTTCCTTTTTATCTCCGGACCTCAGAGGTGCTTCTCCGGGGAGAAGCGAGTGGGCTGCATCAAGTATATTCTGGCCGGACCTGTAGTTGAGAGAAAGTAAAATTATCTTTGCACTAGGGTAAAGCTTTTTAAAATACCTAAAGTTTTCCATTGATGCTCCTTGAAATCGGAATATAGCCTGCTTTTCATCACCCACTATAAAAATGTTTGGATTTGGGTGGAACTCGCCCAAAAGCTCAAGGATTTTGTTTTGGGCATTGTTTGTATCCTGATGCTCGTCAACTAAAATGTACTGGTTGTTCTCCTCGAGCGAAAGCCTCAGATCTTCACTCTTCTGCAAAGCCGATAAAACTTCCATGATCATGTCGCTGTAGTCATAGAGCCTTCGCTTCATAAGCTCCTTTTGGTAAGCAGAATAGATGACAGCGAGCTCTTTGTTCTTTTCTAAAAGCCTTTCAAAATCCTTATGCTCGCCTTTCATCTTGCCTTTGTGAGCACCTTTTTCATGATAAAGGTCAGATCTGCCCTTAAACTTTAATTCTTCCTTTGCCACAAGTTCTGTAAACATTTCCGGAGAAACAGCTTCCCTTTTCAGCTCTTCGATTTTCTTGCCGGCAGAACGGATGTAGTATAAAGGATCGCCCCAAGGCTTTAAAATATTCAAAGGCAGTTCAGTAATTATTTCTTCCAAAATCGCTACGCTTTCAACCTCGGTTATATTTCCCGAACCGATAATCGTTGGAAAATATTCCGGATAATCTTTTATGACGTTATTGCAAAAAGAGTGAAAAGTTTCTATCTGGACTCTGTATGCAGAAGCGCCGATAAGCCTTGAAAGTCTGCGTCGCATATTAGCTGATGCTGCGTCTGTAAAAGTCAGAGCCAAAATATTTTCAGGCTGTGTATCTGTCTTCCGCAAAATATTTGCAATACGCAAAGTCAGTATTTCTGTCTTGCCTGTACCTGGGCCTGCTACAACCATGACTGGACCCTCTATAGTATCAACAGCCTCCTTTTGCTCCTTGTTTAAGTTTTTATATCGCTCGAGAAATGCATCCTCCAGCGATGTATCTTTAGTACCTTTTGCCATGCCATAAGCATACCACATTGGCTATTTTGGATATATGAATAGCCCCGATCGACTTTGGATTTCTCCATTGTCAATCGGGGCTTGTGTGTCGGCGCTGTGCCGGTGTACTACAGGAGTCCGCGGATCGAATCCGCCTCCTCCTTGCGCTTGCTGAGGAGCCTCTGACGCTGCGTCTGAGCAGCGGCGATGTTGAGCTCGGTCGCGCGATCGTCGCGGTTCTTCTTCGCGAGTCGCTTCGTTTCTTCCTCCCGAACCATGCGCACACGGTCGCGCTTGCGCTGTTCTGCATCGGCCTCGACGAGCACCTTACTCATCGAGTTGTACGCCATGATGCGCTGATCGAAGGTGCCGTTCGTCTCGACCCTGACGGCCTCCTCGAGTTCCTTTCGGAACTTCTCGAGGCGGGCGAGAAGATCGGCGTCGAAGCCATCTTCGCGCCGGAGACGAATCTCACGAACGAAGAAAGCCTCCTTGGCGACGGTTGGATCCTGTCCTTCTGCCACCTCCGCCATCTGGCTGACGACGGAGTTGCGCAGGAACTTTCCCAGGATTGAGCGGCCGACGGAGAAGATCTCCCCGGCCTTCGCGATGGCGTCGTCCTGCTGACCCAGTTCGATATGGCCAGCCATGGCTTCCACCATCCCCTTGATCGGTTCGCCAACCTTGAATCCCGTCACCGACTTCATCGTGGTGATGAGAGTCTTCACACGGTCGGTCGACTGCTCGAGGGTCATGCCGTTGGGAATCTTCTTCATCTCAACCTCCAAAGTTTTCCTCAAAGAGCGAAATTGCTCTCCAGGAAAATAGGCTTATAAATAAGCTAAGCTCATTTTCCTGTGAACAAATCTTTATAGTTAAAAGTATAGCATATAAAAATATATATGTCAAATAAATTTTGTGAAGAAATCTAACCTACCAAAAACGGCTCAATTGAGCCGTTTTTATAAACTTTCATAATTTGGATGAAATCCGATGTGAGGAATTTAAAATACGAGGAGCCTTATTGAACATAAGGTGACGAGCATTTTAAATTCGGGAACTAGGAGTTCGCCAAATTTGGAAGTTTTATTCTAATAATAGTTTCGAAGGCGATTGATCTTCTCATGCTGTCTGATCTTCTCATGCGCCTTCGCCTCAATCTGCCTAATTCTTTCTCGTGTCACACCGAATTCCTTTCCTACTTCCTCGAGTGTATGAGTTACTCCGTCAACCAATCCATGTCTTAGCTCCAAAATCTTTCTCTCTTTTTCTGGCAAATCGTTCAAAATTTCTCGCACCTGATCTGAAACAATCCTCCGTGCAGATTCCTGATCTGGAGAAAGAATTTTTTCATCTGCCAAGAAATCCCCAAGCTTTGATTTTGAATCATCATCTTCGCCGATAGGTGTTTCTAGCGACAGCGTTGATTGATCGATTTTTTCTATAGTGTAAATCTTATCAACAGAAAGATTCATTTCAGTTGCGATTTCTTCTGGCAATGGATCTCGGCCCAAATCCTGTGCAAGCCTTCGCACTACCTGCTTGTACTTGGCGATTGTTTCAACCATATGCACAGGCACTCGGATAGTTCTAGACTGATCAGCCAATGCTCTCGTGATTGCCTGCCTTATCCACCAAGTTGCGTACGTCGAAAACTTGTAACCTTTTGTCCAATCAAATTTATCTACAGCCTTGAATAGTCCCAAGTTTCCTTCCTGAATAAGGTCGAGAAGAGTAAGGTCTGCAGATCTGTTTGCGTATTTCTTTGCAATTGAAACCACAAGTCGCAAGTTTGCTCGTGCTAAAAGATTTTTTGCTTCCTCATCCCCTGCCTCGATTCTCTTTGCAAGCTCTTTTTCCTGGCCTCCGGAAATAAGCGGATACTGTCCGATTTCTTTTAGATACATTTGGATGGAATCGTATGAAGACTCTCCGCCTCTTCCGTAAGTATATTTCTTTCCAAGCAGATCTTCGCTAGGATTCTCGAGAAGTCCTCCTCCTTCCAAAATATCTACTCCGCTTGTCTGTAGCTTTTCGTAAAGCTCATCTAGAAAAACAATATCTTCTTCGACGTGAGGAAACTCTTTTAGGATTTCATCATAAGTGATATAGCCTTTTTCCTTTCCCTTAGATAAAAGTCTAGCAAGACCGGCTTCTTGCCTATCTTCTTTCTTTACTACAGGCTTTGCTCCAGCCTTAACAGCAGATGTTGCAAGGGCGACGTGAGCTTTTTTCTTTGCCCGGATTTTAGGAAGAGCAACTTTCTTTGCCTTTTTAACCTTTGACGCCTTCTTCACCACTTTTTTTGCGGACTTTCGCGCCTTAGGATTATTCTTTTTTGACTTTGTTTTACCTTTTTTCATTTCTATTTTTTATTGAATTGAGTTTTTGGGAGAGAGTTTGGCAGATTTCAAGGTATTTTAGGACCTCGCTGCTGTTTCTGCTTTGTTCTGCTTTTTGCAAGTTTATCATTGCATCTGCGAAATCTTTTTTCAGGTACTCTTCTTCGAGTCCGCGCAGAAGCTCATTTATTTCTAGATTTAAATTATCTTTATTATTATAATAACTTTCCGTTTCAAATAATAGTGCTTCCCTGTCTTTTTCCAATGTTTTCAAAAGTTCTTCTGTTCTGCCGTTGAATATCTCGCCCGTCTTTTTCTCTATTGATTCTATGTCTACACTTGCTCCCGCATTTTTATTTCCTCTTAGCCATATCAGTAGTCCCAACACTTTCTTTTCGATTATATCCAGCCTTTTGCCTTGAGGGGGAGCCGTGCCTTGAGGCGGTGGAGAATAAACACCGGGACTTTGCTCCAACTTTTTTAGATCATCCCACAAAGCTTCTTCTTTTATAAATGTCTTCTTTGCAATATTTTTAACGAAGTGGGATTTTTCGATAGATGAGGACAGTAGTGCAATATAAGGCAGAACATTTTTTCTTATCTCTTCGCCGAGAGCCCTGCCTTCGAGTTTCTTTTCTAAAAGCTTATCAGTGTAAAAGTCCACAATATGCTTTGATCCTCTGACTACTTCCTTTAGCTTTTCTGGATCTTCCTTGGCGAGGTCAGCAGGATCTTTGCCCTCTGGCATTTGAGCTACTTTGAGCTCCATGCCTAGCCTCAATGCTATTTGAGCGCTTCTGTTCGATGCTGTAAAACCAGCTTCGTCTCCGTCATATGCCATGATTATCCTGTTTGAAAGCCTTCTTAATTTTATCAAGTGATTTTCCGTAAGGGCTGTCCCCGAGGAAGCAACTGTGTTTGTTATGCCTGCCTGATGAAGCATAACAAGGTCCATCTGCCCCTCGACCAAAATAGAATAATCTTTCAGCCTAATTTCTTTTTTAGCCTTATCAAGCCCGAATAATATTTCAGATTTATTGAACAGCTCTGTTTCTGGACTGTTTAGATACTTTGGAGATTTGTCATCTGCAACAAGAATTCGCCCAGAGAAGCCGACAATCCTGCCCGATGAATCTGCAATCGGAAACATTATTCTTCCTCTGAAAGTATCGTAAAAAGAAGAAACTCCTCCCTCTTTTCTTTTTATAAGGCCGGTATCTAACATTTCAGCGTCGCTTACGCCTTTTGATTTCAAGTGGTCATACAAATCTCTCCACTCGAGCGGAGCGTATCCTATCCTGAAGCCTTTTATTGTTTCTTTAGTAATGCCTCGGCTGGCAATGTAGTCTGAAGCGGGCCTGCTTTCTGAAAGCTTGTTTTCATAAAACATAGTTGCCTGTTCCAAAACAGCGTGCAGTTTGTCCTTTCGGGGTTTTTCGGCAGTTCCATGACTTTCCTAACTTACGCCAGCTCTATCGGCCAAAACTTTCAGACTTCCGATAAAATCTAGGCCTTCGAACTCTTGAACAAAAGTGAAGATATCCCCTTTTGCATGACAGCCGAAACAATAGTAGCTTCCTCTATCCGGAGACACGAAAAAGGATGGCGTCTTTTCATTATGAAATGGACACCTTCCTTTGAAATTCGCGCCCGCTTTTTCAAGCTTTATATATGAGCCGATTAGCGAGACAATATCTATTTTTGATTTTATGAGGTCAACAGATGATGACATAATTTTTTTAGTCTTCACCCCCTTTTCACAATCCAACTACAATCTTAACCTAGCAAGATGAGATTTCTCTGAAACCTACTGCTGAACTTCGTACGGCAACGGTCTCTTTGATCGCAAATCTTCGATAAGCTTTGCTTTCTTTGAACCCTTGAATCCTGTACCTGCTGGAATAAGTCTTCCAAGAATAACGTTCTCCATAAGTCCTGAAAGCTCGTCCTCATTTCCCCTTAGGGCTGAGCCAATAAGCATTCGAGTAGTGTGCTGGAATGATGCTGCAGCTAGGAAGCTCTTTCGAGATAGTGAAATGTCTGTAATACCCATCACGACATCCTCTGCCTTTGCCTCCTCCTTTCCTTCTGCCTTTACTCGAGCATTTTCTTCTGCAACATAAGCTAGCTCGACGATATCTCCTTCCAAGAAGTTAGTATCACCTGAAGATTTTATCTTCTTTCGAGAGAACATTTGTCTTACGATAGTTTCGATGTGCTTTCGAGACACTGTTTCTCCTTGAAGCTCGTATGGTCGGTTGATTTCGTGAATAATGTAATCGATTGTCTTCTCCTTTCCTGCATATTTGAACAAATCATCAATATCTGCAGAACCGTCTGTTATCATATCTCCTCGTTTTACCTCATCACCAACTTTTACGTAGATAGTTCTGTATGGAGGTACGACGTATTCTATCTTGTCCTTTGTCTTTGTCCTGTCTTCAAGGTTTGGAGTAATGACAATAGTCTTTTCCTTGTCAGTTACTCTGATTTCAGAAACTGTTCCGGAAACTGAGCAGACTACTGCAGGGTTCTTTGGCTTTCGCTTTTCTAGAATCTCTTCCACTCGTGGAAGACCCTGAATGATGTCTCCTCCAACTGAGGCGGCACCGGCAGCGTGCTTTGTGTTCATTGATAGCTGTGTTCCTGGCTCTCCGATAGCCTGTCCTGCAACTGTTCCAACTGCTTCTCCAAGTTCAACCACTTTGTTCTTTCCAAGATCAACTCCGTAGCACTTTACGCAAATACCGTTGAGAGTCTTGCATGATAGAGGTGATCGAACTTTTACAGCATTGACACCAGCAGCCTCTACAGCTTCTGCATCCTTCTTTGAAAGAAGATGGTCTTTTTTGAATAGCACTTCCCCACTTGGAGAAACAACGTCAGCAGCCAAGAATCTTCCCTTGATGTTCTTTGCGATTGAAATTTCCATTCCAATAGCTGAGTTCTTGTCTATGACAATGTGATCCTTTGTTCCGCAATCCTCTTCCTTTATCATCGTGTCCTGAGCCACAACGAACAGCTTTCGAGTAAGGTAACCAGCCTTTGCAGTGTTTAGAGCAAGGTCGGTAAAGCTCTTTCGTGTACCGTGTGTAGTAATGAAGTATTCAAGAGGTGTAAGTCCTTCTTTTGAAGATGAGATGATTGGGAATTCGATAGTTTCTCCGAAGACGTTTGAAATAAGTCCCTTCATACCTGCCATCTGAGTTACGTTCGCCATCGAACCTCGAGCTCCAGAAGACACCATGTCTGCTACTGATCCGTTCTTTGGAAGTGTCTCAGGCATAATCTTTTCAATCTCTGCCTTTGCTCCGTGCCAAATTTCAGTTGTTTGTCTCTTTCTCTCTTCTTTTGAAATAAGCCCCTGATTAAAGTGTTCTATAACTGTATCAGCTTTTGATTTTGCCTTTGCGATGATAGAAGACTTTGCTTCTGGAATGACGATATCTTCAAGTCCCCATGTGATACCAGAGTAAGTAGCGTACTTGAATCCGAAATTCTTGATAGCATCAATTATCTTCGGTACGTTTTCAATTCCATACTTTTCAATTAGATCATCTACAAGAGTTGAAATTTTCTTTCGGTTTATTTCTCCGTTTATGAATGGATAATCCTTTGGCAATACAGAGTTGAACAATAGTCTTCCTACTGTAGTATCGAATATCTTTCCTTCAAATCCCTTGTATTTCTCTGAATTTGTAGGAAGAACTTTTATTTTTGCTCGGAAAGACACTTCTCCCAAATCGTATGCCATGATAGCTCGGTTAGGATCAGCAAACATCTTTCCCTCTCCCTTATCTCCTGAAACTTCCTTTGTCATCCAGTAGCAACCAAGCACGATATCAAGCATTTTTGCTGATACAGTAGGATCTCCAGAACCTGGCTTTAGAATGTTCTTGTCCGAAGCCATTATTTCCTTTGCCTCAAGCTGTGCCTCATCTGAAAGAGGAACGTGAACGGCCATCTGGTCTCCATCGAAGTCTGCGTTGAAAGCAGAACATACTAGAGGGTGAAGCTGGATAGCGTTTCCTTCGATAAGCACTGGTTTGAAAGCCTGAATACCAAGCCTGTGAAGGGTAGGTGCTCGGTTAAGAAGAACATACTTCTCTCTAATTACTTCTTCAAGGATTGCCCATACTTCTGGAATTCCATCCTCAATCAGCTTTGATGCGCCTCTTATGTTGTAAGCCAGTTCCTTCTGCAAAAGCTGAGAAATAACAAACGGCTTGAATAGCTCAAGAGCCATGTGCTTTGGAAGTCCGCACTCTGAAAGCTTTAGATCGGGGCCCACAACGATAACTGATCGTCCTGAGTAGTCTACTCTCTTACCAAGAAGGTTCTGTCTGAAGATTCCTCTCTTTCCTTTCAAGTTATCTGCCAAAGACTTCAGCGGTCGTCTCTGCGACTGATTTACTGCTCCGCTTGCTGAACCGTGACGTGCAGAGTTGTCGATGAGAGCATCAACTGCTTCCTGCAAGATTCTTTTTTCGTTTCGCAAAATAACATCTGGAGCATGAATTTCTTTCAGCTTCTTTAGTCGGTTGTTTCGGTTTATTACCCTTCTATACAAATCGTTCACGTCTGAAGTCGCATATCGTCCTCCATCTAGCGGAACCATAGGTCGCAATGCCGGCGGAATAACAGGGATGTGCGTTAGGAACATCCACTCTGGCCTAATGTTTGAATTTATCATTGCTGAAACTACGCTGATTCTCTTTGAAATCTTTGCAGCATCAACACTGCTTGCCTTTGCATGCTCTTCGTTAAGCTGAGAGAGAAGCTTGTTCATGTCTATCTTCTTGAAGATGTTGAAGATAGCTTCTGCTCCGATTGAAGCTTCGAACATTGTTCCGTACTTCATTCCGAAGTTGTAGTACTCGACTTCATCAAGCACTCGTCCTTCCTGAATAGACTCGATCTCCCGCTTTGCATTAAGAAGCATTTCCTTTACTGCCTCTTTTGTCTTTTCATCCTGCAAGCTTTTTATTTTTGCCTTGTACTCTGAATCAAGATCCTTTAGATATCTTGTCCTGTCCTCTTCTGAAACTTTTGTAACGATGTATCCGGCAAAGTATATAACCTTCTCGATATCTGCAACTGAAATACCTAGAACCATAGCGATTCGGCTTGGCATAGACTTTAGGAACCAGATGTGAGAAACCACTGTTGCAAGCTCGATGTGTCCCATTCGCTCTCTTCGAACGATAGATCGAGTGATTTCAACTCCACATTTTTCACAAACTATTCCCTTGTATCTTATTCCTCGGTACTTTCCGCAATAGCATTCGTAATCCTTGTCTGGGCCGAAAATCTTTTCATCGAAAAGTCCGTTCTTTTCAGATCGCTGAGTTCTGTAGTTAATAGTTTCAGGCTTTGTAACTTCGCCGAAAGACCACTCCTTAATTCTCTCAGGAGAAGCGACTTTAAGCGCTATTGTCTCGAAATCATTTGAATTTTCTGTTCTTGTTTTCATGTTTTTGATTGAGAATTAAGTTTTAAGCTTCGTACTTGTGACCGTCTAGCAATTCTTTCGACCCTTTCTTTATCTGAACATCCAGTGCCAAACCTCTAAGATTGTTTAGCAACACGTTAAACGACGCAGGCGTATTCATCTGAGTGATAGGAAGTCCTTTCACGATTGCGTCGAACGCTGCTGATCGTCCTGTAATATCGTCAGACTTTATTGTCAAAATTTCCTGCAGAGTATGTGCAGCTCCGTGACCGAGTAGCGCCCACACTTCCATTTCTCCAAATCTCTGTCCTCCATTCTGAGCCTTTCCTCCGAGAGGCTGCTGTGTAATAAGAGAGTATGGACCGATTGATCGCATGTGGATCTTGTCCTCCACCATGTGGTGAAGCTTCATTATGTACATGTAGCCCACTACAACTTCCTGCTCGAAGGCTTCTCCTGTTCTTCCATCATACAGCTTCATCTTTCCTGATTCTGAGAAGCCAGCTTTCTTTAATTCGTCTTTTATTTCATCGTTTGTAGCTCCAACGAAAGGAGGAACGATAGCTTGATATCCAAGTGTATTTGCTGCAAGACCCAAGTGAAGCTCGAGAATCTGTCCCAAGTTCATTCTTGATGGCACTCCAAGCGGTGTCAAAATAACATCAATAGGCGTTCCATCTGCCATATATGGCATATCCTCTTCTGGAAGTATCTTTGAAATAACTCCCTTGTTTCCGTGTCGTCCAGCAAGCTTGTCTCCTACAGACACATTTCTTAGCTGTGCAACCTCGATATAAATCTGCTTTATGATTCCTGAATCAAGCTTGTCTCCCTTTTCTCGTGAGAATATTTTTACGCTGATAACTCGTCCTCGCTTTCCTCCTTCCATTCTCTCTGATGTATCTTTTACATCATGAGCCTTCTCGCCGAAAAGGCTTCGAAGTAGTCTTTCTTCTGGAGTAAGCTGTGTCTCTCCCTTTGGAGTAATTTTTCCAACCAAAATGTCTCCTGGTCTTACCTCTGCTCCAACTCTGATGATTCCGTCTTCTGCCAAGTTCTTAAGCTTTGACTCTCCGACGTTTGGAATATCGCATGTTGTAACTTCAGGACCTAGCTTTGTATCTCGCACGTTCACTACGAACTCTTCAATATGTATAGATGTGAACTTTGAATCCTTTACTACTCTTTCAGAAAGGATGATAGCGTCTTCGTAGTTTGATCCAGACCATGACATGAAAGCAACGAGCATGTTCTGACCGATTGCAGCCTGACCATTGTCTGATGCTGATGTGTCAGCAAGAAGATCGCCTTTCTTAACTTTGTCTCCGACTGAAACTGAAGGTCTCTGGTGGAAAGCTGTAAATCCGTTTGTTCTGGAGAAAGTAATCAGCTTGTATTCCTTCTCCTTTCCTTTGTCATTCTTTACAACGATCTTTACGCCGTCAGCATGAGTAACTACTCCCGCTTCTTCAGCGATAACAAGTCGTCCAGTATCTCGGATAGCGTCTACCTCCATTCCTGTAGCAACTAGAGGAACTTCTGGGATAACGCAAGGAGTTGCCTGCCTCTGCATGTTTGATGCCATTAGCGCTCGGTTTGCTTCGTCGTGGTTTAGGAAAGGAATCATTGATGTGGCAATTGAAAATGCCTGGCTAGTTGAAACATCAATGAAATCAACCTTGTCCTTTGAAACTGTGCTTGGCTCTCCGCCAATTCGAACTTCTACCTGATCAACAGTAATCTTGTCGTCTTCTACCGGAGTTGCTGCATGGGCAATAGCATACTCCTCTTCTTCTGAAGCGTTTAGATAAACTATTTCGCCTGTAACTTTTCCGTTCTTTACTTTTGCATATGGAGTCTCGATCATTCCAAAGCTGTTGATTCGAGCATAAATAGCAAGCCTTAGCACAAGACCGATGTTCGGACCTTCTGGCGTATGTATTGGACAAATTCTTCCATAGTGAGATGGGTGAACGTCTCTAACTTCGAATCCTGCTCGTGTTCGGTTTAGTCCTCCAGGTCCGAGAGCTGAAAGAAGTCTCAGGTTTTCGATTTCAGCAAGAGGATTTTCTTGCGTCATGAACTGTGAAAGCTGGTTTGTTGTAAAGAATTCCTTGATTCTTGCCTGAAGTGGTTTTGGAGAAATAAACTGTATAGGCAAAGTAACATCCGTCTCTATAGTAGACATCTTGTTCTGAATGTTTCTCTTTATCTGGGCCATACCAGTTCGAATCTTTGCTTGGAATAGTTCTCCGACAAATCGAACTCGCCTTGATCCTAGGTGATCAATATCGTCTTCCTGTGCATGAGGAGTGTTGTTCAAAAGCGCGATGTGAGAAATGATTGTGACAATATCGTCCAAGTTTATTGTCTTTCTCTTAAGCTCCTTCTCATCCATCTTCTTTCCGAACCTCTTGTTAAATCTGTATCGTCCTACAGGTGAAAGGTCATATCTCTCGGCATCAAATATAGACATGACGAATTCCTTGGCATTTTCTGCTGTAGCCAAGTCGCCGTCTCGCAATTTTTTGTGAATCTCAATAAAAGCCTCATCTATGCTCTTTCCGTGATCCTTTGCAAGAGTCTTTACAATAGACTGTGTGCCGAATTCATCTCCTTCAAATAATTTCTTTATGGCCTCATCATCTTTTGCTCCAAGCGCTCTAAGCAGAGTTGTAGCAGCAAACTTTCGCTTTCGGTCGATTCGCACATATATAACGCCGTCGTGATCTGACTCGATCTCAACCCATGCGCCTCTTGAAGGAATAACCTTCGCACCGAACATTTTTCGTCCCTTTATCTCGCCTGCTGTAAAGAATACTCCGTATGATCGGGCTAGCTGAGGCACGATTACTCGCTCAACTCCTGAAATAATAAATGTTCCGTGCGAAGTCATTAGGGGGAAGTCTGCCATGAAAATTTCCTGCTCTTTTTCTGAACCGATTACATGGTTCTTTAATTTTACCTTCACCTTCAAAGGAGCTTCGTAAGAAAGCTTGTTGTCCTTTGCGTAGTATTCGTCGTACTTAGGTTCTGAAAGCTCAAAACCTGTAAAATCTAAAGTAAACTTCTTCTCTGAATAGTCTTTTATAGATGAAAATTCCTCAAATACCTCCTTGAGACCCTTTTCAATGAGCCACTTGAATGACTCGATCTGAGGCTCGACAAAATTCGGTGTCGGAGCCAAAGCCTTCTTGAATCGGCCGAAAAACTTCTGTGGACGCGCAGTTGTTTTGTTCATATAAAAAATTGTACTTTTTAATAATAGAACCCCTTACAAAGACAACAGTTCACCGAAACGAAAAAACGAACAAAAAACAGACCATCCCCTTATTATGGTTTGCTTTTTGTTGACTTTAATTAGCGAGTATGTCGCAAAGTAGTTTCGAGAAGCAATTATCCCCCTTATAATTCCCCCTTCTTCTGCCAAAACTCAATCGTGAAGTTAATAAGAAGTATACGTCAAGTAGGTATATTTTGTCAACAAATATGTCAACAATGGTATCCCCAACCTATTCACAAGGCTGTTTGACACACTAAAAAACAGCCTTCCTTGACCTATATTACAGTTCAATTTCCCATTTATTTCACTTATTTTAGTTCTTTGCGATCTCAAAAACCTTTATTTTAGAGCTATGACCTGAAACTAGGTCCACCTCACTGACGGAAATGCCAAAGTGCTTAGCCAAAAGCCGGGTAATAGCATAGTTGGCTTTTCCATCAACTGGGCGTTCTTTTGTGGAAACTGTATAGTAGCTTCTCTCTTCTTCTTTAAATAGCTTTTCTTCTGGAGGCAAAACTTCCTCTTTTTTTGAACCAGTCTTGGCTTTTACAAAAATTTTCATATTGACTTTTATTAAGTTACAGATAACATACCTATCAATGCTGTGGAGAATATAGCTCCCAACAGCACGCTTAAGGTTCCAAGATCTTAAGGCTCACAGATTGCCAATGAGCTCTTGTCCGGGTGTGCATCGGTATAGGAGACGACATTCTTTGAGTAATAGCACTCAACCTATTGGGCCCGCCAAACCGGCGGGCTATTTTTATTTCAAAACTCCTTCCTTCTTTAAAATTTTTATCTTCTTATCTTCTCCTCGATTATACCCTCCAGTTTTACCATCAGACCTAATAACTCTGTGACAGGGTATTTTGGAATCATAATTTTTATTCAAAATATTTCCAACTGCCCTGAATGCATTCGGACTTCCAGCTTTCCTTGCTACTTCCTTGTAGGTCAAAACCTTGCCTTCCGGAATTTTGCTTACCACATCCCTGACTCTGTCTCCAAATGTCTTATTCACCTTTTTCTAAATGTTTATACAAAGTGCCCGTAATAAAAAGTATCAATACACCGCAGATAATAAGAATCTCTGGGTTTTCTTTTATAACAACGTATTCATCAGTCAAAAGATCAAACCCATGCAGTATTGCAGCAAAGCTGAATGTCAAAAGAAAAGCAAAAAGCAGGGGATATCTTTTGAGCACTGGCTGAGTATATTTGCCTGCACCGTCATGAATCTCCTTAACCAGTCTTTCTATATTTAATATTGGGTCTTTTTCCATGACTTGATTCTATCACAAATCTGTATAACTTTTTAGACCAAACTGGTCCGCTTGAATCAATACCGATTCGTGGAGTTCTTCTTACTTTTATTCCACTTGATTCGCTTAGTACCTCTTCAATCCAAAGTCCGGATTTTCTGCTCAATTTTTTACCATTTAGATTTTTATCAATTAAAAGTTTCTTAGTCAGCCTTGCTGGGCCAACCACATCTTCAACACCTCTTATTAAAACTGCTGATGGAAAACCTTCTTTTTCACAAACAATATTTAGCATCCAGTGAATGCCGTATGTAAAATAAACATAAATAGTCCCAGGTTCTCCGAACATTGGGGTATTTCTGGGAGTTTGGCCTCTATGAGCATGCGAAGCCTTGTCTTCTGTGCCGTGATAAGCCTCTGTTTCAATTATTTTATAAACAAATTTCTTCCCATCTACTTCTCTTACCAAATATTTCCCCAGCAAATCTTTAGCAACTAGAATAGAACTTCTATCAAAGAAATCTGGTGTTAATATTTTCTGTGAAATCTTATTCATTATAAAGTAATAGTAATTTTAATATTATCATCTTCAAATATGGATTCTTTCTTCCTAATATTCTTTTTTATTGATAGCAAATAGCTTTCTGACTCCTTATGTTGAAACAGAGCTGTGTCCCAACTGCTTTTGCCCAAAGTAACTTTTGTTTTTACGAAACCAGCACCATATGATTTTTTCAATGCTTTAATTTTCTTTGAAGTATCCTTTGGCAAAGTCACAAAATGCCAACCGCCATAACCCGGCCATCTCCAAACTTTTCCCTGAAAGCTAAATTTAGTTATTTTGGTTGCCATTTATTCCTCAACTCACTTCTTATTTCATTTAGGAGTTTTCTTGATTGAGCTAACTCATTTTTATTTACAAAAACAGGATACCAATTGTCTATACTAAGAGCGTTACCATTACCATCATATGAAACCTTTCCTTTTCTCTTTGTGAAAAAATCAATTTCGTCAAACTGTTCTTTGGTTGCATTTGTTAAGAATAGCTCAATTTGATGTTGTTCAGGGTGAGTAAATATTTTCATAAAAAGTTAGTATCGTCTAATAACACCGCGAACAATGGCTGCCACTCTCAAATCATATTCGGGATAAATTGGAGCATAGTTTTTGTTTGCAGGCTTAAGGTAAACTATATTCCCTTTCTTTTTGAAATATTTCATCGTCCACCCACCATCAACCTCTGCAATGACTATGTCTCCGTCTTTTGGATTGCCTCGCCTTTCTACGATAACCAAGTCGCCCTCATGTATACCCTCGTCTATCATGGAGTCGCCTTTTACTTCGAGCAGGTAGGTGGACGACTTATCACGAATAAGATAATCATCTAGACTTATGGTATCCAAAGTGTTTGGATCAACTACTGTAGGAATACCAGCTTCTACTAGTCCAAGTATTGGAACTTCGCCGAATATTTTCATCGGGGTAAGCTTGCCGTTTGAGTCCTTGTCCAAAACCTCGTCAGCTACAAGTTTATTAATCAATTTATAAACTGCATTTTTCGACTTGAATCCAACAAGATCCATAATTTCCTTGTAGCCAGGCATTCTTTTATTTTTCCTGTAGAAACTAATTATCTTGTCCCTGTATTGTGAGTATTTTTCGTCGCTCATTGTTTTATATAGTATTAAACCAAACTAAATGATCTCGAAAACCATGCTCCATTTCTTTTCATGTTAGCAAGCGAATTTAGAATTTCTTTGTGCCTTCGCGCTTCTTTTGAATATGAAAGCCCACGAATAATCCTGCTGTCTATTATTTCATTAATAACTTTCAATTCTTTCTTTAATGCTTTTTCTACGTTTTGCTTGCTCATTGTGGTTTTAAAATTATTATTAATAAATTTATTGTACTTGTGATATATGTAGTATAGGTGAACTAAGGTTCACTAGCAACAATTTTGGCTGTGGAAAAGAAAACAAGACACGAATTTTTTGCTATGAAAAGATGAGCGTTAATTTAGCCCATATTTGAGGGCTTTTTTTAAAACCAAATTTCAGCTTGACAATTATTTTATAATATGCTAGTATATTAGTTAGAAATGCGGCCCTCCTACAACCCGCAATACCGTTCCCACCCCCAAAGAGCCACCCTAAAAAAGTGGCTCTTTTCTATTTATTTAAATAAGTAATTGAGAGCTGTAATACAGTAGCAAAAGTGACCCAGCCAAGGTATGGAATATTTACAAAACTTACCCACCTTGCATGAGGATATATAGAGTATAGTGCCCAAACAAGAGTAACGAGAACAAGCAAGATATCTGCAGCAGCTAAATAATTATTTTTTAAGCCGAATTGAATCGGAGTAAAGGCAAAATTGAATGCAAGATTTAGAATAAAAGGAAGCAACACTGCAAACGGAATTTTCTTATTTATATACAAATAGCCGACATACCCGAACGAAACAAATATAATACTGTACAAAAAAGTCCAGACGGGACCAAATAGATAACTTGGCGGAGCCCATGAAGGCTTTATCAAAGTTTTATACCATTCAGATTCTCTCATGCCACCCATTATACCATACGAGAATGCCGGACCTCTAGCGAGATCCGGCATCTATTCACCACCCAAAGAGCTCTCCAAAGTAATCGCTCACTCTACTCCTCCAAACAGAGAAGCATCGCTTGGCAACTGTAACTGTCAGCATTGTGACAAAAGAGACAGTCGCCCACATGAGCCACCCGTAGACGTACTCCATCTTGTTTTTCGAAGTGGTCATGAGGAGCATCAGCCCCACAAAGCCCAAAACTCCGACAAAAAGCGAAACGAACACCGAAGTCATGCCTGCGATCAGCAAAACGATAGTGTTGTGCTTGAGGCGACTTGCAAAATTTTCTGACCAGCTTTCCGCTCTCTTCGAGAGAAGAAAGCCAGGAGCTATTCCAAGGATGGCCACCAAAAGTCCAAATGCCATAAAGCCCCGTGCCACATTTACCGCAATGCCTTGAATTGGAAACTTCTCTGGCATGTAAATGTCGGCCTGTGAAAAATCGCCAATCCACCCTTCCTCATGTTTTTGGATCGAAATGTCCCACAAACGAATACCGAACCCAGAGAGATACACCATGGAAATGGTGATGCAAAGAACCATCACGCTGTTCTCCGGCACACCGCCAAAAAGATCGGTACGAAATGCGAGAATGACTGAAGACGCCATGGAAATCATGAACAGGACAAAGCCTGTCGAAGCCAGGATCTTCAGAGCGATACGATTTTTATGGGCAGACACGATATGGCTGGCGAGCTTGTTTACCCATGTCCGATCATCTCCGGACAAGCTCAATATCGACATGAACATAATGAACACCCACATGACCTGAGTAACGAAAACTGAATCAAAATTCATGCTCTTACCCTCCTTTAAAAAGCATACTTATCTTCTTGTCAGTGGTCAAACCAAAATTTTGTCGAAAGCCCCCTAGCAGACATCTGCTAGGGGGCTTACCAAAAAAACATCTAGAGCCGATTGAACACGGGATCTTCAAGGTCTGGAGCCGAACCATCATCACTTGCACCGAAAGGTCTTGCAGAGTTAGCCTCTGGCTTCTCTGACTTCGCTACGCTTATCTCCCAAAAATAGAAATTCCGTGGGAGCGGATATCCGCTAAAGACAACCTGAACAAAGCGATGATCTTGACTTTCAGGCACTCTCAGCTTTGAAATTACTCCTTCTGTGAAGGGTGGAATGCCTGACTGAAAGCACATGTCGCTAGTTTTCACTTTCTGACCAAGCTCGAAAGTGAGGATTTTCTCTTCGCCCAAAATCTGAACAATGACCTTAATCTCGTCAATCTGGACCTGGCCATTGCTTTTGACCGAAAAACTGCAGGTGCCGACTCGAAGTGACATACTCCCTCCGCTAATATTTATATACCTTTAAAAACCATTTTTCAATCAGTTTATTTCGAATTTACAGCCATCATGATCCAAGTTTCTTAGAAATTTATTGCAGAACTCTTCCCTCTCCTGGCCTGTCATAAAATCTGGAGCAAATATTTTAATATTAAACGGATATATCTCCACAGAAATTTTATTTTTTTCAAAAACAACTCCCGCTCCCAAGCCTTTTGTCGTATCTCCAAAGTTCTGATCGAAAACAAAATTTCCCAATGAATAAAATATCGGCTTGCCTTTGTATATTTTTACAGGCTCGATAACATGAGGGTGGTGTCCGAATATCGCATCTGCTCCGCTATCTATTAGGGCCTGAGCAATGGCTGTCTGGCTATCATTTTCTGTGAGCATGTATTCGGTGCCCCAATGTATGTTTACAATGACAAAATCATTTTTTGATTTAAGTTCTTTTATCGTTTGGTAATATCCAGATACCGGAATAGGAGCAACAGTTTCATCAATTCCTATGAAAGCAACTTTCTTGCCATTTATATTTTTTTCAACATAGCTTTTTTCCTGCGGTCTTTGGCCAATATAATCGATACCAGCCTTTGAAAGTTCTGATATGGTGCTTTCATAACCCTTAGCATAACAGTCATAAGAATGGTTATTGGCAATATTTACCATTGTAATGCCTGCCTCTCTTATCCTATTTGTAGTATCTGAAGCAAACTGAAAATTATATGCTTTGGTTTGGCACAAGGACCTATCCATCGTAACTATCGGGCCCTCCAGATTTGCAACGACTACATCATAATCATGAAAAAATGAATTTGATTTTTTTATGTGTTCAAACGGATCTCTGTTGCGATTTTCAATTATATTTCTCACTCCACGATCAAACATAATGTCGCCGAAATTTAGTACAGAAAAATCCTCCTTACCGAATATTTTATCCAGCTTTTGTGACAAAGGGATATTTTGATCTCCCTCTTCTGTTTTTTTTGTATAGAATAAAACAGGAATGAGAAACACTACTATTAACGCCACAGCATACTTTCTTTTCATGTCACTATTATACTCCAAATAGAAAACAGCTCCGCACACCTAGTGCGGAGCTGTGCTCCTAGTGAACTATTGGCGAGGGCCATTCTTCATCCGAATCTACTTCATCATCTTTATCGCCAGAAATGTTCGTTTCGTAAGAACTACCTATCACCTCCTCGATACCGATCCAAACGGTAAACGGAGCGCCTAGGAAAAAGACCTCGAGAAACTTGTAATGGCGAGGTGAAAGTGTCGGATCCCGAAGACCGACAATTATACCTTCACTGCCGCAAGTTATCACAAAACCTTTTACGCGAAGGTTTTTGCTAGCCACTACAATCTCGTCTTTATAGTATACCCAAGGTTCAGGTCGACCATCAGGATTAAAAGTCACCCCGACCACCTCACGCTCTCGACCCACACCCATAGCGTCGATGGACCAGGTTATAGCAGAGTGATCCATAAAGGGCTCCTCCTGCCTATATTAAATCTTTTTTAAAAATATATTGCAAACACAAAAGGGCCGTCTGCGCGAGTGCAGACGGCCCTGTGATTCATCAGCTTGCGTGTGGATAGGCTTCTCTCCTCGAACGAATTTCGTTCTCTTTCGGATTCAAAGCTATCACTGACAAGAGCAGTTCCCAGCCGTCAAAAAACGGAATGGGCAAAAGGTTCATTGCAAAAAGTCCAAGCGATGAATACATCACGACGTTCAGGAAGTCCGGAACCATCCTAATGCGCATCGCCATCCATTTTGCTATGTACGGAATGTCCATCATGACGACTGACTGGAAGAAGTTTCCTCTCAGCGAGTCATCGAGAACAAAGAGACCTGCTGCAAACCACAGGATTGGGCTTATGAAACCCAAAACAAGTCGCAATCTGAAGCAGACGATGAGAGCAACGAGGATGGACACCGTGGCATAGCCAGCAAACGAGTAAGCCCTTTGAGGAGCCATCGTAGCTGCCATGCCAAAGAGCCATGCGATCTGGCTTACAGAGAGGCTCGCCCACATTCCGCTCGAGTAGACAGAGGCTTCATCAATGTAGCCCATGCCTGGCACAGAGAGTAGATCTACTTTGCGTACATCGAGGGAAACCCAGATTGGAAAAAGGCAGAAACGGATTTCTGTCCTCCCGAAAAACGGAGGGAAAGAAAGCGAAATGCCAGGACCGATTCCCACCCGTATTGCATCCACCAGAACTCCACATGAAAGCAATGCTCTGGCTTTTGCCACTTGGTAGACCAATGCGGAAAAAATCACTCCGCACAAGATCATTAGGACTTTCAAGACAAAGATCATAACCCCTCCAAACTGAAAGGACAATTCTCCTAACAAAATAAAATATATTCTTGTATTAGTCAAGAAACAGCCTCGCCAGCCGAATTTTAAGGTAAGTTGGCTTCTTTTTTTTCTTTGCTAGGAGATTGTAAACTGGAGAAAGGGTCGTTGTTCCACACTCAGCAAATGCCTTGAGTATGTCTTCAAATTCGCTTCTCTTTAATTCGCGCTTAAGATATGAAATGTCCGGACATCTTCCCTCAAGGACCAGGTCCTCGATATGGGAAATTATGGTTTCTTCTTTCACCCCTCTTTCTTTTGCAATCTTTGACAGAGGCATTTCCTGCTCGAGCATTTCGGTAGTTATTTCGTGAGTAGATTTCTTTAGCTCTTTCTCTTTCTTTTTTATCTTTACTTTTTCCTCCGGCTCTATAGATTTTATCCACTCTTTTTGAATATCAGCCAATTCATGTTTGGAAAGATTTTTCAAATCCATTACCGCATCCTCTGACTGTTCTCTGAATTTCTCATCCATTTCCAAAACTTCATTATCAACCAATAGTGACATGTCATTGAACCCAAGAAGCTTGATACCATCAAGACTCCTGACTCTCGAAAGGGCAACGTAGCCCATGCCTCTTACGAAAGATTTTGAGAGATCTACTTCCATGGCATCGAGAGACATGCCTTGGCTTTTGTGAACGGTAATAGCCCACGCCAATCGGAGCGGGATTTGGGATATTTCGGCCTTGACCTTGCCTTCCTCCTCTACTTTCCAAGACTGAGAAGAAACTGTTACCTCCATACCGCTGTTTGTTAGAACCACAGGATCTCCGAAAGAATTGAAATCTTTTATAACTCCGAGAGTTCCGTTTACATAAAGTCCATCGGCATGATTTTTTGTAAACATCACTCTAGCTCCGACTTTTAACAGCAAAGCCTCTGGTGAAAGACAACTTTTTTTTAGAGTCTCTACTAGCCCTTGAGAGCCTTTGCTTGTCATGCTGAAAAGCTTTGATTTTCCTTCGATTAGATCAAGATGTCTGTTATTTACAGTATCGACATCTATGTTATGTGTGTACAGCCTTGTGTATTCAGAACCAGCTTCAGGATCTTTCCCGAATCGGGACTTTAGCATTTCGATAGTATTTTTTGTCACTCGATTCTCCCTTATTTCATTTAGTATGGCCAGATACGCATTGTCCTTTTGCCGATGCTGTTCTGTAAGGTAGCATATTGTAAATTTTGAAGCTGGCCAGCTGTCAGCTTTGTAGGCAAATTCTGATTCAACAACTTCTCCACGAGTTACCGGTGGAAGCTGAAAAAAATCTCCACATAAAATAATCTGCATGCCTCCAAACGGCTTTTCGCTTCGCTTCATCTGCCTGCAAATCCACTCGATAAGATCCAACCTGAAATGATGAAGCATTGAGATTTCATCTATTATCAAAACTTTAGTCCTGTCGAAGCGTTTGTACAAATATTGTCGCTCCATTAGATCCTCAATGTCATAGTCAGTGAGGATGTCGCGCACGCCAAGTCCAGACCATGCATGTATTGTCATTCCTCCAATATGAGTTGCAGCAATTCCTGTCGAGGCGGTAACTGCAACATCTACTCCGTGCGATTTTAAATACGAAACATACGCATTAAGAACATGTGTCTTTCCGCTTCCTGCTGGGCCTGTTAAAAAAACATTGCGACCCATTTTTAAAATATCCAATGCTTCTGCCTGCAACATGTATTTTATTCTACCAGCAATACCTAGATGAAAACAGCTTCATTTTTAAATTACGGCTAACTTACTTGACAAAATGCTGAAAATTCAATAAATTTGTCTACTGGAGGCGTTAGCGAATGAACATCTCAAAAGAAAGGCTTGCAGAGCTGAGCCATATGAACGAGCACGACCTGCTCCATGAGGCTCACACGCAAGGGCTCGAGTTTACCCAGTGTCTGGTGAAGGAAGTTACTCGGCAATTCACAGAAGTGGATTTGTCAGGCATCGACTTCAGCAAGTGCACAACAATCGATTCGGCAATCATGATCGTGCCGAAGGAATTCAAGCTCAGGGAAAACTTCCTGCGCCGTTGTGTCATCGCCTGGGAATCAAACGAAAATGCCCAGGCGCAGGGAGCAGAAAGCCGCTTCAAGACACCGGAACACATTCGTTCCGGATCAGCAGTCGGGATTGCCATCCTGACACAGATTCTTTCCGCCTAGTACCAAGACCGCACGTTCCGTTGAGACGAGTCCGTCGACTCTCTCTTCGGGTCGTGCGGTGTTTTTTATATAAATCTATGTAACAAAAAGTAACTCATAGTTTTTTAGAACATCCGGAGGGCTTGAGCATGGTTTTGTCAACGTCCCGAGCAAAGCGAGGGTTCATTGAGAAATCAAGCCCGAGGACCGAGAAAAATTTCCCGCTGGGAAATTTTTCGTTTCTAAAAAACTATGAGTTACTTTTTGTTAATACTTTTTCTCTTCCACTCCTCAATCTCCTTATGATTCCCTGAAAGTAAAACTTTTGGAACTTTATATTTCTTTCCTTTGTATTCAAAAACCTCAGGCCGTGTATACACATCATGACTTGAGACTCGAGACTCCTCGAGAGAATTAAAATTACCCAAAACACCTTCTACTTGCCTTGAAACAGAATCAAGCACTATCATTGCCGGCAATTCTCCGCCAGTTAGAACAAAAGGCCCTACTGAGAGATCTTGCATCTTAAAAGCTTTTTTTACTCGAGCATCAATACCTTCATACCTTCCGCATACAAAAATAATATCAGTAAATTTTTTTGCACTTTTCTTTGCATACTCTGTATCAAACTGCTTTCCTCCAGGAGAAAAAAACACAATTGAAGTTCGAGATTTGAGGCTTGAGGCTTGAGATTTGTTTTTCCGCTTTTCATTTCTCTTATCTCTCTTCTCAATACTCTTGAGTGCAGCTTCGATTGCTTTTATGACTGGAAGAGCCTGTATAACCATGCCTGGTCCGCCAGCATACGGCTTTTGATCAACCCTTTTCCATTTGTCTCCAGAATAGTCCCGAGGATTATAAAAGGTCACTTTTATTTTCTTATCCTCAATCGCACGCTTAATAATCGACTCTGAGAGATATGAGTCGAAAGCGCCAGGAAACAATGTAACGATATGAAACTTCATTATTTTCACTATAACACATTTTTTATATTTTGTATACATGAAAGGGAGGCCTTGCCTCCCTTTCCCCTTCTAGTCAGCTGAGCGACTCATGTAGTTGTACTTCTTGTCGAGAATCTTTTTCATCCTCGGCTCTGCGCTGCAGAGAGCAACCGAGTCTTCAAAAGACAGACCCTCAAAAACTGGGTTCTGCTTTTTCGGTTGTTCAAGCGGATTGCCGAAAGGAATCCTCTCAAGTGGCATGCCTTGCGGAATGCCATAGAGACTCATTGTGCTCGCCTCAAGCTTTTTCTCTGCCTCGAGGCAGTATTCGTGAAGCTCTTCGGCTGTACTTGAAAGAATAACCCTGTCCCAAACGATCTCCCTCGAGATCTCCCTCGAGATCTCCTTGGGTGACGGAGTGAACATAAGGAGCGTGGCAAGAATTACCGTTCTAAGCGAGAAATTTATCAAACCGCCCTCCTCTTCTTTTTATACTATACATTTTTTCCACCAAAAATAAAACTCCCTTTTGGGGAGTTTTATTTTTAAAGCTTTAGATCGGACATTGCTTCGTCAAGAGTTTTTGAAGCGCTTTGCTTCATCTCCTTTGCCATTCCAACCGGCTCGTTTATCTTGAGGTTAACTCGAGCATTGTTCTTCATTCCGACGACTCGGAGCAGTGTTCGGATAGCTTTTGCTGTGTTTCCTTCTCGGCCAATGATCTTTCCCATATCATCCTTATTGACGTCTAGTGTCATAAGGACTCCCATTTCATCCACAGTCCTAACTATCTTCACATCTTCTGGCTTTTCAACTAGAGCTTTTATGACAAAGTCTAGAAATTTTACGTCAGATTCCATGTATTTCAATCAGTTAATTTTAAAGTCTTACAGTAATATTGTATCAAGCGAGATTTTAAAAATCTACTAGGCTGTTGCCTCTGCTGGAGCTTCGCTTGGAGCGCTTTCAGCTGGTGCTGAGGCTGGAGCAGCTTCCTGTGCTGGTTCATCCTTTTTTATAGCCTTTTTTAGAGGAAGGGCATTAAGCTTCTTTCCTGAAATGATATTTTTTGTGATAAGCATGTTGTGGACAGTAGTTGAGACCTGTGCCCCCTTTGACATCCAGTATCCTATTCTTTCAGCCTTGAAAGCTGAATTCTCTCCCCTTCGAGCATCAAAGTTGCCCAAAACTTCTAGGTACTTTCCGCTTTTTGTAGAGTTTTTTGAGTCAGTCAGAACAAGCCTGAATGTCGGCTCATGCTTTCGTCCTACCCTCTGTAATCGTATTTTTAACATGGCTGTTATACTAACAGAATAGATGCAAATGGTCAAATATCACCTTATCTGCTATACTTTCCGGCAATGACGAAAGCAAACAACGAGGAAAAAACACACATCGGCCCCATAAGTGTAAACTCAAAAGGAATTGGCTTTTTCAACATTGAAGGCCGAGAGGATTCTATCGAGATTCAGAAAGAAAACCTCAATAGGGCTTTCCCCGGAGACACAGTTGAAGTTTCTATTACAGGCCAAAAAATAAAGAACAGGACGCAAGGAAAAGTAGAAAAAATAATAAAAAGGCAGAGAGATGAATTTGTCGGAGTTGTTGAAGAAAACAATGGACAAAAATACTTGGTGCCTGATGACAAGAGAGTTTATGTTGATATTTTTCTAAACGAGGAGGAGGAAATATCTGTCGGCCAAAAGGCTTTGGTAAAAATATTGAATTGGGACAATCTTAATGGAGAGGTTTTGAAAATAATCGGCAAGAAAGGTGAAAACAATGCCGAGATGGAATCTATTGTGCTCGAAAAAGGCTTCAGAATCGAATTTCCACAAAAAGTCGAGGAAGAGGCACTCAAACTCAAAACTGAATACAAGCAGTATTTTGAAGAAGAGCTTTCAAAGAGAAGAGACATGAGAGATGTCACCACGATGACGATTGACCCAGCAGATGCAAAAGACTTTGACGATGCTATTTCGTTCAAGGATTTGGGAAACGACCAGTATGAAATTGGCGTACACATTGCCGATGTTTCCCATTTCGTAACTCCGGGATCAGAGTTGGACAAGGAAGCCGAGAAAAGAGGCTTGTCTGTTTACCTTGTAGACAGAACTATCCCCATGCTTCCAGAAATTTTATCAAATGATCTTTGCTCTCTAAACCCGAACGAAAACAAATACACTTTTTCTGCAGTTTTCAAAATGGACGGGTCTGGAAAAGTTATTGAAGAATGGTTCGGACGCACAGTCATACATTCAGACAGGAGGTTTACATACGAAGACGCTCAGGCAGTCATAGATGGAAAAATGGACGGACCATACCAAACTGAACTGCGAAAACTGAAAGAGATTGCACAAAAACTTGAGAAGGCAAAGTTCCACAATGGTGCCATAAACTTTGAAACCGAGGAAGTTAAGTTTGAGCTAGACAAGGATGGCAAACCGATAAGAGTTTACAAGAAACAAAGACTAGAGACTCACAAGCTTGTTGAAGAGTACATGCTTTTGGCAAACAGGGCTGTCGCAAAGCACATCTTCATGTCTCAAAACCAAGGCTTAATTAAAGGCAAGCAGTCTGTATATAGGATACACGCAAAACCTGACAAGGATAGGATTGAGAATCTTGCGATTTTCCTCAAGGCTCTTGGCTTTAATTTGGAACACGAAGACGGAGAGGTTACATCAAAAGACATAAACAAGCTTCTTAAGGAAGTTGAAGGAACACCAAACGAAGAGCTGATAAAAACAGCTACGATTCGAAGCATGGCAAAAGCCGTTTATTCAACAAAAAATATCGGCCACTTCGGTCTAGCCTTTGCCTACTACACACACTTTACTTCACCTATTAGAAGATACCCAGATCTTCTCGTTCATAGATTTCTAGAACGAGAACTGAAGGGCGGAAAAATTGAAGTTGATGAATATCAGAAATTCGAATCAATCTGCCTTGCTTCATCCGAGCTTGAAAAAAGAGCAACCGATGCTGAAAGAGCCTCAATAAAATACAAACAGGTTGAATACATGATAAATCATATCGGAGAAGAATTTGATGGAACAATAACCGGAGTAACAGAATGGGGCATCTATATTGAAGAAAAAGAAACTAAATGCGAAGGAATGATAAAGATAAAGGATTTGGGTGAAGATTTCTGGCAACTTGATGAAAAGAACTACAGTATAAAAGGAGAAAAGACGGGCAAGAAATTCATGCTCGGAGATTCAATTAGATTTAAGGTGGTCTCAGCAGATATGGAAAAAAGGATTCTAGATTATTCTCTGGTATAGCTATCTGATGTTGGTCATTTTAAAAATTTAAAAAAGCTAAGCCCGCTAAGTTTCCTCAGCGGGCTTAATCAGATGTGCTAGTGGAAGGGAAGTTCAGAATTTTTCGTGATCGTGATCTGATCAAGAAAACAGAGTTCCCTTATCTTCATGTTGTTGTACTCATCGGGTCCAGAACCATCCCACACCACTTTTATCACCCCCCTGGTTGGGAAATCACCCGTGGCGACTTCGTCAAAGCCAACAACCAGGCCAGGCGTGTTCTTGGGAACAAAAGGATTTTCGCCAGCGAGGACTCTGTCGTTGATACGAACCTCACGATTGTAGTAGGTTAAACCTACCATCCTGCCAGTCGTGTCACGATGCGCCTCGTAGTCCATCTGCGCCCTCCCTATAAATATTTAATCATATTTATTTAGCCACTGCCACTGCCTCATCAAAAGCAACGGATAGAAGCTTTGAGCCTCCGCCAGAACCCATAGTCACACCGTACAAAACACCAGCTCGAGACATTGTTTCCCTATTGTGAGTAATAACAATAAGTTGCGACCTCTTGGAGAGATTTTCAACCATATCAGCATATTTTTTAGAATTTGCCTCATCGAGTGCAGCGTCTGTCTCATCCAAAATAATGAAGGGTGGAGGATTTACCTGAGAAATTGCAAACAAAAGCGCGATAGATGTCAGCGCTCTTTCTCCGCCGGAAAGCATCATGAGGCCTTTTACCTTTTTCTTCGGCAAATTTACCTCTATATCTATGCCCTCCTCTTCTTCCACAGTTTCAACAAGATCATCTTCTGAATTATTTTCCAAAAGTTCATCAATTTCTTTTTTCTTTTTTCTTACTGGCACACTGACAGACAAATGTGCATCCCCGCCACCAAACATAAGGGAAAAATATTCTCTAAACTGGTGATTTATTTTTTCTACACCGCTTTTGAACTCTGTAGAAAGCCTCTCGTCCAAATCTTTTATAAGCTCTGTTAGTGATTTTGCAGAGTTTTCAAGATCCAAAAGCTCTTTTGCCAAAAAAGCGTCTCTTTCCGTGGCTTCGGCATATTCTTTCATAACATCATCTCCTCCAATTCCGCCAGAATCTTCAAGCCTGATCTTTATCTTTTCAATTTTTCTTCTTCTTTCTTCCTGAACTTCTCTCGGCTCACTAAAATCAAAGTTCAATTCTTTGAACTGCAAAACATGAGTTCCGACGAGCATTCCAAGCTCTGTAAGTTCTCTCTTGAAATCCTCCTTTACCAGCCTTAGATTTTCTTCTACGGCGTTTATATCGTGGATCTTTGACCTTATCTCCTGAGATTCCGCCATTATTCTGAACACGGCCTTTTCTGCATCTCTGTTTGAATCCTTTTCCTTTTCAATTTCAGATTTTAAGTGGTTATATCTTTCCCCCAAGCGATTTTCCTTTTCTTTTATATCGCCGAGCGCTTTCTCAATCTCTTTTTTTGAATTATTTAGATGATCAATATCCTTTTGAGCATCTGCAAGGAGTGACATGTCTACGTTGTCCTTGTTGTAATCAATGAATTGAGAAAGGAGGCTCGAGATTTGATCTAATGCAGAAACCAATACCCCGATATCATTGCTTCCCTTCGCCCTTTTTATTTCTTCCTCTATTTTGTTTGAAATTTCTTCCACAGAAGAAAGAGCTACAGTCTTGTGCTCGTATGAATGAGCAACCTCTTCCTGCTTTTTAACCATCTTTACCAAAGATGAAATCTCTCCATCTATTTTTCCAAACTCTCTGAACAGATTGTCTTTCTTGTCTCTTGCTTCATGCAGTTCTCTTTCAAGGGAAATGAGTTCGTCGCTCTTCTCATCCTTGTTTTTGGTTTTCTCTAATACAGACTTTGCATGCTCTAACTCTTTCTCGAGCACCATTTCCTTTTCTAAAAGAGGCTCTTTCTGGCTTTTTACTTTTGATTCAGTTGTATGTATGTACTCTTCTTCTCTCCTGCAGTACTCTAGTGCTTCTTTTGTCAGCTCCTCTTTCATCTGCAAGGATTTTTCAACCTTTTCAACCTGCTTTTTCAAAAACTTTATGTGAGGCATAATTTCCCTCCTCAATGACTCTACTTTTTCAATATTTTCCCTAGTCTTCTCCAATTTCTTTTCGCTTTCCTGCTTTTTGTACTGATATGCCTTAAGGCCCAAGGCGTCCTCGATCATTGACTTCCTCTCTTTTGTGCTAGCATTCAAAATACGATCTGCCTCGCCCTGTGAAATAATATGATGTCCAGAAGAACCTATGTGCGCCGAAGCTAGTAGTTCAACAACGTCCTTTAGCCTTACTTGTGCTCCGTTTATCAGATACTCGTTTACTGAATCTCTATGAACCACTCTTTCAATCGTGACAGTCTCGTAGTCTATAGGCAAAAATTTTGAAGAGTTATCAAAAACGACTTTTACACTCGCTCTGTTTGCTCTCGGCAAATCTCCTGCTCCGTTAAAAATGAGATCTTCTCCCTTTTTACCTCTCAAGCTTTTTATAGACTGCTCGCCCAGCACAAACCGAAAAGCCTCAGCTACATTGGATTTTCCGGATCCGTTTGGACCCACAATGGCCACAACTTTAGATGTAAACGTAAGCTCGCTTTTCTTGGCGAAAGATTTGAAACCAGAAAGTTCAATAGATTTGAGATACATTTTGTAAATTATAGCAGAAATTTTTTACATACGGAAAAGGGCATCGCGAAATGCGATGCCCGGTTTATTTACCTCCTATAAATGAACTATGGTGCCGAAAGAAAATCCTACGAAGCCTTCGCGACCTTCTCGGACTTCTTCGAGGGAAGCTCGATCCCAGCCTTCGCCGCGAAACGCGCACGCCAGTCGGCGAGCACACGTCCGGACCGGTCAGCCAGGCGCTGGAGGTGATTGAAGATATCGTTCACTTCACCCGCCTTCAGATCGCCGTCCTCGAACTTTTCGATGAGGTTGCGGCAGAACGCCGCGTTGCGCTGGCCGATCGACTTGTACTGCGACGTCAGCTTCCGCTGAGTGTCGGCGAGGCTATTGCCCCGCTTCTTCCGAGTGCCAGAGAGAAACTCCTTGAGCTTCTCGGGAGGCACGTCGAACTGCTGAGCCGCCTTGGCAACCGTGAGGTTACCGTCGGTGACGGCCGCCCCAGCCTTGACGATCTTGGCCCGATCAAGTCGCGACTTCACACTGCCGGCGTACTTGCGAGCGATGTTGCCCGGAAGACCGAGCAACTCGCCGATTGCACGCATGCTGACACCCCTTTCGAGGAGCAGTGCGATCGTGTGCTCGGTATCTGCGATCGACGGTGGCATGGATCCGCCGGTGTTGGCGCGGAACCCTGCGGCGATGAGGTCGGTCTCGGAGTCGACCTTGTAGATCTCGACTTCGATCTCGAGCACATCGGCGAGTTCGTAAGCCTCCTTGCGGTGGCGACCGTCGATGATGAGGTGTTCCTCGGTGAGCTTGACCTTCTCACGCATCTTGACCCCGCCGATGATGAGATCGGCCAGGTACAGCGCGTGATCGTGATTGAGCTCCTGCCGGACGAAGGTGTTAACCTTGATGTCCTTCACCTTCACGGTTTCGGTGCGAATGAACTTCATCTCTCGTCTCCCGTCTCTTGTCTTACGTCTCATTACTGATCAGACGGTCTGTAGAACCGCCCACTGTAAGCGCGCCATCCGGAGCGCTTCTTGCGAATGTCCGAAAGGATGACTACGTCACCTTCTTCCGGCTGCCTCTTCTCCTGCCAAACTTCCGGCTTGAGAGAGAATGTAACCGAGCCAAGCTCCTCCGAAGAGGCTTTGGCATAGGGGCCGTGCACGCCCTCAGCGAATGTCTTCTGGACGATTGCTGAAAAGCTTTCACCCATCTTACACCTTCTTGCCCGTGATGAGTCTCATGTTGAGTACGCTCATGTGAGCGGACAACTTCGTGATGCACATCTGGGCAGCTGAGTCGAGTTCCTGCATCTCCTTCTCGTTCAGGGATTCAAGAACCCCCTCGTCGAGAAGTAGTACAAGTCCTTCCATAATCTGAAGAGTCGCCCTGCGACGCACTGCAATCTGAGACTGACTCTCAGGCATGCGAATGACCTTCGCGACGGATTGCTCTTCGACCTGGATTTGACCTGGAAATTCGATCACAAACTTTCTCTGAGCATCTTTCTTCTTCTGCTCGAGAAGTTCACGACGTGACTTCCAGTATGACCACATCTTCTCTTCCCGGTCTTGGCTTACCCCCCGATCTCCACGCATTGCTGCGTAGATTTCAGAGGTATGAGCGAAACCGATCTCAGATGCAACATTGTCCGGGCTTTCGATCCCGTAGCCGATGATCTCGGCCAGGTTTCGAAACGTGGCACTGAGTCTTTCGAACTCAATGATCCGATACCCCTGGAGATCCAGGAAGCAGTACAGCTTGAGTCGCGACAGACCAACGATGTTGGTCTTCCGACTCGGGTTCGGAGTGAGCCAGACGCCGACGGTGGCCGTATCAACGTCACAGAATTCCACAATAGGCATCGCCGCGGATTTGAGCCGGTGACGCGCCATAGGAGGAAATGCGACATTGAAAGCCCTGATGAAGTGCTCGAAGCACTCATCAAAGTGATCCCTGAGGACCTCGGGCCTACCATCTCTCTGATTTACTTGCACATTTGCACCTTCCTTTCAAACAACTCACCGGGTTTATTATTAACATTAAATGAATATTTTGTCAATAAAAGAAAAAGCACGCCTTCGAAAAGCAGGAGTGCTTTTCTGTAGCGTGCTACGTGATATAGGGATCGTAAGGGATGACTTGGATTCTTCCCTCCTCATCTGTTCTCTCGACCACTCTGTATTCACCATGAGTAGAACATTCATAGGTAGTGGTTCGATTGTAGAAAGGCCCATCAGCAACATATTCAGAAATGAGCTTGCCCTGACTGTAGCACCCCCTCTGCGGACAGAGAAACGGATCTTTGCCCGCAAATACCAGTGCAATGCCGAGAAGCACAAAGACGATCAGAACAACTATTACAGTCTCTGGCATACGTCTCCTTCCGAAAAAGTCTAAAGATAGGATATCACAAAAAAGCTTCGATAAAAATTAGATCCACTTTTTGATTTCTAGGGCTTTTTTAGCAGCCATCTGCTCTGCGTCCTGCTTTGATTCCCCTTCTCCTGTTGCGATAAGATCCTTGCCTACGTATACACCAACTGTGAATTTCTTTTTGTGGTCGAGTCCTGACTCTTTTACTGTTTTATATGATGGAGTAATGCCCTCAAACTCCTGAGCTTTTTCTTGGAAAAGAGATTTGGAATCAATATGGCTCTTTTTTGAAATAATAGTATCAATTAGAGGCATGAAATGAAGCTCAATAAATTTTCTTGCTTCATCCATCCCTTTGTCCAAATAAATCGCGCCGATTAAAGCTTCCAACGCATTGGCCAAAATGTACTGCCTTGCTCGTCCTATATCCTTGCTCTCGCCTTTTGAAAGCAGAAGAAAATCTCCCATCTCAAGTTTAGATGCGACAGAAGCGCAAGTATCTGCGTTTACTAAGGCAGACCGATATGCAGTCAGCTCACCCTCCGGCTTTGTCGGATATTTTTTAAAAAGGTTGTCAGTGATAACAAGTTCGAGAACAGCATCGCCTAAAAACTCTAGTCTTTCATTGTGAGTAAGGCCAGATTGTTTGTTTTCGTTTATATATGATCGGTGAACAAAAGCTTGTGTTAAAAGACTCTTATCACCAAATTCAATATTTATTTTCTTCTCGAATTCCTTGAAATCCACAGTCATAATGTAGGTATTATATCATTAAAAAACTGCTTTGTCGATTAACCTATTTTTATGACTATATAGTTGTGCATATTTCTTTATCACTACAGTATTTTTAGAAACGATAAATTCTCCAGCAGAGAATTTATCTCTCTCCTTACAGGAGCAGTACACCTTTCGCAAAGTTTTGCTCAAGGTCTTGCGAAGCAATAATATTGCTTCTCACCTCGGCTTCTATTCGTCAAGGCATGGTACCTTGACGAAACCATGCTAGAAGCCTGCGTATTTTCTAAAAATACAGTAGCTCAACGAAATATGCTTCAGATCCGATTTTATTAACAAAATATTGTAAAAGGAAATAAGTATGCTTTTCCTAAATTTGTTGAGTTGATATTTTTTAAGAGGCTTCGCAAGGCGGGTAGCCGAGACTTGAGGAATTTTTCAGCAGAAAAATATCCGTACTCTTAAAAAATAACAACGAGAAAGAATTTAGGAAAATCCTCAAGCTACTTTTTTAAAAGAATATTTATGGCTTTCGTAACTAAAGGCAAAATATCATTATAAAAATTAAGATCCAAAATATCCTGAAGCTTAAACCATCGAGCATCGTCTAGACCTCCCTTATCCTCTTTTACAATATCTTTAAATGGAGATTCAGCTAAATAGTAAACTACGTGTTTTTTAGTTTTTCCCTTTTCTGGGTGATAAGCGATGTATTCATTTTCTCCGAGCTTGTCTTTTAGGGTGATATCAAGACCCATCTCTTCCTTTACGCCTCGTATTATTCCAGCCTCGATTTCTTCATCCGGTGCAATCTTGCCTTTTGAAAGAGTCCATTTGCCAAAAACATCATGCACTAAAGCAAGGTAAATATCTTCCCCGTCTTTTGCAAAGACAACTGCTCCCCCCAAATTTTCAGTAATAACTGCGGAGTTTTTCTTTTCCTTTGTCGTATCATCCTTTCCAGGCTCACCAAGCTCTTTGTAAACTGCACCCAATACTCCGTTTACGAATTTGCTGGAAGTTTCACCTCCAAATGTCTTTGCAAGCTCGATAGCTTCATTGATAGCAACTTTAGGAGGAACTTGAGTTCTGTCTGCAAACAAAAGCTCGAACAGACCTATTCGCAAAATATTCCTGTCCATCACGCTTATCTTTTCTATTGGCCAATCAGGAGCGGCTTTTTCTATTATGTGATCAATATCTTTTTGCTTTTCAATTACGCCTTTTATGAGATTTTCCATAAAAGAAAAATCTCCATGACCTGGAGCAAATTCCTCGACATTGCGCACAAATATTTCTATAACATGATTAGAGTCGCTTCCGTTGAAATCGGATTCGAATAGAGATTGTAAAACTATAGATCTAGAAAGGTGCCTATTTGCCATACAACTGTATGTCTATCAGTATAGAATATTTTAAAATTGCTGTAAAAGAAATTGTGGATTATCTTCCCTCTTTCTTTCCTGCATTCTTCTTAGCCTTCTTTGCAAGCTTCGCCTGAACATCTATCACAACTCGGCCCTTGTACTGGCCTGTTACTAGAGATGCTCTGTGTCGCAAATGTCTAACGTTTGTATTTTTATCAAGAGTTACAGCTGGCTTTGCGATCTTTATATGAGATCGTGTTCGGTTTCGCTGGCTCTTTGTGTGTCGCATTCGTACAACCATAATGAAGATACATTACATTAAAAGTCCCGAAAAATCAAATTTAAAAAAAGTGAACCCCGACTGTTCTTTAGTCGGGGTCAGAGTGGTCATGCGACCATGTACAGAGATCTGAGGTGACGAATCGAGTTCACCAGAGCCCCTCGATGGGTTTTCATCAGCTGTCCCAACCCTCTCGGATGGTCCAAGCTGAAACTGAGCTGAGAGAGAGGCATCCAGAACGGGGGGAAAAGAATATCCTCATTATCCCGGATAACCTCTGTGCGAAGTTTCCCCTCTAAGTCAGAAAAGGCAACGAGATAAAAGTAGTGGTAATGGTTATCTCCGCTGAACCGGCTATACACCAGAAGAGGGTTAAGATCTATGCCCTGCTTCGGTTTAAGACCAGTTTCCTCTTTCAGTTCTCTCAGTGCGGTAAATGCTGGAGATGTCTCTCCGCTCTCTGCACTGCCACCAGGAAATCCATTCAGAATTTCGCCGGTGTAAAATTCTGTAACCCTACACTTGCCCTGTATAAGTACTGACAGGGCGCCGTTCTCTTCTTTCCAAACGACAATCCCTGCTGAATAAGACATTACGTCCCTCCATTAGCCAAAATAACACATTAAATATTATTAGTCAATAAGGTTCTTGCAAAATGATACCCTATGAAAATCACAGATTCCATGCTTATTTATAGCCATTCTGTGCGATAAAGTTCCGTAGCCTTTATTTATGTGGAAGTTGTAGGGCAAGTATTTTGCATGAGACTTCCTCATTATTTTGTCCCTCGAAACCTTTGCCAAAATAGATGCCCAAGCAATAATTTTCTCCTTCTCGTCGCCTTTGATTATTGTCTTTTGATTCTTGAAATTACTCGGAGCCTTGAGTCCCCCATCGAGGAGTATTCTAGGCTGGTCATTAACATTTAGCGACTTTAAATTTTTTTCAATAGCAAATTTTATTGCATGTGATATTCCCTTCTGGTCTATTATCTTGTTGGAGATATGTGTTATGGCGTAAAAAAATTTGTTTCCATTTTTGAGGGATTTCAAAATTTTTGAATATTCTTCTCTTTCTTTTTCACTGAGCTTCTTGCTGTCCTTGCCGGATCTGGGCAAAAGCTTAGATTTTTTAAGTTTTTGGTATTGCTTCTCTTCGCAAAACACGGCACAAACAGTAACAGGCCCAGCAAGCGGTCCTCTTCCCACTTCATCTATGCCAATAATCATTTTCATTAGGCAAATGATATCACGACAGAGGCCTCTGCAAGGAGTGTTCTGGGACAATTTGTCTGTGATATAATGACCCGACATATGAGCGATTCCAAATTTGTCCATCTCCATACTCACTCTCACTACTCCCTTCTAAACGCCCTGCCAAAGATTCCTGACTTGGTCAAAAAAGCCAAAGATGATGGCATGACCGCACTTGCACTCACTGACAATTGCAATCTATACGGAGCCATAGAGTTCTACCAAGTCTGCAAGAAAAAAGAGATAAAGCCTATAATCGGAATTGATGCATATGTGGCATATAGATCGAGGTTCGACAAGCAGTCTGGAATAGACAAGGAGAGGTACAGGCTGGTTCTGCTGGCAAAAAACGACACGGGCTACAAAAACCTGATCAAGCTTGTAACTCTGGCACACCTTGAAGGCTTTTATTACAAGCCGAGGATAGATCGCGAACTGTTGGAACAGTACCACGATGGAATTATTGCAATCGCTCCGTCATTTTCAAGCGACCTCGTGCAATCAATAAAGCTAGCCAACAAAGAACAGGCGGAAGAAAGGCTCGATTTTTATAAAAAAGTTTTCAAAGATACCGAAGATGGTCCAAATTTTTACATGGAACTTACTCATCATCCTGAAATCAAGGGTCATGAGGAAATAATGGAAAAGATAGCTCAGTTTGCAAAATCGCATAACGTACCGCTCGTTGCTGCGCATGATGTTTACTACATATCCGAAGACGACAGGGCGGCACGACAGACGCTACTTGCTGTGCAGTCAATGAATGATGAAAAAATCGAGGTCAAGGACGAAGACTTTTCTTTCATTGATCAGAAAAAAGCTGAAAAAATTTTCAAGAATAATCCAGAGGCAATTGAAAACACAGTCAAAATTGCCGAGAGGTGCAACCTCGAGATTTCAATTGGAAAGTGGTTTTTGCCAAACTATATTGTAGAGAGCGGACTTACATACGATGAGGAGCTTCGAAAAATGGCATTTGCCGGATTTAAAAAAAGAAACTTAGAAGAAACTCCGCAATACATTGAAAGGCTCGAATACGAGCTAAAGGTCATCAGCGACAAGGGCTATTCACCTTATTTTCTAGTAGTGTCAGACCTTTTGAACTACGCCCATGACAATGGAATTCTTACAAACATCAGAGGCTCGGTTGCTGGATCTTTGACTACCTATCTTACAGGCATTACAAATGTAGACCCAATCGAATACAATTTGCCTTTCGAACGATTTCTAAACCCTCACAGGCCATCGGCTCCCGATATCGACATGGACTATGCCGATAACAGACGTGACGAGGTTATTGATTATGCAAGAAGAAAATACGGCGTAGACAAAGTAGCCCAGATTGGTACTTTCGGTACGATGGCTGCTCGAGGCAGTGTTCGAGATGTAACCCGAGCCCTAGGTTTTCCATACAGCCTAGGAGACTCTATTGCAAAGCAGATACCGATGGGAGCACAAGGTTTCCCCATGACCATAGAAAGAGCTCTGAAGGAAAATCCTGATCTAAAATCTATGTACAACAGCGAAAAGGATGTAAAAACTATCCTAGACATGGCCCAAAAGATCGAAGGTTGTGCGCGGCATATCTCTGTGCACGCTGCCGGAGTGGTTATTGCCCCAACTCCGCTCACAGATTTTGTTCCCCTTCAGTACGATACTAAAGGCGACAATAAAATCATTACTCAATACGATATGCATGCCGTTGGCGAGGACGGCGTGGGACTTTTGAAATTCGACTTTCTTGGAATTAGAAACCTTTCAATACTTGCCGATGCTGTAAAAATTGCGAAAAAAGTTGAAGGTGTTGATATTGATATTGAAAATATTCCGGTTGATGACAAAAAAACTTTCCAAATGCTAGCCAGAGGAGAAACTATAGGACTTTTCCAGCTTAATGGCGACGGAATGACGCGTGCCCTGAAGGATCTGAAGCCTACAACAATACACGATATCAACGTTATGGTGGCTCTTTACCGACCGGGACCGATGGACAACATCACGGAGTACATAGAAAGAAAGCATGGAAAAAAACCTGTGACATACATGCATCCAAAAATGAAAAACTTTCTCGACCGAACATTTGGAGTGCTGGTTTATCAGGACGATCTCCTCATGACTGCTATTGAAGTTGCAGGTTACGACTGGGGCGAAGTTGATAAATTCCGAAAGGCCGTCGGAAAGAAAATCCCAGAAGAAATGAAAAAACAGCATGTGAAGTTCGTAGAAGGATGCATAAAGCATGGTGGAATGACAGAGAAAAAAGCCGAGGACTTGTGGAAGCTCTTTGAACCTTTCCAGGGTTACGGCTTTAACAAAGCCCATGCTGCAAGCTATGGACGAGTGGCGTATCAAACCGCGTACATGAAAGCAAACTTCCCTGCCATATACATGTCTGCAGTGCTTACGGCCGAGTCCGGAGACACCGACATGATTGCCGAGATAATCAACGAATGTAAAAGAATGCAGATACCTGTTCTGCCTCCTGACGTCAATCAGTCATACGAAGGATTCTCTGTAGTCAAAGCTCAAGGAGGAACAGAAGAGAGCAAGGCTTTGCGAGGAAATGCCGAAGTTGAAAAAGATTCTATCAGGTTTGGTCTAACTACCATCAAGAACTTCGGGGAAAGCGTAGCTACGACAATTATAGAAGAGAGAAAAGCAAACGGGCCATTTACTTCCCTTTCAAACTTCTTGAGCAGAATAAAAGACAAAAATTTGAACAAAAAATCTCTGGAAGCTTTGATAAAAACTGGGGCTTTGGATTCGCTAGCAAAAGAAAATGAAAAAGAAAATTATAGGCACACTTTGCTAAACAATCTAGACAGACTTTTGGCTTTTCACAAAGAAGAGACTGCAAAAACGGACGATCAGGATTCGCTTTTCACATTTATGCCAACATCAAACGATGTGGTAGAAATTTCTCTAGAAAAAACAGTTAGCGGAAATCCAATGGATTACCTCATGTGGGAAAAGGAACTGCTAGGACTTTATATTTCCGGACATCCGCTAGATGCCTACAAAGAAAAACTAGAAAACAAAAGCGCGAATATAAAAAAGATAAAAGAAACAAGCAAAGAAAAAGCTACAGTAGTTTTTGCCGGAATAATTGACGAGGTTCGTCCTACAATGACAAAAAAGGGCGACAGGATGGTTTTCCTAAAAATATCGGACCTTTCTGACACAATAGACGCTGTTGCTTTTCCAAAAGTTTTGGAAGAGTTTCAAGATGTCATAATCCCTGAAAACTGTGTAGTAATAAAAGGAAGCTTCTCAATAAAAAACGGTGAGAAATCCGTGCTTGTAGACAAAGTTAAAATTTTGGAATAGAAAGAGGCCGCCGTGCATATTGCACGACGGCCGTTGGAACTCTAAGCGTATGTGAGAACGCGGAGGGGATGCCTGAGTTTCTCCGACTCGAGAATGGCATCAAGCTGCCTTTCTTCGATCTCGAGCACGTCCTGCATGCCATTCAGCCGATCCTTCCACCTAGAGAGCTCGACGCGATCAGTCTGTTGCATTGAGCTCATGCGGAGCTTGAAGCTCGGCAGATTATCTGCGGTCCTGTACCGCAATTCCATCTCCTTGTCCCATTCCGTATATTTCCGGAGCTCTTCGATGAAATTGAAGAGTCCCCGGATTGCTGTCTCGACCATTGTGCCTCCGCAGAAGATAATGACTTGTTTTTTAAAATATGTCAAATAAGTTTAAAACATTTTAATATATGATATGCTGTATTTACTATGGCAGAAGAAAATAAAAACGAATTGGGAATGAGCGAGCGGGATCACCGAGTTATTGGGAAAGAGTTGGATCTATTTACTTTTTCCGATACTGTCGGAAAAGGTCTCCCTCTCTATACAGAAAAAGGCACAGCTATAAGGCGAGAGCTTGAAAGATTCATAATAGATGAGGAAATCAAGCGAGGTTACAGACATGTGACAACTCCAGATATTGCAAAACTCGATCTCTACAAGAAGTCAGGACATTATCCGTACTACAAGGATTCTATGTATGCGCCTATCGTTATCGACGACGAAGAGTTCATGCTAAGGCCTATGACATGCCCTCATCATTTTGAGCTATACCTTTCAAAGCCTCGAAGCTACAGAGAGCTACCAATGAGAATTGCTGAACTTGCAAAGCTTTACAGATATGAAAACTCTGGAAACCTTGCCGGACTTGTACGAGTGCGATCATTTTGCCTAGCAGACAGTCATATTATCTGTGCAGACAAAGATCAAGCCAAACAAGAGGTAAAACAAGCCCTCAAACTTATCGAAGATGTTGCAGAAGTATTCGGATTAAAGAAAGGAGAAGATTTTTGGTACAGACTATCCCTTGGAGACAGAGCTGATGATAAAAAATATTACAAAGATGACTCTGCATGGGATGAAGCTGAGGGAGTATTGCGAGAAGTGTTGCATAACCAAGATGTAAAGTTTTACGAAGCTGAAAATGAAGCTGCGTTCTATGGTCCAAAGATAGACATTCAGATGAAAGATGTTCGAGGCGTTGAAAATACAGCTTTTACAGTTCAGTACGACTTTGTAATGCCAAAGAGATTTAACCTTGTATACACTGGAAATGACGGAACTGAAAAATTAGCAACAGTAATACACCGATCATCTATTGGTGCGATAGAAAGAATAATGGCTTTCCTTATCGAAAAGTACGAGGGAGCATTCCCTCTATGGCTCTCACCTATTCAGGTAAAAGTCATTCCTGTTAGGGACTCGCACAACGAGTATGCAAAGCAAGTTGCAGACTTTCTCATCGAAAATAAAATCAGAGTTGATTTCGACAACGCAGAAGAAAATTTAGGCTCAAAGGTAAGAGATGCAAAAGTAAATAAAATCCCTTACTGGATTGTAATAGGAGATAAAGAAATTGAAGCAGGAAAAGTGACTCTTGAATCCAGAGACAATGGCCAGCTTGGACAAATGACTAAGGAGGAAGCTCTGGAAAAACTTCTAAAAGAAATTAGGGAGAGAAAATAATTTGAAAAAGTTATATAGAAGCAATAAAAATATTGTGATAGCCGGAGTGCTTGGAGGCCTTGGTGAATACACGGATACAGATCCTACAATTTGGAGATTGGGCTTCGTTATACTCTCATTTATGTCTCATTTATTGCCCGCCGTAATCGTTTATATTATCGCCTGCATAGTCATCCCAAAAAATCCATCTCACGTTCATACCGCACACCATAATTCCCATTCACACGATTCAGAAAAAGAAAAAGCAAAAGAGGCAGAATATAAAGAGGAAAAGAAGTAAATAAAAAGAGTCCAGATTGTCGGGCTCTTTTTATTTTATATTTTCTAAATAATTATTTATTTCCTTAAAAGAATGGAAGTAGACCACTTTGTGAATATAAGTCCTTACGAGCTCCTTTGTTGTTTCTTTGTCAGAGTTATATTTTATGTTGTATTTCTTTTTCGTTAAATGCAACAAAAGTTCAAATGTATGCCATATATTATCCTTTCTTTTGTACGATCGTTTTATAATATGAAAATACTGAATGAAAGCATTACGAAATTTGAAATAAAATATTACATCAGCCTTAGCAAGACCACCCCTCATTAAATGCCGTGTAGAGCCTTCTACTATCCAAGTATCGAGGTCATATATTTTATTTACGTCTTTGATACTTTGTCCTTTATCATTTGGTTCCGAATATTTAGTTTTCCAAAAAAAATCATCGGTCTCATAATGTGGTATCCCAAGTTTCTTCGATAATTCTTGAGCAAAAGTAGTTTTTCCGCGTCCCGAATCTCCAATAATTAGAATTCTCTTATACATATTTACAATAATATCAACAATTAGCACAAATTAGAATCTCCAGATCTGGATGCAGTTCTAGGAAGATAAGAAAAATACCGCAAGCCTTATAAGTATAAGGTGAGCGGTATTTTTCGAAGTCTGACAACGAAATGCACCAGAGGGGTGGAGATTCTAATAATCGAGGGTAGCTGTCGTTGCGTTTGATTGGATGAAAGACTTTCTTGCTGGCACATCTGTACCCATGAGCACATCGAACACCTTGTCTGTATTTTCGTCTACGTCAATTGTCACCTGCTTTAACACTCGTCGTGCAGGGTCCATAGTTGTTTCCCAAAGCTCCTCGGCATTCATTTCTCCGAGACCCTTGTATCTCTGTATATTAAACTTTGACTTCTTCGCAGTCGAAGCTTTTTTACCCTTTGTATTTTCCTCCTCCTCTCCTTCTTCAGTATTTTCTGTACCCTCTTCACCCTCTCCTATCTCTCCGATCTCTTCTACCTCCTCATTTCCAACAATCTTTGCTTTGTCTTCGTCTGAATATGCGTAAAAGATTTCTTTTCCTTTCTTTATTTTATATAGAGGCGGTTGAGCAATGTAAACATATCCTCCATCAATAAGGGGTCGGAAAAATCTGTACAAGAGTGTCAGAATAAGAGTTCGGATGTGAGCACCATCAACGTCGGCATCGGTTGCAATGATAATCTTGTGATACCTTAGTTTTGTAATATCAAATGTATCTCCAATAGCAGTACCTAGAGCAATAACAAGATTTTTTATCTGCTCTGATTCAAGCATTCTATCAAGTCTTGCCCTTTCAATGTTCAAAATCTTTCCTCGTAGTGGCAAAATAGCCTGAGTCTTTCTGTCTCGTCCAGTCTTTGCTGTACCTCCCGCAGAGTCTCCCTCCACAATAAACAGCTCTGACTCTTCAGCAGATTTTGACTGGCAATCTGCAAGCTTTCCAGGAAGAGTCATGCCTTCTAGTGCTCCCTTTCGCAAAACAGAGTCCTTTGCAGCCTTTGCAGCCTTTCGCGCTTTTAGGGCAAGAACTACTTTGTTTATTATCGCCTTGGCATCATCTGGATTTTCCTCTAGGAAATCGTTAAATGCTTCTGCAAATATTGTGTTTACTGCTCCTTGTGCTTCTACTGTTCCAAGTTTTGCTTTTGTTTGTCCTTCAAATTGAATTTCTCGTAGCTTTACTGACACTACAGCTGTAAGACCTTCCAAAACATCTTCACCAGTAAAGTTGTCGTCGTTTTCTTTTATAAGATTGTTCTTTCGTCCGTATGTATTGAGCGCTCGAGTAAGAGCAGTCTTAAATCCTGTAATATGAGTTCCACCTTCAGGAGTATGGATGTTGTTTGCAAAACCAAGAATTCGAGCAGTAATATCATCTACATATTGCAGAGAAACTTCTACAGATTCATATTCGTTTGTTTTCTTTTCTATGTAGAAAACATTTTTGTGAACAGGCTTAAATGTAGAGTTGTAAAACTTTACTAGTGAAAGGAGCCCTCCCTCAAAGTAGAAAGACATTGAAGGGATCTCTAGGTTTAGATCAGAAATCTTGAATGTGTTTGCTTCATCTATCTTGCCTTCGTATTTTGAAACGTCATTTACAGTGATTCGAAGTCCTTTTACCAAATATGCCTGCTGTCTTAGATGATCAACAACTCTCTTAAATGAGAAATCTATAACTGGGAAAATGGCTGGATCTGGTTCGAAAGTCACAATAGTTCCGCTTTGCTTTGTTGATCCGATTTTCTTTACCGCAGCTTTTTTCTTTCCCTGAGAATATTCCTGCATGTAAACTCCGCCGTCTTTGTGCACTACCACTTTGCAGTATGTAGAAAGAGCGTTGACCACAGAAGCTCCCACTCCGTGGAGTCCTCCTGAAACTTTGTATCCCCCATCTTCACCGCCAAATTTTCCTCCAGCATGGAGAGTTGTCATGATAGTTTCCAGAGCTGAAACTTTGGTTTGCTTGTGAATATCTACAGGAATACCTCGTCCGTTGTCTGTAACTCTGATTCGATTGTTTGGAAGGAGTGTTACTTCGATATCGTTGGCAAAACCACCCATGGCTTCGTCTCGAGAGTTGTCAAATATTTCCCAAATCAAATGGTGAAGTCCATCAAGACCTGTTGTTCCAATGTACATTCCGGGTCGCTTTCGTACCGGCTCGAGCCCTTCAAGTATCTGTATCGCATCTGCTCCGTAAGTGTCCTTTTTAGCCATTATTTTATTTAATTTAAGTGAGTAAATTATAGCAAAATTCAACCGTCGCCACAAGGAAAAACCGGGATTTTTTGAGAGATTTTATACTTGACAATCTACAGTATAATATTGTATAATTAATAAAAATAAGGCATAACGCCCAAGTTCCCTACAAGGAGTCAGAAATGGCCAGCATGATTAAGTTTGTCCTTGCAGTTTTGTTCGTGATGTCAGTGATCGTGTTCGGCCTCAACTCGGCCACTCACACCGAACGCAACACGACTGGATTCACCCAGACAACCAAGATCTCGAATGACCATGTACCGTTCGACCGCTACTGTGGCTACTTGCTCTCAGTCGGCCACGGCTCAATCACGTTCGAAGATAGAGAACCAATCGAGATCGTGCATTTGACCTTTAGGGGTCGAACTGCCGACTCGACAATCACAAGGATTCTCTACGGAGACGAAGGTCGTCTTCGCAAGATCCGAGCTGGCCAGTTCTACGACATCGGCGCTCGGCGGTACAACGACAACTGGTCGTTTCCACGACGCCTCGACGTGGTGAGTGGTTGCAACTAGACCACATCACCCCACCCCGACAACAGAAACCCCGCCCAGCGGATCTGTGGCGGGGTTTTTCGTACTTGACAAAATAAATAAATCCATGTAATGTACATGACGGATTAAATAGAGCTAAGTAGCTGAAAGAATTCACTTTCCCTCCTTAGCTCATGCGGCATGACGCCGCGAGCAAGGAGGAGAGATGAGGGAGTATGACCTTTTCAAAGTGATCGCAGGCACGGACCTGCGGGGATGCTTCAGCCGGGACTACCGGCTGTGGGAAGAGTGGGTAGCAAATCCCGCCCTCAAGGCCAGGGGATATAAAATCCTCAGGCAATGGTATTCTGTCGACGGCGACTCTTTCGGACCTTTGGTCCGCGGAGTTATAGTCGAAAAGGACGGCGAGAAAAAGCTTCTCACATACGGCTAGAGTCAGGGCGCTGGAGAAATCCAGCGCCTTTTAACAAAAAGAATTTTAAAAACTTCGTTGAACCATAATTTTCGAAAGACTCCGCAAGCCTTGAGCTGGTTTGGTCAAGGTATCCTGCCTTAACGAATCAAGATCGAGGTGAGAAGCGCAGCTTCGCAAGACCTTGAGCAAAGCTTTGCGAAAGGTGTACAGCTCCTGTAAGGAGGAAGTGAGCGTAGCGCTGGCGGAGCGAATGGTCTGGAGAAAATTTTGGTGAAAAAGAAGTTTTCTCATTACTTGAAAAAAGCCCAATTTTTCGCTATAGTTTGCTCATATGTCAAAGACGGCAAAGGAACTCTACTCCTCCCCAGAACTAGAGAGAAATGAATATTTTGAAACTGATCCTAAAGACGCAGAATTGCGAGCAGAACTCCAAAAAAGGACAGACACCGAGAGCCTTCGAATGAAGCGCTATTTGTCTATGGACGACCTTTCACGAAAGGAAGGCAGTCCTATTAAAGAGATCGCAGACAGGGTAAAAGCTCTAGAAACTTTCAAAAAATTTGATGTCATAACTATTCCAGAGATTGTGCCAGTAGTTCAGACTTTTGATCTCTTTGACTTCCCCGCAAATCATCCAGCACGAAGCAAATCTGACACATACTACGTTTCAGAAGATTATATTTTGCGAACACACATGACGGTCATGTGGTACTACTATTTCCGAAAGCCGGAGATAAAAGAAAAAATGGCAAAGGGTTTGGACATGGCAGTAATTTCTCACGGGAAAGTTTACAGAAAAGATGAGATAGATAGACGACACATGAATATCTTCCATCAGGTGGATGGCTTATATATCTGCAAGAAGAACGAAAAAATTATTGACCAAGAAGACTTGAAGGAAGTTTTGGTAGAAGTTGGTCAGGCAGTATTTGGAAATGATATTGCATATAGATTTAACCCAGACAACTTCCCCTACACACACGACTCTTTGGAAATGGAAGTAGAGGTCAACGGCCAGTGGGTGGAAGTGCTAGGTGCAGGAGTTGTACAGCCGAGCGTTTTGGAAAAACTTGGAGTTGATTCAAACACATACAACGGCTGGGCATTTGGATTTGGCCTCGAGCGACTAGCCATTATTTCAATGGAACTACCAGACATACGCCTCTTATGGTCAGACGACCCTCGTGTAACAAAACAGCTAGTTTTGGGTCATAAGTTTGAGGAGGTTTCCAAGTTCCCTCCTGTAGTACGGGATATTTCGTTCATAATTTCTAAATCTTTCGTATTGAATAATTACTTTGACCTTGTGCGGGAAATTGGCGGAGACCTTATAGAAGAAGTAAAGATAATAGATACATACGAAAATGAGGCAAAATTCGGCAAGGACAAAATAAGCTATGCTTTCAGGATCACATACAGGTCACTCGAAAAAACCCTGACAGACGAGGAGGTAAATGCAATTCACAAAAAAATAGAAGATGCAACGCGAGAGCTTGGCGGACAGGTTCGATAAAAAACAGCATGGATATAACAACAATCATAACTTACATATTCCTATTCTTCTCACTGAACTTTGAGGTTTTTTTGCTTATCACTTATCTTGAGAACAGAAAGGATATTGCCAATGAAGCAGAGCATTTCAGCCTGGCGCCAAAAAAATATCCGACAGTTACAATTATTGTGCCATGCTGGAACGAGCAAAATACAGTATCAAAAACAATTCACTCTATATTAAATTTGGATTACCCAAAAGACAAACTAAAAATAATGGTGGTAAACGACGGCTCAACAGACAACACATGGAATGTAGTTCAAAAGTTTAGGAATCATCCACAAATAGAGCTTTATGATAAGCCAAATGGAGGCAAATACACTGCCCTAAACTATGGCCTAGCCAAACTTTCTACTGACCTTGTTGGATGCCTTGATGCCGACTCTTATGTAGACAAGGATGCACTAAAGCAAATAGTGATGTATTTCCAGAACAAGGAGATAATGGCCGTTGCTCCTTCTATCAAGCTTTGGAAGCCAAAGTCCCCGCTAGAACTGCTTCAAAAGATAGAGTACGGATTTGGTATCTTTACTCGAAAGATGTTCCACTACATGAGAGCTATATACATTACACCTGGGCCTTTCTCTATTTTCCGAAAAGAAGTTTTTGAAAAACTCGGAGGCTATAAGCATGCCCACAATACAGAGGACATCGAACTAGCTTTGAGAATGCAGAAAAATGGCATGAGAATTGCCCATGCTCACAAGGCATTTGTATATACCGTGCCTCCAAAAACTCTGCCGAAGCTTTTGAAACAGAGAGTTCGATGGTCATACGGATTTATAAAAAATGCTCAGGATTACAGAGATATGTTCTTTAAGCCTCAGTATGGAAATGTAGGAATACTTGTTCTACCTATGGCCGCCATCTCTGTCGTTTCGATACTTTTCGTATCAAGCGTATCGATACTAAGCATCATAAAATCTATTTCAAACGAAGTAATCAGACTTCATACAATAGGGTTTAGATTCCATTTTGATCTGTTTACTTTTGATTGGTTTTACTTAAATACCCAAGTGCTTTCTCTACTTGGAATAGTTACAACATTAGGAACTCTGACAATGATAGCGGTTTCAAAGCATCTGTCTGAAGGAAAAGTTACGGTAGGGATGGATTTGATTTATTTCATGACTTTGTATATGTTTATTGCACCTCTATGGATAGGAAAGGCAGCTTATAATGCTCTCTTCCACGTAAAAACCACTTGGAGATAAGATGAATCGATAAAATTGCTTATCTGCTTCGTTGCTGTTCAATTTTGCTATTCACCTTATAGAAAATAAGGCTCAGTCGCAAAATCTTCAGCGCATCGCATATAAACAATTTAATCAATTCACAAATACAAGATATGGAAAGAAAAATAGATTGGAAAAAGTACGGATTATCATTTGCGATTACAGCGGCTATTTTCGGCACCGCGATTTTTCTAAGCAATTACTTCAGCCAAAAGAAGCTCAACGAGCTAAGAAATATCCAGGACAAGATTTCAATAGACATCCTGTCTTCTGAAACGCAATTTTCACTTCTCGAAGAATCATCTTGCAAAGATGTCGGCGTTGGTACCCTATCAAAAGAGCTAGGGACCCTTGAGGACAAGCTTTCATACACAGAAGGCCAAAGAGGAGTTCATGATGAAGAAGTTGTTGCTCTAAAGAGGTACTATTCCCTGCTTGAAATAAAAGACTACCTTTTGATGAACAAGATTAGCGAGAAATGCAAAAAGAGCCCGATATCAATACTTTACTTTTACTCAACTGACGAGTCTTGCAAGGACTGCGAAAGAGAGGGTTATGTTTTAACAGAGCTTAGGCAGACATATCCAGACTTGCGAGTTTATTCTTTTGACTACAACATTGACCTATCTGCCGTTAAAACCCTCATATCCATTAACAAGGTAGAAAACAGGCTTCCAGCCATAATCATCAAGGAAAAGACGTATTATGGCTTCCAGAGCATAGAGGATTTGGAGAAAGCCATCCCTGAATTGGCTAGTCTGAAAACATCTACTACTACAGAAGCAACTACGACAAAGAAATAAATAATAAACCGGACATTAGTCCGGTTTATTTATTCTCCTAATTTCCAACCTAGATAGATTCCAAGAAATCCTCCGATAGCTGAAAATATAATTGAGCTCATAGAAAGCATATTATCACCCCAAAGAGTGGGAATATAACTGCCTACCGCAGAGCCTATTGCAAGGAAAAGCCAGACTAGTTTGTTGCGATCCATACATTAATATTAGCAGGAGATGTATAAACGTTAAAGCCTCGACATTGGTCGAGGCTTTCGTTTACTTGAGCCAGGTTCTCTAAGTCTCACTCCACATGGTGTTCTTTGAGCCACAGAGGTAGAGAATGCCTTGGGAAAAAATGAGTCCTATCAGAGCTCCCAAACCACTAAGTAACATACCGAAAACAATTTTTATTTTTCTCTCCTCTATTCAGGTTAACAAAACACCGGAAAGAATTTAATCTTGAGCCACTTTGTCTCTTTGGAAACCGACAGTTCTTCGTCAGGCTCTGAACATCTGGGAAACCCACGGTTTTCCCAATCCTTCCTCCACGGGAAAGACCTTTCTTTCCCGACCCCTATCTAGTTCTCGCCTGACAAGTGGCGAAAAGAAAAACGCCCCTACGGGCGTTTCTTCGTGAGCCACTTGTCAGGCTCGAACTGACGACCTGCCGTTTACAAAACGGCTGCTCTACCAACTGAGCTAAAGTGGCGTTTGATAACCTTTGTAGGTTATCATTTTCTTATCGATTTTTCAACTCTTCAAAACTATATTTTTTGCGCCTTTGTTGACGTTTTATCATCCGCTAGTCTCTCCAAAAAGAAAGAGACTGAGCCGTTTGATCGAAGCACTCTCCTGCCTCGGAATTCATCACCAGCGCTGTAGTATTTTTTTGAGACGTAGTCTTTTAGCTTGATCAAGATCTCATAAGCGTATGAAGGCAGGAATTCGAAGATAAAGATATTTGAAATCTTCTTATATCTGTTGTATTTGAATATAAAAAGATCAATAAGCTTGTGAATCTTCTCGTCACCTTTAGTAGAAAGCTTTGAAATCAGGTGAACCTTCCGCACCTTGTTTTCAAATAGTTTTGAGAGTATCAAACCGCACAAAACAACCAAAGAAACGAAAAATAATATAATTGTCATATTTATTCTGAAACTGAGTATCGAACAAACCTAGATAGCTCTATGTTCTCCCCAAACTTCTGTATAGCACCCTGAATCAAGTTGATAATGGTCATTTCTGGGTTTTTTATGAAGGCTTGGTTTAGAAGAACCGCCTCAGGCTCTGCATCTGCTCCAGCCTCGTCGGCTTTTAGGAACTTTGGTGATGTTGCAGAGACCTGAAGAGCTATGTCTTTGGCTAGTTTCTTGAACTCTTCGTTGTTAGCAACGAAGTCAGTCTCACACAATAATTCTACCATAGCTCCGATAGTTCCAGTAGAGTGTACGTATGTTGCAATAGTACCTGCGCCTAGGGCTCGATCGCTCTTTTTGCCAGCAATTTCAGCACTTTTTGACTGTAGAAGCCCCTTTGCCTTTGAGATATCCCCACCTGCCTCATCTAGTGCCTTTCGACACTGCATGATAGACACGCCAGTCTCGTCTCGCAATTGCTTTACAAGTTCCGTTGTGATTTCCATATTTTATTAAATTAAAAGTAGCCTACTAATTATACAGTAGCAGTTGGTTTCTTCAACTGTCCGGCCTTGTAAGCCTCAACCATTTTTGATAGGAAAAATTCGATGCTTGCTTTTGAAGAATCGTTTCCTGGAATAGCATACTCTACTTCGTTTAGATTGTTGTCAGTTCCGCAAAGTGCAACGACTGGTATGCCCATTTTCTTTGCCTCTTTTACAGCGATAGACTCCTTCTTTGCATCAACTACGAATATTGCTTCTGGAAGCCTCTTCATTGCAGATAGTCCGAAGAAAAATTCTTTCAGCTTGTTTATCTCTCGATCAATAAGAAGCCTCTCTTTCTTTGTATACTTTACAAGCTCTCCCTTTTCTTTCTGTGATACCCAAGACTCAAGCTTTTCAACTCGCTTTCGGATCTCTGGGAAGTTAGTCAAAGTTCCGCCGATAAATCTTCCGGCAACATATGGCTGATTTATGCTTTCTGCTGCAGATGTAACAGCTGACTTGGCTTCGTTCTTTCCGCTTATAAATAGGATTTGTCCGCCTCGAGATGCTACTGATTCTACGTACTCAATAGCTTTTTTTAGATTATCTACTGTCTTTTCTAGATCTAGTATTTCAATCTTGTTTTTAACACCATAAATAAATGGCTTTACTGAAGGGTGTCGTCTAGATTTTATAAAGCCAAAGTGCGCTCCTGCAGAAAAAAGAGCGTCTACCAAATTATTTGAATTATTTGTATCAGTTTTATTCATTATTGTTTTAAATCAATCCCTATTGGGACAGGCAACTTTCTGTGCCTTGTGATTCCTAATTTTGTTATTTTTATTAATTATCGCACTTTCTTGCGAGGGTAAAAATATACCAAAATATTGGCTTTTTTGCAATACTTACTCCTCGTCAGCACCTTCTTTTACCTCTCCGTTAAAATTCTCCATAGCCTCGATAATAGGATCTATTTCACCTGCTAGAATCTTTGTAATGTTATGCCACGACTGCTTTATCCTATGGTCTGTAATCCTGTCCTGAAGGATGTTGTATGTTCTTATTTTTTCTGACCTATCTGCCGTACCAATTTGCGACTTTCTATCAGCAGAATATTTTGCAGCCTCCTCCTCTTCTTTTTTTGCCTCAAGCTTTGCAATTAGGATACTCATGGCAGCTTCCCTGTTTTTAAGCTGGCTTCTCTGAGAGGTAGACCTCACATCTATACCAGTAGGTTTGTGTATGATTCGCACTGCAGTTTCCACCTTGTTTACGTTTTGACCTCCTGCTCCGCCTGAACGCGAGGTTTCAATCTCCAAATCTGATTGAGGTATTACAAGTTTAGTTTTCTTTCGCAATGGCAAAATAGCTACTGAGGCGGTAGAGGTGTGCACTCGTCCCATTTTCTCCGTAGCAGGAATTCTTTGTACTCTGTGAACTCCTGTTTCAAATCTAAGTTTTTTGTATACGTCTCTGCCGTGTATTTCAAAGGAAGCCTCTTTATATCCTCCGACAGGACTCAAAGATTCATCAACTTTTAGAACTGTCCAGCCGTGATCTTCTGCATACTTTGTATACATATGAGCAAGCTCTTCGGCAAAGAGCGAGGCCTCTTCGCCCCCAGCACCCGCACGAACTTCGAGGATAATCTCGTTGGGAAATTCATCTTCTTTTTCTTCTTGTGCAATAATTTCCTCCATTTGCTTGTATAAAGCATCTTTCTGAACCTTTATTGACTCAAGCTCTTCTTTAGCCAAATCAGCAAGAGACGGATCGCCAGCAATCATATCCTCTGTAGACTTTTCGTCGCTCAAAAGCTTCTTGTAGCTTTCTGCAAGGTAAGTAGTCTTTGGATTTTGTAGGAATTTATCTAAGTCCATGATGTGTATTATAACAACAAAGTCTTGTCGTGGTCATATACATTTTAGAGACTTCGCAGGCGGGTAGCCGAGGCTTGAGGAAAATCGTACCAACGATTTATCCGTGCTCTAAAATGTATGTGACGAGACAAGACTCGTGAATGTGAAAACGTTATTTTGAAGCTTTTGCTTTGGCCTTTGCAACCTTTGCTCTAAACTTCTCAGCTCGTCCAGCTGTATCTAGAGACTTCTCGTTTCCAGTGTAGAATGGGTGACTTGCTGAAGAGATTTCTAGTCGAAATACTGGGTATTCCTTTCCATCCTTTGCTTTTGCCTTTTCTGTTGTGTGAACTGTAGACGCAATAATAAACTCGGCACCGTTTGAGTTGTCGATAAATAGAACTGGTCTGTAGTTTTCTGGGTGAATTTCCTTTTTCATTGCCTATGTAAGATACCAAAAAGCCTCCATTTTGGCAAGATATCTGCAAAATTCTGCAATTAATTTTGGCTTTATCTCCTTGATACTCCGTACTGCGTTAGGTAATCAATATCAGCCTGTATGCTATTTTTTAGATTCATCACGCTTCTTCCATATGAACAGCTTGAGCCTCCACTACCGTAATATTTACATGCCGCCCTTATTTCTCCGCTATATGTTTGGCTAGATGCACCCAAGTCTCCTAGATACATTGCTGAAGCAGTAAAGGCATCTTCTGGAGACCATGGGTTTGGCTCGTGATTTAATGCGGATCTTAGCCTGTCTTCAAACAGCATCCAAGTTGAAGCGATGAACTGAGCAGGGCCCATGGCTCCTCCATATCCTCCAGCTCCTGCAATAGGACAAGAAACCACAGTTTTCATAGGATCAAAACCAAGTCTTGAAGTAATATCAAGAAACGGCTGTATATCCCTGCTTGGTTTCATTAGGTTAGGCCATGTCTTCCCAGATGAAACATTTACTCCCGCACCCGTTGTAGTGTCGGTTAAGTAACACTTGCCCACATTTGCTCCCAGATTAGACTCTTGTGTAAGTATCGCCAATACAAAAGCTGGTGCAACTCCTGTCCGATTGGAAGCCGAGTTTGCATAATTTAATGCCGTGCCAAAATCAATTGCCGCACTTCCTCCTGCAAGCTTGAAGAGTTTTGCTTTTATTTCCGCTGCTTTTTTTTGCCTTTCAGCCAGGATTTGAGAATATGTCTTTTCCTGAGTCTTGCTGACCTGGACCAAGTACTCCTTTTCTTTTTCGTTAGTTTGAACTTTTTTTTGTTCAGCTTCTGCAGAAGCTTTTGTATCCGCTTCCTTATCTTTTTGAAGGGCTAGAGCATTTTTTTCTTTTTCCGTGAGTTCCTTGTTTGCTCTAAGTTCGTTGAAAACTACCTTTAGCGAGGCATTAACAGACTTAAAAGTATCAATATCGCTGAAGAAATCTGAAATACTCTGATTGCCGAGCATTACTTCAGGCAGACTATAAGAGTCCAGATCTTTTGTTTTTCTCAAGAGCTGTGACAGCGAATCCTGCCCAGCTTGTATTTTCTCCTCAAGAGTTGCAATGTGAGCATTCTTGTTTGCTATGTCCTTTTCGAGCTGAGCAATGGCTATGTTTTTTTGTTTTATAAATGCTTTAGCCTGGGCAATCTTTGCATTCAATTGCGCAACTTCGCTCTGTAGAGATTTAGTATTTGCTTTTGTACTATCCAAAATCGCCTGCCACTTTGCTATGTCAGCCTCAGTCTGAGCCAGCTCTGCACGCCACTGAGCCTCCTGTTCAGCGTCAGTAATGGCAGAAGCAGAGTTTGGAAGCAAAAGCCCAAGTGATAATGCGATAGAAATGGAAAGTGCTATGACGTAAGCCTTTTTCAAGCACAAAAATAACCGTATAGGCATGGTTGAATTATATCATCAAAAATATTTTCTGTAACTTATTAATAAAGACGGATGCGTGTATTCCATCTTACATTTTTATTACAATATTTAGCTAAAAAAATTACCACATGAGTTTGAAAGTCTTTCATGTGGTAATTTTTCTTTATTCTGCTGGGACTTCCTCTTCCTCCTTCTTGCCCTTCTTTTCAACTTCGATAGCTGATAGATCAACTGGAACTTCCTCCTTCTCTTCTTGAGGAGCGGCAACTGAAGCCACAACCTCCTCAGCATTCTCGACTAGGTCAACTCCCTTTGGAAGCTCGATCTGAGAAGCTAGTATGACCATTCCAATCTCTTTTAGAGATGAAATATCTACTTTGATATCATGAGGCAAATTCTGTGGCTCTGCAGAAATCTTTAGCTCGTGCAAAGTCTTGATAAGGTTTCCTCCAAGATCCTTTACTGCAGCAGATACTCCGACGAAATCGAGCGGAACTGCCACTTCAACTTTCTTACCCTTTTCGAATACATAAAAGTCTGCATGTCTTGGGGCGTCTGTAATAGGATCAATATCAACATCCTTTAGGAGAGTATCAAATGAACCGGCTGGAGTGACTATAGTTATAACTCCTGACTCTCCAGCTTCTCTCCATGACTTCATAAAATCCTTTTGTGAGATAGAAATAGGTGTAGATTCTGTCTTTTTTCCGTAGAAAACAGCAGGCATCTTACCCTCCTTTCTCAAGGCCTCTAGGCTTGCAGTCTTATCTCTTTTTTGTGCTTCTAATTTAATCATTCGGCCAGTATATCCAAAATAATTCAATAAATCAAGCTTTTTATAACGAATTTGCCTGGCCGTCAAAGTGCGACTGCCAGGCAAAAATCAATTCATGACTATATCCTGAAAACTGTCTCCCAGAAGCATGCTGAGCTCATCGAGGCCAATCGACAGCCTCCTTGCAAGCTCGACCGAGAAATTTCCATTGATGTAACACTGTAGGCGAATGTCCATGAGATCGTCCCTGTCTACCGGATTGCCTGCATAAGCAGACTTTAGCACAGCAGTTGCATACTCTATGCAGAAAACACGACTCATGAGCCCTCCTCTACCACTATTGCACAAATGTTACTTTTTTCAAACTAGAAATTATTGAAGAACCTCAGCTTCTTATCTACAACTTCTTGAACTGACTTCACTGAAGTTTTTAGGAATTTGTATGGTGCTACCTCGTCTGGATTTTCAGACAGGCCTTTCATTAGGCCCTGTTTGTATGCTACTCGTATTTCTGTATTTATATGAACAATAGCTATGCCGTTTGCAATAGACTGCTTGAAATCATCTTCTGAATTTCCCGAACCTCCATGTAAAACAAGCGGAATACCAGTTATTTCTGCAATTTCCTTTACACGAACAATATTCAGCTTTGGATCAACTCCACCCTTGAGCATTCCATGAAAATTCCCTACTGCAGGCGCAAGCATGTCTATTCCGGTAAGCAAAACAAACTCCTTTGCTTTTTCTGGATTTGTTAGCGAGCTTTCATCAAGCATAACTCCTTCTGGTATTTCATCTAGCACTTTTGATGACTGGCCTATGTAGCCAAGCTCTGCTTCAACCAAGACTTCTTTTCCGGAATTCCTAGCATACTCAACGCACTGCTTGGTCAATTTTACATTTTCCTCAAAGGAAAGCTTCGCACCATCAATGATCACCGAATCAAATCCCGCATCAATCGCCTCTTTTACCCTGTCGAAGGAGTAAGTATGGTCAGCATTTAAGTAAATTGGATAATCAAACTCTTCTCTGATGCTTTTGACCAAGGCCACTGCCTGCCTAACCCCAACAAAGTCCCTCTCGCCTTCCGAAACTCCAATTATTACTGGAACATTTAGGTTCTGTGCGGCCCTGAATATTCCCCATAAAGCTTCTAAGTTAGAAATATTAAAATGGCCTATTGCTACTTTTTTCTCTCGTGCTTCCTGCACAGATTGTTTCAGTGTTTTCATGAAATTTATTATAACATATCATTTTTAAGACACGCATATTTGTTTGATAACAAATTGCTACGCTCGGAAATCAAGAAAACAATCTTCTCGTTCCGGTGCCTTCTCGCAAACTCGCTATCGCTCAAACAGTGCTCCAGGCACTCTTCCACTCGTCGTTGTTTTCTAATTTCCTGTGCGATGTCTAAAAAATGTTATGTTGTAAGCACTTCGTTGACCCATATTATTTTAGGAGACTTCGCAAGGCGGGTAGCCGAGACTTGAGGAATTTTTCAGCAGAAAAATATCCGTGCTCCTAAAATGATATGGGGAGAAAGAAGTGCGGTAGTTGAGAACAATTTGTTATAATAAATTTTATGAAAAATATTGATATGCTCGCTATCGGAGACGTGGTGATAGATGCTTTTATCAGACTAGAAGATGCGGAAGTAAATTGCGATATAGACAAGCAGAACTGCAAGCTTTGCGTGAGATTTGGAGACAAGGTGCCATACGAATCAGTTGAGATCTGCAACGCGGTGGGAAACAGCGCAAACGCTGCCGTATCAGCATCACGACTTGGACTCAGCTCTGCTCTATTTACATATATTGGAGATGATCAAAACGGAAAAGATTGCCTCGAGTCACTTAGAAAAGACGGAGTGCATGTTGATTACATACAGGCCCAAGCCGGAAAGAAGACAAATTATCACTATGTGCTTTGGTACGACGTTGATAGAACTATTTTAGTAAAGCACGAACATTTCAATTATGACTTTTCGAACGTTGAGCCTCCAAAATGGATATACCTCAGCTCTCTTTCAGAAAACTCTTTGGACTTCCACATGCAAATTGCAGATTTTTTGGAAAAAAACCCTGATGTAAAACTTGCTTTCCAGCCTGGAACTTTCCAAATGAGAATGGGCAAGGAAAAACTTTACAGAGTATATAACCGAACAGATATTTTCTTTTGCAATGTTGAAGAGGCACAGCTCATCTTGGGCGAAACGTCTCGAGAATTGCCTGTACTCATGAAAGGTATTGCAGCGCTCGGCCCAAAGATCATCGTAATCACCGACGGATTTGCAGGAGCTTACGCAATGAGAGCAGAAAAAGAAGAAGAAATATTGTTCATGCCGGTTTACCCACACACTCCATTTGAAAGGACAGGTGCAGGAGATGCTTATGCATCAACAGTTGTTTCAGCACTTGCTATGGGTGAGACTTTGGAGACTGCACTAACATGGGCACCAATAAACTCTATGTCTGTAGTACAGCAAGTTGGCGCACAAAAAGGATTGCTTACACTAGAAAAATTAAAAGACTACCTAGCAAAAGCTCCCGAGGATTATAAACTCGGAAAGTTATAGACGAAAGCGCGGGTTCCCCCGCGCTTTTTCATTAAAATAATTTATTTTCTTCCTATTACTTTCTTTACTGTTTTTACAATATCTTCCTCACCCATTCCGTAATGCTCGATAAGTTCATCCTGCGTACCAGACTGCCCGAACAAATCCCTTACACCGATTCTTTCCATCGGTACTGGCATATTTTCTACTAAAACTTCTGCAACAGCCCCGCCGAGTCCTCCATTTATCTGATGCTCCTCAACAGTTACTATCGCTCCGCAAGTTTCTGCGATTTTTATTATGCTCTCCTTATCAATAGGTTTTATTGTTGAAATATTTAAAACTTTTGCCGAGATTCCGTCTTTCTTTAGCATCTCTGCACTCTTTAAAGCTCTGTAAACTAAGGCTCCTGTAGCAATAATCCCAACCTCTGCTTTTCCATTTTCATCACCGTAATAAAGCTGTGCTTTTCCAACCTCGAATGGAGTTTCGTCTGTTGTGATGACTGGAGTTTTTTCTCGTGCCAGCCTTATATAAACAGGTTTGCCAAGTTTTGCAGAAGCTATTGTGGCTTTGCGTGCCTCAATATGATCGCACGGAGAAATTACTATCATGTTTGGTATGACACGAGTTATCGCAATGTCTTCTATGGCTTGGTGTGTTCCGCCATCTGGTCCCACCGAAACTCCTGCATGGCTTCCAGCAATTATTACTGGCCTATCGTTGTAGCAAATTGTGGTTCGTATCTGCTCCCAGTTTCTTCCAGGAGAAAACATCGCATAGCTTGAGATAAATGGAATTTTACCCATGGCAGACATGCCACTAGCAACAGATGCCATGTTTTGTTCAGCTATTCCTATTTCAACAAATCGCTCAGGAAATTTTTCGGCAAACAAGTTCATCTTTGTTGATTCGGTAAGATCTGCGCAAAGACCAACGACTCTAGTGTCATTTTCTCCTGCAATCAAAAGCCCATCACCAAAACCCTTTCGGATAGGCGCCTGCTCCACTTTTTTATGAAACAATTTCGAATTTAGTTTTTGATTTGAGTTTATCATTTTATTCGTGCTCGGAAACTATTTGTCCTCCCAATGTTCGAAGCTCTCGCAAAGCAATCTTCTCCTGTTCGTCTTTTGGGGGTTCGCCTGGAATCTCTGTGCCTGGAGGATTTCCATGCCACTTGTAGTCGCGTTCCATGAAAGAAACACCTTTGCCTGGAATAGTTCTCGCAACTATTACGCTTGGGCCATCAAAGACAGCCTGCGCCCTGCCGATAGCGGAAACTATTTCTTCGAATGAGTGTCCATTTATTTCCTCTGCATGCCAGCCAAAGCTTTCAAACTTGTGCACCACAGAATCTAAGGGCATAACATCTTCTGTGTAACCGTCTATCTGAATATTATTCCTATCCACTATTGCAATTAAATTTCCAAGTCTCTCTTTACCTGCAAGCATTATTGCTTCCCAATTTTGTCCCTCATCAAGCTCTCCATCGCCCAAAAGACAATAAAAAAATCTATCTGAAGATTTGCCGTTATCCATTCTATCAGCGATAGCCATGCCCACCGCCTGAGAAAGACCTGAACCAAGAGGACCTGAAGATGTTTCAAGCATTGGCAAGTATTCCCTGTGCGGGTGACCCTGAAGTCTTGAACCAAATTTTCTCAGAGTTAATAGTTCTGAAACAGGAAAATACCCAGCATGTGCCATAGTTGCATACAAAACTGGATTTATATGTCCGTTTGAAAGTATGAGCCTATCCCTATCTTTCCAAAAAGGGTCTTGAGGATTGTGGCGCATTATAAAAAAGTACAACGCTGTGAAAATATCTGCCATACCAAGGGGTCCTGCCGAGTGGCCTGAACCGGCAGAAACAAGCATTTCTATTATTGAAATCCTTATCTCGCGCGCTTTTTCTTCGAGGAATTTTATTTTCTCATCAGTGAGATTGTTTGCCATCAAAATAATTATACCCTACACGCAGGCAATAACAATATAATTGTTCAGATTTTAAAAAGAGAGTTCGTTATAAGCCTCTTCTGGGCTTTGAGATTCCAATATTGCTGATCCTGAAATAAGCTTGTTTGCCCCTGCTTCTACTAGAATGTCCTTGGTTTCCATGTTTACACCGATATCAATTGCAATTATTTTTTCTGGATATTTTTCTCTAAGAATTTTTATTTTTTCTATTGCAGATTCATCCAGCTCTACTCCATGGTTGCCCAACGCATTGCTTCCCATCACTTGTATGAAATTCGCTATTCCAGCGACTTCTTCCAGCCTTTCAACATCGGTCCCAGGTTTTATAGCTACCCCGATTGAAACTTCGTTTTTATCGCAAATTTCTTTTATTTTTCGAAAATCAGAAATTGTTTCAATGTGACAGACAACTGCAGATATTCCAGTATGAACCCAATCAAGCAAAACTTCCTCTGGCTTTTCTACCATAAGGTGCAATTCTACATCCACATCCTCCCATTTTGGCCAGCCAACCTCTTCACTTTTGAGTTTTTCAAAATATTCCTTATCCTGTCCGTTGTATGGCCAAGTTTTTGTCCTTGTAAAAACTCCATCGGAAATATCTACCTGAACAGTGTCGGCGAAAGCAGAAACCGTTGAAATCTCTTCTTCAAGCTGGGATTTGTTAAATGGAATGACAGCTGGTACTACTTTTATCATTTTATTTTTCTTATTTTAACAATTATGCCTCCTGTTATAGAGCCAATAATTGCATAAAAAACAAATGCTCCAAACAAAGCTCCCCAAAGATTTATAGGAAGGTGCGGAGCCACTGCTCGTACTAAAACTGAAAGCGCTCCCATTACATACAATGTCGGAAGCGACCAATATGGAAAACATATAAATTCACAATGAGTAGGCGCTCCGAACGGATAAAGAAATGAACTTATTGATATATAAAATAACACGCCGGCAACTGCTCCAATAAGCATATACTTTTTTACACCTGAAAGTTTAGTCATAGTTTTCTATTTTCTTAATTCTTCTTGCATGCCTTTCCTCTTCGGAAAAATTGGTTTTTAACCACAAGAGAACCGCATCTTTTGCTTCCATGGTAGTAATAAAATGGGCAGCCAGAGAAAGTATATTTGCATCATTATGTTCTCGCGATAAAGTCAGTATATGCTTGTTCCCTCCATAAAAAACTGCACACCTGACATTTGAAAATCTGTTGCAAACAATAGCCTCGCCCTGTCCTGAAAATCCCAAGACAATACCCATGGATGCTGGGTCGTTGCTGACCTCCTTTGCTACTAGTGAAATGTAGTCAGGATAGTCATCATCATGATCATACTTTTTCGGACCGCAATCCTGTACATCGTATCCATTATCCAACAGAAAAGGAACCAAATCCTTTTTCAATAGATACCCCGCATGATCTGAGCTAATATAGATTTTCATAAAAATATTATAGCAGAAATAATACGAAAAGAATCTCGTTGAGTCATAACTTTTTAGAGACCTCCGCAGACCTTGAGCTGGTTTAGTCAAGGTATTCTGCCTTGACTAAACCAGCTCAAGGTTGAGGTGAGAAGCGGAGCTTCGCAATACCTTGAGCAAAGTTTTGCGAAAGGTGTACGGCTCCTGTAAGGAGGAAGTGAGCGTAGCGCTGGCGGAGCGAACGGTCTCTAAAAAGTCATGAGGAGAAAGAGATTCCTTAGCAAAGAAAACAAATTTATTTTATTGACTGACCTGTCTTTATCACATGATCGATGAGCATGTACGTATATCCCGCCTCGTTGTCATACCACGCCATAACTTTCACAAGATTTCCTCCGACAACTCGCGTCATCTTGAGGTCTGCAATAGATCCATAGTGGCTTCCTAGTATGTCTGAAGAAACAAGCTCTTCATCAGTGGCAGAGAAAATATTTTTCCACCTATCAGAAGCAGCAGCCTTCCGCAACACGTCATTAACCTCCTCAGCATTAGTTTCTTTCTTTGAAATAAATGTAACATCTACTATTGATCCTGCAGGTACTGGCACTCGGATAGAAATACCATCAAAGAGTCCCTCTAGTTTTGTAAAAGCTTTTGTTACAGCTATAGCTGCACCTGTAGATGAAGGCACAATGTTTTGTGCAGCAGCTCTTCCTTCTCGCAAATCCTTTTTAGATGGACCATCAACAAGAGCTTGTGAAGCTGTGTATCCATGAACAGTGTTCAAAATAGCTTTTTCAATGCCAAAGTTCTCATCAAGTATAGCGATGAGTGGCGAAGCGGCATTCGTAGTACATGACGCATTCGATGTTACATTGCATGTACCAAACTTCTCCTCATTGACGCCCATGAGTATTGTCTCTCCCTTTTCTTCACCCCCTTTAGCTGGAGCAGAAATCACGACTTTCTTTGCACCTGCCTGCAGGTGTACGGATGCTTTTTCAAAATCCGTAAAAAGTCCTGTTGATTCAACTACGACATCAACTCCCAATTCGCCCCAAGGCAGTTTTGCCGGCTCTTTTTCAGAAACAAATTTTACTTTCCTACCATCAATTACCAAATCTCCATTATCTACCCTCACATCATGCTTCCATGTCTTGTAGACAGTGTCATACTTCAAAAGATACGCCATGTTATCTACGTTGCCCAAATCATTTACAGCAACAACTTCCATTTCCTCCCTGCCCCACGATTCCTTCAGAAACTGTCGTCCTATTCGTCCAAATCCATTAATCGCAACTTTGATCTTCGCCATTAGTTTGAAAATTTACAAAAGAATAATAAACAAATTATAACATAATATTACTACAAAAAAACCGGTTTATCCGGTTTTTTTGCTTATTCCATTGTTGGAGATTGTGGAGCTTCTTTTTTGTGTCCGCTGGCATTATTGTCCACTTCGTAGCTTGTGTTCTGAGACTCAAAGAAGTTTACCAGCTCAAACACATCGGTCGCTGTACTCATCCATTTTGCAGGGTTTGTCACGTTGTAATACTTTGGAAGTCCGAGCTCTGTAAGTCGTCTGTCAGCTACGTATTGCACGTATTGGTTTACATAGTCAGCATTGAGTCCCAAGATTCCATTTGGGAAAAGGTCTTTATTGTACTGGGTTTCAAGGTCAACACCTTCAATGATGATGTTTCGGATCTCTGCTGCGAATTCTTCTGTCAAAAGCTCAGGATTCTCTTCCAAGATATTGTGGACCAAATTTATTCCGAACTTCAAGTGAAGAGACTCGTCTCGCAGAACCCAGTTTATCATGGATCCAAAGTTTCTTAGCTGATTTCTCTGCCTGAAGGAAAGCATAACCATGAATCCTGAATAGAACCAAGTTCCTTCCATCACGACATTATATGCAACAAGATTTCTAATGAATTCCTTCTTGCCTTCTACAGTGTCAATATCGAGCCTTTCATCAGTCATCCTCTTCAGATACCTCATGATATATGCCTCCTTTGCTTTCATTGAAGGCACCTCAAGGTGAGTGTTGTAAACCTTGTTTCTATCGAAAGGAAAAGTTTCAAGCACATACTCAAAAGCTACACAGTGGTTGGCTTCTTCCCACATCTGCTTTGCCAAGTATAGGTGAGCTTCCGGAGATTTTAGATACGGATATACTCCAAGAGCCAGAACCCTGTTTACGATAAGCTCGGCAGGGTTAAAGAATGACATGATGAACTCAACTGCGTGCCTTTCATCTTCTGTCATCTTTGAAAAATCCTCCAAATCCTCCTTTAGGGCGATTTCGTGAGGAAACCAAGTATTTCTTACAGCCTGATTATACAAATCATATGCCCATTGATATTTGATTGGGTGGAGATTAACGTCCTCGGGTGAAGCTTTTCCTATAAGTGACATGTGATTAATTGTTTAGAACTTCCATATTTGGCCAATTTCTTTGTCGGAGTTTAAAAAATAATTCTCATCTTATATTTATAAGCCTCGAATTATTTTTCTCCTCCTTCGCGAACTTGGCTCAAATCTGAAAGTTCGTGATTTTGTTATTAATAAATTTTCGACTATTGTAATTCTTACTGACAGCTTATGCAAACGAGTCCTTCATCTTCCGCCGGGTCCTCCGGTCCAACAACTGAACTGCTTGTTTTCTGAACAGGTACTTGTTCATGCGAATGAGAAACAGCTTCTACTCTTACTTCTTCCTCCACTCTCTGATAAGCTGGCTCTTCTATCTTATTTGTTGGTGCAGGAGAACGTGTAGCAATATTTTCAGCTACTGGGCTTGTAGAGATAATCATCTCCTCGCGAACCATTTCTGTAACCACAGTTGCAGGAGCGGGATCATTTGTGAGAGTTGGCTGGTTTACTGTTACAGTTTCCGAAACAATAGTTTCAACCCGTGTCACAGTCTCAGGAGTAGTATGAGCAAAAGTCTGAGCTGGCATATCCATTGTAAGAGATTTTTGCAATGGAGCAGAAAATGCTGGAGAGTTTGAGAAATTCAAAGCTCCGAATCCAACCTTTCCTATCTTTGCCGCCTTGTTTACGTTTGTTGTCGACTGCTCTGCGGTATGCCTTGGCTTCATGTGGAGATAGTAAGTGGACTTAAGTCCTTTTTCCCATGCAGTATTGTATATCTTCATTGTCTCATCTATGTCTCTCGTCTCAAGATACATATTTCTAGACAAGGCTTGGTCAACCCACTTCTGAGCTCTGGCCGCTACTTCTATGTACGCATAAGGTGAAGTGGTAAATGAAGTCTTGTAAATATCTTTTATGTGCTGAGGAATACCGGCAATACCGCTGATGTCTCCTTGATTTTCAATAATAGCTTCTTTGACATCATCCCAGATTCCCATGTTCTTTAGATCCTTTACGAGATTGTGGTTTATGTCTAGATACTTTCCTGAAATTTTATTTCGAGAAAATACTTGAGCAAATCGAGCGTCAATCCCCGGAGTCGTAGCGGCCACAAGTCCTATGTTTGCATTTGGAGCAACAGCCATGAGAGTAGCATTTCGCATTCCCTTTTTAACTTTTTCTCGCAAGATATCCCAATTAAGCCCCTTGTGCTTTGATACCTTTGAAACTGTCAGTTCTCTTCCTCTATCTGCCTCAAGTTTTGCGATTGAATCTACCGGAACTTTGCCTTTTGACCACTCAGAACCTTGGAAATGAGTATATGAGCCTCTTTCCTGTGCCAAATTTGCCGATTCATCTATCGCCATATATGAAATAAATTCAAATATCCTGTCAGCAAAATCCCAAGCATGAGGAGAATCGTATGACATTCCAAGCTGTTCGATAGTATCTGAAAATCCCATAACTCCCAGTCCGATTGCGCGATTCTCTTTGTCTGACTTTGCAGCTTCCGGAATAGGAAGAACGTTTATATCAATGAGGTTATCAAGCTGTCTTATGGCAAGCCTTACAGACTCTTCTAGCTTTGCCCAATTTACTTCTCTGTTTTTAATATGAGCAGCGAGGTTTAGAGACGCGAGGTTACAAACGGCTACATTGTCCCTGTCCTGAGGCAAGCAGATCTCAGTACACAAGTTGGACATATGTATTGTTCCAGTGTTGTTGTTCAGAGCTCTTAGGTTTATGGTGTCTTTCCATGTAAGCCAAGGATGTGATGTAGCCTGCAGAGCAACCAAAATCTGCCTGAACTGTTCTGATGCTGGAACTTTTTTAAAAACTCTAAGTTTTCCAGCTTCCGCCATTTCAATGTACTCTGCATATCTTTTGGCAAAAGCTTGTCCGTAAAGCTCGTTTAGATCTGGTGTTTCGGCCGGATCGAACATGTACCATTCCTCGCCAGAATTAACTCTTCTCATGAACTCGTCAGACATGAATACAGCCGTGTTTGCCGTTCTCATTCTCATATAATCGTCGCCAGCATTGTGCTTCCAGTCAATGTATTCAGGAAAATCTATATGCCAGTTCTCCATGTAGAAACAAAGTGCGCCTTTTTTCTTTCCTCCTCGCTGAATAGCTCGTATAGCAGTATCAATGACTTTTGCGAATGGTGTCGGGCCAGTAGACGTTCCTCCTCCAGAAGTCTTTAGCGGAGAGCCTGATGCTCTGAGCTTTGTAACAGATGCCCCGATTCCTCCTGATCCTTTTGAAAGCATCATTACGTCTGCTACTGACTTTGCGATATGAGCCATGTCATCTTGGATTTCCAAAAGATAGCAGTTAGATAGTGCTGGGTTTATTTTTCCTGCAGCAAGATTGGTTGATCCTCCGGCCACATACTCGAGTTTTGACATCTTATTGTAGAACTTTTTAGCCATCTCTGTCGGATTCTTCTCATGGTAGGACAGTCCCATGGCGATTCGCATGAAAAAATACTGCGGAGTCTCGAGCGGTTTCTGATTTACATCCTTTATAAGATACCTATTTATCAGCCCATCAAGTCCGGCATACTGAAAAAGCTCATCTCTTTCAAGCTTTAACTCTTTTGAAAGAGCAGTTAGGTCATATTTTGCCTTCATGTTTGGATGAAGTTTTCCGTTCGCTACATTTTCTTCTATATAAGCGATAAAGCTTGATGCGTGCTTTGCAGAAAATGTTTCGAACTCGTCGTTTGTGTGGAAATCTTTTACAACCTGCCTGTAAACGGTCTTAAGGAGAAGCCTTTTGGCTACAATATCATATTCTATATCCTCTTTTATGTTCTGGACTGCTGCGTTTATCGTAGCCTGATCCATTTCATCAGTAGTGATTCCATCATAAAGGGTAAGTTGAGTTTCAGTAGCAATCTGAGTCACCTTTGAAACCGGATCAAACAGGCCACGGCAAGCTCTTTCTATGGAGCGGTTAATTTTATCTGCATTAAATGGCTCTCTTTTGCCGTCATGGCGTGTGACCGTTAGACTCATTTTTTTAATTTATTAAAAAATTGCTAATAATTCCCTTTATTTCCCCACTTTTTAAAAAAATTTGACGATTTTTTCAAAAAAATTAGAAAATTTTAAAAAAATCATCAAAAGTCTTAAAATTTGTTTAATCAATTATATGATAGCGAGTATGAAAGATTACTGTGGATAAATAGCAAAAAATCCATCAAGAAATAAAAAAATTTTTATGTAAAGTGCGGTGCCAAAATAGGTTTAAAGTGAGGCGTTTTTATCGCCTGTTTCTGAAAAAGCTTACTTGGTCGCCAATTTTAAGTCCGAGATAGTCCGATACTCCAGCATTAACCTCTATAACGTACTTCGAAGGCAGAGTTGAAGAGTACTCCTTTGGATATGTCTCTGGCGCAAGCCATCTCTCTATATGAGTTATGCGCATATCTTCGCTGACCCATATTATGTCGAGAGGGAAATTCATGTCTTTCATCCAAAACTTGTATATGTCAGGCTTGTCGAATATAAAAATCATACCCTGATTTAAAGCTAGTGGATTGTGTTCAGATAAACCTTTTTCCCGCAAGAAATCCGTATCTGCAACTTCCATTTGAAAAACTTTTCCTCCCATTTTTACCGCAAAATCATATCTAAAGAGAGATAGTGCCAATATTATTAGAGCTGAAACTGCAAGGAACAGCCCTCCAATAATAAAAGGTTTTTTATACTTCATATACATATTGTATCATTTCACAGCAAAAAACCACAGATTGCTCTGTGGTTTTTTGCGAGATAACTCGGTGAGTATTACCAAGTTCGGCCTCCTCGGTCGCCTCCATTGCTGAAACCGCCTGTTCGTGGAGCTCGAGGTTCCATAGGTCGTGCTTCATTTACTGTAAGCTTTCGTCCTTCTAGTTCCTGACCATTCCACATTGAGATTGCAGCATCAGCCTCTGCATCAGAAGACATTTCTACGAAACCGAATCCTTTTGATCGGCCTGTCATCTTGTCCATGATGATAGTTGCAGAAACAACTGTTCCTGCCTTAGCGAATGCATCTCTTAGCGCATCCTGTGATGTCGCATAAGCAATTCCTCCAACGTACAACTTCTTTGCCATTATATTTTACCTAGTCTTTATTTTAAAACTGTAAGGCGACTAGCTCTCTCCTTTTCCCCGCTTGCGCACGAAAACCTATGAGAAACTTACATTAGCAATATTATATCACTAAAGTAGATGAGAAGTCAATGAAGATTTTAAGGAGCTCTACGTAGCCACAATTACAGCTAAAAGTGGATAAGTACCGCTATTTTATTTGATTCCCTAAAGTCTACAGGTGTAAAATTATGAAAGGAGGGTCCATGACGGTTCACGACCTCGACCCCAGCGTTCTCCCCCCACTTCTCTACATCTGGACCTCTATGGGCCAGGAAACAATGTGCCACCACGACTACTTCAGAGGCATGCGCACTGATGACAGTGGCAACATGTACCTGGGATCAGCAAAGGTCTACAGAATCGAGGAGGCTAACGGTTCCTCGAGATGCAGTTTCTGCCCTCGCCAGTAACAAAGAAGAGCCCCGGCTACAACCGGGGCTCTTAACTTATTTAACTGTAACTTTTTTCATTACTACAGGACTTACAGGCATATCGTTTGGCCCAGTCTTCACATTTGCAATTGTATCAACTACATCCTGGCCGGAGACGACCTTCCCAAAAATCGTGTAATTATGCGGAAGCTGGTTATCTTCATGCATTATGAAAAACTGGCTTCCGTTCGTGTTTGGTCCTGCGTTGGCCATTGCAACAACTCCCCGTTTGTATCCCTGAACATACGAAGGCGTATTTGGATCAAGCTCGTCAGCAAATGTGTAGCCTGGTCCACCTGTTCCATTGCCTTTTGGATCTCCGCCTTGAATCATAAAACCCTTTATAACCCTGTGAAATGTAAGACCGTTATAGAACCCTTTATTAGCCAAGGTAACAAAATTGCTTACTGTCTTTGGGGCATCATTGTCGTATGTCTCGATGACTATTTTCCCGTAATTGGTTTCGATGGTGATCATGTGTGATTTTTTATTGTTAGTTGTTGTTACTGTAGAAGTACTGTCTTGCGTAGTGTTGCCCAAAACATTTTCTGATTTTGTACTAGATGCAGTGCTTGTACTGTATGTATAGCTCGTATCTACCAAGGAGAAATCTTTGTTTGGAGCCTTGCCAGATAAAAAATAATATAAGCCGACTGAAGCAAGACCGACTAAGACAATGCTGATTATTATATTTTTCATAATTTAAATATTGTATAGAAACATTATGAAGCAGGCTTAAAATATTGTCTATTTTCTCAAATAATATTGAATATTGACTTTTTTTTAAAATAGGTTAGTATTGGCCTCTGTATCCCAGATTCCCTGGGAGGTTCTTTGGGAGGAAAGATGAGACTCAAGTTTGTAATGAAAGTTCTCGCTCTGTTTTTGCTCGTTGTCCTCGTGGACATGAGCCGAGCTGAAGCGACCGGCATCGACGTGAACGTCTTCACTGCACTGGCACCCAACGCGTACGGCTCGCCGAGCTTTGCGGGCTGGCAGGCGAACGCCGTGACCTCGATGGAAAACGGCGGGGCCTCTCAGGGCACTGCCGGCACACCGACGTACTTCGAGACTGTCTCGAACATTACGTCGGATCAGGCCATCGTCACGGGCTTCCCGTCATGGATGGGATCAGCTGACCCGGGCACGGTCTACGGCCCCGCGTTCGCAAGCGAACTCGGCAACCGCATGACGTTCCCTCTCTGGGTGAACGGCAATGGTAACCAGTTCGCAATTGGCGACCTCGGATTCGACGCAACCAGCACGGATCCGTTCAACGCACTTGCGTTCTCGTTCGCGCCTGGCGGGTACAACTACTCGTCGGCGTACGTCGGACTCGATTACGGTGCTGACGGTGTGAAGGGCACGGCGGATGACAACTGGATCACGAGCGGCTCGAACACCCAACTCGTCAACGAGCTTTACGGCCGTGGCAGTGGCAATTCGTTTGCTGCCTACTGCCCGCTCTGCAGTCTCTCGAATCAGCAGACCGCAATCAACGATGCTGCGGCATATCCGGGAACGCCGTTCACGTTCACAGGTATGTACTACCTGTTGTCCGGGAACCAACGTCTCGGACAAGGATCAGCAACCTTCAATATCGGAGTTCCCGGTGGTGAAGGTACGGCGCCTGTTCCCGAACCGGCATCAATAGTGCTTCTGGGCACTGGCCTCCTCGGCACCTCGTTCCTTCGTCGCAAGAAAAGCTAAGACGCAGGAACCACGCTATGGCGTGCATCCCTCAGGGATGCACGCCATTTTTCATATCCAGACAAAAAATTACAACTACGTTTTATATGTGCGGGATACTGGAATATTGTGCGATCGATGGGAATCGAACCCATACCCTATGCTTGGGAAGCACAGATTCTACCACTAAACCACGATCGCATGTGTCTCCTCCATACATTAGCAGTGCACTTTCTGGATATAATATCGCCTGACTCAATTATATCTCAAAAAGTTCTTCGTTGGGTCCCAACCCAACTTCAGCCATGGGAAGGAGTATCATGCAACTCAAACAATCCCGCTTTGACGAATATCATACAACACTTTAATCTATGTATAAATAACGGAGAGTTGGCAGAGTGGTCTAATGCGCCGCACTCGAAACGCGGTTGGGAGCAATCCCTCACAGGTTCAAATCCTGTACTCTCCGCAGATTGAAACTTCGCGATTTGAAAGCCTTTGATATTTTTTAAATATTACGCCCCGCACAATGACTTTAATTCTTTCAAATCTGTTACAGTCGGCTTATCATTGTATCCGTTGTTAAGCCTATACATAATCGCCTTTGGATCATCAACGTGTTCAAGACCCAGTGCGTGTCCCAGCTCATGAGCCAAAACTCTGACCAGTTTTGATCTGTTATCAAACTGATAGACATCTATTTCCTCACCAGAAATATCGCTTTTGAACAGACCCTCATCAAACTCATCACCCAAATTATCCCCGATGGCGTTGTAAACTCTGACGCTTTCATTCACATTTGTAGCCACTTTATTTATTTGCGAAGCTTGTGAATTTAATTCCGAAATTTTTCTATTCAGGTCAGATTGCATAGAAGATAGCGAGGCCATTTCAGAATTCAGATAGCTTTTTTCATTGCTAAGCCTAGCATAGGTTGACTTGTCGGCACCTCCTTGGGCATTTACTCTTTGAACTTCAGCATCGTATTCTGCTTTTCTTTGATTGAAAGAATTTAACCTAGATTGGAAAACAGCTTTGGCCGATACGTATTCGGAATTTAAAGAATTATATTTTGCTACAAGCTGGCTATACTCTGATTTTGAATCTTTTACAGCACTTCCGACCTGTTGCAATTGCTGAGTTGATGCCTGCCTACCATCGTATATTAGATTTATTTTAAGATGGCCTTTTGATGTAAGCTCGAAGAGATTTCTACCGGCAGGCTTTTCCCAAACTGCCTCGGCCTCTTTCAAAGCTGATGCAAATTCTTCCCGTGATAATCCAAATCTCGTATCAAATTTTTGAATGCTGTACTCTATTGGCGATCTGCAAGGCAAGTACCTGCTTTTCATTTGATAATAGACCACTGACAGAGGGTCCCAGAATACATACAATACAATGAAGAAAATAACCAAGCTTACGATGTTTCCAAAGTTTTTATTCATCAACAAATATTATCTCATTAAATATGAATTTCTTACAAACAAGACCCGAAAGCATTTGAAATAAAAAATATTGACTTCTGGCTAAATAAATAAAGCTGTGCAATACTTTAATCAGAAAACGCATTGCCTAATGGAGGGTTCCATGACTTGGTATGGCAAACTCTTGGCTGTAAATGAGCGTGTGACACTCAATTTCTTCTACCTAGAGCTCGTTGAGGCGGCTAATAGACAAATTGACGAAGCTTGCGCGCTTTACGTTGCGAGCATTTTTGCCCATTATGCCCAGGTGTCAACCTGCTCAAGCGATCAAATGCCAGCTCCTAATTCTCTTTCAGAAGTATTTGACCACTTTGTGGCAAATACTGATGTAAGGCGAGACGCAGAAATGATGGAAATAGCTGGCAGCTATTCTCTGCTTCTTACTGGCTTCTTTCGAAACCAAATGAAAAGCAGACATAACATCAATTGGCATTGCGATCGTGGTGCAGATTTCTTCCTAAAAGCGAGCTACCTACAGGAAACGTGCTCGCCTGGGAGGTCTCGCATGCTGAAAATAATTGGCAAAGATTTCAGACCTCTTTCAGAAATCTGTTTTGTTCTGGGCAAGAAGCTCATCCGAAACAGCGACGACCAGTATCTAATCAGGATCAGTAAAGAATCCTGACTTCCAAAAAACACGCTCCGAACATTTTGTTCGGAGCGTGAGTTTTATTCCTGTGGAGGATAGGAGAATTTCGATCCCTATTGGGTCAGTACCCCAGGATATAATATTTCACTTCGCTCATATTATATCTCAATCGGGCTTCGAATCTCACACAGAGCAATAACATTGCTCTGCTCTATCCTCCTTGTAAAAATTTCATTTTTTGCGGAGGGTATTAGACGAAGTTAGAACCTCGTTAATGCTTTCAGATTACACTAAATTCAGCATTGTTAAAAGATGGTAAAAGAAAAATGGGCAAGCAACTTGATGCTCGCCCATCTAGGTTTTAGTCGAAGACTTTATTAAAGAAAGGGGTTCAGTGGTTAGCTGAACCCAGAACCATTTGAAATGCTCTCTTAAGATACAATCGAACCTTTTCGAGGTTAAGCTTGTCATTTTCGTCCCGGAGCTTTCCTTCGGCGTCAATCGATAGATTAGGAAATTCTTTGACCAACGGCTCGATTAAGCCCAGAGTTTCGCAACACAAACCGCCAGCGATGCCAATTCCCATTTCCGGGTAATCTCCTCTGACTTCACGCAGGTATTTTGTACCCTTGTTTTGGTCGAATGGTTGGCCTTTGCCACCGCTTGGGTCGATAAGAACCGCATCAACTAGCCAAGAGCAACAAGCTCTGTGGTCGTAAATCAAATGAATCAAACCTCCGAGATGACCAAGACCGTCAACCTCTGCGAGAACCCTTCCTCCCATTTGCACGACCAGAAACTTGTCGGGATGGGAGTCTTGGTAATTTCGCAATGCCGTTGCTTCTGGCCATCTAACATTGAGTTGAAAACCGTCAAAGTTCCCAGACCCAACCAGCTCGGTAATTTCGTAGAGTTCGTTTTGAAGTCGGTCGTGGTGGTCCGTGCTGTAATGAATCAGATTTAATGCTCTTTCATTTTTCACGAATATTCCAGACACATCTTCCTTTTTCGGGTATCTGCCTGGATATTTATTGGTCATACCTGCCAGAGTTTTCGAACTCATCAGCACACCGACCATAAGACGATGTGTAGGTTTTTCTGGAACCATGTTCAACGCTTCAACCACCTCGGCGTTGGACATAAATCCAGTAATCCCTATGTACGGCCCCGTTTTGGCGACAACCCTGTTTCTTGTAAGGAACATTAGAACCTCCTGAAAAGATACTGCAATATTTTCTGTAAAAAAGCAAAAAGAAAACCGAGTTGCCTCGGTCTTAATTTTTGAACAATTCTTCCATTTTATATAATGCCCGGACATTCGGCGGGTCGGTAACCAGCTCTCTGGCTTCGGCAATAGTCGCCCATTTGGTGGTATGGAACTCTTTCGGGTCCACATTAAATTCCGAGCCATCAGTCGGAAACCGATACCACAAATCAAGGTGCTCCTTGCAAGGTTGGACCCGATTGACGATTGGTGTAATGGTCAGAAGGAATGGTTTGATGTGGTTTTGAATGCGATTAGCCACCCCAAGCTCTTCTTCAATCTCTCGGTTTAAGGTCTGCATCAAGGTCTCACCCCGGTCTATGTGACCGCCGGGTGAAAGCCATAGGCCAGATTTCTTGTGATGAACGATGAATACCTGCTTGGTATCTGGATTGTAAGGAAGAAAATAACAGCAGAAATGGCTCATGTTGCCGTCATCTCTGGTTAGCTGGCCTTGGGCCAGACGAGCTGACCAATAATCTGCAATAGCTTGATTGCAGAGCGATGGGTTGATTTCAGCCCCAATTTCAGTTTGTAAATTGTCCATGTTTTTCTCCAAAATTAAGATTACTCAAAATAATTTGTAATGCAACATTTAAAAAAGAGAATTTCTAAACTCTTCAAAGTGTTCGGAAAGATTTTTAATGCGAGGGAAATCAGTTCCCAAAAACTTATCAACTCTGTGATTATCATTTAGATAATGCTCACTTTCTGACCACAATCCGTGGATTGATTTGAGATAATATAACTTTAATCCTCTTGTTAACTCATCTTCGGATATGGGATAAGTTTTTCGGTATGAATCCATATATAATTTGGCACGGCTTATATTTTCTTCGCTCAAATCATCGCATAGAAAACTATACATCATACATTTAAATAATTCGTGTGTTCGTGGAGAATAGCTGGTTTTTTCAAAGTCAAAAACCCACGAAATTTTATCGTTGCCACCAAAGAAAACATTATGGTCGGTGTAATCTCCGTGAATAAGATGGTCGCTTGATAAGTTCAAATCCTCATAAACAACTGTGTTCTCTTGAACCAGCTGTTTTTTCAGATTAAGGCTTTTCAAAGCCGATTCATCAAAATCGTCAAAATTTGTTTTCTTTTGAATTTCGTTTATGACCAGTTCTATTTTAGCCAAGCTTTTTTCCTTGTTCCATGGTTTAAATTTGCCTGAAACAGGCAACTTTGCATCTCTTCCTAACAAATGGATTTTGCCAAGCATTTCTCCAAGCGAGACAATAGCGGTTTCTGTTAATTCCTTTCCGCTCAACTGCTTATCCAACACAAAAGGAAAAAGTGCATAGCAACCATCTTCAAATGAAAAATATGTGCTTCCTTCTTTGTTGGTTATAGGAAGAATTACAGGAATATTACCGTCAGAAAAATATCTTTTTACAGATTGAATTTCCTCCACCTTTTCTTTGGCATCTGGAGCGTATTGTTTGAGAAAATACCTCGTATCTCCATCAATGAGAATATGGTTTTCAGAAAGTGAACCCTTCTTCACTTTTTCGTGATATTGAAGGTTTAGACCATATAAGTTGCTGGTATGTTTTAGCAGAGTATCCATATTATTTCAAAATTTGAGGTATGAAATCACGAGAAATTTTTCTGACTTGGGCCGAGGTTTTTCCTAAAATAGCAGATTTCATCAAGCGGTGTAAGCCATCTAAAATAAGCCAGCGACCTTTGTTTTCCATTATGTCTATGGGATGCACAAGGTCAGCTTTCATTGTTCTTTCGTATTCCTCCTTATGTGCTTCTGGATTATCTATAACTTCCTGTGGTTTGAGATTATAAACCCCATTTTCCCAAAGGAAAGGAATATCAAAATGCCAAGTCAGCTCATCTGTACTGATTTCCTCTGGCCCCACTTCCAAAGCCCAGACTTTTTCTTCACTCCAGTCAAAATCAAAACCAACATCCTTGATGATTTGTGGAATTTCATTTGAATTGTTTTTTATTTCTTCCATTATTTTTTATAAAATCCTGTATCGGGGCAGGTTATCTGAATGAAAGCGTTTCGCAACGCCTCTTCCAAGCTGACTTCCCGTAGGATTGTTCCACCAGAATATGTGCCCCAAGTATCATTCGGCAGTTTTCCATATTCTTCTTCAATAATTGTCATCACATCGGAGTGTTCCATTTTGAGTTCGTCCATTTTCTTGAGAATAAAGTCTGGGACCTTTAATCCGCTTGAATAGCCGTAATACTCCTTGTCCTCAGTAATAATAACAGCCCAAGCTTCCTCATATATGTGCCCATATCGCTCTATAAGGCCACTTTCAAGACCTATATAGTAATTTGCATCAGAGTGGCGAGATTTACTGTCCAACGCTCTGTTTTTTGCTCCATCAAAAGTTTGTTTGTCCCACGGAGTGTCTGGCATCAGCGATTTGGCTCCGTAACTTTGTATTGAAACATCTTTATCGGCAAAAAACTGCTTGATGATTTTTTCAGCAATTTTTATTTTTCTATCACTTGATGAGCCGATTACGAATTTCATTTTAGTGTCAAATGTTTTTTAAGTTTTTCCAATGCCAATTTTCTCATACTGAATGAGTTTTTTTCTTCGGCAGTCAGTTCACCAAAAGTTTTGGAATAGCCCTCTGGCTGGAATATAGGGTCCCAACCAAATCCAGTGCCTCTTGGTGATACAGTCGTTCCTTTTACTGCACCTTCAAAAAATTCAATGTTTCCGTCTAAATCAGAATGACCAATAATCGTTTTTGCTTCTGCGTTAAAATTTCCGAAAACAGTAATCATTTTATACAACCCATCGTTCCCGACAGTTTTCATAAACCATTTTATAAGAGGACCTGGCAAACCATTCATTGCTTCAAAATACAAAGATGTGTCCTCAACAATAAACTCACCCTTGTGATGTTTCTGGGCTTCTTCCAGCTTTGCCTTGATGATTTTGTGGGCATCAATTTCCTGTATTTCGGGAAGGTCAATATCCAATCCTTCTATAAAGTCGCCAAGAATTGCCTGAACTTCTGCTAGCTTGCCTTTATTGCCAGTGAGAAAATAGAGTGGCGTCATATTAAGAATAATATAACACAAAAATTCATTTTACCCCATTATTCATATTTTGATTAAGGTAAAAAATTTATTCTTATATAATCCCAAAAACTATATGCATAATCAATTATTTCTACACCAGTACTAGTAGGAGGTTGACCACATTTTGGACATAGAAGTGCTTTATCGCTATCATATCTTATTCTACAAGGCTCACAGTAGCAGAGGTTGATACGAGTAGGCTTGTGTCGCATTTTTAAGTCTCTGAAATGCTCATATGTATATTTAGACTCAAATTTTAGACCGCATACAGGGCAATTTTCTAGTTTCAATTTATTCTTGAACTCGTCTCTGCAACTAACACATGCTTGTATAAATCCGATTAGTTCCATATTTTGCTATTATGCGTTTAATAATTGAAGGATAAGAAATGGTAGGGTTAAATTATTTTGTAAACTTAAGTGAGGAAATGATTATTCCTTCTTCTGTCATTGATTGGGTTCCATTCTCATCCCACATCAAAGAAATGACTATGCGATATTTATTATTTGGTGTATTTACGACAACCCAAGTACCGCCATCCATAGTAATCGCTTCTTGCCCGTCAATATTTAAAACATTGTAACCCTCTGAGAGGTCTTTCTTCGCATCATTTTTTAGCCATTCAAGAGGTGTAACACCTTTATTATTTTTAGACATCTCTATATGTATTCCACCATATGGGTCGCTTTTGCTTTCTAAAATTGATTTTGGCCAGATGTATAACTCAACGGGTTCAAACTTATTTTCCACAAACATATGAGGCGGATACTGAAATGAAAAACCAACATCGCTTTTATAGGTCAGAAAACTTTTTTCATATTCATAATATTCGTCTGAACCAACAATACTAGGTATGGGATTATGAGTTACTTCAGCGATTTTTGTCTCTTTATGTCTACTGTAGTAAAAAGTAAATGATATTACGCATAGAATGATAACAATTGATATAAGTATTTTTTTATTCATATTTTGATTCAGTATGCAACTTATTACTTCTACAACTCCAAATGTTCCCAGTCTGTCCAATCATTCTCTTTCAAATTTTTACCATCGCCTTTGTAGACCATCCAACGGCCAGAAAAGTGGCTAGGGTCTGTATTAGCAACAATACCACCAAAGAGTTTCTGCTTCTTGCCAGCTCTGGCTGTGTAGGCCACCAAACCGCTTGATTTGGCTCCAAAATCGGCTAAATAGGCTCCGTGAGGGTCAAAAAGGCCGATACTGCCATCTTTCATCATTACCACGAAATCAACATAGAACGGAGCCATTTCATCGCCTAATTTATAAGGCACGGCAAAGAAGGTCCCGTCTCTTTCTCCGTTTTTAAACCACCATTCCACCTTGTTATTTTTCTTATCCAAAAATTCAATAAACGCTTTTTCAGACTGCCAGCGTTTATCTGAAAAGAATGGCTCCATAACAGATTTATTGACCTCCATTTCTTCGTAATTTTCGCCGAAGACCATTTTCTCTGGCACATCCCATTCACTTTGGACCAGCTCGTTGTTGCGTTTTTCCGTAGACGAGATATAGGTGATTTTGGCATCGTCAATGACTGCTTCAAAAAGAGATTTGTTATCCTCGCTCAAAACAGTGTTGATTATCTCTTGGAATTTTTCCAATTTCGGCATACCAAGCTCTTTATCAAAAAACTGGTAGATTGACTCTTTGAGACGACCTACTGACCTATCTTCTGGATGAAATGGTGAAAGGTTTCGGTAAATGAAATAGTCAAATAGTCTCTGTAAATCAGCATCACTTCCCATATCAACGAGCACCGTAGCTTTAATGTGTTCACCAGCGATAGTGTCTATGTTTTCTGTTCGCCAATCGGAAATGAAAGCCGAATGGACTTTCTGATTTTTCAGTTTGATTTTATCCGCCAGTTTTGACTGTTTGGCTTTCTCCAAAAAGAGAGAAGTGAAAAGTGGGCTCAAGCGGGTCTGCTCACGATGGCGTTTGCTATGGACCGATGAAAGATTTATCGGCTCATATTTTGGCGACCTGTTGCTGATATGGATAACCACATAATCCCGCCCGATGTCTTCCTTGATTTCAATGCCTTCAAGGTTGGTGTAAACATAAGCATAATTGAGCATATCGTCCTTGTAGTAGCCGATTTCTGGTTCTGGCACACGCATAATCCTGCCAATGGTTTGAATAGAGAAAATGGGACTGGACCATTCTCGGAAAAGGACCAAAATTTGAGCTCTTGGGCAATCCCAACCCAGAGCGATAGCTTGTTTGAAAATAAGGACTTCTACTTCGCTGTCGTTGCGTTTGATATTGTCGGAATTTTCTTTATTCTCTGCCAAGTAGAAAGCTAGCTTGCCATTTTTGGTGGTGATATTGTGTTTGTCTGCCAGTATCTTTACAAGCATTTCTTGTCTGTCATCATCACCTTGACCACGCCTGTCTGGAAGCTGGATTAGGAGAAGTGGATTAACTGAAATTTTACCCGCTTTGTATTTCTTGGCTAGGTCTTCTCGTTTTTTTAAGGCAATGTCCAAAATAACTTCATCAGAGCTGTTAGCCAGTTCGCTTTTGACTATATCTGAATTGTTTTTCTGGACAACATTTTTGAAATTCTCATTGAGGACCACCGCTTTCTTTATCATCTCCTCGGCTTTGACCTCGGCAATGTCCACGCTAACAATCTTGTCTGGGTTAGCCATTACAGGAGTAGCGGAAACTTCAATAGTCAAATCCGGCTTGATAGCGGAAATAAGGTTTTGTGAGGTTTCTGCTTGAGCGTGGAAATGACTCTCGTCTATGATGAGAATAATTTTTCTGTCAGCTTCCCGTGTTCGGCTGATTATATTTGAAAGATTGTTGTCTTGCTCGTTATCTCGTATGTAAATGTTGCCGTCCTGTCTGATACTTTCCCAGTTGAAAAAGAGAACCTCGTTTTCATCTATTTGCCTGTCGTTTAAGTCTTCAAAGAAAGAACATTCCATCGCCCGTGATTTTTCAAAATACAGCTCAATTTTTTCTTTGCTCTGCTCGTGGAGCTGACGAGGAGCGGTCCAGATGAATGAGCAAGGGGTATGTCTTTTGTCATCGGCAAATCTTGTTAGAAATTCAGCCACCATTATGGTCTTGCCCGAACCAGTAGGAGCTTTGAAAACTAGCTTTTTCCCATCACTAATTTTCAAAAGACGAACTGCATCATCTAGCAATTCTTGGGTATGTTCATCTTGATATGTTGTTAGCTTAAAAGCCATATTATTTTTTGAAAATACGCCTATATACCCGCAAAATAACTTCGGGTATCGGGGCTACTGTTACTTTTTCTTTGACATCTTCAAATTCTTCTTCAAAGGTGTCATCGCCGAGAGAGAAAATGTAAACACTCCATTTTCCGCCAATTTTGGCGATGTCTTTTTTGAGAGACGAGATAGAACCTTCGTCAAAAAGAATGGCTGTATATTGCTTTTCATTCTTGAAAATTTTTATGGCCATGGTTTCCTTCACTTCCTCAAAAGTGTTTTCTCTGACACAGAGCATCTCCGTAGCTTCTCTGGTTAGAGTCTCCTTGTTTTTATCGTTTGGCTCGGCTTCTACGAAAGCCGTGCGGAAGTATTTCAAATTGCTAGGTATGCCAGTTATATCTTTGTAATCTTTATGACCAGCGATAACAGATTTAATTCGTGGATAGCATACTTCTGTTGCGATGCCATTTTCATTGTTGGTGCAGAGAATAAATTGGCGTAATCCGTTATCTCTTTTATTTAGCAGTGAGACAGCGTGTCCAGTAGTTCCACTTCCAGCAAAAAAGTCCAAAATCACCGCATCCTTTTTATCTTTAGCTGTGGCTAATAGACATTCTTCAACCGCATATAATGACTTTGGGAAAGGAAACATTGTGCCAGTCAGCCCATTAACCATCTTTGAACCATACTCGTTTGCATCATATTTAGGTCCAACCCAAACAGTCTTATATGGAGCCTCATCTTTGGAGCGATATATTTCAAACCTGCCTTTAGAAGTCTTCTTTATGTGCAACTCTGAAATTATTTCTTCAACAGTATTTCTTGAATAAGACCATTTCCTTTCAATACTGTTTATGTCTATAGGCCAAACCTCAAATACACCCTTTTTTATTTCAGTAGTTTGTTTTTTGGGATGAAATTTCTCATCTGCCACTTCGCCTACACCAATAATTTTTTCGCCAGATACTATAAATGGGTAAAAACAGGTTTTTGCTGTATGACGAGGGGAATTGCTTCCGTCAACTCTGAAATTTCTCACCAGAGTTTCTTCACGAAGTGCATTACTTATATATTTTTCCTTGGCATCTGGATAAACAAAAACAGCATACTCGTGATTATATGAAAAATTTTTACCCTGAACTCCTCGGGGATTGTGAACCACTGAAATTGAATCAACTTTTTTGCCTACAAAAATTTGTTTAAGCAGGAGTACCAGATTAGCGTGTTCGTTTTCATCAATGGCACAAATCAGACAACCATTCTTTTTCAAAAGATTTTTCGCAAGGACCAATCTTCTCTCCATCATGCTCAACCATTTGCTATGTCTGTATGAGTCATCTTTATCTACATAATTATTGTTATATTTCCAATTTTTTGCTCCCGTATTGTAAGGCGGGTCAATATAAATAACATCAATCTTGCCTTTATGTGTGTAGTTTAATACAGAAAGAGCGTGGTAATTATCTCCTTCAATAAGTAGGTTTGTGGGGGTATTTTTATTTTTGAAAATATGCTTATTTTTTACCTCTTTCAAAACAGGCAATTCAGTATTGCATTGCTCAACAACATCTTCTATCTTTTCCTCCCAAACCAATCCATATTTTTTGCGTTTTCGTAAACGCTCAATTTCTGCAACAAATTGCTCTTTGGTCCAATTACCATATTTATCTGTTTCCACCACAATAGGTGATTGTAATTTTTCAGGCATGATGACTATGAGTACCTACACCACATAATGTATCACAAAAATAGTGGTACTCATAGTCCGTCGCCTTATAGACATCAGACCTCTAGGCTTAAGGCATGAGCAAGAGTAGCCCCATTTTAAAGAAATTTGGAAAGCGAGTAATAGAACTCCGCTTACAAAAAGGCTTCACTTCCCAAATTGCTTTAGCTAATAAAGCCAATATGGACCGAACCTATATTGGTGGCATTGAGCGAGGTGAAAGGAATATCTCCTTGGTTAATATTGAAAAGCTGGCAAAGACGCTTGGTATCAGTTTGGAAGAATTGTTCAGACTCTAAACAAGGTGTATTCTTAAGTGAAAAGAACGCCATGATTTCTAGCAATCTAGAACGCCATTTTCATAGCTTTATTGAGGAGACAAATCTTCTTAATTTTTCTAAAGGTTTAGCCGAATATTTGGAGTATGTATTCAGTGTGCCAGAACTAAAAAATGTTTTTTCACAACAGCTCGGGGAAAGAAATGCTGATTATGCAAAATTGAATGAGCTTGCTGAAAAAAATCTTGCTGAAATTAAGGAGGCAAAAACAAAACTTATTAAATGTTTAAAAAAGAGAAAAATTTATATTGATGACTTGAATCGTATTTTTACTCACCCCCACAACACAGGAAGGAATTTTTTTGAAGAGCTGGATGCTTTTGAAAAAGGAGATGGTTTGTATTCTAGTATGTCATTGGCTGATGTAATTGATAATTATCTTTTTGATATGGCAGTAAATTTACTCAATGCTGGTTATCAAGAAGATGTTGAGGAATTTTTAGCTAGACCGGACGATTATACTGTGAATAAGGTATGTCGTAATGATTATATTATGATTGATGGTCATCCAGGGTCTTTTGTGTTCTCTAGGGCATATTTTGAGCGTCAAAATATGAAAAAGTTTATTGAACAAGGTAGAGTATTAAAAACTTGGGGAGAATTTGAAAAACTTTATCAATTTAGACAAGGATATAAAGAAAGCTTGGGTATACATGACCCTATGAAAGATTGGGAGCATGGCCCGGGAGAATTTGGTATTGATGAGGATTTGATATATATAGCCAGAATCCATAATGAATTGAATAACTTGGTAAAAAAACATGGACCATTTCCGCGAGAAGATAACCCCTTGGAATATTTGTCGCAGAGTAAATTTGTCCAACCAGTCAAAACGGTTCACAATATTTTGATGCTTGTCGCATCAAGTAACAAAAAGGAAGAAAAAAATGAATCCGGTCTTTGGATTTCTAAAAATAAGACCACAGGTGAGTATTATTTTGATGATAACAAAATCCATTTTCCTAGCCCAAATGCAAAATATGTAAAAATTTTTGAAACCGTGTATGAAATTATCCCGAAAGGTGGTCGCATTTCTTATTCCCAAATTACTAAATATAAGAAGTCAGAAGTGCAGAGGGCGTTGACTGGAGAAAATGCCAACTTTTTTCATTATGTTAAATCGGCAAGACGTACTCCCCAGAAAGGCATCCCACTTTTTCATGCATCAAGCGACGGAAAAGAGCTGATTTTCAATAATCAGCGTTAACTCATCTCATCTCGTTTGTGGATTATCTGAAAAATCACCGCTCCAGTGGTGATTTTTTGGCTACGAATAAAGAAAAAATATTTAAACAGAAGAATCCAGAGAAGTACAGACGACCTATCAGACTTGAAATAATGGCTTTAAGCCAAGCTTTTCCTTGTACGACTTGGAACGCCCAAAACATGCAAGCCAATTTTTTGCTTGACCTGTCCCAGGCGTTCGGGATGGTTCAAGCAAAAAGCGGGCTTCACTATGTTACCAGAAGAAGCCATTAAAGAATTTAAAATTCTTTACAAAAAAGTTTTTGGTATAGAGCTCACAGATAGTGAGGCAATTTTTCGTGCCAATAATCTTTTGAGACTCTACAAAGTCATTTACAAGGCATCTCCTGCGAACATGGTCAAAGGAACGCAAAATGGCCAGGTATGACCCACGAAAAATTTCTCAACACAAAAGTTACACAATCAAAGAATTGTCAGAGCTTTTGGAAATGAGTGAAAAAACCTGCGGTCGGTGGATTGAGCAGGGGTTGCCGACTGTTCCAGGTAGCCACAAGCCGATTCTCATACTAGGTGATGATGCAAAAATTTTTATTAGAAACAGGAATATTAAGGTCGTAATTAAGTTAAAACGCCATGAGTTTAATTGTTTTAAATGTAAGTGCCCGAGACGGGCCAAGAAGGGTTCAATAGGTGTATCCGGGAACATAAAAAGGGGGTTGTGCAGTGTTTGCAACTCAAAAATGTGCAAGACAATTCACCCTACCAAAAAGGACTATAAGATACCGCCTACTCCTACACAAATGTCCATGTTTAACAATATTTAATCTTATCACTATAATGACAAATTTCAGCTACAAAAATGAGCAAATTAAGAGGCAGTTTTTTGAGCATCTAAAAGGGGCCGCTGGCTTCGCCGATGAGTCCATAGATAAGTTTGCGGAAGCGGTTTATCAATGGCAGATTTTCAGCGGAGATGAGGATTTTGAAACTTTCAATAAAGAGAAGGCATCTAAATTCTGTGAATGGCTCAAAACAAAAGAGGCAAAGACCAGTTCTGGCAAGCTGTCTTTGCCAACCCAATATAATTATCTCCGTAGAGTTAAGAAGTTTTTCACTTGGCTTACTGAACAACCAGATTACAGAAAAAGTATTCGTAAAACAGATGTGGATTTTTTGAGATTATCCAAAAAGGATGCTCGTATTGCTACTTCCGGCACAACAAAAAGGATACCGACTTTTGACGAAGCTAGAAAGGTAATAGAAAGCATAGAAATTGAAAATGAAATTGACCAACGAGATAGGGCCATCCTTTCCTTTGCCCTTATTACTGGTATGCGTATTTCAGCCATTTCAACTTTGAGAATGAAGAATTTTGACAGAGAAAGCGAATTGATTGACCAAAATCCTGGCGATGGAGTGCAGACCAAATATTCAAAAAAGATACTCACTACTTTTTTCCCGATAGGATGGGATGGACCAAAAAAATACTTTCTTGAATGGTACGACTATCAACTTGCTCGAGGAGCAAAACCAAATGAACCGATTTTTCCTTCAACTAAAAAAGGATTTTCAGAAAAAAGTTTTAGCAAGACGCTTGTGAGCGAGGATTTTTGGAGCAGTTCCGGTGGTGCAAGAAAAATCTTTGAGAAAAGGTGTATAGATGCTGAAGTGCCATATTTTCATCCTCACTCTTTCAGACATTTGATTGTGTCTGTAATGAGCAAGACCAGGTTGACGGAAGAAGAAAAGAAAGCAGTCAGTATGAATCTTGGCCATGACAATGTGGGCACCACTTTCGGCTCGTATGGCTATGGTGGTATGAGTTTGCATGATGCTGTAAATATCGTTAAAAAAATCACTTTAAACCAAAATGACGATATTCAGATTTCATCGGACGAAAGAGATGTTTTGCTAAAACTATTGAAGAAATTATGATATAATTAAGTATCACTATGAACGCCACACCAAAACTCATTTATGGTAATTATTGCAGAAAATCCACGGAGTCGGAAGACCGTCAGATGCTTTCTATTGATTCACAAATTGATGAAGGGAAAAAGATTGCTGATACGCTGGGCATAAAAATTGCTCCAAATCATCTCCTCACTGAATCTAAATCAGCTAAAACCACAGGAAAGAGGGCTAAATTTGAGGAGATGTTGAGAATGATTGAAAAAGGTGAAATAAACGCCATCATCGCCTGGCATCCAGACAGACTTTCAAGAAATTCCATTGATGCCGCTCGGCTTATTGAACAGATGGATAAAGGCAACCTTATAGAAATAGTAACTCCCGGCCAGGCCTACAAAAATACTCCGATTGATAAGTTTATGCTCATGCTCCAATGCAGTCAGGCCAAAATGGAAAATGACAAAAAGGGCGTTGATGTAAGAAGAGGATTGCATAAAAAAGCCAGTCTTGGAAAGTATCCAGGACCGGCCCCTATCGGCTATAAAAATGATAAATATGCAGAAAAGGGAGATAAGGTTCCTCTGCCGGACGAAGAAAGATTTCCACTTGTCCGAAAAATGGTAGACCTTATTCTCACGGGAAATTACACAGTTGCCCAAGTCTGGAGGATGGCAAAAGATGAATGGGGTGTAACTATGCCAAGCGGAAAGAAAATCGGCAGGGCTACTGTTTACAGAATTTTTTCAAATCCTTTTTATTACGGAAAATATGAGTACCCTCTAAAAAGCGGAAATTGGTATGACGGAGTTCACACCAAATTGATGGAGCCAGAAGAATACGACAAAATCCAGTTTCTCCTTGGTAAAAAAGGAAAACCTCGCCCAAAATCTCACATCTTTGATTTTACTGGCATGATGCGATGCGGAGAATGCGGAGCGGCTATCACTGCCGAGTTGAAAATTAAAAAACAGAAAAACGGCAATATTCATTCCTATATCTATTACCACTGCACCAAACGGGTAAATCCAAATTGCTCGCAAGGGTCCATAGAAGAAACGGAGTTGAAGAAACAAATCATTAAGGAAATTCAAAGCATAGAAATTCCGTCTGAATTTCACAGCTTTGCTATGAAGTGGTTCAAAAAAGAAAACGAAAAAGAATCCAAGGAGCAAAACTCAATCGTTGATAGCCAGCAAAGATCATATAAAGCTTGTCTTGCGAAGATTAGTGGTCTTACCGATATGAGAGCCGGTGGAGAAATTTCAGCAGACGAATTTGCTGAAAAACGGTCCGTACTTTTGTCTGAAAAGAAAAAACTAGAGGACTTGTTTGCCCAGACCGGTAAGCGAGTAGACAAATGGGTTGAGACTGGAGACAGGATGTTTGATTTTATTGAGAACGCCAAATTCAAATTTGAAAATGGTCCGATTGAAACAAGACGGGAGATTCTTTCTACATTAGGTTCGGACCTCATCTTGAAAGACAAAATATTGAGTATTGATATAGACAATTCACTCTTTACATTAAAAAGAGTCTCAAAAACCTTGCACGGCATAAAGAAACGGTTAGAACCTGTAAAAAATGGCGATAAACAAAAAGAATTTGACCGTTTGTGCAGTCAAAATCTCGTAATGCGGAGGATAGGAGATTCGAACTCCTGAAGGGATTGCTCCCTTACCCGCTTTCCAAGCGAGCGCACTAGACCACTATGCGAACCCTCCGTTTCTATATCATGTTATAGAAATACAAAATTATTTCAAATACTAATACTCGTCTATCACTATCTTCTTTTGTTTCATCATTACATTCCAACCATTTGGTTTTGCCAAAAGCTCACCTAAATTTTTTGGAATTACCTGCCATCTTAGACCGTATTTATCTATACACCATCCGCACTGAACCTCCTTCCCTTCCTTTGTAAAATAATTCCAATAATTATCAATCTCATTCTGATCATCGCATTCTATAGTCAAAGCAAAAGCATCGTTAAAGCTGTCATGCGGAATTTCAGTATTCATTATTGAATACTTTTGGCTAAATATGTGTGCTTCGCATATTTGTGTTTTACCGCTAGGAGTTTCTCCTATATTCTGAACATTTCCTGCAGTAAAAACTTCCCCAAAAACTTCTTTATAATACTCAAGAATATTTGAAATATCTCCTCCGTCCACAGAAAACCACAATGATGGAACGATTTTATTTTGATTCATATTGATATTATATTATCACTGATCATACCTCAGACAAAACAAAAGGAGAGTGGCTGTCCCACTCTCCTACTAAATCTATTTCTACTGCGCCAAGATGCCGATCTTCACCTTCCCAACAAGTTCTCTCTGCCCTGGCCCATATGTAGCCTGAATACTCATTGGATAGACCGAGTAGTATTCGATACTCGAAAGGATCTTTGGCAACCATTCCTTATCTCCAGGCAAAAGAAGCTCTGGAGGAAATTTGGGAATGTCGCTCCATGAGTACTGCTTGGGATTTGTCATGGTGCTGGTTGGCCTTATCTTGCCGAACCATGCCAATGCAAGAAGGATGTGAACCTTCCAGGCAGAAGTCGTACCGTCCTGCTCTTGGTTATTGAAAATTCCGCGAGCAACGTACAGAAGATCGTTTGGACGCACTTCTGCCCCAGCCGTTTCCTCTTTGAACTCTCGACATGTGGCACTAATCGGATTTTCTCCGACCTCCATCTTGCCACCATAGCCGTTGAGCCTACCACTTCCCACCTTGCCAACTTTCTTGGCAAGCCAGATCTTTTTCTTTACTTTGTCTATCGGAAAAACCAGAACTGCTTCCATATCTGCCTCCTCCGTAAGATAGACTACTATACTAAAATTGAAAATGCTACAACCTTGTTTCTGCCGGAGTTTTTTGCCCTGTACATGGACTCATCTGCATTTTTTATCAATTCATCGTATGAAATATCGGAGTTAGAGCAGGCCACACCACAGCTCAGAGTAACACGAAGTTCCGGATCAAAATCAAAACTTAGCTCTCCTACTTTTGAGCGGATCTGCTCTGCTTTTTCTATGGCATCCTTTTCAGTTGCCCCTACAAGCGAAACCACCATCTCCTCTCCTCCCCAGCGAGCAACCGTGTCTCCGTCCCTCACAGAATCTTTTATTGTTTTTGCAATAGACTTTAATACCAAGTCGCCATTGTCATGGCCGTACGTATCATTTATCTTTTTGAAATGATCTATGTCAATAAATAAAATACTCAAGTTTATGAATCCAAACCAGTTCTGCCTGTTGCCCTTTTTTACGCCTTCAATAGCTGAAATGTACGTCTTTGTTTCTTCCTCGAAAAAAGCCCGAGTCTTGAGATTTGTCAGCGAATCGTGCACCAAATCTCTTTCAAGTTCTCTGACTCTCTTTTCCAGTTCTGCTATTTTTTCTAAATAAGCTTTTTCGTCTTCCATTAAATTATATTACCACGAAAGTTAAACACTGCAGATAAATCAATTTTGCTTGTTTTACCAACTCCCAGATGACCCGCCTCCACCAGAAGAACCACCGCCAAATCCGCCGAATCCCCCTCCACCTCCGAACCCTCCGCCTCCGCCTCTCATCCACCAAGGATAACTACCAGTAGATCGCATGCGACTGTAAGATTTTGAAACTACATAGTCGAGGAATAATCCGAAAACAATCAAGGCAATAATTACAGGAATAGCCAATGCTATGGTAGCAATGAAAAAATGCCAAAGTACGAGACCGAACACTCCTCCCACCACCCCACCACCCCACCATGATTTAGATTGGGCAAGAATAGTGGTAATAACCTGAATTCCAAAAATAAACATTACAAACAAGACATCCCACGGGATACTTTTCCCACTTGTAGAATAGTTTTCAGGCACTATGTCTGTTCCTCCAAGTGCCTCAATCATTTTATCCAGTGCACCGCTTATTCCTCCATAGTAATCACCATTTCGAAAAGCTGGTGTTATAACCTCGCTTTGAATGTAAGAAGTTCCAATATCAGTTAGTTTGTCTTCAACTCCATATCCAGTATGAATTCTAGTTTTTCTGTCTTGCAGAGAAATAAGTAGAAGCGCACCGTTGTCTTTCCCTTTTTTTCCAATACCCCACTGTGTAAATATTTCCTGCGCTACATTTTCTATCGTATCACCATCGAGCGATGGAATGGTGACTATCGCGATCTCGTTTGTCGTATTTCGCTCATAATTCTCGAGCTTTGTCTCAAGAGATTGCCTTTGCTCTGCCGTGAGTATTTGAGCATAGTCCTGCACAAAACCTGTCGGACGTGTAGGCACAGTAAAAGCTCCGGCTATTGCTGGAAGAAAGAGGAATGCACTTAAAATTGCTAGGAGTTTTTTCATATGACTATGAATGTAAACTTTCACAATTTGAGTGAAATTCGACGTGAGAATTTGAAAATGTGAGAAGCTTTATTTAAAATAAAGTGACGAACATTTTCAAATTGGGAACGAGAAGTTCACCAAATTTGGAAGTTTAGAAGTTAACTTTAGGAGCCTCTTGGTTCGCCTGTGGCACATTAAAGTAAGCATGCTCTCCAAAACCTGAAAGTTTTGCAATCAGAGCTGATGGAAATCTTTTTACTCCAGTATTGTATGTTTGTACAAGTTGATTATATTTCATTCTTTCAACAGAAATCCTGTTCTCCGTTCCTTCTAGAGAAACCATTAGATCTTTAAAGTTTTGGCTAGACTGTAGCTGAGGGTAATTTTCCGTAATTACAAGCAATCTTCCTAGAGCTGATTCAACTTGTGATGCAGCAGCCGCCTTTTCGTCAGCTGTTCTTGCTCCGGAATATCTCGTCCTAGCTTCAGCTATCTGACCAAATACTGTCTGCTCTTGAGTAGCAAATCCCTTCACTGTGTTTACAAGGTTAGGAATGAGATCGAATCGCCTCTGATATTGGTTTTCAACCTGAGCCCACTGACCTGTAATAGCCTCGTTCTGAGATACAAATGAATTGTATTGTCCAAAACCCCAAATAAACAATAGACCTAAAACCGCAAGTACAACCACCCACTTCATATTCCTTTGAAAAAAGTTCTGTTCTTCCATGTTTTCAGATTAAGCTTTATAACTACAGTATTATACCAGAAAAAAGCGCTTAGTACATAAGACTACATGCCTTTGGTAATTAAATTTTAGTACTCCATTCCTCCGCCCACTCCAGAATTTTTTTCTTCTTTTGGTTCTTCTGTAATAGCCACTTCTGTTGTAAGTAAAATAGCAGATGCGCTTGCCGCATTTTGAAGTCCTGTTCTGGTAACTTTTAGTGGATCTATTATCCCCGAAGCAAACATATCCATAACCATTTCATCTTTTAGAGCATCGTAACCACCATTCCCTTTTGCGGACTTAACTTTCTCGACGATTATAGAACCATCACCTTTTCCACCATTTGTGGCTATTTGCTTTAATGGCACTTCACAAGCGTTTATTATAATCTCGTAACCTACTTTGAATTCCTCATTTTGACCCAAAGTTGCTTTTGCCAAATTGGATCTTACCTTTTCGCTTGCTTTAACTAGAGCAACACCTCCTCCAGGAACAATACCCTCAGCAATAGCCGCTTTTGTTGCATTTACCGCATCTTCTATCTTGAGCTTGAGGTACTTCATCTCTGTTTCTGTTGCACTTCCAACCCTAAGAACTGCTACTCCTCCAGTAAGCTTTGCGATTCTTTCATCCAACTTTTCGATATCAAATTTTGATTTAGTACCCTCTTTCTGTTTCTTTATTTCTTTTACTCTTGCATCGATTGCATCCTTTTTTCCTTTTCCACTAACTATGACAGTCGAATCTTTCTTGGACACAATTTTTCCTGCTCTGCCCAAAATATCAAGTCCAGAGTTTTCCAATTCAAGACCTGTCTCGCTTGATACAACCTGTGCTCCAATCACAACCGCAATATCCTGAAGAAGCTCTTTCTTTCTGTCTCCATATCCAGGAGCCTTTACTGCAAGAATATTAAACCCGCCTCTAAGCCTATTTATCACTATAGTTGTCAAAGCTTCTCCATCAACATCGTCTGCGATGATTACGAGCTCTTTCTTTCCTGTCTGAGCAATCTTTTCAAGCAGTGGTAAAATATCCTTTATTGAAGAAATTTTTTTATCTGTCACAAGAACAGGGACATCTTTATACTCCGCTTCCATCCTATCTGTGTTTGTAATCATGTATGCAGAAATATAACCCTTCTCGAACTCCATTCCTTCAACGACTTCTGATTCAACACCAAAAGTAGGTGATTCTTCTACCGTAACTACCCCATCCTTCCCGACTTTCTCTATAGTATCGGCAATGATGTCGCCAATCTCTTCTGATTCTGCAGATATAACAGCTACCTGCTTTATTTCGTCTTTCGTACTTATCTTCTTTGAAAGTTCCTTCAAGGCTTTGACTACATCTTCAGTTGCCTTATCCATTCCAGATTTTATTCCCATTACTCCAAGTCCTGTTTCAGTGTGCTTCATTCCTTCTGAAATTATAGCCTGAGTCAAAACTACTGATGTAGTCGTGCCATCACCTGCGACGTCGTTTGTTTTTGTCGCAACTTCTTTTATTATCTCTGCTCCCATGTTCTCGAATTTATCTCTAAGAACAATCTCTTTAGCAATTGACACCCCGTCATTTGTGATAGTTGGAGCGCCATAGCCTTTATCAAGCACAACATTTCTTCCTTTTGGACCAATGGTTGTTTTTACTACATTTGCAACTTCATCAATACCTCTCTTCAAAGCCTTTCTAGCATCTTCGTTAAATTTGATTTGTTTCGCCATGTTTGAATTAGTTAAATAGTTAGATAGTTATCTAGTACTTAGTAAGTTAAAATTTTTGATTTACTTGGTACTAGTTACTCGGTACTATCAAGTTTATTTTAATATTGCTAATATATTTTCCTCCTTAATCAAAAACAATTCTTCTCCATCAACTGTGATTTCTTCGTACCCGTATTTAGAGAAAGCCACCTTGTCGCCCACATTCAATCTAATGGAAACAAGCTTTCCATCCTTATATTCGCCAGGGCCAACAGCTAAAACTACGCCTTGCTCTGATTTATCTTTTGATCCAGAGTCTGGCAGGATGATCCCAAAATTATTTTTAGGCATAAGCTCTTCTTTAGTAAAAGGTCTTATCAAAACCCGGCTACCTAGAGGTAGTACTTTAGAAGAATCATTTTCTGCCACTTCTTTCCTTACAGAACCAGTTTTTTTAGAAACCTTTTTTGCAGTTTTCTTCATATATATGTATTACCTTAACCAATAATATGTACTCGGATATTACAATATATTTAGCTTGCCGGTCAATTATATTTAAGCCTGATTATAGCCGTCTTTTGGCATAATATTGCAAAATCAGGCATTTCTGATATGATATAGCCCAACATGAGTATGACTGAAATGATTCCGTATATTCAGATTGTATTGGCAGTCCTCCTTATCGGAGGCATTCTCCTACAAAGATCAGAAGCTGCTCTAGGTAGCGCTTTTGGTGGCGGAGACGCATTCTCTACTGGATATCATACAAAGCGAGGCGCAGAGAAGACGCTATTTGTAGCGACAATTGTTGTTGCTGTTTTATTCGTCTCTACCTCTTTCGCCCTCCTACTCATCTAAATCTTTAAATTTGGCGAACTTCTCGTTCCCAGTTTAGAAATGCTCGTTAACTTATATCTAAATAAGGCTCCTCGCATTTCTAAACTCTCACGTCGAATTTCGCACAAATTAAAAGATTTCACATATTAAGATAAACCTAATCTCGTGAAAGAATTTTTCAAAAATCTAGCTAAGAAAGAATGGAGAGTTCCATATTCTGAAAAGCTTTTAAATATAATCAAATCTTTTTCACTGACAGAAAAAGCCATCTTTTCCGTATTCTCATTTATTTTCATAGTGACTGGCCTCACTCTGCTTTTCCAAGTAAACAAGCTTTTCTTGGTGCAAGTGCCAGAGTACGGCGGAAGCCTGACAGAAGGTATAGTGGGTTCTCCTAGGTTCGTAAACCCTCTGCTCGCATCAAGCGACATAGACAAGGATCTAACTTCTCTCATTTACTCGGGACTAATAAAAGTAAACTCGAGCGGAGAGCTAGTGCCTGATCTTGCAGAAAGCTACAGCATATCGGATGACGGGCTTACATATACATTTGTACTCAAGGACAATATTTATTTTCACGACGGCGTAAAAGTTACAGTTGATGATGTTATTTTTACAATAGAAAAAGCTCAGGATCCTTCACTGAAAAGCCCAAGAGAATCGAACTGGAGCGGAGTTAGGGTAAACAGGATTAATGACAAGACAGTTTCGTTTACGCTAAAACAGCCCTATTCGCCTTTTATACAAAATGCAACATTAGGAATTCTTCCTAAGCACATATGGAAAACGGCAAGCATAGAAGAGTTTCCTTTTAGCCAATATAATACAAAACCGATTGGCTCCGGACCATACAAAGTAAATTCAATCGCATATACCGGAAGCGGGCTTCCTTCTGAATATGAGCTCAAGTCTTTTAAAAAATACAGCCTCGGCCAGCCTTATATAACCACCCTTACGATTAAGTCGTATCAAAATGAAAACGACCTTATTCAGGCTTATAAAAATGGCGACATAGAAAGCGTCGGTGGTGTCAGTCCAAAACAAATGACTGAATTAAAATCAAAGAAGAACCAAGAAACTGTCTTGTCTCCTTTGCCAAGAATATTCGGGGTATTCTTTAATCAAAATACCGCTCAGGTATTTGTTAATAAGGAAGTAAGACAGGCTCTCGATACAGCCATAGACAAGCAAAAGATAGTAGAGACCATACTCGGAGGATACGGCATGGTTATAGACGGACCAGTTCCTGTGAAAACTCTTTCGCAGAAAACCAGCACGACAACCGAAGAAGCAAGAATAGATGCCGCCAAAAAAATCCTTGAAAAGAATGGCTGGAAGCTAAACTCTAGCGGTATCATGGAAAAAAGAGACAAGAAATCAGCTACCACCCTTTCCTTCTCGATTTCAACCGGAAATGCACCTGAATTGAAAGAGACGGCTTATATGCTTCAGAAAGAATGGCAGAAAATCGGAGCTCTGGTTGAAGTCAAGATATTTGAGATTGGAGACTTGAACCAGAATATAATAAAGCCTAGAAAGTATGACGCTCTGCTATTCGGAGAGGTCGTGGGAAGAGACATGGACCTTTATCCGTTCTGGCACTCATCTGAAAGAACTAATCCTGGACTCAATATCGCCCTTTACACAAACCTAAAGACAGACAAAATTCTTGAGAGCATCAGAAAAACATCTGACCCAGACGATCAAAAACAGCTATTCGAAAATTTCAGCAAAGAAGTAAAAAATGACATGCCTGCTGTATTTACATACTCTCCTTACTACATCTATCTTGTTCCTTCGAAAGTTGAAAACCTCAAGGTGGGAACAATAGATACGCCTTCGGAAAGGTTCAGCGACATAAGTTCCTGGTACATAGAGACAAATAATGTATGGAGCGTATTTGCAAGAAAATAATTAAAAATTAAAAGAAATAAAAATAATCATGGATACAGAACACAAATCAGAACACAGAAGCGAGACGAAAAGATCTCCTCTGCACAGAAGAAGAGATACCGGAAAGAGATCTTATTCTCGACGAGACATTCCTTTGAAGATGACCAAAAAAGTAGATGACGTCATCCCTCCTATCGGAGACAATATTAGAATCATACCTCTTGGAGGAGTAGAGGAAATCGGAAAAAACATGACAGCAGTAGAATTCGGAAACGATATAATAGTTCTCGATATGGGTTTTGCGTTCAAGGACGACGATACTCCAGGAATAGATTATATTCTGCCGAATACCAAATATCTCGAAGACAGGAAAGACAAGATACGAGGAGTTATCATAACTCACGGACACTTGGATCACATTGGCGGAATTCCATACATCATGGACAGAATAGGCAATCCTCCAATGTATACGAGGGCGCTTTCTAGTATCATGATCAAGAAAAGGCAGGATGAGTTCCCTCACCTCCCAGCTCTAGACATAAGGGTTGTTGAAAAAGACGACACAATTACTTTAGGAAACCTGAAGGTAAGATTCTTCAACGTAACTCACACGATTCCTGATTCAATGGGAGTTATTATCGATACGCCATACGGTTCAGTCGTTACTCCTGGAGACATCAAACTTGATCACGTTGACGGAGTGCCAACAGAAGCTGAAGAAAAAGAATTCAATAAATTCAAGAAAGAAAATGTGCTTCTTCTTATGATGGATTCAACGAACGTTGATAACCCAGGCTTCTCTACGCCAGAAAGGATAGTTCATGATAACTTGGACAATATTATAAAAAATACAAAAGGCAGGCTTGTCATCGGTACTTTCGCATCACAGCTCGAGCGAGTAATGAAAATTATTCAAATTGCTGAAAAGTACGGAAAGAAAGTGGTAGTCGAAGGCCGAAGCATGAAGAACAACATAGAAATAGTGCTTCACATGGGAATGCTAAAAGTGAAAGATGATACTATCATCACAAATGCTGAAATGGAGAACTACCCTCCAGATAGGATAATTGTTCTCGCAACTGGAGCTCAGGGAGATGAGTTCGCAGCTTTGATGAGAATGTCTAACAAGACGCACAAATACTTCAGGCTTACACCTAGGGACACAGTCCTGCTTTCATCATCTATTATTCCCGGAAATGAAAAAGCTGTGCAGAAGCTGAAAGACAATCTCGCAAGGCAGGGAGCAAAGATTATCCACTACAGAACTTCTGATGTTTACATCCACTCGACAGGACACGGAAACAGAGGTGAATTGGAATGGATACACAAGAAAGTCGGGGCAAAATTCTTTATGCCGATTCACGGAACTCACTATATGCTTAGAGTGCATGAGGACTTGGCTGAAAATATTATAGGAATGCCAAAAGACCACATCATCGTTCCGGATAACGGATCAATACTTGAAATTCAGGATCATGGAAACAAGTTTGTACGGCTAAAGGAGTCTGCACCTGGTGCGGGCATGATGGTTGACGGCTTCTCTATCGGAGACGTGCAGGAAATGGTTATGCGAGACCGAAAAATGCTTGCTCAGGACGGAATATTCCTCATCGTAGTGTCTATAAACACTAAAACGGGAAAGTTAAAAAAATCTCCTGACATCATTTCCAGAGGATTCGTCTACTTGCGAGAATCTCAAGAACTCCTAAACCAGGCCAGAATGATAATAAAGAAGACAGTCGAAGAAACTACAAAGGGCATGAACCCGATAAACTTCGATTTCGTAAAATCACAGCTTTCAGACGATATCGGCAGATTCCTATTCCAAAAAACAGCAAAGAAGCCTATCGTTATCCCAGTTATACTTGGAGTTTAAAATTACAAAAAGTTTTTTTAGGGTATAATATTTAGCATGGATAGATTGCTAATACCCTTTAAACAAAATGTTCTTTTGAACACTCTGTTTTTTTCGAACTTCTTTCTCTCTCTACATTACGCTCTTATCATATACATAAACTCCTCTTTCCTTTCTGTGTTTTTCAAGGAAACACAGGTTTCTGCCCTATTCATGATAGGGTCTATTGTGGGAACTGCTGTGCTGATAATCGCTTCGCGAATTCTAGACGGAGTCGGAGTGTACAGATTTACCCGTGGCACGATAGTTATAGAGGCTTTAGCCACTTTGGGCATGGCAGTATCAACATCAGCTTCGCTATCAGCGATATTCTTTGTCATACACATGGCAAATATCGGGTTGGTTCTGTTCAATATGGATGTCTTGGTTGAAAGCATACCTCTTGATGGCAATATTATGGGAGAAATAAGGGCAACTTACCTTACAATAACAAACTTAACTATAGTTCTGGCCCCACTCCTAATTTCACTTATTCTGACGGACAGCATGTATGGCTACATTTACCTTTTATCATCACTCTCCCTTTTGCCCATGTATTTACTTACAAAGAGATTTAGAGACATAAAAGAAGACAAAATACAGCACATAAGCGTTAGAGATACTGTATCGGCATACACAAAAAACGCTGACCTATTTAATATTTATATATGCCATCAGTTGCTCCAGCTTTTCTATGCTTTCATGACTGTTTATACCCCGATTTACCTGCACAAATATATGGGCTTTAGTTGGACAGAAATCGGAGGAATATTTACCATCATGCTTCTGCCTTTCGTCCTTTTCGAGCTTCCCTTAGGCGAACTGTCAGATGAAAAGTACGGAGAATCTGAGTTTCTTACAATCGGATTTATAATCATGGGAATATCCACCCTCTTTATGAGCTTTGTAACCATTAAGTCCTTTTGGATCTGGGCCACTATACTTTTTATAACCAGAACAGGCGCGAGCTTCGTCGAAATAAGTAGCGAAAGCTACTTCTTCAAGAAAGTTAAACGTGAAGAAACGGATGTAATTAGCTTTTTTAGAATCAGCAGACCTCTTTCATTTATAATAGCTCCTATACTTGCAACTATTGCGTTAGAGTTCGTGCCATTTGAGTATATTTTTATAGCAATTGGTTCAATAATGATCGTTGGAACCCACTACAGCATGACGCTTAAAGATACTAAGTAGTCTTCTTTTTTGCTCTTCTTTTAGGCTTATCTTCCAGCCCCTTCTCAGATTTTTCTTTTCTCGCATCAATATATTTTTTTATGTTACCCCAATGTTTTCTTAAATCTTTGACCAAGTCTTCGACATCTGCCCTGTCTATATTTTTAAGGCTTGAATACTTCTTGAGAACTTTATCTATGATCTCATTGTATCTTTGCTCGTCTATATCCCTTAGAGTTTCAATTTTTTCCAGAACTTCTCCTTTTGCCCTCAGCATCCATCCTCGGACTTTTGCTCTATTTTTAGGACCTTCTTTTGATCCATACAAGTAATATGCACCAGCAATGCCAGCCACTATCATCCCAATTCCCAAACCAACTGGAATCTTTCCATTTTTATTTTTGTCCATAATATTAAAAAATTAGATTATAATTCCTCTTCCTTTTTTCGGCTCCTAGGCTTTGTCTTTCTCTGAACAAAGCTCGATATAAGGTTCAAAACAAACAATCCTCTATTTTTGGTTTCTTGCCTCATGTATTCGATATCATCTAGTAGGAGCTCGCCCTCTTTTTTTGCTTTTTCCATTAAATCTCTCACATCTCTCAGTATCAAAATCACATAGTACACAACAATTATAATTCCAATTGATATAATTGTGATGAAAACCGTGGTTACTACAAAAAATATGTCTGCTTTTAGTATGCTTGTGTCCATACCTGCATACTACCACACCTAGATTAAGCTTTCGAGTAGTTTTTTTAATGAAATAGAGGCAACGCTGATAACTGAGTCTGCTCCGCCGTAATAAATAATCAATTCATCCTTGTTTAGCACCGCTCCGCACGGGAATACAACATAGTTCACCTGTCCTTCAATTTCGTACGCATCCTTTGGCTCAAACAAAGCATCTGTTGTCCTGGCTATAACTTTTGTAGGGTCATTCAAGTCAAGAAGTGCGGCTCCAACCCTGTATCTAGATCTGTTTGATACTCCGTGATAAATAAGTAACCAGCCTTTTGAAGTTTTTATTGGCTGAGTTGAAATTCCTACTTTTACTGAATCCCACATGCCTTTTCTCGGCCTAAGGATCGGGATATTCTGAAAATTATTCTTCTCTCTAAACTCAGGGGTAGAGCCGAAATCTCCGCAAATATAATTATTGACTCTGTGGTACAAAAAGTATTTTCCATTTATCTTTTCTGGGTGCAAACATCCGTCTTTATCATCTACTCCGTCTCGAGTAACCAAAACAGGCTTTTTCCATATCCATTTTTTAGCAATAAAATTCTTTTCTGATATGGAAGTAATGGCGACTGCGGGAGGAGTGATGCCGTTGTAAGCCGTATAGCACATATATATCGTGTCTCCTATCTGAGTGAGGCGAGGATCTTCGCATCCAGAATTTCCTCCAGGCACTCTCTTTTCCTCAAATGATTCTCTCGGAACATAAATCGGCTTGTCGTACCTCGCGGAAATATTATATCCGTCATTGCTCTCTGCCAATCCCAGAGTAGAAGTATTGTCATCCGACATAGCACGATAGACGATATAAGTTGTATTGCCTAATTTTATCGAGGCAGGGTTAAATATAGCCTTTGATTCCCAGGAAAATTCTTTTCGTGGCAAAAGTATCGGATTCAAATGGATTCTCTTGAAGCCGTCCTCTATTCTTGGCTCTTTCATGCTAGTTAAAAGAGCATCAAGGTTAACTTCTGCAACAGCACAAGTGGTATCGGTAGCTCCATAGTAAATCATGAGCTTGTCTTTTTTTATCAAAGCTCCGCTTGGAAAAACAATATTTTCTGCTTGGCCGAATTTCTCATATGATTCCTCGGGTACAAGCAAAGATCCTCTTGTGCTTCCAATTACTTTCTTTGGATTTTTAGAATCTAGGAGCAATGCTCTTACGCCAAATATCTTATTATTCGAGAAATAATCGTTTATATGTGAGTAAACAAGAAGCCATCCATCCTTTGTCTTTACTGGCGTTGCGCCTACCTCCACCTGATCACCTGAAACCACTAGAGGAACCTCGAGTATATGCTTGCCCAGTTCCTTATACCATTTGTTCCAATACTTCTCATCCCACATTTGTTCAATATCTGAAAATTCTGCAATGGCAATTTTTGACGGAGGTCTGTCAGTATTGACTGCAAGTATAGCTACAAATTTTCCGTTAATTTTTTCAGGAAAAAGTGTCATGGCTTTGGCATTGAAAGGGGTGATAAGGTGCTTTTCAGAAATTGTTTTCATGTCCTTGCTTATGGCAAGACCTACTTTTATTCCATCCCCGCTAAATGGAAACGTTGAAAGCGCAGTATAGAAAATATAATATTTACCACCAATCTTCGTTACTCTGGGGTCCTCGCACCCGAATCTTTCCCAAAAATGCTCTGGGTAAATAAATTTTTCTCGCTTGTTAAAATTTATGCCGTCCTTGCTTGTCGCCTTTCCGACAACCGACATTGAAAAGCTCCCGCCTTCAAATTTTTCAGGCATAGACTGTGCACGGTAAACTATATCTATATTATTCCCCACTTCTATAGGATTCGGATTGAAAGCAGAATAGCTTTCGAAAGCGTGTTCTTTGATTGGAGATAATATTGGATTCTTGGGAGATCTTTTTACAACAAACATGATTATGCCTTATTTAAATGAAAGTCCTTAGCACTTCCGGTAACCAAATAATTTAGGAATTTTTCTAGCGGAGTTGTGGCAACACACACAACCTTGTCTGCTCCTCCATAATATATGTACAAATCTTCTCCGCGTATAATAGCTCCTGACGCATATATCACGCCCGGCTTGCCATTATTTTCATAATCCATATCTGGAGAAAGAATCGGATGCTTTGATCTATACAAAACTTTTGTTGGATCCTTGCTGTCCAAGATCATTGCCCCAAGCTTGTACCTGCCGTGATCATTTTTTTCGAGAGCGTGATATAGAAGCAGCCACCCAATCTGTGTTTTTATTGGAGGAGGGCCTCCTCCTCGGAGAAACTCGTCCCAGGCATTTTTTCGCCCTGGCTGAGGTCCCCACTTTCTTGGGCTGTCTATGTACTCATTTATATTATCCAGATCATTTATGTAATCAACCGATATCTTTGGAACAATGCTGTGAAGCACTGCATACTTGCCATTGATTTTTTCAGGAAATAGAAGCCAGTTCTTATGTACTTCGCCCGGAGGAGAAAGATGTACTGGTTTTTTCCATTTCCAATTGCCTTTTTTAAAATCTTCTAGGGTGATAGAGGTGAGGGCTATGCGAATCGAATTCCAGCCTTCAAAAGCAACATATGTCATATAAATTTTCTTTCCTATTTTTACCGTTCGCGGATCTTCTGATCCGGCCCATCCTCCGCCAGAAGTATAAATTGCAGGATGATATCCTACTGGTCCAGTTATTTTTGCTGGGTCAGGCATGCCAAAACCCATACCCGGCTCAAATACTGGATATGTAGTTCGGTAATCAAACTTTTTTCCATCTTTGCTTTTTGCATGGCCAACTCTTGAAACTCCGTCTCTTCCGACTGCTCTATATAAAACATGGATTACACCCTCATCGTCTTCTATTACTGCCGGATTAAATGTCCCTTCAGCTTCCCAATCGTGATGATGTATTGGCTCCAATATCGGGTTGCCATGGAATCTTGTCAGAACTTTTGGATGATATTTTGCATCCTCAAGCTCCCTGAACATTAACGGCACGACTGAAACCACGATGTCTCCGTCGTTTGTCAGCCAATATATGTAATGATGATTATTTAAAGGAACAAAGCCTAACGGAGATAAAGGCAATGATTGGCTTTTCGCATGTACGACTCCTTGCCATATAGGCCCTGGACTTCTCCAAATAATATGCCTATGATTTTTCTTATCTACCAAAACTGCTCCTACTTGCAACAATACTTTTGACTCGTGCTCAACTGAAGCGTCATACATTACTAAAGTACCATCCTCAACCGTTGCCGATCCGATAAGAGATATTTTTTCGGAATCAAAGTGATTGTTTCTTGAAGTAAACAAAAGTCCAGGACTATTTCTCCAGACTGAAAGAGTCTTTGAGGTGTGCTGTCTCACAAACAAACCGCAGGTATAAAGATCGAAGTCATCAGTCTCATTTCTATAAGCCACAGTTGTCCTACCTATATCATCAGTTTGGATTTCACCCTTCTCTGTCCATGAATATAGATCGCTGGATTTTGATACCACCAGCTTTCTTTCTTTCTTTTTTCCTAGCTCTCTAAAATAAGTTAAAACATAGCTGGACTTTGTTCGAGAAAGGCTGAAATCTGAACACTCGGCTAATTTCACAGGCTTACCTTTACCATCAAAAAGGTTTACCTCCTTACTGTCAGTTATGAACTCCAAGCCATCAATACTCCAAGATAGAAACAATTTCTTGTCTTTCTTCGACTTTGACATTTCTAGCATGCATATTCCTCCGCTTACTGAAACAACAGCGAGCGGAATACCGCTAGTTTTTTTTATTTTCTTAGCCTTTGGAGCTGAAACCTTTTTAGATTTTGACTTGGCTGCTTTTTTAGGAACTTTCTTTTTCATTAGACTCGGTTGTATTTGTCTTCCAACCTGACAATATCGTTTTCGTCGAATTCGCCCGTAGAAACTTCTAAGATTATGACATCATCATCTGGAGCAGATACTCTGTGGTTTGTTCCTCTCTCGACAAAAAACTCATCTCCCTCATGAGCAGACTCGACCTTATCTCCTATTGTTACATCAGGATTGCCTTTCATCACTTTCCAAAATTCATCCCGATTATCGTGGTACTGAAGACTAAATTCTTCTCCCTGACTCACATATAAAAGCTTTACTGTACATTTTTCATTTTCAGCAAATGTAGTAAACGACCCCCAAGGCCTTTTTACAGTGGTAGGATTCATACTTAAATATTAACACAGATTTCATATAAGCAAGCTCGGAAATTCACATATACCGGCTTAAAAACTCGAGGGTTTGATTGGGGTTATCCTCTTGGATAAAGTCTATTCCGGTTGTTTTTACGGATTCGTCATTTCCACCTTTATACAGAGCGTCTCCGACGAAAATCATATCTGGCTCCTTAACTTTTAAAATCTCCTTTATTTTCCTAATAGCAAAGGCTTTGTTTATGCCTTTTTGGGTAATATCTATAGAAGAAATACCGCCTAGATTCGCGTCGAACTCTGGAATTTTCTTTTTTAGTATCTGAATTATCTTTTTTCTTTTGCTCTGATCTGGATCCCATTTTTCCTTTACGCTATAAGGCGCCTCCTGACCCTTTCCTGAAAAGGTAACCTGACTTCCCCTTTTTTCAATTATTTCTCCATAATTACCAGACAGATCAATTTTGAGCTCGCTAACTGCTTCGCCGAGTGCCTTGATAATTTTATTCATTTCTTTGTCTGAAAGCCTTTCCTCGTACAAAACCTTCCAACCTTTCTTTTCCGCATCGTAAACGTAACAAGCACCGCCCATTGTCGGGAAAAGTATTAAATTCTTGAGCCTTTCAGGACTATTATCCAGCTTTGCAATAAGCTGTTTTTGGAATTGAGGAAATGCCCCTCCGGATATGACTGCCACATATTGTCTTGCCAAGACATGATTCAGCACTTCTGCCATATCAGGAGAGATAGAAGCCTTGCTTGGCGCAAGTGTCCCATCGAGGTCGCAGACAATAACTTTTTTAGAGTTCATAATATGGTAATATTATATTATCACTAATTTCAAATTAAGATAATCGCACATGAGGAAAAGTATTATTGGATTTTTCGATAAAATGGAAGACAAGATACGAGGCAAGCTTAGCCGGCTCCCTATTCTCTATGCTTTAATCGGAGGGGTAGGTGTGGTTCTATTTTGGAGAGGAGTTTGGCATATTGCAGACGACCTTAACCTGCACTCTGCACTTTCCTTAATTTTAGGAACGATAATACTTCTCTCAACCGGAGTTTTTGTTTCAGCCTTTGTAGGAAATCGTCTCATTATCACTGGATTAAGCGGAGAAAAAAAGCTTTCTGATAAAACCGTAGAAGAAATAGAAACAGAAGAAGCTCAGCTGGCAAAACTGCAAAAGACAGTCGAAAAAATAGAGAGTGAAATTAGCATTCTCGAATCGGAGTTGAAAAAATAATTACTTTATTTTTTCCATTATCTGCCTCATCATCTCATCCTGATTTTCTAGGTGTATTAGGATTGATTCAATTTCCTCCTCAGCTTTCATGTTTACCTCAAAATCTGCCTCCGCCCGAGCTTCGGCGTGCTTGCCCTGAAGATTTTGACCGATCAAAAGCAACGGCATCAGGAATATCTGAATCATATTGGATATAAATAGCCACAAGACAAAAGCAGGATAGGGATCAAAATGATACTCTTGAGGACCTAGCATATTCCAGCCAAGCCATACAATAGTCCAAAAGAATATTATTAGGAAAAAACCCATAGTGCCGACATGCTCGGTTATCCACATGGCAAAAATATCAAGCGAGCTCAAATTTTCTCTTCTTAGATCATTTACATTTCTTATCGGCTTTCTGCTTCTAAGCTCTCCTGAATTAAGAGGTACTTTTTTCATAGCTTTATTATAAACAATTCAATTACAAAGCTCTAGCCACTAGTCCTATTAGATAGATTCCGATAAAGTTAAAAATAAAAGAGATCGGAACAAAAAGTCTTGTTTTCATTTTAGATGCTCCCAAAAGGCCGATGCCGAGCTCGTCTGGAAGTGGAGAGGCAATTATTGCTCCTCCGATAAGGAAAGTTATCCATCTGAAATATTTTAATTTAAAAAGAACTTTCATTCTTTTCCAAACGCTGTTGTGAGTCATCAATTCAGCAAAATGAACTGACAGCTGATCTTTTACAAACTGAAAAATAATTAAGTCTCCTATCACTGCCCCTACGGCTCCAAAAAAAGAAACCTCGATAATATTGGCCGAGGTTGCGATTTGTCCCAATGTCACTATGGCAGGAGCAGTAGTAAAAAGTGAAGTAAAAAATAATCCTGCGATAAAACTGCCGATAAACTTTAGATTTGAAGTGGAAGAAAGCAGGTCTGAAAGGACATTGGACTTTACAAGAAGAACTGCAACTATGATGCTGAGAGCAATGAGGGAAATATCGTGTTGTATGCCATACTTTGCTTTGGTCATATTTAAACTTTTCTGCAGATATAAAAGAAAGCCGGTGGCGTGTTAAGAAAAGTAAATCTCATCTTTACGGATCCAAAAAAAGTTCTAAGCAGGCTGAGAGACTCAGGCAGATATTGGAACTGCAAGAATATTCCTCCAAAACGCAAATTTTCTACAGCTCCGCTTATAATGCCTTCTTTTACTCTGTCATTAAGGTTAGATAATGGTATGCCGGAAATAATGTAATCAGAATTTCGATTTACATATTTTGAGACATTTTCAGCGGAATCCTTTATGAGAATCATTCTTTCATCCCTTATTTTGGACAACCTCCTGTAAAAAACCTCATCAATTTCAAATACATATAAAACAGCATCCTTCCTCATTTTTTTTAGAATCTCTTTTGTAAAAGATCCGCTACCTGCGCCCAATTCCACTATTATTTTTGCTGTCTGAAAATCAACTTCGTCGAGCATATCCTCGACTAAAAAAATAGAGCTGGGCGATATAGCACCAACCTGTTTCCACTTTTTTATGAATTGAACGATAAAAGAGTCACCCATTTACTTGTATAATAACATTTTTTTGAATAAGAAAAAAGCCCGACGGACCGACGGCGAACGACATACGCGACGACGACTGTTGACGAGCTTTTCCGGGCAAACGCCCGCTAAAACCAGTATAGAATGAACTAGTGAGGCCGTGGGCTGGGAAAACCACGGCGGTCGAAAAGGTGGGACTAACGAGCCTGACTTGCTCCGTATCTTACGCCAGTCTTTGCGACTGGCATTGCCTGAAGTTGCCTTTCTGGGAGCGGTTTCCCGCAAATGCTGGTGCAGTTCCTCTGACCCCTGTCAGGTTGCTTCATGTGGCAATGCGGGCAAACGATCTCGCTGGTGGGACGTGCACTCGCCTTGTGGGGACCTGCCTCATGAATCTTGACCATACTAGCCTCCGAGTAAAATAATACACCGAAAATAAATTTTTAGTCAAGTTTGGGGATTATGGCAATTAATAAAGCTTGCTATCTGATAAAATGTCATTATGGATTCAAACATTTTGAACGACTTGCGAAAAACTTTTCAAGGAGAAATAGATTATTCAGAAGATACTTTAAAAACATACTCCAGAGACGCCAGTCTTTTTGAAGTGAAGCCTTCGGTAGTCATATTCCCTCGCGATGTCGAAGACGTAAAATGCGCAGTGAGATGGGTAAACGAAAACAAAAAACAATTTCCTCATCTTTCTATAACCGCAAGGTCCGCAGGAACAGACATGAGCGGAGGCCCATTATCGCAGTCTGTAGTAATGGATTTTACAAGGTACATGAATAAAGTTGTGTCAGTAAATGACGAATATTCAGTTGTACAGCCAGGTTGCTATTACAGAGATTTCGACAAAGAGACACGAAAAAAAAGCAGGATAATGCCAGCATACACTGCTTCTAGAGAAATTTGCGCTGTCGGTGGCATGGTTTCCAATAACAGCGGAGGCGAAAAAAGCGTAAAATACGGAAAAGTAGAAAACTATATAAAGAAGCTGAAGGTTGTTTTTTCCGATGGAAATGAATATGAAGTCATCCCCATGACTTTAGCGGAAATCGAAGAAAAAATTCCCAAGGGAGGCTTTGAGGCAAACCTCTATTCAAAAATATACGATCTTGTTAAAGACAACTACAAGGATCTTGCAGATGCCAAGCCTGATGTTTCAAAAAATTCCTCTGGCTATTATCTATGGAACGTATATGACAAGGATAAAAAAACTTTTGATCTCTGCCAACTGATAGTTGGCTCCCAAGGAACTCTCGGCATAGTGACGGAGATAACATTCAAGCTGGTGCCAATTCCAAAATACTCAAATCTTCTTGTAGTTTTTCTTCCCTCCCTAGATAAGGTCAGCGAACTGGTAAACAGGATACTGCCGTACAAGCCCGAAAGCTTGGAAACGTATGACGACAAGAGCATGATCTTGGCTGTAAGGTTCTTTTTTGATTTCTTTAAACAGCTTGGATTTTTTGGAGCACTTAGACTTGGCCTTCAGTTCATACCGGAGACGTTCATGATAATGACTGGCGGAGTGCCAAAACTCATCTTGATGGTGGAATTTACTGGAAACACCGAAGAAGAAGTATTTAAAAAGCTTGTCGAAGTAAAAGATCACATAACCGACTTTCATTTTAAAATGCACATTGCAAAAAATAGCGAGGAAGCTGAAAAATATTGGGACATAAGGCACGAAAGCTTCAATCTCTTGAGAAAACATGTTCACGGCAAGAGAACTGCGCCATTCATTGACGATATAATTGTTAAGCCTCAATACCTGCCGGAATTTTTACCACAGCTAAAAGCCCTGCTTGATGAATACAAGCTCGACTACACAGTTCAAGGGCATTTGGGCAATGGCAATTTTCATATTATTCCGCTTATGGACCTTAACTCCCCTTTTTCTGCAGATGTAATCCTAGAGCTTGGCGGAAAAGTGTATTCGCTGGTTAAAAAATACAAGGGTTCCAACAGTGCGGAACATAACGATGGAATAATCAGGACGCCATATCTTCTCGAGCAGTTCGGTCCGAAGATTAACGGATTATTTGAAGAGACAAAAAAGATTTTTGATCCGCAAAATATCTTTAACCCAGGCAAGAAAGTTGGCGGAAGCTTTGAAGACATAAAAAAGTGGCTGATGAAAAAGAACTAGATGAAAAAGAATCCAAAAAATTTCAACATTAAAGCTCTAGTATTATCTTCGTTGGTTACCATAGGCATGATTTCCTATCTAAGCTGGGGCGGAGAGGAAAAAACCCTAGCAACAAAAGAAAGCCGAGAACCCGCCTTTTATCCTAAGCAATATTCCGACGATCACATAACTGCAAATGCCATTGTCACTGATCCGAAATATAAAAACCTAGCTACTGTAAGAAGCGACGCTATGCTCGCTAATGTTGTCAGTTCGTTTCAGACTAGCAGTGGTGGTGTAGCATCAAGCGAGATGGAGAAAGGGACATGGCTTTGGACACCAATTTTGGACCAAACAAGTGCATATCAGCAAAAAATAATTGCCCAGTCGAAAAGAAATGGTATAAAGAACATTTATCTTTCCATAGACTCGTATCTTGATATATACATAATGGCGGACGGAGAGGAAAAAGCTTCAAGAAAAAAGCAGTTTGATCAAAAAGTTTCTGATTTTATATCACTGGCAGAAAAAAATGGAATGACTGTAGATGCAGAGGCTGGATGGCGAAACTGGTCTGAACCAGGCAATTCATACAAGGCATTTGCCATTTTGGATTATGCAATAAAATTTAACAGGTCACATACGGAGAAACTCAGAGGGTTGCAACTCGATGTAGAGCCATACTTATTGCCTGCCTACAAGGATAACAAGGCAAAAGTTTTATTCAACTTCGTTAATTTTATAGACGAGACAGTTGCCAGACTTGATAAAAGCGACCTTAGCCTTTCAGTTGTCATACCAGAATTTTATGACGGAGAAAACGATATGACTCCAAAGTTTACATACAATGGCCAGAAAAATTATGCGATCAGCCACTTATTAAGAGTGCTGGACAAGAGAGAGGGTAGCAAAATTATTGTGATGTCTTATAGGAACAAAAGCGAAGGAAAAGATGGAGCAATAGAAATATCAAAAGGAGAAATAAGTGTAGCAGAAAAATTTAAGACTAAAATCGTACTAGCAGAGGAAACTGGCGATGTAGAACCACCATATATAACTTTTCACAATACCAGCAAATCATACTACTTGAAGCAAGTCTCTCTCCTTGAAAAAGCATTTTCTAAAAACAAAAGTTACAACGGTATTGCCATTCATTATGTAAATTCTTTTTTGGATCTTAAATAGCCAATGACAAGATGATGAATAATCATCTTTTTTCTTGCATTTTTAAGGCAAGGTAAGTACATATTTCACCAGTAGTTTATATCTACTGTGATAGGCTAGTGTGTCTTCTAGCACACAGCCTTATTCGGCTAGAAGAAATTTGAGAATTATTCATTAAAAGAAAGTCATTATTACTAGCATTTATTAAATAATATAATTATTCATGAATATTAAAAATAATAAGATAATGCCAGCAACTGGAGTTATTGTTGGGTTGGCGCTCGCGATAGCAAGCTTTGCTCCTATCGCCTTCGCACAAACTTCAGGAACTGGAACAACTGGAAGTGGCGCCACAACTTCTGGCACCACAGGCACAACCGGTAACACCGGCACTGGAACAGGCACCTCTGGTACCGGAAGCACAAATAATACAGGATCAGGTACTAGTACAGGCACAACAAATAGTGGATCAAGTGGATCAGTAACAGGAGGAACAGACAATACTGGCTCAGGAAGTAGTACGACAAGCTCTGGCACTACAGGTACAACTGGCACAACCGGTAACACTGGTACTGGAACAGGTACTGGAAGCACAGGAAACACGTCTGGAACTGGAACCAATACTTCTACTTCGACAGGAACAGGTACTGGAAGCAATACAAATGAAAATTCTTCAGGATCTACTCAGGCTTCAACTTCGCCAGTACAGATAAGAGTGATGAACCATCTATGTAATACAAACATAAGAAACATGGATGATTTCAGAAATATGCAGCAAGGAAAGGGTTCTGTTCAAGCCTTTGCTGAAGCAGAGGCAAACTGTCCTAACTCAGTTTTGCCAGGAAATCAGCCTGTTTCCGGAACAGTTTCTGCTCCAAAGACAGTGTTCGATTATTCCCTAATGGCTCCTAACGGAAGCGTTAGCACCCTGAATAATGCTACGTTTATGAACAAGTCAGTATGTGAAAACGAATTCAATACAGACTTTAATCATAGTGGCAACATATCATCAAGTACATGTTTAGATGCATCGGAATACGTATTTCCTGCTATCGCATCAAGCAGTGCTGGATGGAATGTAACATTGACTGAGACATCAGCACCTGCAGGATACCACTTCGGTACTGTACTGTTTACCCCAAGAGAGTTAGATCAGAACAATGACGCAAGCTCACTAGTGTCATCGTCTACAAATTCAAGCAATGGACAGTCAACGATAACATTGAATGTTTCAGGAGACAATGACAGAGTTGTAACTCTTCACGTCTTCAATTTCCTAAACGGAACGACAGGAACAACAACAAACAATGGAGGTAACAACAATGGTGGCAACACAGGTGGAAACAATAACAATAATGGTGGTAATACTGGAAATAACAACGGAGGAAACACAGGAACTACTACAAATGCAACTACAACACCATTTATGGATAGAGAGATAACTTTAGCTAGACTAAATGCAATAGTTAACATATTGCAGAGAGTACAGGATATACAGTCAAGAATTGTAGATATAGTAGCGTCTTTAGCATCTACAAACTGGATGATGGGAAGATAATCTACTCAGTAAAAAGTATATTATGCTAAGTATAAAAGACCGCACATGCGGTCTTTTATACTGACATTCTTTTCAATTCGGCTATTCTCTGCTCGATAGGTGGATGGGTCATAAATAAGCCTTTCCAAGAAGTCCCTTTGAAGGGGTTCTCAATCCACATATGTGCAGTTGATGATTTTGCCGATAGCATAGGCGTATTATCATTTTTAATTTTTTCCAAAGCAGAAATAAGCCCTGCATTGTTATGTGCCAGTTCCACTCCAGAGACATCGGCCAGAGATTCTCTTTTGCGAGATATTGCTAGTTGAATAAGCATTGTTCCGATGGGAGCTAAAATAGACAAAATGATTCCAAATATAAAAATCATTCCTCCATTTTCATCTCTTCTGTTACCACCAAACATTTGAGATCTCAAAAATATATCAGCAACCAATGTAACCACCCCAGCAAGCACTGCTGCTACTGTTGATACCAATATGTCTCTGTTTTTAACATGAGAAAGTTCATGGGCCAAAACACCCTCGAGCTCTTTTTCTCCCAGCTTTTGCAAAGCACCTTCTGTAACTGCGACCGCTGCATTGTTGGGATTCCTTCCTGTAGCAAAAGCATTTATCTGCATTTCTGGTGTTATGTATAGCCGTGGCATTGGCATTTTTGCCACTTGAGAAAGCCTGGAAACCATATCAAAAAGCATGGCATTATCTTCCCTTTTTATTTGCTTTGCCTTAGCCATGCTTAGAGCTATGCTGGCAGACATGAAATAGCTTATGAAAGAATAGGCTATGCTGAATATAACTGCATACAAAAGAAAGCTAGGATCTCCGTAAACCTGCGAAATTATCCACCCTAAACCGCATACGATGAGAAAAAATATTCCGAACAGCACCCATGTATGCCTGATATTCTGCTTTCCGTAATCTCCTGGTCTTATTGCCATAATATTTACTTATATTACATACGAGATGAATATTTAATTACATTTTCCTTGAGTCGTATGCCCAGTGGAGCAGAGCTTGTCTTTGTTTTGTATGGCAGGAATAATCGCCAACTCTACAGTTTTTATGGATTTGAGCAATATGCCTTGTCATAGCTTTCCATCTTTTTATCTGCCTTTTATCTTCTTCCGGCAACCTTCTACCCATGTAGTACCGACAATACCACTGAAACCATCCTCTAGGATCATCCTTGTATATCCACCCTTTTTTCCTCCAGACAGATAAGGGTTGTGAGGCATTGACGCCAAAAAAATTCAATTTTGGATCATGCTTTTCCTTGCACAGTTTCGCCTCTTTATACCAATCCTTTGGAAATTCTTTATCGCAGTCAGTCATATATTTTCCTCCAAACGCTCCGAGCTTTAGTATTTCTTTTGGGGTTAAATCCGGCTTGAATTCTGGATCAAAATTTTTTCCCACAGGCTCAGTACATTCATACGTATAGCCCTTCTGCATTTTATCGTTTACCACTATTTTCATAACATTATTAGTATAGCAAAAAACCGCTTTCGCGGTTTAAGCATTTTACGTCATAAGGACATTATAATGTGACCAAAAAATTTAAAATTAATTAGATGGCGGATAGCCTGCAAAGCTAGTTATAAGCCAAGCGTTGTTTCTGCTTTCAAGAACGATATTTACCGGATAAGAACCGGAATTGGATCCGGGCTGATCAGTGCTAGAAGTTTCTATCACCCTGCCATTTACTGCATACTCATCATTATTTTTTTTAACAACGGAATATATTTCTATTCTGTCTGGCGACGGACTCGATGTAAGTCTGCCTGGTGAATGCATAGGATCATTTTTCCACTTTGCAAGGAGTTCCGGAGCCACAAAAGAAGCATAGCTCTCATCCATAGTCTTTGAAACTGTTGTTGTTGGCGCAAGGATAGAAACCATCTTGAGACTCTCGCCAAATTGAGTGACTTGATTTCTAACAATTGATTCTGTCTGGATATCTGACACCGGAGAATTATGTCTTGTCATGATTAACCCGGATATGCCGAGTAAGATGATAATTCCAAGAATAATATTTGATATTTTTGGATGCATCTCTTTATTTTATTTAGTAGGCTGTGAAGCACAAGTGAATTACTTTCTCCTGTGCAAGCCTATTACATTGCCTTCGCTGTCAGTTATCCATGCTATATAGCCGTATGCTCCGAGATCTTTTTTCGGCAACACGATCTTGTTTCCCATTGTCTCTGCCTGAGATATTGTTTTGTCTATATCTGGACAAGTAAAATATATTATATTGCCCGTCTCACCAGGCTTATACCCTTGACCTTTCATAAGAGCACCTGAAATTCCTTTTACACTTGGATCATTGGGAAACCAAACCGTGTTATATCCTTCAAGATCCTCTCTTCTCATTTCAAAACCGAATAGCGATTCATAAAAAACTTTTGCTCTATCTATATCTTCAACTGGGATCTCGAACCATCCTACTGGGTTATTGTTCATGTTTATGCGGATTAACTTTCAAATAATATTAACACTGTCTTATATTTATCCCGAAATTACTATTGTTTTTACAATCTTATCAATCAGCAAATCCGGATTAAATTTTGCCTGCTCCTGCTTGCAAAGAGATTGCTCCGGCTCCTCATAATTTAGGCATTGGCTTTTGTGAACACTGAACGCAAGGGTCACACCTTGCCCGCCGACTACTGTTTGGTAACGGTAATCTGTATATATATTTCCTGCCGCCCCTTGGGTTTGAGAAGTGATGCAATATGCCTGACCACCTATTACCCGAGCTTCCGTTACTGTAGGCAACCCAGAGGTACTAGTTGCCTCTGTTTTACACAATAGTGGTGCCCTGAAGATAGAAAGCTTTGGGGGCCAATCAACGAATCCCATGTATTTCATAGAATTTTCGTCAGAATACTTATATGAGATACCTGTTTTCTGATCTGAAAATGTAAGTTCTGTGCTGGTAGCACTAGTAGTGCCTGTCGGAATGTTTCCAACATTTTTCCGCTTACTTAGTCCGACAAGCAAAATAATAACTAATATTATAAGCAATATGATTATCCATGCGTTTTTTGATTTCATGGTATAAATATATACCAATTGGCGTGAGGAAGATATTAAAAACAATCAACTCTCGTTTTTTCTACTGCGAAAAAGATGAAATCCTAAAATTATTGCAATTACAAGCTCAGCTCCAAAATCTGCCCAGAAAGGCACAGTTGTACCGCCATTTACAAGATAATAATAATCAACTATTGCCAAAAGAAGAGCAGTTGAACATCCGAAGATTATAATTGGACCATCAATTCTTTTTGCATACCAAGAATATAAAAGGTATGCTCCAATAGTAAAAAACAGGACACCATTAGCCTCAGTTTTAAATGGACTTTCGAAGTTTCTTGTAAAAGCCATGAAACTAGATACATGGATAATTGCCCAAGCCCCAGTTACTGAATACAAAAGGCTTTGAACCAAGACGACTGCACGAATGATTTTCATGTCTTAAATTTTATCAGCCTATCTTATGATTTATATGAACAAAACTTCCTATTTTTTTGCTTTTTCCTCTTTGACTCTGAATTTAATTATCTTTGTTATAAGAGGTATCGGAAGACGTGCCTCATAAGGAAACCTGATGCACCCCTTTGAAAAACTGATGCCTTTCTTGAGTAGCTCGCTTTCATATGCTTGTACTCCCGAAGGCGTCGGATAAAAGCCAAGATGCCCCTTCATTGCTGCAAAATGAATGAGATTCTTCCCTCTCAGAGTAATTGTAGGCATTCCATACGCTATTGCCTCTTCTCCTTTCGGTACAAGCTTTTTTGCAAGAGCTCTCATTTCTTTTAAATGAGGTACGTATTCCTTTGCTATATGCTTGATGTATTCGTCTATAGTCTTATATTGTTTCATATATTTCTTCACTAGAAAGTATTAGTTACCTATTTCATTGCAGACACACACCCTCTGTTTTCGATTGGACCCCATCACAAACGATGGCTTGCTTATTTTGGAACTGATAGACATAATTATTGTGTATATAAATTATACACATAATATGAAATATTACCTGCTTGATTTTTCTATGTGTGAAGCAAAATATTGTTTTGTTAGAGGAAATTTCAGTTTCGACACGACACTTATGAGAGGTGGTAAAGAAATTTTACCGGAAATGAAAGCAGATGGAATCGAGGTTCTTGATTACCACATAGACGAAGCCGAGGGTGGATTGGTATCTGGTGATTATTTCACCACCACTGAGAATCATCTCACGGTAAGCTCTAGGTTCGCTGACATGGTCCGCACACAATACAATACGGGAAGGTGTGAATACTTGCCCGCTCAAGTGTTAGACTCTAAGGGTAATGTGATTGTCCCTGACATGGTCGTTATAAATCCGATAGATCCAATAGAATGCTTAGACAGACAGAATTCTGAAATGGACAATGACTCAGACGATCCGATGGTACAAGTATTTGGAAAATTTTTTCTACTCAAAAATCATATTCCTGAGGACCTAGATGTATTTCGAGTCCCCGGCTTGTTGTACTATATATTTAGTGAACGCTTAGTAAGGTCAATTAATGAACGAGGATACACCAATTTCCATTTTAAGGAAGTCCTCCTGCACTAAAACTGTAGTGCTTCCCCTATTGACTCTATCTCATTGTTCCTCTGGTACACCTCTGCTCTGAGTTAGACTTACTCCACATCTTCCTTACCTCATCTATTACGGCTTTTTCCCAGAATTTCATTGAGTACCATTTAATAAGGGGGGTTGCCACAATTCTCAGCCATGTCTTATGTATTGTAACCTTATACGTATAGTCAATTAATGTCCCACGAGGATCTGCCGAGAGAAGAAGCTCTTCGTGGCCGGAAGTTCCAAACTTTGGACTATCGTTGTCTGAAATAAATCCCCTGTTTGGTAGGATTTCTGTTTTCATTTTTACCGGAAATACTTTCCCAAAAGATCTGACTGATGCTTCCATTTCCAAGTAGTTTCCTTCTCGCTGTATTACACGTATTGATTCGGCCACCTTTGGAAAATATTGCGGAAACTTTTCAAAGTCAGTGATGATTTTAAAAACATCTTCAAGGGATGCATTGATATGCCATTGTTTGCGGAGAGTGATGTGGGGCATTAGAAAATTATACCAGAATTAATACCAAACTTGGCTACGACTTACAGTTTTTTATTAGACTTTTCTTAAGAAGATATAACATGTGCTGTCAAATTTTTGACTCATGGGAAATGCCTCAAGAGTATTTTCGGAGTCTGGGCAAGAAAATTTGTAGATGATATTTATTAACCTGCGAGTTTGAAATTGAAATATTTAAAATCAATTCGTCTCTTAATTTCATCCACACCTTCCCAAGATGGTTCTGACCATTATTCTCTGGTCCGATTCCCCAAAAATCATCGTACGGGGAATTTTCAATGATTTGTTTATTCTTCGTTTCCAAAAGCTTTTCCTGAATTCTCGGATGCTGCGCTAGTTTCGCTCGCAATATCTCTTCCATGATCTGAATTTTTTATTACTGAAATCAGGATCGACTTTGTCTTTGTTTGCATCAGAGATCTTCTTCACCGCAGAAGGGCTGCGAGCAAGAAAAATCGCTTCCGCAAGATCTGGAGCATGCGTCTCGTACTTCTTCCACTGATACGCATGTTCTGATGTCATAAAGAGCTTACCCCAGATCTCGACCGCATGAGCAGAGAAATTATCGAATGCATAAAAGTAGGGGGTGTAGAAGAAAACTTCGTTATCTGTTTCTCTATTTCTATCGCTGTGATTCATATAGTTATTGTGGGAAATATAAAGAGATTATAGCAAAAACGTTAATTGACTGCTTGGTATGGAGTTGGAACAATACTAATACACAAGAAAATCTAGCTGCTCCTCAGGGATACCTATAGATTCGCCATGCTGAATTGCTTCATGCCATGTATTTTTATCTGAGTAGCTTATTGTAAAAATCTTATCTTTGAAAACAACAATTATACAGTCACTATTCTCTTTCCAAAAATGCATATACCACGCACCATCACTCATGTATTCACCGAGCTTTCTTATTTGGTCTTCAGTAATCAAAACATCATCAAGAATCCAATCTACAATTTTATATTTTTTAATAACTTTTAATTCTTTTAGAATTTCTTTACTTTCTAAACTATTTTCAATAATAGTTCCTTTATACCATTCCATAAATAAATTATACCAAAGTTACTTGCCCCAAACTTGGACTTCGCCCTCCGAAATTTTTAATTCCGTCGAATTAAAAATTTCTAGGCGCCTGATTGGCGACAAGCACTGGTATGCTCGTAGACCGCCAATCCGGTTCGAGCCAAGGCGCAAACCAATGGTTTGCTTCGGGCAGCAAAATTGCTGCGCTATTTTGCTGCGGGTTTACGATTCGAACTCACAATAATTCTATGGCTCTAAATATATACTTTTATTTTTCAATTGTCGAAAAGTCGGTTCGAGTCTCAGAGTGGTTATTTATTAATGATGATGCCCCACATGCTCAAGTGCTTTTTCTTCTTGCTCAATAATTTTCTGATCTTTTACCTTTCCACTTTTTATTAACAATGATGCAGATATGAATGTGGTAATCGGCACAGCAAGAACAAGCCCGATACTCCCAATCATCGTACGAATAATCTCTGTAGAAAATATTTCTCGATTAATAGTCATCGTGAGATTATCGTGATTTGAGTAAAAAAGCAGTAAAAGAGGTAATGATGCTCCAACATAGGCGATTGCGAGTGTATTGACCAATGCTCCTATATGTTCTCGTCCCATTCTGATTGCTCTTTTATATATAACAGTTCTTGGCAAATGAGGAGCGACTGTATGAAGTTCTTCTACAGCAATAGCTTGTCCAATAGCAACATCGTATAAAACTCCCAAAAGACCTATCATAATGCCTCCAAGCAAAAGACCTACAAAATCGATAGTGCCACGAGTATCAAGATTGAGGTATGTTGATTCTTCAGTAGCTAAGCCACTGAGTCGAGTAGTGTGCACAGCAATATATGCAAGCGCACCAGTAAATATAATCGTAACTATCATACCCACTACTGCAGATGTTGTTGTTTTGTTGAACCCATGTGTTATGTAAGAACCAATTATAATAATGAGCGATGAAACACCTATGCTCAGTAATAGTGCAGAGTACCCATGAATAATTCCTGGTAAGAGAACGTATATGATGAGAAGAAAACTACCAGCAAGTGAGAGTAATCCTCGAAGCCCTTGAATGCCACCAAATAAAATTACACAAAGGATAAATAGTCCGACAAAGAAAAAAACTGCTGGAACACGATATGGTTCCATTACTGCATACGTATCTGGGTAATCCAGATCATCATATGTATGCATAAGATAGAATACTTCACCAACTTTGAGACTAAGGAAATCATTATCAACAGTAACAATTTTACCAACTTCAGTGCCTTCAAGAATTTTTACAGAAATTGTTTGATAATTATCGGAAACATCCGTACCTGGAACATTTTTTACCTCTTGCTTGATTATTTTGAGTACTTGAGCCTTCACAACTTCCTGCTTATCCGGAACTACTTCCTGAGCATGAACACACGAAAAATGAGTAAAAAATATCCCTAGAACAAATAATGACAAAATTAATTTTATACTTCGACTCATTTCTTATAGATTACATATATTAGGTTCGATTTCCAAGACGGGTACCTGTTTTTCACTTTCGAACCAATTTCAGAATATGGCTTGAAATATGACCCGTCTCGGTCACCAGAACCTCTCACATGACTGCTGCCAGACTTGGACTCGAACCAAGATACGCTCCTCCAGAGGGAGCAGTCCTACCATTAGACGATCTGGCAATCTTTACCAAACACCCAAGAAAACCCCTTAAGCAATCTGGCAATAAAGACAAGAATACCTGAAAAAAAGCATTTTTTCAACCATAAAAAAGAAGACGGCAGTGTTTATCTACCGTCTTCATGAGAGAGCGACTTTTTCTCCATTGGTTCAGATTCTGACACGACACAGTTCAGGAAAAGATATCACAGTGTCTCTGTCAGAGGAGAACAGTGTAGCATTCACGCTACACCCTTCGCTACAAATGTCGAGAAGGAGTTCAACGATATTCCTCGCAATTTCAGAGGCCTTATCGCTATTTTCTTCTCTTAATTCCAATGTACGAAGACTTAGAACCTCATCTGTACCAGGCTTATTTATCCTGATACCCAGGTAGAACACCTGTGTGGTAACTAGAATTGGCAAAATAGCCTCCTGGGTTACATTTATAACTTTTTATCTAGATAAAATCAAGAAATTAGACCGTTAGATACTTTCGTACTGCAAGATAGCTCGATAGTGAGCCTATTACAACTCCGCTTCCAACGATTATAAGGAATATCTCTCCAAAATTTGAAGTATAGTAATGGAAGACATTTACGCCAACAAAGAAATCTGCCGTTGTGTTTCCAAGCCAAAGCGTAACTGGATAGAAGAGTATCAAAGTTAGAATTCCAGAGACAAAACCATAAATAGCTCCGGCTACGAAGAATGGGCCTCTTATAAAAGCTCGGGAAGCACCTACAAGCCTCATCACTGATATTTCTTCCTTAGACATATAAATAACCAGCCTCAAGGTATTAAACGTAATCAAAACAGAAATAAAGATGAGGAATACTGTCATGGCAAAACCCAAGCTGTTAGCCGAGTTTATAAGATGAGTAAGCCTATCTATTGCAGGCTTGTTATCACAGTAGTTTACCTTGTCTATTATCGGATACTTGCTTTCAAGCAGACTGCAGTCTGTTCCGCGAAGTCCGAAAAAGTTAACTATGTCCTCGTATTGGGAAGGATCTTTTGCCTTTACTTCTAGAGTTGCGCCAAATGGATTCTCACCAACCTCATCAAGAGCCTGAAGAGTCAGCTCGTCTCCTTCATGCCTTTTTTTGAACTGATCCAAGACATCTTCTTTGGAGGTATAAACAACGGGAGGCATTACTTGTGGTAACTGCTCTATGGTCTTTTTAAAAGCCATTATCTCGGCTTCTGTTGCCGTTCTAACTATAGTTACGTTTATATCCACCTTATCCCTAATCTCGTTAAGGGTTGCTCTCAAAATTACGCTTAGAAAAACTGTGGAGCCGATAACAAACAGCGTCACCATCATGACAAGTACTGCAGAAAGAGAAACGAAGCCGTTTCGCCAAAAATTAAAGAAGCCTGCCCTAATTACTCTTTTTATTTTAATCCACATTCTTTTATTATTTTATATTTTAAATTACGTATTTTCCTTCCTCGTCATCCCTGATAACTCTGCCGTTTTCCATGGTAATAACTCTTTTTCTCAGCGAGTCTATAACTCCTTTGTTATGTGTAGTCAAAATAACAGTAGTGCCAAGATCGTTTATCTTTTTTAAAATCTGTACAATATCGTATGTGTTTAGCGGGTCGAGATTTCCTGTTGGCTCATCTGCAATAACCACATCAGGCTGATTGACTATGGCTCTGGCTATTGAAACTCTCTGCTTTTCTCCACCAGAAAGCTCGCCAGGGAAATTCCATATTTTTTTTGAAAGATCTACCAGCTCCAGAACATGAGGCACATCCGCTTCTATTTCTTCGTCAGATCTGCCTGCAGCCTCCATCGCAAAAGCTATATTTTCGTAAACATTTTTATTTGGCAAAAGCCTGAAGTCCTGAAATACTACTCCGATTTTTCTTCTAAAATCATTGACTTGGTCCTTGTTCAGAGAGTGGACGTCCACAGACTCATAAAAAACTTTTCCTCGGCTCGGCTTCTCTTCTCCTAAAAACATTTTTAATAGTGTGGTCTTGCCTGCGCCAGAGTGGCCCACGATAGACACAAATTCTTTTGGCTCGATAGAAAAAGTTACTTCTTCCAAAGCAACGGAGTCATCAGAATATATCTTTGATACTTTATCAAAATGGATCATAACAAGAACTATTATATCTCAATACTACCGCAGGGGCAAAATATTTTTCTTCTTATTTTAAGCCATTCCTGCCGGTAGAGAAGCCTTTTTCTGCCTCTATAAATTCATCTATCTCTCCCGAGAGCACGCTGTCTACATTACTAGTCTCCTGCCCAGTCCTATGGTCTTTAACCATTTTATATGGGTGAAGCACATAAGATCGTATCTGATTGCCCCATTCGATCTGGGTCGTCTTTGAAACATACATGCCTTTTTCCTTGGAAATTCTTTCGTCTTCCAGAGCCTTGTACAGTTTGCCTTTTAGAATAGAAATGGCTTTTTCCTTATTTTGAAGCTGTGATCTTTCGTTTTGAGATTCGGCAGAAATATTTGTTGGCACATGAACGACTCTAACCGCTGTCTCTCTCTTATTGACGTTCTGCCCGCCAGGTCCTGACGATCTTGAGAATTCTATTTTTAATTCCTCATCTGGAATAACAATATCATCAGCACCGCCTTTGGTTTTTTCAAATTTTGGAATAACCTCAACCATAGAAAAAGAAGTGTGCCTCAAGGATTTTGCATTAAATGGGGAAATCCTGACCAGCCTGTGAACGCCTGATTCGTTTTTTAATGTTCCATAAGCATGCTTGCCAACAATTTCAATGGTTATATTCCTATATCCCCCATGGTCATTTTCGTTTTCGTGCAAAACCGAAACACCGTATCCATGCTTTGTGCAAAATTTTAAATACATATTTAGTAGCATCCCTGAAAAGTCTTCTGCATCATCCCCACCTGCGCCAGAAAAAATTGTCATCACCGCATCTAAAGAATCGTATTTACCCTCTCCAGCTATTTCAAATTTTAGTTCTTGAATTCTCTTTATCGTGTTTTGAGCCTTAGTCTTGTCCTGCCAAAAATCGGCTTCCTGCATTGAGGATTCTAATTTGAGCAATTCATCTTCTAATTTCTTTTTTTCTTCCATTTTACAAAGGATGCACCTCTATGCCTTCATGTCTTTCTGACTCCTGTATTATCTTATCCATCATCCTGACAGCCTCTATGGGATACTTGCCGATTGCAGTCTCATCAGAGAGCATGACTGCATCAGCGCCGGTCATTATAGCATTTGCCACGTCAGTTACCTCAGCCCTAGTCGGCTCTAAATTCTCTGTCATTGAAAACAGCATTTGTGTTGCCACAATAACGGGCTTTCTCTCAAGCTTAGACATCTTTATTATTTCCTCTTGAACGAAAGGAATCTGCTCCAAAAAAACTTCTTCTCCCAAATCTCCGCGCGCCACCATGATAGCGTCAGCAACTTCTATTATTCCCTTGATTTTATCTACCGCGACCTGCCTTTCAATCTTTGCAATAATTTTTTGATTACCTCCCATGTCGGACACTAATGTCCTACAAACCTCTATATCTTCCGGACCGCCGACAAAAGAAACAGCAAAATAATCTATATTGTTTTCAATTCCAAATTTTATAAACTCCTTGTCGTTTTCTGTTACAGCAGATTCAATCTTGTCATTATAGGTGTGCGATGAGCCATTTTGTATTCTCGGACCAGGAAGATCTAGGATTATTTTTATATTGCTTCCAGTTTTTTTATTTAGATTTCTTACCGTTTCTATATGAGAGAGATGCTCGGACTGCTTTGACCAAGAAAGATTTATCCTTATCAAATCGGCTCCTTCATGCACCATTTCTTCTAATATGCTTTCTTTAGATGATGCAGGACCTATAGTTGCTATGATTTGTGCTCTTGAGTTCATATTTATATTGTTCTTTCTTCTTTGCTCACCTTCTTGCCTATGTTGTTTATTTCATACACGAAAATTGCTCCAAAAGGCATTTCGACATCCGCTATTTTTTCATCTGATACATCCTCGATGTATTTCATAAGCGCCCGAAGAGCATTACCATGAGAAACTACCAAAACATTTTTGCCAGCCAAAACTTCAGGCAGGATTTTTTCCAGATAATATGGAACGACTCTGTCATATACCATTTTAAGCGACTCGCCATTTGGTATTGGATAATTCCATCCCCTTCTTAACTTTCTGTATTCTTCCTCACCCAAGAGCTTCTCCATTTCGTTTTTATCCTTGCCTGTATAATCTCCATAATCTCGCTCGTTTAAGGCGTTTGAGTGCTCTGTCGGAACATCATATCTTTCGCAAACATTTAGCATGCAGGACAAAGTCTCTATTGACCTAACCTGCATAGATGCAAACGCACAATCAACTTTCATATCCTTGATTAAAAGCCCCATGTCTTCTGATTTTTTAAATCCATCTTGAGTCAGATGCCTGTCTCTCTTTCCAGTCCAGAGGCCAAGCTTATTCCATTCTGATTCATTGTGCCGTGCGATGATGAGTTTTCCCATGTTATTTTGCTACGTTATTTCTAGGAATCCTGCCTTCCAAAAAATCAATGACATTTTCAGTGGCGATTTTTGCCATTTCAGCTCTGGCATTTTCCCTAGCTGAAGCAATGTGTGGAGTTAAGACAACATTATCAAGCTCTAAAAGAAGCGGCTCAACCTTTGGCTCAAATTCAAATACATCGAGTCCAGCGCCTTTTATTACTCCATTCTTTATAGCTTCTGCAAGGGCTTTTTCATCAATAACCGGACCTCGCGAAGTATTGATTATGAAAGCAGTTTTTTTCATAAGCTTTAATCTGTCCTCATTGATGAGATGTCGCGTAGTGGGCAGTAATGGAGTATGAATGCTGACAAAATCAGCCTCCTTTAAAACGTCTTCAATTGTCGGCAGGTAAACTGAGCCGTCTTCCTTTTCCAGCTTTTCATTTCTTACAATGTCATGATAAACCACTTTCATATCAAAGCCATGCGTCAGCCTGTATGCAACTCTTTCCCCAATTCTGCCCGCACCTATAAGGCCGAGAGTTTTTCCAGAAAGATCTGTTCCAATAAAATGATCCGGAGACCAGTACTTGTATTTTCCCGCCCTCATAAACTCATCGGCCTCAACCATACGCGTTGTGAGCGCAAGCATGAGTGCAATAGCGTGCTCTGCTACGCTGTTCGCATAATCACCCGGAGTGTTTGTGACATATATTCCCCTCTTCTTCGCTTCTTCCAAATCAAAGTTGTCGTATCCAATGGCAAAATTGGCATACATCTTTATATCTGGATTGGCATCAAATATGACGCTATCTATCTTGTCAGTAAGCATGGTAATGACTGCATCATACTGGTTTAAAGAAAGTAATTTGTTAAGTTCCTCTTGAGTAGGAGGAGCATCGTCTTCACGCATAAAAACATCAAAACCCTTATCTTTAAGCATCTTTATTCCTATATCAGGAATCTTTCTAGTTACAAAAATATTCTTTGCCATAACCCTATATTATCAGAAACGAGAAAAAATAGGGAAAATAAAAGTGAGCCAATGACCAGAATCGAACTGGTGACCTACCCCTTACGAAGGGGTTGCTCTACCAACTGAGCTACATTGGCACATTGAGCCGCTGGCCAGACTTGCACTGGCGACCGCCTCCTTACCATGGAGGTGCTCTACTACCCGAGCTACAACGGCATACCGCAATAATATATCACAAAATTATTTCTTTCTATACTCGGCTTTTTTGCTGGCTTCAATCTCTATTTTCTCAGCTTTCCTTAGATTTTTTATCTGCCGTTGGGTAAGAATATTGAAATGCTTTTCCTCATCTAAACCCTCCATGACCTGAACCAAATCATTTTCACTAGTACGCCAATTTAACTTATTGAATTTGTTTAGATTTATAGGAACCGAATATTCCCTCAAGGTCTTCTGCCCATTATCTAAAAAATATTCATTAAAAAAGGACATAACCAATTCTCGAATGTTTTTGTATACAGGATCCCTATACCTCAATACCGAGTGATTAGTTTTTGAAATACAACCCCAACAGCCATCTACTTTAAAGAGAGCCACAACATGATCGTAGTCATAAGGCTTTTTGATAGTTCTCAAGTCAAGAACCAAAGGCTTCTTTCCATGAAACTCCATGACTGCCGAAGCAAACAGAGCGCCTTCTATGCAATCTGCACTTCCTTCTCTCATTACTCTCCTAGGAGACATGCAATTGCCCCATTTTTCATTGAAATTAAAAGAAAGAGAATTCAAATAATCTTGTATCTTTGACGGAGTATTAAGCTTCTTAAATAGTCTTTTTTCTTCCGGAGTATAGCCGAATTCTTTCATTCAATTATTATACAAAATTGAGTAATTTAACTCACCTGCCTAAAGTAGCCTCTAGACTGCCTTAGGTAGGTGGACGACAGAGTCGCCCACAAAATGTACTGGTTACAGCTGTGGACCTTTCCGATTGACCACGATCTTAACTCGTTGCACTTGCTCAGATCTGACAACATCCTCGATTTCAAGCAGAGCTCCGCTTAGCGCATTGCGAAACGAAGGATTGTCTTGAAGCTCCAAAATGTTTTCTGGTATTCCGGTGCTCAATGCAATAAAATGAACACCTTCCGAGATAAAGTGATCCATTTTCTCAGCATTGATTACCTCAATGCTTATAATGAGCAATTTGCCCACAGGCACCTCCAGCCAAATTATCTCAAAACTAGATGAATGAGAGATGAAGAGGGGTCACAGATTCGAATACGAGACCTGGACTCCTGGGAAACCCAGGGTTTTACCAACCTTCCTCCACGGGGAAAGACTTTCTTTCCCGGCCCCTTTCCAAGTCCTGATCCCGCATAAAAAGAAAAGCACCCTATGAGGTGCTTTTCTTTTTATTGTTGCGGGACCAGGACTTGCACCTGGGTCTGCAGGTTATGAGCCTACCGAGATACTGCTTCTCCATCCCGCTATAAATATTGTAAGAACGAGACAATCTTACCATGCGTATAGTTTATAATCAACCACCTTCTTATCCTTTGCCACTTTGCACACGACTCTAATATAATTAGCATATGAGACTCAAAAACACTAAATTTATCACATTATTAATAGCGCTATTCTTTACTACCCAATTACACAAAGCCGAAGCCGCCCCGACCGTTTCATCTTTCACTACGGGGACAAACTCTGCATTCAGCGGACAACTCATTAACGTGTCTTGGAGTGGAGACGGCTCTGGATACAATCTGCTTGTTACATGCGCTCAAGGCGTGAAAGTCAAAAATGAAAACGGCTCAGCTTATCCATGTGACACAAAGTCTGCTACCTCTGCACAAAACTCCGATTCTCACGGTTTCTATCTCGTAAACATAAGCGGATCGCCAAAATCTGTGACATTCAAGATTTACCCCAAGGACAGCAACGGCTTAGAAAATACTGGCGCAGAAAAAACACAAACAGTCACCATTTCTCCAGCACCAGTAACTATCAATTCTCTTTCAGCAAGTGCCAGTTCAACTCTGCCAGGAGTTTCAGTATCAATTTCTTGGTCTAGCAACGAGCTGGATGGAATAAATATGATATTTTCTTGTGTAGATGGAGTCAGTGTTTTTGCTTCATCAACAAACCTTGCACTTCCTTGCGGAACTCTGGCATTTAGCGACAAGCTTTCTGGTTCAGGAAACATAAACGTACTCTTTAAAAATAAAAATAGTGACAGATCTACAGTTTCATTGAATGTACTTCCGTACATAGGCAACGGAGGATATGATCTAACTCATGCACAGCCTCTTTCTTTTGATGTGGCAATAGACAAAACTCTGCCTCCTCAAATAATTTCATTCGCTCCATCTCAGCCAAAAGTAGCATCGGGTGATACGTTTTCTTTGGTGTGGAGCACAAAAAATGCAAATGGCGTTAACCTCAAGATCGATTGCGCAGAATCATTATCTTTCTCCCTAGCTACAACTTCTGGAGGTCAAACGATAATGTGCAACTCGCTTGTAAGCGACACTTATTTTGCTCCAAACTCTTCAGTGAACTTAGTATTTAACAACACCTCTAGTGATGTTAAAAATGCATACGTAAAGCTTCTGCCACAACTTTCTGGAGGAGGGTTTGATGGCATAAATGCCAGAACTATTTCTATTCAAGTTGCGCCAAAAGGACAAGCAGTTATCTTCTCTACCACTACCCAATCTGTTTCAAGCACAACAAATACAAGCAGTTCATCAAAATCATTGTCAAAACCCAAAAAGAAATTCCTCAAGGCTCTTTCTGTTGGCTCCAGAGGCGATGATGTTTCGGCTCTACAAGATTTTCTGCTTAAAAGCGGGTACTACCCGAATGGCGAAGTCACTGGCTATTTTGGAAACATGACAAAACAGGCTGTACAGAGATTTCAAGAAGCACAAGGTATTGCTAAACCTGGACAAGCAGGATACGGCAACTTCGGTCCTGCCACAAGAAGCAAGCTTAATTCAATATAAAATACTGGGGAAAATGTGTCGGCGTGAGGACTCGAAACTTACTGTTTCAGTACCCTGATTGGATTTTCTGACGCGCTCAGCTTTCAGAAGATCTCAATCAGGCTTCGATCCTCCACAAAAGCTGTCCCACAGCTTTTTCTGGCAACACTTCGTGTGTCGGCGGGAGGGCTCGAACCTCCGACCTTGGGCTTATGAGTCCCACGCTCTAACCACCTGAGCTACGCCGACGTTAGGGACAATATAGCAGAAATATAGGGAAAAATAAACCTTTATTGCTTCCAAGTGAAAAATCTGATACATTTTATCCGATGCGATCGTAGCTCAATTTGGTTAGAGCACTCCCCTGTCACGGGAGAGGTTACCGGTTCAAGTCCGGCCGGTCGCGCCAAATAAAACCACCCGAAAGGGTGGTTTTATTTTAATTCTTATTTCAATCAGACTAGTTGCCTGATATTTCTTGAGAACTGTCATCAGAAGATGAGATGCTTGATGGAGCCTTGCATGATTTCACAGTAGTCTTAAATGTTGACCATGCGCTCTTCTTTGCAGAAGCAAAATCATTTTTTGCTGATTTTATTGAAGAGTTAAAGGCAGACCAAGCCTTTTTTACACTTGCCCTTACTTCAGACATGCTAGATCCGGCATACGCGCTTGAAAGAGCTGAGGCTCGAGCGCTATAAGCAGAATTTACAGCCTGAGTATATGTGCTCACAGCAGTACCAAGTGCCTTCTCTCTTACGCTGACTGCAGTACCAACACAGCTTATCTGTGTAGATGGGCTTACGCTTGTAGGTGTGCCAGCTGAAGTTTCTGCGAAAACTACACCGGCAAAAGCGCCAGATAGAGCAAGTGCAGAAGCCATAATTATTAGATTTTTTTTCATAATATATTTTAAAAATTATTTAAATTAAATTTATAATATAAACACTAAGAACAAATGCTAGGTGGTCCTCTTGTGTTATAAGAGTATGCAATCAGAGCAGATTTTCCCTGATAGACATATTTTTCAGCCATTTGCATACTGAAAAATATGATTGAATCATAGCCTTGGCCTAATTTCCACCACAAATCTATGCTATCGGGCTTGTAGCTCAACGAGTTTTTAGATCCGTACAAAGCCAGCTCTGTGCTAGACTGATCTGAATCATCTACAGGCACCTGCCTCATCATATAGTCCAGCGTATTAGAAAATATAAGCACAAAAATACACAAAGAGTAGACGATCTGTGCAAAATGATTTCGTTTGATATCCATATGCATTATTAGATAATCTCAAACTCCTCGAAGACTTTTTTATACAGATCAATCACTCTCCTGGCTTCTCTCTGTGTTAGAACAAAATCTCCGCCTTCATGAGCTATCTGATTTCTGACTTTGTGAGCTTCCCAAGCACTGTCTATTGTCGTAAAGTCGCTTTTTTCTACAGCCTTTAGCTTGTCTCCCATTGTTTCTCCAGGAAGGCCGAGCTTATCCAGCAAGTCGTCTAGCATGATATCTGCTTCGAGTATGGCATGACGCCAATCATTCTGGCTCTCTGTTTCAATATGATCTAATATGCTCTGCCACTTAGGATTTATGCCGACATCAGCAACGTGTATTTTCGGGTACAGCATTTCATCTTCGTTCTGCCTTATTTTTACCAGCTTTCTCATAAGATAGATGATGAATACAACACTGATTGCAAATATAAGTAGAGCGGCCAATCTCAGATACCATACGATATCGTAAATATACATTACTATCTTTTGGAACAATGTCGTCTCTCTCTCGACATATGCTATGTCCGTTTCCCTTACCCAACCGTCCGGATCTTTTTCATAGTCTACGTACCAATATTTTTCTACGTTTATTTCTACTGGACCTTGAAGAATTATGCCCCTATCTCCCATTTTGTGCTTGCCAATCTTTTTTCCTTGAGGCGAATCAAAGACATCAGTTTCGTTTAAACTTACTATTTTTGCCGAGATAGGATTGAACAGGGATGAAATAGGCCTAGTGTTAAGCTCTAGCATGCCTCGGTGAGTGAGGCCACTCAGTCCATGAGAGAAAATCCGGCTTTCTACTATAGCATTGTATATGCTTGTGATTATAGAAACAGCAATTAGAAAAGCAAACAGCATCCATACCGCTTCTACAAATAAATCTTTTTGGGGAGGGGCTTCTTTGGAATCTGCCATACAAGAGTATTATACAGCAAAAAAAATATTTTAAGTTATTTTTCCCCCAGAAAGTTCTTACCAATTGAGAACAGTACCTCTTCGCAGTTATGAGGCGCCATAATCTGAAGTCCCAAAGGCAAAGTCTTGCCTTCCTTTTCAACCTTACCGCTTGGTATCGAAATAGCCGGAATGCCAACAATGTTCGCAGGAACAGTAAAAACATCTTCCAAATATAGCGACAAAGGATCGTTTGATTTTTCTCCTATCTTGAAAGCCGGACCGGTAGTTGTTGGAGTAACGATTGCATCAACTTCCGCAAAAGCTTTGTCGAAGTCCTCTTTTATTTTTTGCCTTAAAATTAGAGCCTTGTTGTAATACGCATCATGATATCCAGCAGATAGCACATAAGTTCCAATGAGAATTCTTCTTCTTACCTCTTTTCCGAAACCTTGGCCTCTTGTTTTAAGATAATCCTCTAAAAGATTATTTCCGTCCACATGCAAACCGTACTTAACACCATCAAATCTAGCCAGATTTGAAGAAACTTCAGCAGGCATTAGTATGTAGTAAACAGCAAGAGAGTATTCGATATTTGGAAGCTTTATGTCTTTTATTTCATAGCCGAGTTTTTTTAGCCTCTCTATCGAATCATCAAATATCTTTCTGGATTCCTCCGGAACACCTCCTTTGTCTAAAATATGATAAGGAACTCCAATAACCATTTTCTCCTTTACATCTCTTTTTTTATAAACATTAGGACCAAATGTCGTGCTGTCCAACTTATCTTCTCCTTTTATGGCATTGAAAAGAATCTCTGCATCAGTTACCATCTTTGTAACTGGGCCGATTATATCTAGTGATGAACCCATTGCCATGAGGCCGTATCTCGAAACGCTTCCGTATGTCGGCTTTAGGCCAACCACTCCACAAAAGGAAGAGGGCTCTCTAACAGAACCGCCAGTGTCAGACCCAAGCGAGGCGATTGCGCCATCCATGGCAACAGAAGCAACGGATCCTCCCGAAGATCCTCCAGGAACTCGAGTGACATCTAGTGGATTTTTAGTTGGACCAAAAGCGGAATTTTCAGTCGAACCGCCCATAGCAAACTCGTCCATATTTGTTCTGCCCAAAAATATCGCTCCCTCTTTTTTAAGTTTTCTTATTACAGTAGCATCGTACGGAGCAACGTACCCTTCGAGTATCTTTGAAGCTGAAGTAGCTTTTCTGCCTTCTATTAAAATATTATCTTTTATGCTTATCGGCATGCCTAAAAGCTTTGCGTCTTTTAAAGAATCCAAATTGCTGTCTACATACTCTGCTTGATTTAACACATCATCAAAAACTTCCAGATATGCATTTATCTCCGGATTATTCTTTTCAATATTCTGTAGGTACGCCAATGCCAGATCTTTTGCAGAAATCTCCTTATTTTTTATCTTTTCTCTTGCCTCCTTTATTGTAAGCGAATGAATATCAATCATGGATTATAGTATCTTCTTTACTTTTACATATTGACCCTCCCTTTGCGGAGCATTAGACAAAAGCTTCTCTGTAAACTCCCCATCTTGATGAGTAACCTCGTCTTCTCTCATCACATTTCTGTGCAAAGGCACTTCCCGCTTATCTTCAGCGGAAACATTATTTATTTGGCCAACATATCCCAAGATAGAGTCGATTTCTCCTGTCATTTTTTCCATCTCCTCTTCTGTTATCTCTATCCTAGCTAGTTTTGCCAGGTGCTGTATATCATCTTTGCCTATCATTTGACTCATATTAGCATTAATTTAATAAAACTTTTGCTTGACGCAAAATATTTAAATTGTAGAGTTTCTAGCTTTTTAGCATCTCTTTCAGACCCTCTTCAGATATAATCTTAACCCCAAGCTCCTCTGCTTTGTCGTATTTTGATCCGGCATTTTCGCCAGCCAACAAATAATCGGTTTCTTTTGATACCGACTCTCCTATATCACCGCCGTTTGCCCTGATTAGATTTTTTGCCTCCTCTCTCGAGAGAGTTGGCAGAGTTCCAGTGATTACGAATTTTTTGCCAAACAGGATGTTTGAAGCTTCTTTCTTTTCCTTTTCAATAACTATTTGCTTTAACAGATTATCCAGCATTTTTGCATTTTCTTTCGATTTGAAAAAACCTACAATCGAATCCGCCACGACTTCTCCAACTCCAGAAAGAGATTGGAGATCCTCAAATTTTGCACTCCTTAACTTTTCTATCTTCCCGAAATGCTTGGAAAGATCCCTTGCCGTCTCTTCGCCGACTTGAGGGATAGAGATTGCAACAAGAAGCCTCGCCAAAGTAACTTTCCTAGATTTCTCTATTGAATTTATCAAATTATCCGCAGATTTCTCTGCAAACCTTGGCAAAGCCAGTATATCCCCTTTTTTCAGAGTAAAAATGTCTGAATATTCTGAAATCAGATTTTCCTCAAGCAAAAGGTCTATTACTTTCGGACCCATGCTGTCTATATCAAAAGCTTTCTTAGAGACAAAATGATAAAACTTCCTTTTTTGCTGTTCGAAAGAATTTTTGCTGACACATCTCCAAGCTGCTTGGCCTGGGATTCTCTCTATTCTGCCATCACCTCCGCAAGCATCTACATGAGTTGGCCACATATAAGGCTTCGAATTTTTTTGCCTTAACTCTTTTACAACCGAAACAATGTCAGGAATAACATCTCCAGCTTTTTGAAGTATTACTGTGTCTCCTACACGGACATCAAGCCTTCGAATCTCATCTTCGTTGTGGAGAGTGGCTCTGGAAACTGTCGAACCCGCCACAAGCACAGGCTTAAGGTGGGCAACCGGAGTAAGGACACCTGTTCTGCCAACCTGTAGAACAATATCTTCAACAATTGTAGTAACCTGCTCTGCAGGAAACTTGTAAGCAACGCCCCAGCGCGGAGATTTTCCAGTGTAGCCCAAGGCTCTCTGTACCTTGTTAGAGTTTATTTTTATAACGATACCATCAAGTCCGTAATCCAGCTTGTCTCTTTTCTTTACCCAGTCCTGATAGTATTTTTCAACACCAAAAAGAGAGTCAAAAACCTCGTGGTTAGGATTCGTCTCAAACCCCAGTTTCTCAAGCATTGAAAGCTCGCTCGATTGAGTTTCCGGAAGTGATTTGCTGGACAGATCTATGTCGTAAACAAAGGCTTTAATATTTCTTCCGCTTGTAATTTTGGGATCAAGCTGTCTTATTGAGCCAGCAGCTAAATTCCTTGTGTTTGCATATAACGGCTCTCCGGCTTTTTCCCTATCCTTGTTTATCTTTAGCAAATCTTTTTTTCCTATCCACGCTTCTCCCACTACGACTAGAGAAATATTTTCCTTGAGAGAAAGAGGTACGCTTCGAATCGTCTTTACATTGCTTGTAACATCCTCGCCAACAACTCCATCACCCCTTGTAGCCCCCCGCACAAGCTTTCCATCTAAGTAGGTCAAAACTACCTTCAGTCCATCTATTTTGAGCTCGCAACAATATTCAATTTTTTCATTTTCCAGTCCCTCTTTCCTCACAAAATTTCTCACTCTTTCATCCCATTTTTTAAGTTCATCAAAATCAAAAACATCGTCATATGACCACTGCCTTGTCTGGTGAGTTACTTTTACAAATTCTTTCAGAGGCTCGCCTCCTACTCTCTGAGTAGGACTGTCTTCTGTTACAAGCTCAGGATATTTTGACTCAATGGCCTCTAGCTCTTTTACAAGGGAGTCGTACGCCTCATCCGATATTTCAGGGTTGTCCAAAGTATGATAAAGGTGCCTATGGTGATTTATTATCTCCCTAAGCTTCTCTGCCCTACTTCTGATTTCAGGATCAATCTTTGCCATATGAGCAAATGATAGCAAAAATTATAAATTTATACCTCCAGGAGAAGATACCTGCCATGCCCAAGTTGGCCTTTGTGGATCATAAAATTGATCAGTCGGAGAGTATCCGCTTTCAGAACTGCAATGAGAAATAATCTTGTAATTATTGCCGTCTGATATGTAAATATATGCCCTATGCCATCCTCCAGAAGTACAAGCAGCTGTAACGTTGCTGACCTCTTCTCCTCTTGGATCATGTGGTAAGACTGGAATATATGTCGGCACCAAACCTGGGATCCAATCGCCAAAATACCATGGGTCGCCCTGTTCAGAACTTCTCGCTGGGCCTGGGTTGGGGTAAGACCCGTTTGCTGTCTTGTAGAGCTCGACCGCAGCTTTGAGCTTTAGCAATGTAGCTTTTCTAACTGCATCATTATCTGGCCTGTTTTCATACGTTATAGAAACTCCTCTTTCGAATCTCTTTGAGGCAGACGTATCACATGTGTTATATCCTCGCGAATCAATAGTAGTTTCTCCGTCTACAGATTTAAAAACTGTAACAATAGCGCAACCTTTTGGATAAGTTATATAAAATGTGCTGGTAGCTTCTGTCTTGTAGCCTCCTCCAATAAAGCTGTCCTGAGCTGGCGAAGTCGGAACAGTTTGGCTCTTTGTTTTTATTGTCTGATTATTGCAAGTTATGATGCCTGGAGTGGCGGTAGAAAATGAGCTTAAAGCTGAATTATTCAAATCCCAATACTGCGCGCATTCAAGCCCGCTGTCGGCAGCATAAAAAGCATATTGGGATTGCTTCATTGATTGTGAGAGCGTAAGTTGCCTGAAAGCAACGCTGGTTACTGCAAAGCTAACCATGAGAAGGATTGATGTCGTAATGACTGCAATAAGCAATGTAAATCCGTTTTCACTCTTCATAGTTATTATTTATTATATAAGTTTTCAGAAATTTGAAACACGTAAGGCAGATTCTTGTACTTCCAGCTAACGGTAACGATTACGCTGATTTCATTTGGGTTGCTAGGTGTCTGCACAAACTGTATTTCTCTATTCCAGCTAGTCTGGGTCCATGCCGGATTATATCCATACAACTTTGTCACAGGATCTTGTCGCAAAGGCTGGCACAATCCTGGAGCAGATGAATTTACAGGAGCGTTCCCGCAAAAAGTAAATGGGGCTGCAGATGCAGATGGAGAGGCATCAATTTGACATACTTTTCCAAAATAGCACGGGTCACCTGCCACCTCCGCCATTCCCGAAAGCCATGTTTTTGTTCCACCCGATATGCTGTCCAGTGCATTTTCATCTCTTTTATTTTTTATAAATTCCATGGCCTCCTGAGCAAAATTATATGCTGTAATTTGATATTGAGAATTTTTAGAATTATCTATGCTTGCACCTGATGCCACCAATGAAGACACTATGGAAATAGAAAGTATGGATACAGCAACAAGCGTCTCAACCAGAGTAAAGCCTTTATTATTTTTTAAATTTATTTTTTTCATTATTGTGAGTCGAATACCCTCTGCGATACGGAGGTTTGCATGCTAAATGAATATTGTGATTCAACCTTTGAACCCGAGTGCCCTTCTATTACAATGGTTACTAAAGGCTGTCTCGTATCCCCGCCTGAATAATTTGTTGTTCCGCTTACATAAAACATCAGCTTGTCTATTACAAGGTCAGAGCCAGTAATGTAATAATATGATGCACCTCCATTTCTCGATTGCTGTATCCTACCAGTGCCAGGATCAAGCTTAAAAATATTTACAACGTTGTTGAATTTCACTGCAAAGCTGTTTGCTGCTGCAACAGGCGCCCCAGAAGTTCCACAATCCTGAGTAGTGTTTATGTCTCCTGAATTTATATCGCAGTGATATGTTGAACCGAACCTGATTGTCCTTGTCATAGATTCGACTGTGGAATTGAGGTTATCCATAACTGTCTGCATTGCTTGCGATTTCCTGCTCTCATTAAAAACAGTCATGATTGATCCTATGACAATGAATATGATGATGCTAAAAATGGATACGGATACCATTATCTCTATAAGAGTAAAGCCTCTGTTATTATTTTTTACCGCTTTTCTCATCATGATTTTTGTATCTGTCCGGTCCTTTCTATGGTAACAGTCATAGAATTTCCTCTTGGCGAAGAAAGCTGTACTTTGGTAGGAAACGTAAGGCCGTTAACCTGAACTCCATTGCTGTCAAAATAGTAAACTGACGGATCGGGATTTGGTCTTGTGAACAAAATTGTACTCTTTCTTGCTTGGCCTGGCGGACATGATGTTCCGTCGCAGATAGATGTAATTCGTACGCCATTTCGCAAATTTATAATCTCAACACATTCAGATGCATTGCCCCCGCATCCATCAGGACCGCCAAATTTCTTATCTCCATTCCTGTCTACAAAAATAAAATAGCTTGTTGGATAGCTTATCGGATCAAAAGCTATGCCATAAGAATAATTGAAATTGCCAGTACCAGCTCCAGACTCTTTTACTGTAATCCCATATACCTGAGCCTGCCTTACAGCGATAGACATCTCCTGAGCAGAGGTCGAAACCGCAATATTGTCATTAAATTTTGAGTAATTGAAAAGAACAATAGAGCTTATGAGAACCACTATGCCAATAGACATCACAGCCTCTACCAGAGTAAAACCTTGATTATGATTTTTATTATTTTTGATTGGCATTATTTTAATAAATCGATCATTGCTCCTATTCCTAGAACATCAATATGTGAGAAAAATACAATAATAGCGCCAAGTATTATAAACGGAGCAAATGGAATTTCTGACTTCATGCTGACTTTGTGTCCTTCGCCCTCTATTTTGGATTTCGCTAACAGAATTATGCTGTATAAGGCACCTATCCAAAAAGCCAAGACTAGAGCCGAGAGTCCGCACACAAAACCCAATAGAGCGCCGACTCCAAATATGAGCTTGGCATCGCCAAAGCCTATCCATCGCCCCCCCGATACATACCACATTATGACAATAGGAAGAGACAAGATGAGGGGAGAAAACATGTCGAACAAGTCAGCATTTTCAATATAGCCTTTTATATAAAAGAAAAGACCAAGCTTAATTACGCTCAGAGCTATAAATGCATAAACAAAGCTATTTGGTATGACCTTGTGCCTTATATCGTAAACAACTATGACGAGGAGAATTGAAAAAACGATTGCATAGTAAAAGAAAAACAGCACTGAATATAACATGCCATGCTGAAACTGCCCGTATATTGACCACAAGGACAGCTGTCTTAGATATATCCCAACAAATATTAAACCTGTTATAAATTCAATTACTGGATACTGTGCTGAAATCGGACTCTTGCAGGTAGCGCATTTCCCCCTTAATGACAGGTAGCTGAAAAGAGGAATAAGCTCGTACCACTTTAAAGGAGAATTGCATGTCGGACACCTTGATCTATCGTTATATATTGATAAGCCGGTGTTGTACCTTAATGCTACAACATTTAAAAAACTTCCAATGATTATTCCAATAATGAAAATAAATGCTATAGAAATGATATCCATAAAATAATTATATCAGAGCGATCAGCCTTATAGCTATTAACAAGGTATGGTAGCACCAACTCCAGGGTCGTTATCCAAGATTTTCACATTTCCTGAAGTGTCTGTGCAAAGCCAATCAACTCCTGATGTTGAATTGAATTGATTTTGAACTTTTAACTGTACTTTTACCTTATAACCCAATGCCGCGTTATAGCATAAATTAGTTATGCCTGAATATATATCTTGAAAATGAGTAGTCGGGTTGGTGTCATTACATATACCGCCATAGCTACCCTGATTTTCATAATAAAGTAAAGCAGCGCCTGCAAGATTTCTAAACGCAGCTTTTGCTGCAGCATCGGAAGCGCTTTTCCTAGCCGAATTAAGCTGTGACATAACTATAGAAGACAAAACGCCAATTATAGCAATAACCACAAGCAGTTCAATAAGAGTGAAACCTTTCTTATAAGAGTTCATAAATTGTGTAATTATAATTATATCAATCCATTGTCTTTATACAATAAAAACATGGTGATAACTCATTAAAAAAACGCCATACGGCGTTTTTTTAATGATATAAACTTAAATATACTAGCAACTTGTTGCGGCTCCTACGCCAGCAGCCTTTTCAGTTGATGTTCCTGTTGAGTCAACACACCAGAATTTTGTTGTGTCACTCTTTAGCTGAGCTGACATTGCCCATGCAGTATTTGCACCTCCCGTATCATTACATACAACTGCTGCTGAACCTGCATTTGTAGCACCATTCTTCATGTTTAGGATACCTGCTGTATCAGTACATACGTTTTGGTATGAATTTGAGTGTCCATCGTAGTATAGCTCAGCCTGTGCTCGTGCGTTTGCCAAGCTAGCCTTGATTGCAGCATCTGAACCCTTTCCTCGTGCTGTGTTAAGAGATGCCAAAACTACTGATGATAGAATACCGATAATTGCAATAACCACTAGAAGCTCGATAAGTGTAAAACCTCGATTGAACTTGTCTTTCATATTTAAATTAATTTTAATTATTACTATTTTCTTATAATCAAATTTATTTTTCCGTTCTCTCGACCGCCCAATCTCCTTATAGAGACGCCCGTTTTCCAAACGAATAACTACATTATAGAACCGAAAACAAAGACTGAAAAGGCACTATGTGGATAATTATGCCGTTCCTGCCGCAATGTTATATATAGGCATAAGTACGGCAGATAGCAGGATTCCCACTCCCAAGCCCAGTCCCACTATCATCACAGGCTCAATAAGGCTCACCAAAGTATCCACAGCCGTACTAACTTCCCTTTCGTAGAACTTGGCTAGCGAGTTTAAAATATTGCCCAATTCTCCTGTTTCCTCTCCGACTTTTGTCATTTGAGTAAGGAGGTTTGGAATTTCTTTGTGTAGAGAAAGTGCATCTGAAAGCGAAGTACCTTCCCTTACCCTCATCAATGTATCGTCTAGAATCTTCTTGTAAACTCTGTTATCAACTACGCTTGATGTAATATCCAGCGCTCTCAATATAGGGATACCGCTGATTATCATAGTGTGCAAGTTGTCGGCGATTCGAGAAAGATAGAGCTTCTTGTACAGATCTCCGATATAAGGCAATTCTAGCTTTAAAGTGTCAAAGTAAAGTCCCCCCTCGTCTGTTCTTGAGTATCTCCAAGTAAAGAAACCTGCGACAACCAAAGTAACACCCATGTAAAGACCATAGTCCGTAAACAGCTTGCTAATCCACAAAACGATCTGGGTATATATAGGAACTTGCTGTCCAGAGTCAGTAATCATTAGAGCAATTTTCGGAATAATAACCGTAAGCATAAGAATCATCACGCTAATGAAAGTGAATACCACGAAAGCAGGATAAATAAGGGCGCTTTTTGCCTTTGAAGTAACCTCGTAAGTTCTATCCATATAGTCAGCTAGGTAGATGAATATATCCTCAAGTTTTCCAGACTCTTCTCCTGATCTAACCATGTTTACATAAAAAGAAGAGAATGCGTCAGGATACTTGCTCATTGCCACCGATATAGGGCTTCCGCCTTGAATATCATCAGCAATTGCTGTGAGGTACTTTCGCAATACAGCATTATCTATCTGATTACCAAGAAGCCTGAAGATTCTCAATGCTGGAACTTTTGCTGAAAAAAGCGTTGACATCTGCCTCGAAAGAATCACGATGTCCTTGTTAGAAACTCCATTAAACAAGGAAATCATGAGAGGGAAATTTCCAGGAGCATCCTCCTGCATGTGGATCTGGGAAATGACTAGACCCTTTTTTTGAAGAGTATTTATGGCGATATCAACATTAAAAGCCTCGATTGTTCCTTGTGTTTCTTGTCCTGTGCTTGTTATAGCCTTGTAGTTGAAAATCATATTTTTATTTTAACATCCTATCCAGACCCTTTGCATTATTACTGTATTGATATGCACTCTCGATAGTAATCTCGCCATTTCTAACAAGCTCACTTAAGTACCTGTTTAGATCAATCATGCCTTCTCCTGAAGATGTTTCTATTATCGAATTAATCTCATGAACCCTGTTCTCTCTGATAAGGTTGGCCACTGCGCTGTTATTTATTAAAAGCTCTACAGCAGGAATAAGTCCGCCTGATATCCTAGGAATGAGCCTTTGTGACAAAATTCCAATCAAGCTTCCAGAAAGCTGAGTCCTTATCTGCTCCTGCTGGATAGCATCAAAGGAATCAAGAATTCTTTCGATGCTTCTGGCTGCATCGTTGGTGTGCAGAGTTGAAAAGACCAAATGTCCTGTTTCCGCGGCAGTAACAGCTGTTGACATATCTTCAGGTGAACGCATTTCTCCAATCATGATAACGTCAACGTCTTGCCTGAATGTTCCCCTGAGGCCAGCGTGGAAATCTGGCGTGTCCTGCAAGACTTCTCGCTGATCAATGATTGATTTTTTTGATTCAAAAATATATTCGATCGGATCTTCAATTGTAATAATATGCTCGAATCTGTCTTGATTGATCCTTTCAATCATGGAGGCGAGAGTAGTGCTTTTGCCCTGTCCTGTAGGACCTACAACCAAAAAGAATCCCTGCTGTTTGGCTGTAAATGTTTCGATAATAGAAGGCAGGTTAAGCTCTGCAAAAGTCTTTATCTGCTTAGGAATGAGCCTCAAGGCTACGCTCATTTTCCCTACTTGAAAATATGCATTTCCTCTGAATCTCGTGCCGGTCTGATCATAAGCAAAATCCACCTCTTTCTTATCAATAAAAATTTCCTTTTTGGAATCGTCGAGCAAAACATCTAAAATGCCTTTCATGTCCTGCTTTGTCAGGACATGGCTGTTCGTCATAGGAATAAGTGTGCCGGATACTCGAATAATAGGCTGTCTGCCTTCAGACAAATGAAGGTCGGATGCATTTTCAGAAATCAAAATTGAAATCAGGCTTTCGATTGTTTTTTTGTAATCCGACATTATTTTTTCTTATTCTTATAAATGTTCAGCACCTGATCTACAACTTCAGACGGAATGGTCATGGCTTTTATAATATATCCGTCAACTCCCATACTTTTTGCTTTATCCAGATCGTCTGCTTGGTTTGTGAGCATTATTATGGCTGCTTGCGGTGCAAGATTTTCAGTTCTAATAAATTTAAGGAGTTCTAAGCCATCAATGCCAGGCATAATTATATCCAAAACAATGATGTCAAAAGACTTGTCGTTTCTCAGCTTATCTAGGGCATTTTGACTGCTTGATGACGTATCAATTTCTAATCCGCTTTTTTTGAACTTCAAAGAATACATATCTAGCAGAAACTTGTCATCATCAACCAACAGAATTTTTAATGCCTTTTTTTCTTGTATCATGTTTGTAAATTATACCATGTTAACTTCTTCGAAAGGAATTACTTGATTCATTGATTTGATAATTGCATCTTCTTTCATAGACAACATTCCTTTTGATCTTGCTATCTTGGCTATTTCTATCTCATCGAGATTTTTTAGAATTGCAGTTTCAATATCCTTATCCATTTCAAGCACTTCCATAACCGCAATTCTCCCTCGAGTTCCGTTAGGACAATCCTGCGTTTGTCCTGCTTTGTAAACTTTGTCTGTAAACTCAAGATCTTTTTTGTATTGAGGAGGAAGATCGCTGAACTGCTTGTCTATCATAGCCTTGATGCTTCCTTCTACCTCTACAGGCACTCCGGCATTAGGACAGAGTTTTGATGCAAGTCTTTGAGCAATCGCCAATACCAAAGTCGGAGCAATAAGATACGGATCAACACCCATATCCAAAAGCCTTGGTATCACTCCTACGGCTCCGTTGGTGTGGATAGTTGAAAACACCAAGTGTCCAGTAAGGGCAGCTTGAATAGCCAGCTGAGCTGTTTCCTTGTCTCGAATCTCACCCACCATGATAATGTCCGGGTCCTGCCTCAATGTTGTTCTAAGACCTGAAGCAAAGGTGTAACCTATATCAGGCTGAACTTGAGACTGTGAAAGTCCTTCGATGTTGTATTCGATAGGGTCTTCAAGCGAAAGCACGTTTTGATGTTCCCTATCAAGCTCGTTGAGCATAGAATACAAAGTCGTGGTTTTTCCCGATCCAGTAGGACCAGAGATTAGGACTAGGCCGTATGGCTTCTTGATAGCTTCCTTGATGAGCTTTAGATTTCGCTTGCTCAAGCCAAGCTCATCCAGCTTCTTAACGCCTTTCTCCTGATCCAAAAGTCGCATCACAACCTTTTCTCCGAAATAAGTTGGAAATGTGGAGACTCGAAAGTCGATTTTTCTGTCCTCCACCTTTGTCGTAAATCTTCCGTCCTGAGGCTTCCTTTTTTCGTCTAACCTCATGTTAGAAAGAATTTTAATTCTGGCTACCACAGCAGCATGCACTCTCGAAGGAAGTGTGAGGCTGGTGTTCATTTCACCATCAACTCGGAATCTCACTTTGACCTGCTCTCTCCATGGTTCAATATGGATGTCTGAGGCATTGCCGTCAGTAGCATATCGCAAAATTGTTGCTACGATTTTTGTTACGGGAGCATCCTCGGAAATCTGATTTCCTTGTATAACCTCCTGCTCAAGCTCAGCCTGTTCAGCCTTGTCTTTTTCCGACTTAAGCTCAACTTCAAGTTCGGAAAGGGATTTTGAGACTTCAGCTGTAAGACCTTTGTATAGTGAAAAAACTTTTGTAAAATCATCTTCGCTGACCAGATATATCTTAAAAGGCATCTGAACCTTTGAAGCAATAAAGTTCAAAGCGTCTCTCGCTTCCATGTCATCTGGATCAACCATGCCAACCTCCAGCACGCCCTTTTTTACTCCGATCGGAACAAACTTGTAGTGGGAAGCGGAATCTTCTGGAATATAGTGCAATATCTTGTCGCCAATCTCATGCTCATTGACTGTTCTAGTTGGTATGTCGAAATATTCGCCCTTGGCTAGCAAAATTTCCTGAGGAGATACTCCTTTTTTAATTAAAGCCTCTTCAATAGTTACATTAGACGAAACAGACTCATTTGTAATAAGCTCTGCTGTTTTTTGATCTATTATTCCTTTTTCTGCCAGTATCTTTAATATATCCATATGTTCTTTCGGAAATTACCTATCTTTTAGATTGCGATGAATTTGAGTTAGAAGTTGGTTTAGGATAATTTTGGAAAGGATTCGTCTTTCCCTGCTCTTCAGTAGATAGAACTACGCTATAATCCACCAAACTCTGAAAGACAGTGGATGTAAATACAGATTTATCAATTGAAATATTTTCAAGCTTATTTATCAGTCCAGTTATCTCCTGTCCAACAGCATCGCCCTGTGAAGTCATCGTTAGGCCGTCTGGAGTAGGTTCAGTATTTACGAGCCTATAGCCAAGGTACACTATTAGAAGTGCGACGCTCAGGTATATAAGAATTTTTTGTACTGATTGTGGCAACATGTTATTGAAGTGAATAAGTTTGTATTTGAATGCTGTAATCAAGCGTATCCCCCGTCGATCCGGTCGGCTTTGATATTGTGACTTTTACAACATCTAGAAGCTGAAGGCTGTTCTCTATGTCGGAAAGGAAATTTATAAAATTTCCATACTGGCCTGTAACTTTAAAGCTGATTGTGTTTGTCTTGTATCCTGTTTCTCCAGTCTGTGTATCATCTTGGTTTTTGTTCGCATAGTCAGCAACGTCAAATTTATAATCTGACATGCTCAAGGCGTTTCTCGCAGAAAGATTATAAAGGTCGTTCATAAGAGGTATAGGATTGAACTTGGTAGGAACCAATTTCTGAAGTTTGGAAACTTCTTCCTCGCTCAAGCTGTTGTATTCGCTTAAAGCCTTGTCTCTTTTTGCGGCTATATCCTGAGTGCTGTTCAAAAGACTTACATACTTTGAGTTTTCAGCAATCATGTTCTTTACCACCAAAGTCTGAGGAGAAATGTACATTGTGTACATTGCGATTGAGAGCAGTATTAACAATATTGGTATGAGTACTTTCATGTTTAATTTGTATTATTGGAAGTGGTGGTGCTGTTTTCTGTAACTGGTTGCTCACCTTCTGCAGTGCTGTTGCTCTTATCTTTTCCTTCTATAAATCTCCTATACGAAGTAAGTACAGGCATTATTTCAGCAGTAAGCGTATACCCGACCCCGCCGTTTTTTGTAACTGCAACATCCGTAATTAGTGGGTTTTTTATGTATTCTGTGCTTTCAAATATTTCCTGCTGTTTTACCAAAGCATTAAAGGACTGAGTCTCTCCTTTTATGATAATCTGAGGCTTGTTTGTTTTCTTTGTGAACTCAAAGTTGTCGAACTGAGACTTTTTTACGATAGACTGTTCAAGTAAAGCCAAGACTCTGGAAGAAGCTATATGGTTTTCAAGCAAATTCTTTGTTAGCTCGATTTTCTTATCAGCAAGTATAAGTTCATTTATTTTTTCAACATCAAATGCCTTCTTGGCATCATCCAAGTTTGCAACAGACTGCTTAATTTGGTTTTTTAGATAATACTCGTATCCAAAAAGCCCCCCCATAGCAAAAAGAGCGACCACAAAAAGAGTTATGGCAACGACTGAAAACAGATCAACGTTCTGGATAGCGACAGGATTTATCGGAATCGAACTAGGAGTATATATTCCCGTATCTGATTTCTTTGGAATGAACGATGTTTGAAACTTTGGTTCCATAATATATGCATAAATTATATTACAGATAAAAATAAAAAACTATTTATTATGTGTAAAACTTTTTTACTATCTTCTAAAACAAAATAATCTTCTTAAGAGAATTCCTGAAGCTTTCTTAGAGCTACTCCTACAGCTACAGCAAACTCTGGTCCAGTTTCCTTTAGGACTTTTTCTAGAAACGCAGGAGAAACCACCTTGCCGAAAGGATCACCAGCTACAACTTCTGTTTGAAAATTCTTTTTTGCCACATCAACTACCCCTTTTAAGGCACTGCCTCCTCCAACAAGTACTACCTTGGCAACATTTTTGGCATATTTTTTCTGATAAGCCAATAGAACCTTGCTAGCTTCTGAGAAAATGTAGCTTAGGGTAAATGTTCCAACGTCACTGAGCTTTATTCCGTTTATTTCTCCTAACAAGCCCTGTTCTCTTTTTAAGTATTCGGCATCTTCCATTGAAATGCCTAGAGATTTTGAAATTTCGTCTGTAACTTTGTGTGCGCCTTTTTCAATAAGATGAGTTGATCTTAGTATGCCTTTTTCAACAATATACAGCTTTGTGCTGGCAGCCCCCATATCAACTATCATAATAGGAGCAACTTCCTGATCAAGGATTGATCTTATTGTGCTGAATATTTCGATTTCAAAGAAACTAGCGTCAAGGTTTGTCTTTGTAACAATGTCCTTGTAGCGATTGATAGTGTCATTATGCAGTGCAACCATAAGAACCTCTATTTTCTCAAAAGGATTGCTGGTATTGGCAACTGGAGACGGCTCCGTATCGCTGTTTTTATCTTTGGGAATAATGTACCAATCGAGAGTAACTTCTGAAATTGGAACTGGAACATATTTTCTAGCTTCTAGAGGGACCATCTCCGCCAATTGCTTCTTGCCGACGACAGGAAGCTCGATTACAGCCATGAGGCTAGATGAAAACGGTATTGCCACACCGCAAGACCTAGTTGTAATATTTACCTCTTTCTCTGAAAGCATGTCGTTCAGAGCCTCAACTATTTTTTCTATAGGCAGATTTGTTGCCTCTCCTACCCCTTTTCCTGCATACGGACCTAAAGCAAGCTCTCCATAAGTTTCAAGCACAGGATGTTCGTTTTTTTGACTAAGCTGTACTAATTTTATAGAAGAAGAGCCAATATCTATTCCAACAACGCTAGGAATCTGCTTATTTAGTAATCTGGTAAGAAAATTAGCCATAACTATGTAAGTTGTTAATTAGTATAACACAGCGCCAATTTATATAATATATCTATGTTGAAAAGTTTATTGGATTTTCTGAAAAAAATAGCGGATGAAATTGCTCCAAAAAGGAAGGATTTTGAAATTGTAAAAAATTTATCAGAAAATGAAATCGAAAATCTGCCTAAAAGCCCTTCGCCTCTTGGAATGGACTGGATAAAACCTTTATTTAAGTACAAAAATAGAATTGTCCAAGCCATTATTTGGGAACTTAAATACAAAGAAAATACATTGCCATTAGGTGTTATTGGAAAAATGATGTATGAGGAAATAATTGAGCTGATGTCAGAAATCATGATGTTTGACAGCGATGCTGAGTTTTTGTTAATACCGATACCTATTACGCCCGAGAGAAGAAGCGAAAGGGGCTACAACCAAAGCGAATATATTGCCAAAGCCATATTGGAAAATGATTCCGGTCATTTCCTACTATACGCTCCGCAATGGTTTGAAAAAATAAAAGAGACTCATAGGCAAAGCCACAGCCGAAACAAGGAGGAAAGAATGCATAACCTGATGGATTGCTTTAGGGCTGATAACAGAGTCTCCGGAAAATATGTTATTTTAATTGACGACGTTACCACAACCGGAAGCACTCTGTATGAAGCAAAGAAATCTATTATTTCTGGAGGAGCAAAAAATGTCTACGCATTTACCATTGCTCATTAAATTAAAAAGCCTTGAAGTTGCTTTTATCCTGCAATATCCGATCCACCTCCTCATAGCCCTTAAGGTATGAAAAATTGTACCTTGCAGGAAGAGCAAAAACATAATTTGCATTTCTTCCGAGCTCAGAAGGATTCACGGGTGCTGCCCCAATATGGAATTTATCAGCTTTCATTTCGTTCCACTGATCAGTTGTAAATACCATGACTGGAATATCTTGTCGTGGAGTAGTAGTACTCCATTCTGGATGCCTTATTGAAATCATAGGGCCGGACACTGTTCCCAAAACCAGATTCCCCTTCGAGTTCAAGCTATCTCCAGACCACTTATTTTCCACTACCGAGTACCCCGACCAGCTTTTCGGCACATCAATGCTAAATCCATACTTTTCATTTCGATATGTTATGGAATTTGAATTCTGAGTTGTTGTACCTGCTGATCCATTATTACCAGTAATAGTACCAGGAGACGGTATCTGCCTACTTCCTAAAAAGTAATACATTAGCCCGCCAACAAAAGCTACTGCAATAATTATTACAGCTATTTTTGATGAATTTTTCATATATTTAATTATACCACTTACTTTAAGCTACAACCTTAATATGAAAGAGAGATTAAGAGCATTGAAAAGTGTTTAGTATAGGGAGTAGGAAGTGCTACTTCCACATCTCAAAACTCGCCGTCGCTCGTTTTGGTAGTGTCAGTAGCTCGCGACCCATTCTGCTGAATGGGTACACCGCTTCGTTTTTTGAATCCGCACGAAAGCTGTCCCACAGCTTTCTCCTAAAACCAAACTTCGTTAGATTTTCTCCTGCGGGCTAGTCGGGTTAAGTACCCGTGAGGTGAGACCCCATAAGGGTATTTTAGCACATTCTCCACTCTCAATTTGAGGTACTCGGGTCGGGGTCAAAAAGCCAAAAAATGCCAAAATTTTAATAAGCGAGATTTCTCAATAACTTTACAAAAAAGTAAATCTATTGTCTGGTATGTAAAATTAGGGTTTATCCACACCCTTACTATACTGCACACGCTTGCCGTGTGTGGTATACTTTATCCATATTAAAAAATATAAAAATGAAAATAAACAATAAATTAAATAATGTAATAAAAGATATTAGAGAAGATAAAAAAATGACACAAGAACAATTAGCAAAAGAGTCAAAATTAACAAGAGGATACATATCCCGCTTGGAAAATGGTGACTACCCTGAGGATTCACCTTCAATTAAGACATTGAAGAAAATCGCAGAAGGATTGAAGGAACCACTTGAGCTTCTACTCGCTAAAGCAGGTATTACTCAAGAGGATTACATCAATTCAGCAACACCCCAGACATTCTTTCGAGCACAATACAACTTGAATGAAAGTCAGATCCAGGCAGTCGAATCATTTATCCAGGGCGTTAAGAAACAAATTAAAAATTAACAAACAAACATATGAGACCCTCTCCCGAATGGCAGGCCAAGGCCAAATACAAGGCAAATGCGATTTTAAAAGAGTACTTTGAGATTCATTCTCTAGTACTACCGATACCAATTCAAGATGTCATTGAATTTTACATGCAAGATGTAAATTTCATCACAAGCGATGACTACGATTTTCCAGAAGGCGTATCGGCATTGGCGAGAAGAGATATATCTATTGGGTGGATGGTTATTGTAAATGGAAATGAATGTAAGGAAAGACAGAGATTTTCTTCAGCTCACGAGTTTGGGCATATGGCTCTCATGACGAACACCTCCAAAGAGGTACATTGTTCAACTGATAAAGGAAGTTGGGAAGAAAAACTCTGTGATATGTTTGCGGGGCATCTTCTCATGCCTGAAGCATTTGTGAGGTCATACTACGAGCTTCACCCTTCTCCATACGTTGAGGATATTGCAAGAGCGTTTAAGGTTAGTCAGCAAGTCGCAGAAATTGAACTTGAGTATTTGGGACTTCCGGTAAAAAGCAAGTTTTCAGTTGAATTTTAATACATAAATTTTTTTATCAAAAATAGTTACTATACATTACATATATGATAACCACAGGAAACAACATAAAAATAGAGCAAGTGAAAATATCGGAGTTAAGACCATCTGTATACAATCCGAGGAAATGGGATGATAAAATCATTTCCGATATGACCGAGAGTATCAATCGTTTCGGACTTTGCGACCCTCTCCTTGTAAATGGAGCACCGGAAAGAAAAAATATTCTCATCGGCGGTCACTTGAGACTGAAAGTCGCAACAAACTTAGGATTTACAGAAGTTCCAGTTGTGTATCTCAACATTCCAGACATTGAAAAAGAGAAGGAATTAAACTTGAGACTTAATAAAAATCTGGGCAACTGGGATGAGGAGTTACTTAAGGCATTTGATGTGGATTTACTCTTAGATGTTGGCTTTACGCCAGATGAATTGAACTTTCATTTTGATGATGTGCTTAGCATTACTGACGATGATTTCAATGTAAAAGAAGAACTGGAGAAAATCACTACTCCTACCACTAAACCAGGTGACCTATTTCAACTTGGAGATCACAGATTACTTTGTGGAGACTCTCTCAAACCAGATGATGTGAAGAAACTCATGGGTTCTGAGAAAGCTCATATGATTTACTGTGATCCTCCATACAACATTGGACTTGATTATAGGAAAGGTATCGGGACAAAGGGAAAATATACTCAGGAGAAGTTGATAAATGACAGTAAGAAACTTGGTGAGTATGAAAAGTTTTTAGAAAAGTCTTTGCAAAATGCTTTAAGTGTAAGTAGAGAGAATGTTCATGTCTTCTACTGGTGTGATGAGAAATATGTCTGGCTTGTTCAGAAGCTATACAATCAACATGGAGTTACCAACAGACGTATTTGCTTTTGGATAAAGAACAATTTTGATCCAACACCGCAAGTTGCATTCAATAAAGTGATCGAGCCGTGTGTATATGGAACTCTTGGTAGTCCAAAACTCAATCCAAGTTTGCAGAATATATCCGAGATTCTAAACATGGATGTTAATTCCATCGGCTCATACGATGACATCATGTCTATTGTCCAGATGTGGTTAGTCAAAAGAGACAACACACTTGAATACGAACATCCAACACAGAAACCAATCACTCTAAACGAAAAACCTATGAAGCGCTGCTCTTCCCCAGGAGAGATTATTCTCGACTTATTCGGCGGAAGCGGATCGACTTTAATCGCCGCAGAACAATTAAAGCGCCGTGCATTCCTAATGGAAATTGATCCAACATTTTGCGATTTAATTATTAAACGATATGAACACTTCACAGGAAACCATGTCAAAAAACTCAACTAAAATCTGGGAACTTGGAAATCATAGACTGCTTTTAGGTGACTCCACTCTAAAAGCAGATATCAATTTGCTTGTTGGTAAAGACAAGGCAAATCTTCTTTTAACTGACCCTCCATATGGAGTCGGATATGTTGAAAACAAAGAAGAATTTCTGGAAGCAATCAATGGGAAAAGTAATCCTCAGAAATTTTCTTCCATAAAAGGAGACGGAATCAAAGAAGATTATTACGATTTCTCTAAAAAGTGGCTTGGGATACTCAAACCGCATCTCGCAGATAAGAATTCCTTCTATATTTTCAATGGTGACGCAAAACTCAGAGAGTTCCTCAATTCTTTGCACGATCTTAGTTACACTAAATCAGCTATTTTAATCTGGATCAAAAATCACGCAGTCATCGGTCGCAAAGACTATCACCCACAGCATGAACTCATCATATACGGTTGGCTAGGCAAACATGAATTCTTTGGGAATAAGGGCAAAACTACTTTGTTTTATCCTAAACCCAACAAAAACAAACTTCACCCCACCATGAAACCACCGATGCTTTTGCGTAGACTCATCTATCACAGCACAAAGCCCGGCGATGTTGTACTTGATCCGTTTGGTGGATCAGGTTCAACACTAATCGCTTGTGAGGAACTAGGTCGAAAATGTCTCATGATCGAGAGTGACGAGAAATATTGCGAGACAATCATTGAAAGATGGCAGAAACTTACAGGAAAAACTGCGAAGTTAATTAATCATGCGTAAGAAAATATGGACAATGATGCCGACAAATCACAAACAATTTCTGTCTATAAGCGACAAGAGTTCGAGTCGTATGTTCTTTGGAGATCTATGCCATCAATTCTCCGAGGCCAACCGAGACACGTCATTGAAAAACTTGGTGTCGATGATGAATTGGCTATGTCACTTTTGGAAATCAAAAATCAAACAGAATTTGCCAAACGTTTCGGCATCAAAGACCTCGGCACACTTACAGAGTGGAATAAAAAGATTGAAAAAGAAGGAGGACTTCTCAAGCACATCAACTCTTGGGCACGAAAACTTACACCAAATGTTGTCTCTGCTTTGTATCGAGAAGCCACAAAGACTGGCAAAGCAGCCGAGGTGAAAGCATGGATGGAGATAGTTGAAGGAATGTAAAACAAATATATGAACAATGAGAAAAAATATCTAACAACAGAAGAAGCAACCATTATCTTGTCGGAGGCTCTTCAAGATGTGGCTCAAAGAAAAACAACACTTAAGCGAGCCCTCGTAATTTCTCGTTTAGCTTTGGCCTTATCGAAAATGATTGAAGTAAATGACCTCAAAGATCGAGTCGAGTTTCTTGAACAGACCTTAAAGAAAAGAAAATAATATGAAACAAGTTACAAGCAACATGCTACTAAAAGGAAACCTTACTCCGACAGAGAAATTCATTCTCCTTATTCAAGATGAGGTAAATAGAATCAAAACTGGAAAAGAAATACTGACTCCTGCCGACAGAGATGCGTTAGAAAATTGGAAAGCACAGACTAATAAAGAAGCTCATGAGTGGAACAGATTAAATGATGGATTTAAACAGACAGCAAAGATGAACGTTGAAGTGGAGTTTACTTACAAAGATGCTCAAGTAGCATACCTGGCCCAACTACCAATTACTTCACAGCTTCTATTCTATCCATACTATAGGGAGATGCGAGGTTGTATTAAAACCCTCAAAAATATCAAGAAAGCAACTCCAAAAGAAGTAATGGAGGCCGCAGAAAAACAAAAACAAGTCAAACTAAAGGAAGGAATGGATTTTGACTATGCAATATATCAACTAGCTTTCGAACTTCTATCTGAGAAAGACAAGAAACAAATGAAAGATCTGTATGAGGAAATAGAATATGAACACCAATATTTAGACCAAGAAGAAATCATCGCTAATTTGTTTAATGGGAAAGAAACTCTAACTCAGAAAGCTAAAGAAAAGCTAGCGACTCTTGTTGCTGAAAGAAGCTACAATGTATTTGCTAAAGAGTACCAGTTCTTCCATTATTTTGCCTGTATCCCAATAGCTGAAGTAGCGCGATATTTCCTCAAATCCAAAGGAGTGGAAGTTAAAGGAAAAAATTTATCCAAAAATCAGGAATCAGATGACGAGGACTCAGTTACGCATGATAAAATCGATGATGTTGTAAAGAAATATGCGCAAGAAAATAAAATTTCTGTTGAAACACTACTTAAAGAAGGGTGTTTACAGTGGTTAGATGACGGGCTCTTGGATGAATACACCCCTCTTGTCATTAGCACTAGTGCAGAGTTATTTGAAAGATGGCTTAAGACAAAAGTAAAAGCTAAGAGTATTTTACTTAAACACATAGAGAATAAGGAATTAACTCTTAGAAAAAGAAGTGAAAACGAGACATTCAAACACAAACTGCGCAGTAAAGACTTATATGATATTGAGCTAAATGTCGCCCGAAAAGTACTAGAAAATCTTGATCTGGAACTGAGAGTAGAAAAAGCAGAAGGAGATGAAAGAGTTGCTTTTGAGGAATTCAATGAATCAATAATTACAGGAGAAAGTTTGTATACCTTTAAAGGAGAATATGGATTTGTTAAGAAATTCAAAGAAAGAGCAGATGAATATGATGCCAACCTTGGTATTGTATATGCAGATGATGACCCAGAACATACAGGAGAGCACTTGGATCAAGAATTCATTGTCTGTAGCCAAAACGGTAAAGGTGACGCTAGCTTCTTTAGCTTGTATGGGATGTCAATTTCAATGCTCTCCTCTTTCTTTGATGGAAAACTGCTTTTCAAAGAAAAAGTTAAAGATAAGAAGACATATATTGAATTCAAAGATCCAATGATAGAAGCAATTTTTAAAGAAAGAAGAAAACTAATGATTGATGGGTATGCAAAACTTCTAGCTTTTGAGAAACTTTTTAAGAAGCTGGGTAGGATATACCAATCAGATCTGGAGTGGAACGTCAGAGAAAGAATTAAAAGGATGAAAGAACATATTGATCAATTTAACGAAACGATTAGAGTGGCAACAAATACGAGTGAAGAAGAGAGAAAATATAAAGAAGGGATATTTAGGAGAAAGGAGGTTCTGTATTTCGAGGAAGAGCAAATAATCGACACAGAAAAGATCCTGCCAGATGAAACAGTGATTGAGGAATACAGAAAGAAATTTGAGGATTTGTTTGAGGAGTTTTGAGAGGATTGATACATTACAAGGTAAGAGATACTATATACATCAATGAAAAAAGATTTTAAAAAGTGGCACACAAAGAAAGAGTTTCTGCACAATGAGAAGGATATTTCAAATATATTCTTCAAAGAGCGAGAAGTCTGGTGGGTAGCACTTGGAGCAAATATAGGATTTGAACAAGATGGTAAAGGTGAAGAGTTCAGAAGACCAGTTTTGATTTTGAAGAAGTTTAACCAATTTGTACTCTTGACTGTGCCTCTCACTACCAAGATTAAGAAGAATAAATACTATGTTCCTCTTGATATTGGAGATGGAACACCACGTATGGCTATCATTTCTCAAATAAGGCTTATAGATACGAAAAGACTTATCGACAAACTGGCAACTCTTGAAGAGGATTCTTTTACTCAAATCAAAAACGCAATCAAAGCTATGCTCTAATTGCGTCTTTGCTTGTCTGCTCCCTTGCGAGAGCGAGCCCGAAGGCCATTTGTACCTACAGTATATATCGATTTAAGTGAAAGTCAAATGAAGTTATCTACAGTATAATATAAGAAAAATATGCAAATAAAATCCCAATTTGACCACAGAGGAAAAACTTACAAAGTTACATATACTGATGGAGTTCCGGAAGTAGAAAATCTTGAAACTCAAGATGGTGTTCATTCGTATTGTTTCTATGGAGATAAATTAGTTATCGTTGGACATGGAGCAGACAACAATTGGACTCCTCCAGGTGGAGCTATCGAAAAAGGAGAAACTTACACTGAAGCAGCTATACGAGAAATCAAGGAAGAATCAAATATGAAAGTCCTTCATATTGAATGTATTGGATATCAAGATGTAGAAGTATCATACGGTACTGGAATGGTTAGACAATTCAGAATGATGGCTATTGTTAAACCATATGGAGAATTTGAAAAAGACCCAGATGGAGATATTTTGGAGATAAAGCTGATTGATCCAAAAGATTACAAAGAATATATAAAATGGGGAGAGATCGGAGATTACTTAATGAAAAGAGCCTTGGAGATGAAGGAGTATAACTTTGAAGATGTCACCAAAGATGCAGTTGTAAATCCAATTGAACTAGCAAAAAGATTTGCGAGTAAAAAGTTTGCAGAGATACAAACAGGAAATCACTTTCTAGATGTATATAGAATTCTTAAAGAAGAGTTTGGGGTTAATGATGAAGAAGTTTTAATCGCTGGACTATTGCACGATACACTTGAAGATACTTCTGCTACATATGATCAAATTGAAAGAATTTTTGGGAAGAGAGTTGCGGATTTAGTAGAGGAAGTGTCTCATCCAAAAAATTACAATAATGAACAGAAGAAAGAATACTATGAGAAACTAAAGCATATTTCTGATGGAGGGAAAATGATAAAACTAGCTGATTTTAAATCACACTTAGTTAATTTCATCGGAGCTTTTACAGGAAAAAACAATTTGAAGAAATTTACATACACAGAGTACACAGATAATATTCTTAGTTTTCTAGAAAATTATCCTGAATCAGCAGCAAAAAATACTGTATATAATTTATCAAAAGAGTTAGAAGGTCATATTTTAGGAAAATAGTATGAAATTAATTACCTTAAATGCGTGGGGTGGAAAAATATATGAACCACTCATTTCTTTCCTTAAGGAACACTCAAAAGATGTGGATATTTTTTGCTTTCAAGATGTATTATTCGGGTCAAAACCAGAGTTTACTCCAATTCAAAAAGGAAGAGTAAACTTATTTTCAGAAATTGAAAATATTTTAAGTGATTTTAATTCATTTATCTTTAGAGATAAAAATGAGTCATTTATTCATGGCGAGATGTTGCCTCTCGAGGTGGGGTGCGGGCAAGCTATTTTTGTAAGAAAAAATTTAAAAGTTCTAGATAACGGCGCATTTCGTGCTTTAGACAGAGAAACAGACGATGACATTGCTCCTGGAAGATGCCAGTGGATTAAAATTAAATTACATAACGAAGAAAACCTGGTTGTTATGAATTTACATGGAATGTGGCAAAAAGGTTCTCAAAAGAAAGACACTCCAGAAAGAATAGTACAATCACAAAAAGTTAAGGAGTTTTTCTCTCAACACAATTCCAAGCAAATAATATGTGGTGATTTTAATATGGTAAAAGATGGGAATGCAATGAGTATGTTGGAAGAAGGAATGGTAAATTTAGTGAAAGAATACGGCATTCAATCAACCCGAAGCAGCCATTACCCAAAAGAAGAAAAATTTGCAGACTATATACTCGTATCAAAAGATATAAAAGTAAATGATTTTAAAGTTTTGCAGAATGAGGTATCAGACCATTTGCCTTTATTTGTGGATTTTGAATAAAGAAAAGCACCACGATTTTTTGTGGTGCTGGAAGTGGTGTGCAGTCCAGATCTTTAGCATTGCGAGCGTTGGCCACCTCCTTGGTTTTCAACTTAGCCGCTCGCGTAGCGATCTGGTTACGGCTTGTGCCGTCATCCGTTCCCACTTAGGGAACGACTCAATTAGTCCTCTGGCCTCTGCACATGCCTGGACCGCGATATGTTGGGAACTCCATGCAACATGAGTGCGCACTCCGCCTTTGTTACAGCGCCCTCCGCTAGAGGGTAACGTGCCGTCTTCATGGTGGAGCTCCCATCAAAAGTTTCAAATTATTTTAAAATCTTTGATGGGAGGGCGAACAAATTTCGTTGCTCACCCATTGCACTGCGGTCTCGCCCTGCCTTATCAGCAAACGAAGTGTCTAGCTTCGTTGCTCGCTTAAGTCATTTCTGACATCAGCGAATTCGCGCAGGATCCCCGCTCAAGTTTGTGCTAACTCAGTCGACCCAATAAGGTTTGCCCTGTCGATACCAATCTGGCGTATGACCACCACTGACTGTAATCAGTGAGGATTTCCATACGCCAATGGCTGTCGACTCTGCCGGGAATGGGCGGACACAATTCGATGAACGGAGATTGCTGATTGCGCAACTCCTCGTCCCTCGAAACGCGCCTCGCACACACCGGCAAAGTGACACCACTCGCATCTTTGACGAATGCGACATTGGCACTGAGCCTCGACGAAAGTTTCCCACTGCATACTCGACCGTCTTTCTTTGGCGCAAGTAAGTTGAGAAAACTGTCGATCGAGATAGGGCGATACCTCGTCAGGATCCGCTGCGCGTCGACGTATGTCCCGAGGTCCCAGAGAAGCAAATTGCTCTTCTCTTCGTTCCGGCGCACTTCCATATTGCTAAAGTGACGCTCGAAAGTCTCACAAACCTCGAGGACGTTGACACTCACAAGGCGATCCCGAACGATGTAGTTTTCCATGAGCCCTCCTTTGGGCAAAATACAGACTATTTTTAAAGAACTTTGGAACAATTTTGTTCCTTCAGAATACTTAACCTAGGTTAAACCCTCTGAAGGAAGTCCGAGGATATATGACTTCCTCGGACGATACCGGGCTGACGCGCCGATAGACGTTATTGCTAGACTTCTCCCGAGAGATCGTTCGGATCTTCGTGGCCGTCCCACTCGGTGTCGACATCTTCTCGCTTCCACTTGAGCCGATGGAGGACGTACTCGATCCTGCCCCTGGATTGTTTGGACAGCTTCCACTTCAACCAGCCGAACTCCTTCTCGAGCTGAGCAAGATTCTCGATCTGCCAACGCTTCAGGCAAGAAACGAGTCTTGGACTGAAGATGGATTTCGTCGAGATCTCCTCCCGAGGCCGATCTTTCAGCGAGTCGACGATGGCGTTGAAAGCCATCTCGAACTTCTGTTGCTCTACGGGCGGAGGCGGGAGTGGCTTCGGCGGTTTGCCGGCGTTCTTTCGTGCGGTGCGAACCTTACGAACTGCCTTGCGGGCAATCTGCATGATTCGCTCCTTCGTGACGGCAAACTCCTGGCCGATGTCGTTGTAGCTCATCCCTTGCGCGAGTAAGGTCAGGATTCTCTCCTCGCGGGGAGTCGTCCTCATGCGCTCGACTGGTGTGATCTCCGAAATGACAATGCCGAACAAAGTTTTTTTCTGCAATGTTTTTCTCCAAAGAACAAAGGGAAATTATTTTCCCGTCAAAACTCTGAAATAAATTCAAAACTTTGACGGAAGCCGAACCGAAGTTCGGCAAGTGTGATGGTAAACTCGGAGTAGTTGTAGCCACTCTTTGCTCTTTAGGTAACTTGCGCCCTTAGCGAATACCCTGATTCCATCGCCAGACAGAATCACGGGAGAGTGGTTAAAGCTACAACTTCTAACCAACTACTCGCTCAATATGTATCACGGGCCATCACGCTCCACGACACGTCGCAACATTTTTCCTGCTCAAAAAATTCTACGATGTACCGTGGAACTTTACAAAGAACTTCTGTTTCGTCGTTTCCGACTCATCAGGTGAGACATACATCTCACGACAGGTGCCTTGGGTGCTAATCAAGACAAATGATTTTTGGCCCTACTGCCCCTTGCGGGTACTCGGACCTTCTGTTGCCAAGCCGGTCATTACTCCGGCTCCGTCTCCTCAAGCTGCTCTTCAGCAAGCTCGAGTTTTCTGCAGGCCTCTTCGAAGGCAACCAAGGCAGGAATGTTTCCCTTGCCCAGCTCTGGCAGCACTACGATTGGGAAGATTTCATCTCCCGTCTCGAGGTACAACCGAGAACCTTCTCCGTCGTGATGGGCGGCCCGCGAGAACTGGCGATGGCAGGAACGGCACTCGAAATAATCCAAGTCGTTCACTTCCACCGTGCAAGCTCCACAGGACGGACACCCATAACAAAGGAGTCGGCGTTGCGATTCTTCGTAGGCGAGCATTGGACACGAAGACAAGTGCTCGGACACTGACTCGTGGCAGTGTCGGCACTTTACCGTCAGTCGCAGTCTCATACTCACCTCCTATTAAAGAACTTGAGACAAACCATTTGCCTCGTCATAATAATCAAAATCTTGATTTCTCTGACGAGACCCCGACTGATATTTTAGTCGGGATGTTGTGGTGGTGACTGTAAGCGATTGCAGTCACTTACAACCTTGAGATGTTCGGCGAATTCCGAGCACCTCTTAGTGAATGTTTGGCTCCACCCGTATCCGAAATAGATACGGGAATCTGGCGCAAGCGCTGGGTGAGAATCTGCAACTCTCACGCTCTAAGCACCATTCACTCCCTCATGTATCATGGGCCACCACAGCTCCACGACACCTTGCACAACATTTTTTAGAAAAATTCTGTGCGAGATGTCGTGGATAGATCAAAAGAACAGTTTCTGTTTCGTCCTTTCGGACTCTTCAGGGAGAATACACATTCTCCGACAGAGCCGGACTAACGTGCCGGCAACGAATAATTTTTTCTTCTCCACCTCCAAGGTTCATTTGAACCGACTCGGAACACGTAGCGGCCACACCGTGAGGTGTACCAGCCACGCGACTCGTCGGCCTTCCGCATTTTTGTGCGGAAGAAGTTACGAAGGCGACTCACATCACGCGACGTGAGCGGGCGGCCCTTGAGGACCTTTGCCCAGCTGAAGTACCCGTCTTCACGAGTGATCTCCAGCAACCGACCACCGAACCGATACTGGCCTCTTGACCACTCGCTTCCCATGATACCTCCTAGTTTTGAAAGAATAGTGGGTGTTTGCAGGATCCTCTCTGACTTTAATAGTCCGTGGCTTATCCACAGCTATTTCCTAGTGGTAACTTACCCACAAGGTCGTCTTTGATTAATCACCGCTAACATTGCACACCCGCGCAACGCCAAGATGCCGGCAAGCATCTGGTGGATCGGAGCAAAGTTGCCTGGCCTCAGTTCTGTACGATTGCAGCCACTTTGGACTGCAATCTACCTCTCAGGCTGCCATGCCTTCGAAACACAGAAGTGTACCTTTGGCTCTGCTCCTAACGAAGATCCATCGGACTCCGGAATTTACCAAACTATTTGTCGAGCAAATTCCGAAATCCGTGAACCATTTTATTTTAAAGAACTTCTGTTTCGTCCTTTCGGACTCATCAGGCGAGACACTCATCTCACGACAGACCAGGATGACGCTCTGGTAGACGTTTAGGAGATTCTGTTGCCGAGCTCTCCTAGTGCTCCGAGGCTGAGTCAGTGAGGATCAGCGTGGTAACCTCGGCGTAAAACGCCTCGACCTCTGGTCCACCGAACAGGGGTTTGTAAGACCCGTCGGAGTTCCGAGGCCAGATGCCTATGATGGCATCGAGCGTCGCCTTCGAGAGGTTGAATCTCTCGAAAGTCTTCCGCGCGAGTTCCTCCGAGATCCCCGTGATCTGATAGACTCTTTTCATGTCACTCTCCTCAAAGAACTCGGAACGAACCATTCGTCCCATCAAAGAAATCAAGCTTTATTATTTTCTTGAAAGTAAACTTTCAAGTTGTTAATTGCTTTGATGGGAGGGCAAACGATGTTTTGTCGCTCACCCATGTTTACCCATGCTTTTACGCGGAAGGATTTTTCCACAACTTCGGTGCCTTGGCCGAAGGTTGACGCACCCAGTCGGATTACTTCTTCCGATAGCCAGGCTTCCCGCCACAGGGAACGGAAACTGCTTTCACAGATTCCCGTTTTGCGGTTTTCAGCCTGCCGTCGTAGAAGTAACCAGCCCGAGCGAGGATCTTGTTGGCTTGCGCCTCCAAAGTCCTCTGATGGTTTGTGGCCACCATTGTGATTGTTGTCATGATCCTCCTCAGGATTGACTGGTTGTTAATGTAAAGAACATCGCGGGGGATGAGTTCGGGCTGGGGCCTAGTACACCGTGCAGCAACACGGGACTTCAGGCGAAAAGTGACCCCATATTGGTTTGCCTTACGCGAGATTCTTGCTCGCGCCTGGCTCCGCACACTTCCCTTGCTGAAGGGGAAGACTCCCTATGCGGTATTGAATGCCACCCTACACACCCCCACCTCAAAAGACTTGTATCTTCTGAAGCGGAGGAATGTGTCCTCCATTTGTAAAGAAATGCACTTTGAAGTTAATTTTGATTGCGGGTCCGTGATATTTATCTGGACGGTTGCCATTCGCTAATAAAACTTAACTTCAAGGTACACTGGTAGTATATACTAAACGTATATTTTTGTCAAGCAGTTTTGACATTTTCTTTTTATAAATCTAAAAATAGCTATAAATATAGCCATTATATAGAATATAGATTTAATTTAACCTGACTAAACTAGTATTAAATTGACATACTAAATAAATAATTTTGTTATTTATATTTGACAAATAAAATGAATGGGTATATACTTATAGGCAGACGAGTACCCAGGGTGTTCTTGGGGAAAGGAGGGTTCCATGCACGACTAGTGCGGGCTGGGGAACCGGGGGTTGTTAACCCCCGGTGTGGCCTCCAGTTTGGCTAGTCATAGATTGTGGAGGAAGCAAAAGTGGACGACTAGCACATAGGTGGTTCCAGTTCCATGCGTCCGACCACCAGATAGTCAGAGGACGCGAGACAGATCATCTTCGTTCAGTTCAAGGTGGAAAATCCACCAGACAAAGAGAGAAGTGTGATTCCGTCAATCGTTCCCGGCGATTAGTCTTCGGGAACAACATGCCGTGGCGACAACTTACCGTCGCCACGGCATTTCTTATTTATGATCAAAGATATATTTAATTAGGCTTTTGAGAGTGTCTGCAAACTCTTTGCTTTTTATTAAAATACCAGATGGTCTCTTTCCCAGAATAGATATTCTCACTTGGTCACCATAAACAGTAATATCGCTACTTAAAGGATACTTCTCTGAATTTATTTTTAGCCTCTCTCCCATTTCATCTGATGGTTTATCTATATTTTTTGAAGTGTATATAGATCTAGATTTAATTCCTCTTGAAATCCTACGATCTTTTAGTCTACTTGTTTCTTTATCATCGAAAATATCCTTAACTAGATCTAAAGGATAAACTATATAAACAGGTTCATCAGGAAGTATTTTTATAAAAGTATCATCATTTGAGCTAAGCACCCCTTCTTTACCATCAAAAAACTGAACCATTGGTTTTTCCCCTTGTTCTCTTTGGATACCTTTTAATTGTGGGACGATAATATCTAGACCTTTTTTATTCTCTTCTAATAAGTGGATCTGTCTTTCTACGAACAAGCCAAGTTTTTCTGGAGGTTCAGCAATATAAAAAGTCTTTTTTCCAATATTTGATTCACTAACTAAACCCTTCTTCTGTAAAGATTCCAGGATCACGTATGCAGTAGGACGCTTTATCGTTGCTTTTTCGGCAATTTCAGTTACAAGAGCTTTATCAAAGGAAAGAAGAGCTAAATAAACTGCTGCTTCCTTATCACTAAGCCCAATATCTTTAAGGTATTTTTCAAACATATGATTGTGATGATTTTGATTATTATAACATAGATTTTTTATTTTTTAAAAACAAAATCCGCCCTCCAACGGATTTCGTTGTGGGCGGTTAGGATTTACGATACTTCTCCTCCATTTCTCGGATAGCTTCCTCCAGAGTTCCGAGTCCCATTGCATGTCTTCTCTCATCAACATGCTCAGGATCCTCGATTTCTTTCGGAATAAACTTTCCGTCGACTTCAGTAAATTGTGTACCGAAGATTTGTGGACGATCCGTGTTCACTCTCACACGATCTGCGAGGTATGCCAGATCTTCTTTGATGATTTCCTCGAGAGGGCAATCCATCATAGAGTGTAGGCACAACTGTTGGAACGTGGGGTCATGGTCAGCGTGTTGAACGATGAGCCATGCAGAATGTGATGCTTCTCTGCCCACCATAGAAATCGTAGGCCATCTGTGATGTAACCAGATCCTCATCATCTTCACAGTGTTCTGAAAATCAACTGTCTCATCCCAGAAATCAGGATCAAGAAGATTCTTGGAGCGCATTTCCTGGTCAACACGCCCCATCTCAAGTAGCTGTTCTGCCAACTCAGGGAAGAGCATGTGACCTCCTTTTTCTCACACGGGTTGAGTCCATTCTTTCAGAACTCGCACAGTCTTGACCCAGCTTTTCTGATAGACAAGCGGATCATCACTTGGAGCGTCCACCAGAGCCTTGGCAATCACTTCTGCTTTGGCGTCGTCTTCAGCTTCAAATGGGATGAACTTCCAACCTCCGCTGGTTAGCCATCTACTATTCGAAGCTGTGTAACGCATTTCTGCATACCAGACTTCGTATTTCGACATAAAACCTCCGTTTCTAAATATACCATTTTGTGCTTGACAAGTCAAGTAAAGTATGCTAGGATAGAGGTAGTAATTCCTGTATGTATGTACAGGTCGCCCGAGAAGGGTAGGACAGAAAAAGGATGTGTCGTATGACGCAGAATGCATATGATTTGAAGAAGATCGTGAACGGTCCGAGCAAGATGGACCTCATGCTGGCGATGTTCGACAGCAGCTTCCCGAATCACCGTTCAGTTGTCTTCAACTTTGAGAATGAGGGAGCGAGCAACTTCAAAGCTAGTGCTCCCTGTCACATCTCGATGGTTGAGAAGGAAGACGGTTCTGGCGAAAGCTTTAACTTCGAAGGAACTCTCTCCTACGACAACTTCCGGACAGGTAAGAGGGTGCGTGGTTGCTATAACACCATGCGCCGGACTGGCTTCTTCCACTTCGTGCAGTAGTTCTTCTGGGCGAGTTGTTAACTCGCCCTCCCATCAAAGTAATTAAATTTTTGATTTCTTTGATGGGACAATTTGGTCCCGATTTGTTCATTTCAATTTTCAGTGCCCAAAGGAGGGCCCATGATCAACGAACGTGGTGAGTTTATTCGCGAGACGGCAGCTCCTTCTACCAAGGAAGTCACCACGAAGAATTACATGGTCAACGTGGTCACTTCATCGCTCAAGGATATTCTCAGTGGACACAACCTGATCAGCGACATGAACCAGGTTATCCTTCTCCAGTTCGGACCTTGCTCGGAAGAGGAAGGTGACGCTCTGGCGGATCGGATCAACGCGTGGGTTCGTGGGGGTGAAGGTCGTGGTCCTGCTGAGGCATTCCGGATTCTGGGACTGCACCAGAAGACGGGAGATGTGTGGGCGTCTTGCGACCCGATCCCGACGGCTGGCATCTCGGAACTTCTCCAAAAGTTCCAGGTGAAAACCACTGTTTGATCAACATAAAGATCCGTCCATCGGCGCGTCAGCCCGATATCGTCCGAGGAAGTCATATTATCCTCGGACTTCCTTCAGAGAGTTCAACTTTGTTTGAAAATTCTGAAGGAACGAATAGTTCGTTCTGGTTCTTTGGGGAGGTACACCATGTTCGTCAGCAATACCACGATTTTTCACTGCCCGATGTTCGGGTGCGGTCACGAAAACGAACGTTCGAACCGCACGAAGCCGGAAGACATCGTTTGCGAAGGATGTCACGCACCTTGGTGGCCGATGGAACTCGGTTTCATTGGAAATGATCCGAAAGAAAACATCGAGTTCGCACGGACTCATGATCGGAAAGGAAATCTTCGTGAGCTGGCGTAATTCTTCTGGGCGAACGTAATTTGTTCGCCCTTCCGTCAAAGTTTTCAAGTCATTGAAAGTTTTGATGGGACAAAAATTCCCAAGGTGACCGTAGCCTGCATATCGCAAAATACGGTAAAGAACCCAAGGAGGTTCAAATGTACACTGTCATCATTCACTGGATCACTGGTCGTGCCTCAAACGATCCTGCAACGTACACGATTTTGGAGATGCTTGCAAAGCGTAAAGAGCATGAGCAAGTTTTATTCGAACTCGAGAGCGGGATCGAAGCTGCCGGTGGCGAGTCGGTTGCATGTAGGTCTTGGATAGCGACTAACAACGAGTGGGTCGGTATCGAAACGATGCAAGAGATCAAAATTCAGGTAGCAAGTCTTGAAACAGCCTGGTTGATCTTCAGCACCGTAAACCATCTACTCGAGATTTGTGGCAACTACAGCGGGAACATCCGACTCGGAGATAGTTTCCACAAGGCTGAAGATCTTCTATCGCAAGCTGCAAAGTACGAAAAAATTCTGCGCCAGGTCTTCCGAGAAATCAAACGGAAAGACTACTCGGCGGCAGCAATCCGTCGTACTCTGAAGCAAGCCCTAGAACACTAAACATTTTCAGTGAATGAAAGGGGTTGATAAGTTCTTTTCGGGCAAACTCACGTTTGCCCTCCCATCAAAGTTTTGAAACTATTTTGAAAGTTTTGATGGGACAATTTAGTCCATGGTTCTTTTACAGGAGTAACGATGATGAACAAGAAGGATAGTTGCTTCGAGTGTCAGAAGAGAACGAATCCTGGGAAGTGTATCGTGTGCAAGTTTCAGCTCGAAGATGTGAAAGTCGGAGAGCGAGTCACTATTCACACTTCACTTTCAGGTGTCGGCCCAGGGTCAATCACGGGCACGCTGAACAAGGAATATCACGTGGGAGATCCGAATATTCTTCTGGGACTCTCGTGTGGTGGCTTTGCCAGCATTCCTGCCGACTTTTAACATCTACAGAGAAAAGGAGAAGCGTGATCCCAGCTTTGCATGTAGAGATCTTCAGGAAACACCAAGAACTCAACAAGCGCCTGATTGAAGGTAAATCAATCTTCTTGAGTGAGATGGAGTCTCTCCTCACGAGAACCAAGAGATGCCAAACAGGACGGCGCGAGACGCTCCGATTCATCGAGCGAACGTGGGGCAACCGAGTTCGCTTCACGAAAAGAAATGGTGGTCGAGGACTCCGATGGCGAGGGCTTGATCCATCACCTTCTGTTTTTCGTTAAAGGCCCGCTGGGAAACTGGCGGGTCTTTCTTATTTAGAAACAAAATCTAATTGCTCTTCTGGTATTCCAATTGATCTACCATACTCCATCGCTTCAACCCAAGTAGATTTATCAGACATTTTTAAATCAAAGATTTTATTTTTATAGACTACTTTCATATCATCACCATCAGGGATCCAGAAATTCATATACCAAGGTCCGTCCGAAAGAGATTTCCCAAGTTCCTCTAATTGAGCTTCTTTTACTAATACATCATGTAGAACCCAGTCCTCATCTTTCCAAGTCTTTATAATCTCAACCTTATTCAAAACGTTTTTATCAACCAAGCTGTTCTCAACGATAGTACCTTTGTACATATAATTTTAAATTAAAATTATTTGGTGTCTCCTTTGAAAGTTAACTCGATATGAGTTTCATTTTTTTCAGAATCTTTAAAACCTAAACGTCGGTATAACTCCAGAGCCTTGTTCTCTTTTAAAGCACCAATTTTTAAAACTTTATTTTTTACTTTAGATAATTCAATAAGTTCAGTTAAAATATTTGTTCCAATGCCTTTGCCTTGAAATTCAGGTAATAACACAAGTTCTTTTCCAATAATTTCATTTTCCCGCTCTTCAAAAGAATAGTATCCGCATGGAATATTATCTAATAAAATTATTTCAAAGCCCTCTCCATTATTCCAATCATTTTTGAAGAAAGAATTTTGTTTTTCTTCATCCCAACCACCAAACTGCCTGACGACAACATCATGATACGCTATATGGTGAACTGTTCTGGCAAATTCAGTATCTTCAACCTTCGCTGTTCTCTTGGTGATTTTCATAATATCAGTATAACAAACTTACAAAATCACACTTTCTCAAACAAATAAAATTCATTAGTCTGAGAATCTTGTACAACATAATCAATAATAGTAGTTTCTCCATCAAATAAAGGTTTGTCTAAAGAACAAGTGCGAAAATACCTCAACCCTCTTCCAGATAACTCGAGCGTTCTGAATAAATAATTCGTAAACGATCCTGTATATCGATAACCTCTGATACAGCAATGAATTTTTTCTTCTAATTGGTCTTTGTGCGACTTCCATTTATATAATCCATCATATCTTTCAATCCACGTCTCAACAGTGAACATAAGTAGATTGGTTAACTCATTTCGAGCAAAAATATTTCCTTTCTGAGCAATTCTGACTAGTGCCACAATAATTTTGTGTCTAATCTCCTTATCATCTTTTTCATAGAGAGTAATGAATGTATAGAGTTTTGATCGGTATTTGGAGAGTATTTGATCAAGTTCTGCTTGGTTCTCATATTGTTTCATAGTTTTTCTTTTGTATCGCATCCATCTCTTCTGAAACTTTTTGTCTATATGTACCGTCAGACTATCCCAATCAATGGTATTAATTTCAGTTCTGAGATTTTTAGTGACAAATCTGTAAATTTCCGGAGTGTTTTGATATATCCACGTACTACTAAACGTTTCAGGATTTTTCTTCTTTAATATTCTATTTAAAACTTTTCCAGCTTTTTTCAAATCCATAACTTTAGAATATCAGATTGACTCTCTTGAATTACTGCTGCCTAAAGTTGTCTACATTTAGGGTCTTGGGACGCTCTGGACTCCTCACGAGGTCTGCGTCATCAATGTATGTATATGAATAATCAAATACATATGCCGGGATTACCGGTCAAACAAGTAGTAGTACCAGTGAAAGTGAAATACTGTCTGTATGCTCGCAAAAGTACAGAGTCAGAGGAAAGACAAGTATTGAGTATTGATAGTCAGATCAAGGAAATGCTTCAACTTGCTGAAAGAGAAGGACTGGAGATCATTACCATGAAAAGAGAAAGCCACTCTGCTAAAGAAACGGATCAGAGACCCGTCTTTAACGAAATGATTGAAGAGATAAAGCAAGGAAAATATAATGGGATATTAACTTGGGCACCGGATAGAATATCGAGAAATGCAGGAGACTTGGGAAAAGTAGTTGATCTCATGGATGCTAAAAAGTTGGAGGATATCCGTACATACGGACAGCGATTTATGAACTCTCCGAATGATAAGTTCATGTTAATGATTTTATGTTCACAGGCTAAACTAGAGAATGACAACCGAGGCATCAATGTAAAGAGAGGTTTAAGAACTAGAGCTGAAATGGGACTGTGGGCAGGTACGGCACCACTTGGGTATTTGAATCAGAATAGAATGGATAAGAAATGTCAGGTGATTTTGGATCCCTTACGAGCGCCGATAATAAAGAAAATGTTTGAGAAAGTAGCATATGAGCAATTCTCTGGCAGAAAGATATTTAATTGGCTTAAGTTTGAACTTAATTTCTACACGAGAGGAAACAAACCTCTAACGCTTAGTGGTATCTATCGAATACTGCAAAGTCCTTTCTACTATGGAGTCTTTGAGAGACCTCTTGGAAGTGGTAACTGGTATCAAGGCAAACATGAACCTTTAATTACTCAAGAGTTATTTGAAAAAGTGAAAGCTCAACTCAAACGTGATCAGATAGTCAGAGAAGCCAAAGAATTTGCTTTCACCAAACTATTTACTTGCGGATACTGTGGCAGTGGCATCTCAGCAGAAGAAAAGTGGAAACAATTATCAGGAGGTGGTGCTAATAGATATATCTACTATTCGTGTTCAAGAGCAAGAGATAGGAATTGTAAGAATAAATATATTAGAGAAGAAGATTTGATTACTGAATTACTTAAGATATTGGATAAAGTAAATATTAACGAACTGGGCATGAGACAGAAACTGGAAGATGAGATTGCGAGATTCAATATCTTTCAGAGATCAGTACTAGGTGCTAAAGAAAAAGTCCAAACTAACAAAGATACTGACATACGAAATTATGCTAAGTACATCTTGAAAGAAGGGAGTACTGTTGAGAAGAGAGAACTACTCGCAAACCTCCGATCGAGAATTATTTATAAAGATAAAACACTGACTCTGGTTAAAGAGTAACTAAAAAGCCTCCGGCAAACTTCTCCTTTCGGAAAAAATTTGCGCGGAGGCTCAAGTATTCAAGATGGACAAGTCCTCAAGAGTTCAAGGTTCACTTCTTCCGGGAGGACGCGAGACCGATGCGGTCGTTACGGTAGTCGTCGTGCCAGCAGTAGACGCCGAGACCCTTGGCATCGAAGAGGCCGACGCGGACGTGGTAGCCGTACGAGTCAAGACTCGATGTCCGGACGTAGATGTTCTCGAAGAGTCGGATACCACGAACCTCGTAGTAGGTCGTGATGAACCAGCTCATCTCGGCAGCGTTCGGAACCGTTTCCAACTTGGAGAGGAGCTTGTTCTGCTCTCCCCAGGTCTTCGAGGTTGAGTTCTTGACCGGCGTCTTCCGGATGGCGAGCCACCCGAAGGACGTCTTGTCCTCGCGAGCGAAGTTCTCGTTCTCGTACCAACCACCCGACTTGGAGTAGAAGTGGTTGGACTTCACGGCTCGAACTTCGAGCAAGGACATCGCACTCGGAGATGCGGGCATTACGGCGTAGCCGTTTGCCTTGCACCACTCGAGCACGTCGAGTGACGGAACGGTCTCGGCGAGCTCTGCGAGTTGATCGTCGGTGTAGACCAGACCACGAGCCTTCGCCACTTCCTCTGGCGTGATAAAATCGACGCCGAGGATGACTTGAGCTTGCGTGTAGTCCGGAACCTTCACCGAGAAACGACGAACGATGTCTCGGACTGCGTCACGAGTGGCATCCATCGCTTCAGTACCACGGGAGATGAACTCGACACCAGCCTCATATGAACCGAGATACTTCTCGACCATAAGAGGAACCTGTGCCTGAAACATCTCCACAATGTGCTGAACCTGCTCCGACGTAGCCGGGGCGGTTTCAGATGTGATCTTTGTCATCACGATCTCCTTCACCTGTAAGTCCGATTCGCTCGGACGGTTGCGACTTGTCTCTGATTGAGACGAGTTTTTTAAGTCCAGAATAGGACCCAAAAAGCTCGTCTCAAGAAGTGAATCTATCAAAGAACTGACAGTAATAGTATATCACATATTATAGCCATTTGTCAATGTCTAGAAAATCTCTCAGGTAAGCCATATAATATGGGTATCTTGCTAATGTAGTTTGGGCTACGGCTCAAGTTCGCGAGATATCTCACCTAGTGAGACGCCAGAGTGCCAGTGGTTTACGGATCATGGCAGAGTGCGATTAAGGATAGAGAGAACTTCTTGCTTGGTTTCAGTAGAGGTGTTCATAAAGAACTGCTCTCGAATAAAATTCAGAGATAAGAGAATATAGATTCGAAAGAATAGTAACTCTCAAGTCTCGGTGACACAGATGGAACTAAGCAATATCTTGACTCGAACGGCAACCACGTCAACGTCGGCAACTTCGATGCCAAGGGTCTCAACGTCAACAACTGGAACGACGACAACCGTAACGACAACATCGGTCTCGCGTCCTCCCGGCAGTCATACCTATCCAAAGAAAATCCTGAGAGATCAGGGTTTTCTTTTTTTACCTCTCTTTCGTTGACTTAATCCACCCTCCGAGCATTCTGCCAATCTCATCTAAGTTAGCTTCAATGATCACATATTTCTTGGAATCAATTGCTCTGACATCTTTCATGAGACGGATGCAAATGCGAAGAAAATTTAATCTGACACTTGTTCTTTCAAGAGTTGGTAGTTTTTCTATTTTGCTTTGCTCACTTGCATACAAAATACCCTCAAGTACTTCAATGAGAAGACTCTCACACTTTTGCCAAAGTGTGTATCGATCTTGCTTAGGAACAGACAAGCGAAGATTGTAAAATTCTTTATACAAATCGTACGTTTTTCTAAAAATTGGTATATCTAAGTCATTCATATGAAAATTTATAAGAATTTATATTGGTCAATAATTTCTCCTCAAGCACTATTTAAAGCTTGGGAGGTGTTTAAATCGGATAAGCGAAATAAGATTGATGTTTTGGAGTTTGAAAAACATCTTGAGAAAAATATTTTTGGTTTGTATAGGGATTTGAAAAATAAAAGATATAAACATGGAGCATATAAAGGATTTTGGATTCACGATCCAAAGATAAGAAGAATTCACAAGGCCACAGTTCGGGACAGAGTACTCCATCACGCAACTTTTTCTGTGCTTAATAAAATATTTGAACCAACTTTTATTACTGATTCCTATTCCTGTCGTATTAACAAAGGAACTCATAAGGGAGTGGAAGCCATAGCTAATATGCTTAGAATTGAGTCGAGAAATAATACTAGAACTTGTTATGCTTTGAAATGCGACGTGAGAAAATTCTTTGACTCTATTGATCACCAAGTACTCTTGGACATTTTGAAAAGAAAAATCAAAGACACTAAAACGGTTTCTCTTCTTGAGGAGATTGTTAATAGCTACGATTCGTGCGGCACGTTGCGAGAGAGAGAGAGAGAGAGAGTAAAACGCTGTCGCTTTTTACTATGAATAACAAAGGGGTGCCTATCGGCAACCTGACTTCCCAGATTTTTGCCAATATTTATATGAATGAGTTTGATCAATTTGTTAGGCATGAACTTAAAGTAAAATATTATGCAAGATATACAGATGATTTTGTCATTATATCAGAAAGCAAAGAATACCTTGAGGGACTATTGCCAAAATTGCAAAAATTTTTATCTGAAAAATTAAAACTTGAGCTACATCCAAATAAAATCACTATTCGTAAATACCACGAAGGAATAGATTTTCTAGGTTACGTCATATTTCCATATTACAAACTACTGAGAGCAAAAACGAAGAGGAGAATACTAAGAAATATACGAAAAAAGATGAGGAGTTTCCAAGAGGGACATCTCTCTAAAGAAAAACTAAACAGCAGTTTACAGTCTTATCTTGGAGTTTTGTCACATGCTGATACTTATGAGTTAACACAAAATCTCCAAAATCAATTTTGGTTTTGGATGAAGGAATAAATACAAATTTATTAAGTACTTGGGTCGCTTATCTCTCTTAGGAAACTAGGTCATACCGATACAAAATTGTCAAGGCGGAGACGGACGGATTCGAACCGTCGGTGCCTTTTAAGGGGCACACCTCTTTAGCAAAGAGGCACATTAGACCACTCTGACACGTCTCCAATTATCAATCTTTATTTGATATATACTTACTTATTCAAATCCTCCTGCCTCTTTCTAGAAGAGGCTCATAGGTCAGGAATAGTTTTCTGCTGAAAACTTTCCCGACCCGGACTCGTGCCGTCGCACTCCGTCTCTTATTTGCTCAGCTTCGCAAATAAGCACTCTGACACGTCTCCAATACAGCCAAGGTTATCATAAAAGCTATATTTTTGAAATGCAAAGAAGTTGCATCAAATAAGCTAATTAAATATTTCTTACACAAGAAAAGGGGCAACGGACATACGCCGCGCCCCCTATGTGTGTTCGCAAGCTAGTGGATATTCAGCTTGCGTTCTCGCTTCAGCAACTCATCGAAGGTTGCGGAAGCTTCGGTACCGGTCTTCTGGACAGGTACAGCAGAACCCCTTTTCGGGGATTTCCTAAGGCAAATTTTCTGCCAGTCGGGAAAGTCATCCGGCCAAACGACAACTCTCATCTGCCGCATCCGGCATTAACCTCCAATTTTTAATTATACCACCCATTGAGATTTGGTCAATAGAGGATGTTAATAACTCCTTGCAATTCGCAAGCCAAAGAAATTCCAAACTGTAAGTTAATTGGTATAATTTAAATATGAAAATAAACATTATTTCTTTCCTTGCTACCATAGTTCCCTTTATCGTGATTGATGCATTGTGGCTCACAACTATGTCAAAAAAATTGTATGCTCCCTATTTGTCTCATATATTGTCTGACAGCCCTAAATTAACTCCTGCACTACTTTTTTATATTATCTATTCTGTCGGATTAGTGGTATTTGTATCAAACCCTTCTATGAGCCAGCATGCGAGTACTGTAAAAATTTTACTGCTCGGATCATTTTTTGGCGCAGTAGCCTATGCAACATACGATCTCACAAACCACGCAACACTAAATGACTGGCCGGTAATCATCACGCTTGTAGATATATTATGGGGAGCTTTTGCGACAGGAATTGTAAGTCTGATTTCAATTCACATTACAAAGTATTTTATATAAATCATGGATACGCAATTTATAGATGCTGTGGGATTGTTTGCGATGATAGCTGGATTTGTTATTGGTCTGGGGTCAGTAATAGTTATTGATATACACGGATTTTTAGGAAGAAAATCCCATTATTGGACCGAAGCTACCACAAGAACTCACAAGGTTACTAAACCAATGATTTGGGTTGGCATCTTTCTTTTGACTATTGGCGCTTTGGTTGTATATAGGAGTAATTATTTTAATGGAATACCTTTTTATCATTTCTTAATTACCTTAGCACTCATTGCAAATGGTTTTTTTCTTTCATTTAAGGTTAGCCCGTATATGTTAAACCGAGAAAAAGAAGGCAGACAGGCAGAGTTATTCCCAAAAGAATGGCAGGCTAAAATTGCACTCGGCCTTATTGTTTCGGATTTAGGCTGGTGGAGCCTGATTGGAATGTTTGTGTATTATCTAGCATATCTCAGGACTTAAAAATCTCATCGGGCCGACTACCTTTTTCATAGCAAACAAAATGCGAGGTGTGCATTTTATTTAAGATAGGAGTGATGTATTTCCACTCCGCCATAACTTCCCTAGTGCTTATAAACACAGTCTGATCGCCAACCATGCAATCACGCAGAATTTTTTGGTATGCCCTGCCCGAATCCTCGCTTGGCACCGGAATTGTGAGCGTAGTTTTATTTTTAAAATAAATTGAAATTTGGCTATTTTTTTCGGAAAGAGCTTTGCCGTATCTGAGAACGAATGGCACCTTCCTGAAATTTTGCTTGTCTAAAAACAAAGTCACCTCAAAAAGCGTCTCTGTGCGGGACGAATTTTCCACCCCTGGCTCAAGCAAATATCCGTCATACTGGCCGAATTTCATTTTTTCCAAATCATCTTCTGAAGGAGGAACAATCTTCTCGAGCACCTCTGCCCGATTATTCTGAATTTGAGAAGGATCTTTGTTTACAGGCAAATCCATTGCAATAAGCGCCACCATTTGAAGCATGTGATTTTGGCCGACATCTCGCAAGGCACCGATACCATCATAAAAGGTTCCTCTCAATCCGACTGTAGCTGTCTCAAAAATATCTATTTCAACCTTTTCAATATTTTCACTATTCCATATGTTGCCATGCTGTTCTGAAACCCTGTGAACCTTCAAAATATCAATCAGAGAATCCTTTGCAAGATAATGGTCAATTCTGTATATCTGCTCTTCTTTGAATAATTTTCCCAGAAGAGAATCCAAGCGTATAGCTGTATCCAAGTCCTTGCCGAACGGCTTCTCTATAAGCACTCGAGCGAATCCTTGGTCGCCTCCGCATGGAACAGAAAGTCCAGAAATTGAAATATTTGTGCATATGCTCTCATACATGCTGGGAGGAGTTGCCAGAAAAAAAAGCTTGTTACTGCATTCCCCCAGCTCCTTGTCTATTTTATCGAGCAGATAATGCGAGAGATTTTTATATGCAGAAACTTCGTCAAAATTACCGCTTACATAAGAAATTATGTTCAAAAATGATTCAGTTGATGATGGCAAATTTTCCTTGATAAAGCTTCTTATTTCACTTTCTGAAAATTGCCTTCTTGAAAAACCTACTATTCGAGTATTTGGGAGTTCTCCACGCCCATGCATCAGAAGGAGTGCTGGCAAAAGCTTTTTTAAAGAAAGATCCCCCGTAATCCCAAACAATATGCAGACAGTCGGTCGGTTCATGGTATGATGATTATATCACTAATGAAAATAATTATTCACTTGGCTGATACCAACCAATTATGAGAGGATTTACACTTATCGAAGTACTTGTAGTAATAGCAATCATCGGAGTCATGTCGGCAATAATCCTTCCGAACCTGCACACTGTCCGGGACAGAGGTTTTCTAAGTACAACTCTCATGCAGATGAGAGAAATAGCCAAAGCTGCACAGATATATCAGATAGATAAAGGCTCATATCCGATTGGCTCTGGATTAATAAAAGATCGGCGTCCACTAAGTACCTTACCTGCCGAATTCTCAAAATATATCGCCGTTCCTACTCCTCAGTGCCACTACTGGGGTTACGGAATTGTCCTAATCAATCAATCAACATTGGTCACGCTCAGAAAAATAATACCTCTACAAGGAGGGTTTCAGAATGTTGATATCGCATACTATTGCCTTGACGGGGGGGTAAACTGTATCGACGTTCCTAATTTCGCTTTATATGATATCACTAAAATGACAAGCCTTGTTTGCCAGTAAAGCCTGGACAACTGGTAGTTTAATTATTACAGTATTGCTACAATATGAAATAAAAGCGGACTTTAATTATCTTCATAAGGTATTAATAGCAGAAAGTTCCTCAAATACAACTAGCGACAATGCCATAAAAAGACAAAGGAAAATTTCTAGATTCAGATAGCTCTACTCGAATCATCTAAATAATAAATTAAAAGACCACAATCAAAGGTGGTTTTTTAATTGTGGTATCATTCATTTAATTATGGAACTAAAAGACAAGCTGTCGGCACACTTTAGACTATCAGAACCGCATAAAAAAGCCCTCTCAAAACTTGGCTTAACAACAATTGAAGACATTCTATACCACTTCCCTGCACGCTATGGCGATACGAACCAAATTAAAAATATTTCTTCTCTGATCAAGGGAGATGAGGCTGTCATATTTGGAAGGATTTCAAATTTAAAAACTAGCAAGGCGTTTATAAAAAAAATACCTATGTCAGAGGGAGCAGTAGCAGACGAAACCGGATCCCTAAAGCTTGTATGGTTCAACCAACCTTACATTGCAAAAATGATATTTGAAAATTCGCTAGTGAGAGTAGAAGGCAAAGTGGTAGAAAGAAAAGGAGAGCTATATATGAGCAATCCAAAAATTGAAATGACCAAATCCGTTCCGACCGGAGTTGGCAATTCATTGTTTGGAGAAAGCGCTGATGACCCCACGCTCTATCCAGTTTATCCGGAAAGCAAAGGCGTATCTTCAGAGTGGATTTATTACACCATACAGAAAATATTTTCTTCAGGAATACTCGATAAGATTCAAGATCCGATTCCTGAAACAATACTTGAAAAATATAAATTGCCTGGAATTCGGACAGCCTTAATATGGATCCACACTCCAAAAAAGCAGGAAAATGCCTTGTCAGCAAGAAAGAGATTTGCTTTTGAAGAGATATTTTTTATTCAGCTGGAAAAGCAGAGAGAAAGAAAACTGTGGTCAATGCAGAGTTCTTTCTGCATTGATACGAAAGAAAAAGATATAAAAGAGTTCATTTCAAATTTTCCTTTCAAGCCCACCCAATACCAGCTTTCAGCAATTGACTCAATAACTTCTGACTTGAAGCGTGGCTACCCAATGTCGAGACTGCTCGAAGGCGACGTGGGATCAGGAAAGACGGCTGTTGCTGCCACCATTATATATGCCGTTACTAACACGAGACCTTTTGGAAAGGATTTTGGGAACTTGCAATGCGCGTACATGGTGCCTACAGAAATTTTGGCAAAACAGCATTACGAAAATTTTATCTCCTTCTTTAGGCACTTGCCAATAAAAATAGGCTTGGTTACTGGAAGCGAATGCAGAATATTTCCTTCAAAGCTGAATCCGGCAAAATCTACTCACATTTCAAAAAATCAGCTTTTAAAATGGGTTGCTAACGGCGAAGTGCCAATACTTATCGGTACGCACACTTTGATACAAAAGTCAGTAACATGGAAGCATCTGGCGTTTGTGGTGATAGACGAACAGCACAGATTTGGCACTCTCCAAAGACAGAAGCTTACAAGCAAAAGCGGTGTAACCCCACATCTTCTTTCAATGACAGCTACTCCTATTCCAAGAACGTTGGCGCTTACGCTTTATGGAGACTTGGACCTTACTGTTCTGGAAGGCATGCCTCATGGAAGAAAGCCTATCATTACAAGGATAATTTTGCCTAACGAAAGAGAAAATACATATAACGAAATCAAAAAAGAAATGGCACAAGGCAGACAACTGTATGTCATATGTCCTCGAATAGATGAGCCGGACCCAACAAAAGAAATGGCTGTCCTTGCCAAATCTGTAACCTTGGAAGCTGAAAGGCTGAAAAAAGAAGTCTTTAGGGATGCGAAAATAGCCATCCTCCACTCAAAAATGACTCCCGCAGAAAAAGAATCGGTCATGAGCAAATTTGCCAGCGGAGAAACTGACATACTGGTAGCAACCAGCGTGGTTGAAGTTGGAGTAAACGTGCCAAACGCTACAATGATAATTATAGAGGGTGCCGAGAGATTTGGACTTTCACAACTGCATCAGCTCAGAGGACGAGTAATAAGGTCAAACCATCAGGCATACTGCTATGTATTCAGCGAATCTAACAGCCAGAAAACTCGCGATAGGTTAAAAGCCTTAACTACTGCAAAAAATGGATTTGAATTGGCTGAGTTTGATCTGGCCCAAAGAGGGGCTGGAGAACTTTACGGCAGAAAGCAGTGGGGCATTTCAGATATTGCCATGGATGCAATTAAAAATATAAAGCTTGTAGAAGCTTCAAGAGAAGAAGCTGTGAGAATTCTGGAGAAAGATCCGGAATTTAGGAATTATCCTTTAATCCGAGAATATTTTAAGAACAGGACTGAAAAAATTCACTTCGAATAGCTATTTCCCCCACCTCCACCTTGGTCTTTCGCCTTTGGCATAGCAAATAATCAATAGGAAAATTGTGTTTATTACGAAAGGCAAAGAAAAATTAATTAGGGTATCGCTAATAGAATGAGTAAGCCTGTCTACGTTTATAAAATTCAGAACTGTGCCCAACAAATACATGGCCAAAATCAGATAACCTTCCCAAGATACCGGATACCAGCCCCATCCGAACATTTTTGCTTTGAACCAAAGTTTTCCTTTTTTCATAAAAATATTTTGCTTTTATTTATAAATGTGCGCCTGCCTGGACTCGAACCAGGGACCCCAGAGGTATAAGCTCTGTGCTCTAACCAACTGAGCTACAGGCGCAGTGGATGATTTCTATAAATTAGCATATTTCTTGAAAAATAGAAATTGAAAGGTATTACAAAGGCCGGAGAATAAATCTCCGGCCTTCATGCAGCATCCTTCTTGCGAAGGGTGTAGGTGCCGGTCTTGGCGTCATGCGATAAAACTTCATATCGCCTTCCGCATATTGCACAGGAGAATTCTTTTCTAAAGCCAGAAGCAAGAACTGGCAAAAGTTTCCCTTTGCACCATAACTCCTTGCCACCTTTGAGAATTTTCCCCGTGCACAGCTCGCTAGCGGTAGTCGTGTTCGACATGGCCAAGCTGTCTGAAAACTCCGGCATCAGCCCCGATACGCATGAGCTCCGCCTCGCAAACCTCCGGATCGCCATTTACGCGATCTTTCAGCCTGCTGAGCACAGCATCTACCAGTGCAACTTTCGGATCCTGTGCTCCGTTCTTTCGACAAATCTGGTCCCTGATCCCCGCCCCCAGACTTTCAACCATGTGATGCGAGACCATTTGGCTCCTCCTGTCCTGCATTCTACAACAAATGGAAATAAATTCAATACTAGGCTTGATGCTCAATGTCCAGCTTCTGCTTTGGAGTAACTCCATGAGCTACAAGTATATTTTCAAATTCTGCCCTCTCAATTGTTTCGACTTCCATAAGCCTTCTTGCAATTGCTTCTAGCAAATTCATGTTTTGAGAAATAGTAGCCTCGGCTCTCTGCATTGCTTCGTTCATTATCCGAGAAACTTCTCCATCAACTTCGGCCGCTACCCTTTCAGATATTTCTGTTTCTTCAACACCTCTGCCAAATAAAACTTTTCCTCCTTGGCCCTCAAGAGCAATAGGTCCGAGCTTATCTGACATTCCGTATTTTGTAACCATGTCTCTAGCTAAAGCTGTCGAAACCTGCAAATCATTTGATGGGCCAGTAGTCAGATCGCCAAACTTCATTTTTTCAGTAACATATCCGCCAAGCGAAACAACAATATCATCCAAAAATTCCTTCTTTGACTGTAGCTTTTTATCCTCCAGTGGAAGATGCAGAACGTATCCCGCTGCCCTGCCTCGGGAAATGATAGAAATCTTGTGAACAGGATCTGCATACGAAAGAAGCGACGCTAGGACTGCATGGCCAGCTTCGTGATAAGCAGTAATCTCTTTTTCCTTCTTTGAAAGCACATGGCTCTTTCTCTCTGGACCGAGCATAACTTTTTCAATAGAGCGTATAAGATCGTACTGAGAAACTTTTGTCCTATTTTCTCGCGCAGCCAAGATAGCTCCTTCATTCATGAGAGAATAAAGATCTGCTCCGGAAAAACCCGGCGTTCTTTCAGCAATAACTTTCAAATTAACATCTTCGGCAAAAGGCTTTCTGTTGCTGTGGACTTTAAGTATCTCTTCTCTGTCTTTCCTATCTGGAAGTTCAAGAGTTACCCTCCTATCAAACCTGCCTGGTCGCAAAAGAGCAGGGTCTAGAACGTCTGGCCTGTTCGTTGCCGCCATGACAATCACCTTTTCATTCGGCTCGAAGCCATCCATCTCAACCAAGATCTGATTTAAAGTCTGTTCTCGCTCATCGTTTCCTCCTCCAGCACCAACTCCTCGCACTCGTCCAACCGCATCTATTTCATCCACGAAAATAATGGACGGAGAATTCCTCTTTGCCATTGTAAACAAATCTCGCACTCGAGAAGCACCGACTCCGACAAACATCTCGACGAATTCCGAACCGGAAATGGAGAAGAAAGCTACCCCCGCCTCACCAGCAACTGCTCTGGCCAGCAAAGTTTTTCCAGTTCCAGGTGCACCCATGAGCAATATTCCTTTTGGAATTCGAGCACCAATGTCCAAAAACTTCCTCGGGTTTCGAAGAAAATCTACAATTTCAGTCAATTCTTCTTTTGCTTCTTTTGCACCTGCAACATCCTTGAAGGTTACTCTCTGATTTTTGTCATTTGGATCAATCATCCTAGCCTTCGATTGTCCAAAAGTTAAAGCCTGCATGCCCGCTCCCTTTACCTGCCTTGTAATGAACCAGATGAAAACCAAAATGAAAAGTATCGGGAAAATAATCGGAGAAAGATTTATAAACCAGTATCCAAGCCCCGTCTCGTTTTTTATATCAACCTCGATTGCTGACAACTGCTCTTTTGTAACTCCATAGTTCACCAGCGTCTGTGAAAGTGCTTCGCCAGCTTCTTTCTTTGACGTTTTCTTGTCGCCCGACTTGTATTCTATATCCAAGCTTTCGCCTCTGACTACGATATTTTTTACAAGACCGCCTTTGATGTCAGAAGATAGAGTAGAGATAGGTATGTCTACTGTCTTATCGTTTTTTAAGCCAGTCAAAGCTGAGTAAGCGAAAGAAAGTATGAGAAAAATGGCCAAAACAGAAACTACGTATCCGATAATAGAATTATCCTCCGGGCCCTTGCCTCCCTTTGGTCTTTTCTTGATTATTATTTTTGTTTTTTCTGGCTGTTCTGGTTTGTTCATAGCTACGCACAGTATACATGAAAGCATACAAAATAAAAGATGAAGATTAATGGAATAGACATGAAGAGTCATCCTCCTAAATTTGCCTTTTTATGTTAGTCTGTGGTTCTGCTACAATAAAACAGATGTCGCTTATCACCAACCGAAAAGCCGGCTTTAATTACGAATTCCTAGAAAAATATACTGCAGGTATAGAGCTTTTTGGTTATGAAGTAAAATCGTTGAAAGAAAGCCATGGGTCTATCGAGGGTGCGCACATAACAGTGAGGGGTGGTGAAGCCTTTATTGTGGGCATGTTTATACCACCATACCAGCAAAACAACACACCAAAAGATTACGACCCTTACAGAACTCGAAGATTACTTCTCAATAAAGAAGAAATCGTAAAAATAGCTAAAACCGAAGCCACAAAAGGCTTGACAATTGTCCCTATTTCGGTGTATAATAGTAATGGTAAAATTAAGCTCGAGATAGCAGAAGTGCGTGGAAAGAAAAAGTTCGACAAAAGAGAGACTCTGAAGAAAAAGGATTCTCTCCGCGATGTTGCACGAGAGCTTAAAGATCGATAGTTTTTTGAAATCACAAACCTGCCTCAATAAGAGAGATTAAACCTTGTTTGAGGATTTTATTTTTTAGAGCATACGCAGGCTTCTAGCATGGGTTCGTCAAGGTACCCTGCCTTGACGAATAGAAGCCGAGGACCGAGCAAACTTTTCGCAGGAAAAGCGAGCGTCTCTAAGAAATAAGATCCTCAATAAAAAGGTTTATACTTCCCTATTGGGGATGACAGGTTTTGACATAAGGACGACATTGATTCGTGCAATGCGGAGCTTCGATAACTCCTGAAACTGTCGAAAACAATAAGTGTAAAAAACTTATCTAAGGGCATTGCGTCTCCTTTTGGAAACGCATTCGCTTTCTCACCAGCACTAGCATAAGCTAACTCGGTAAGACGGTCATTTCCATGATACCTCTATATGGAAAATGATTGATATAAAACGAGGTTAGGATAAAAGACTGTTCCGACTCTTGTCCGAAAAATAGGAACTCGATCACAATGTATTTTGTTTGTTCCAAGCATTGTGGTTTAACACACTAAACAATCTACGCACTGTAGAAACGCTTCAATTCTCTTTATGGACGTGGTTTCGATACCACCATCTCCACAAAAAAACAGAACGCCATTTATGGCATTCATCAAAAAACTCCCGTTCGGGAGTTTTTTGATTAGTTAAAATTTACGTAACTTGGCTTCTGCAAAAGCGAAGCGTCTTTTGCCCATGGGTGGCAGATCCAGCTTGCGCTGTTTGTCCCTGACCCTAATACAGTTCCGTTTGTGAAATCCTTTGGAACGATTGCAGGGAAATCTGAAATTGATTTTGGCACTGAAAGAGTTCCTGTGCCTCGTCCTTCAGTCCAAATATACATATATCGTCCGTCATAGACCATGATATTTGATGATCCCCCCAAAGTCCTAAACTCCCCTCTCATTTTTCCATCAGCAAAGAAAATTGTATTTGTCGTTCGCTTTGATGGCGTAACCTCTTCGTATGTACATTCATAACTTCCCTTCTGCGGGAAAATATTTGTAAATACATCTGTCTTTACCGTATTTGCAACTTTTGCAGAATTCTTTTTTTGCTGTGAGTTATTTACAGCTGACTTAGAAGTTGAAGTGCTTGTGGAAGGATAGTTTGTCTCGTTTGATCGAGGCAAGAGTGCAAATACCACAAGGATGACCCCGACGGCGATGGCAGCTCCATATACCCACATTGGGTGTTTTAATTTCATCTTATTTTAAAAATAATCTAATAGTATATTAATTATAAGGACATGCCTTTATAAAAACAACAAGTCCTGATATACTTAGGTGGATAAAAAAATGAAAAAAACTCTTGCTCTCATATTGGTCATACTGGTTGCATCACTCGGCTACTTTTATTTTATAAAAAAGGAAAAAGCTCCTGCCCCTAGCAACACAAAGACATATAGGAACAGCACGCTCGGCCTATCTTTCATCTACCCCAACATGCTAACAGCAAGCACTACTGGGTCTTCCGTCGTAGTGCACCACGAAGTTCCGTTCGAGCATCCTGATTACTGTGATTTTCGTGGAGACAATGCCGGCACACAGAAAAATCTTACTGATTTCAATATTGCTATCAGTCTTTCTGACAAGGATATTGTTGAAACAATAAAACAAAAAAGCCCATATATATCTCCGGAAAACTTCGTGAATGGAAAAGTAGTAACATCTCCCGGCTTTATTGACGAAGTTGTGATTGGCAATCTTTCCGGATACAAAATAATTGAGGGTGTAGAAGGTTGTGGTCATACCACTTACTTTTTCAAAATATCCGACAACAAAACTCTTGTGGTTGTGAGCGATATGATAACCATATTTACAGGCGCTATCCCAGAAGAAACAGCAAGCAGGGCCAAGGCTGTACCAGGCATTATTACAAGCGAGGAGGCAGACCAGATACTGAAATCTATTATTAGCACATTAAAGGCCAGCTAGCTTTGCAAAATCCATAAAATGTGCTATATTTTTACTACTTTTAGAAGTTATCAATAAATTATTTGTCACAAAGCATACGAATAAACAACCAGATAACAGCGCCTGAACTTCGGGTGATTATGGAAAACGGCGATAATCTTGGTGTCCTCTCCTTTAGAGAAGCTCTGGATAAGGCCAGGGAGGCTGGTTTGGACCTCATAGAGATATCGCCAAAGGCCATGCCTCCAGTTGCAAAAATCATGGATTATGGTAAATTTCAGTATGCTGAAAACAAGAAGCTAAAAGTGGCTAAAACCAAGGCCAAAAACGTAGAAGTTAAGAACATTCAAATCAAAGTAGGCACCGGAGACCACGATCTTGAACTCAAGGCTAAAAAAGCCTCAGAATGGCTAAAGGAAGGAAACAGGATAAAAATTGACCTATTTCTACCCGGCCGAGCTAAGTTTATGGATATTAAATTCTTGGAAGAAAGGATGTCTAGGGTACTTAAGCTGATTACAGAAGAATTCAAAATAGCAGACCCAGCCAAAAAGTCACCAAAAGGCCTTAGCATTATTATTGAGAAAGCCTAGAGCGGTAAGGAAAATAACATGTCAACAAAAACAAACAAATCATTCACAAAGAGACTGAAAGTCAGCAAGAATGGCAAAATAAAGGCCCGAAAGACTGGTCAGAACCATTTTAACGCAAAGGAGTCTCGACGATCACAGCTTTCAAAGAAGAAGGATGTTAATTTCCCTATTAGCAACAAGGACCGAGCTTTTTATATAAAGTAAAGCATAGAGAAATAAGAAAAGAGGTATGAAGAATTCAAATTCATAACTCAAATCTCAAATCACATAATTCAAATCAAAATCATGACAAGAGTAAAGAAAGGAGTAAATGCTCTAAAATCAAGAAAGAATATCCTACGAAAGACAAAAGGCTTTCGACATGGACGAGGTTCAAAGGAAAGACAGGCAATGGACGCCTTGCTTCACGCTGGTGCATATGCATTTGCGCACAGACGAGACAAGAAAAGCGATGCTCGAAAGAACTGGAATGTAATGATTTCATATGGAGCAAAGGAGCTTGGAACATCATACTCAAAGCTAATGGGAGCACTAAAGAAGAAAGGAGTGATGATAGACCGAAAGATCCTCGCGACACTTGTTGCAGAGCATCCAGAAACATTTAAGAAAGTAGTAGCCCTAACATCATCTAAATAACTAAAAACTCCGGAGATTACCGGAGTTTTTAGTTATTTAATGAATTTTATAGCATTAAAATTACACATAGTTTTATCTCCCCCATCTATAAGTCGAGGTAGGACTGTACCACTTAATGCTTGTTCATATAATTCATTTGCCGCGATCCTATCAGGTGTATTGATAATAATTTTTTCAATATTATCAATTATCTTATCTGCTTCTTCATTTGATCTAATATAACGAAGACAATTCCATAAGTTAACTTCAGCTATAATGTTTTTAACTTGCTTCTGTTGTGACAAACCATCCTTTAAACTTTTTTCTCTGGTAGCAACATATGACTTTATAGCAGTAATGGTGGATTCATCTTTGTAATTATCTAGAATGTACTGCTGAATATCTGAAGTTGTGGAGTTTAGGAATTTAAAGGTTGAAAGAATTTTATAGGCTTCCTCTGTCATTACAGAAAAGCTAAACATTTTACCTGCATTTGAGGTTCTATATACATCATAACTATACATACCAGCCATGTTATAAACATTAAAATCTACACCGTTTATTTTGGTGGTAGAAGTAGAAAGTATATAATCATATTTTGAACTATCCCTATTATCAAAAATCATATCTACACTAACTCCATCTCCAGCAAACTCACCTTTTCTCCAAAAATCATATCTCTCTTTTGATGTAAAACTAATTTTTCCTTCGTCCACACCAACCTCTTCAACAACCCAGTCTGGAGGCATTTTTAACTCAAATCCATACTCCTCGTTGCGATATGTTTTCCATCCAGAGTGTTTATCCTGTACTTCCACCTGCTTTTCAAAAGACTTTCCTAATTTGTAGCTTTCGTATGCCTTGTATTTAAAATAACCTGCCAGAGAAAGTCCGATTAAAATTAGAACTCCGCAAAACATCAAAAACCAAGGAGTAAAATTTTTCTTTGGATCAGTTTCAAAAAAATTAAAGGGTGGTTTAGGGACAGGAGTCTGTGGAATTTGATTTTGCTCTTGTGGTTCCATATGTTTATTTATTATACAACAAACTTTCATAATTGGATGCAGTTCTAGGCGGACAAAAAAATACCGCGAGCCTTATATAGATAAGGTGAGCGGTATTTTTTGAAGTCCAACAACGAAATGCGTCAATTATGAAAGTTTGTAAATTTTACCACGTTCGGGGTATATAGCATCCACCTCAAGCTCATCCCTAAGCCTCTGAGTTAGATATGTTGAAGATTTTGGTTCGCCCATGACCACGAACACTTTTTTGACTTTCTTTGCAGTATTGGAAACCATGTCTACTATTCCGTTCGAATCCTTGTGGGAAGAATAGCCAGATATCATTTCTATCCTAGCTTTTACCGGAACAATTTCTCCATTGATTTCAATTTCTCTTGGCTTTTCCTGTATTCTCCTTCCCAGCGTTCCTAGAGCCTGATAGCCCATGAGCAAAATCGTGCTTTTTGGATCCGGCAGGTACCTTATTTCATGCGCTACTACCCTTCCACCAGAGGACATGCCCGAACCTGCAATGATGATTTTTGGGTTTGAAATATTTTCTATCTCGTTCGACTCTCTTGAACCATGCGTAATAGTAAGTTTTGGAAAATTGAAGATATTGTCACCGCCTTTTATCTCATCATTTACGCCCTTATTAAAATCTTTTGTTTTTTTAGCATAAACTTCTGTGACCTTGAGCCCCAAGGGAGAGTCCAGAAAAACCGGCACGGAAGGGATCTTGCCGTCTTCTACCATATTGTTGAGTTCATACAGAATAACTTGCGTTCTTTCTATCGAAAAAGCTGGTATTACCAGAGCTCCTCTTGAAGCGATAGTCTCTTTTACAACGCTTATAAACCTTTTGTCTCTAACATCTTTTGGCTCATGATTCCTGTCCCCATATACGCTATCTACCACCAAATAATCCGCATCGGTTATTTCCTCTGTTTGCTTGAGCAAAGGAGACGGCGAGTTTCCAGAGTCGCCAGTAAAAACTATTTTTCTGCCGTCGTATGAAAACTCATACATTGATGAGCCTAGAATATGCCCTGCGTCTTTTAAGTAAACTGAAAGATCATCTGTAATTTTTGTATTTTCGTTATATGGGATAGTTCTCCATAGGGCGAAGGCAGTATTAGCATCGTTGGCATCATATAGAGGCGGAATCTTGAAACCGTCTTCTATCTCTTTTTCCTTGGACTTCATATCCATAACCTTTATGGCATCCTCTATCATCAAAATGGCTAGGTCTTTTGTCTCCGGAGTTGAATATATGATTCCTCGAAAGCCGTCCTTTACCAGCTTGCCCACTCTGCCTATATGATCCATGTGAGCATGAGTGATAAACAGAAAATCAATTGTTTTCGGATCATACGGGAAAGGCTTTGCGTTTTCTTCTTCTGCCGTTGGAGTTCCTTGAACCAGTCCGCAATCTACCAAAAACCTTTCATCCTGAGTCTCCACCAAAAAGTTTGCCCCTGTCACAGTCCCTACTCCGCTCCAAAATGTCACTTCAAGTTTTTTTGCCATTTTTATTTTATTAATTTCCAAGAGTATAGTGATGCCAAAAGTCCTCCCAAAAGATCCATGGATAAATCACCCATTGTGTCTTTGTAGTAAAGCCAGCCATCAGACAAAGTGGTAATGCCAAAGTGCAGTTCGAATATTTCCCACAATATTCCGATAAGGAGCGTCCCAAGAACACCTATTATAATGACTTTTTTCTGCGAATTTTCAATTTCTGAATAGAGACAAGATACCAGCCATATTGTACCCATGCCCACGCAGGCCCCTCCCAAAAGATGCATAGGTTTATCTAAGCCCGATACAGTCCAATAGTAATAGAATTTATTGTTTATATAATCGGCTACTCCTATGAAAGCTAAAATAGCAAAGGCCCGAAAAAATAGATTTGAGTTTCTATATTGCATTAAATTATTGTAGCAAATTCAATTAAGTACTAAAACACCCACGAAACCGTGGGTGTTTTAGTATGGATACGCTGATATTCCCCTAGCTTAACGCCAGGTGGGTGCCCGCAAGTGCGCAAGTCAGAACGAATGAACGCTCATCGTAGTGCAAAGATATGAGGCTCCCAAAAAATTGTTTAGGAGGAAAATATCTAACGTATCCTGAAATCATTATACTCTCAACTGAAGGCTCTTCAACTTGTATATTTTTTAAAATGGGTTATAGGAAAGCCAAATCAAAAAACCGCCAAGTTTCAAGGCGATTTTCTTTATTTAACCTTCACAAAGCTACTCCATGATGCCGTCTAAATTTACGTCGTAGAGAATGGATTCTTGAATCAGCTTATAATCAATTATTTCTTCTGCTGAGAACCAATGCGCTATCTCCATTTCTGCTTCTTTTGGTGAACCTGACGCATGAACAAGGTTTCTGACAGATCTGTCGTCATTGTCTGCCATATTGTATGAATCCAAAACATAATCACCTCTAATAGTTCCGACATCTGTAGATCTCGGCTCCGTTCCTCCGGTTATTTTTCTGACAATTTCAACAGCGTGTGCGCCTTCCAACACAATTGCGATAACAGGACCAGCTGTCATGTATTTCTTCAGCCTCTCCAAAACCACAGCAGTAATTTCGTAAGGATCTTCTGTGTGAAGCTGTTCGCCTTTTTCCTTTGCTGCCTTTATTCTTTTCTCTCCCGTAATTCTTCTCCATTCTGGATCTAGAGTATAGTGCTTTTCTACATGCTCAGGAGTTGCGACTAGCATTTTCATCGCGACAAGCTTTAGGCCTACTCTCTCGTATCTTTCAATAATCTCACCGACAAGAGTTCTCTGCACTCCGTCGGGCTTTATTATTACCAATGTTCTCTCCTTTTTTGGATGTGACATAAAGTTTAGTTAGATAGTTAATAAGTTTAATAGTTGATGAGTTTGATAGTTTATAAGTGAAGGATATCACCATTTTAGAAGTTTTCAAATATGGATGAAGTTCAAGGCGAAATGAAAAAATGAGAGAAGCCTTACAAGTAGTAAGGTGACGAACATTTTTGAAATTTCAACGCAAAAATTCGCCAGTTTTGAAAGTTCTACTTAGTAAGTATGATAGGGTCCATCTCAGTAATAGCAATAGTATGTTCGCAATGAGCAGCATTTGAACCGTCTGCTGTTTTGTATGTATATCCATCTTTTGCTAAAACTATTTTGCTTGTGCCAAGGGTAATCATGGGTTCTATAGCAATAACCATGCCAGGCTTCAAAACTTCTCCTGTGCCTTTTCTGCCTTGATTTGGTACAAATGGATCCTCGTGAACTTTGTAACCAACCCCATGCCCTGCCAAACCCTCGCACAAGCCATATCCAAGAGGCTTTATAAATGACTCGATTGCGTATCCTATATCACCTACCCGCGCCCCGCCCCTTGCTACTTTTATTCCCAAAGCCAATGCTTCCTTGCAATGCTCTATCATCTTCCTGTCTTCTTCTAAAATATTTCCAACCCCGACTGTTATCGCACTATCAGTTATCATGCCCTTATGAACAAGTCCCAAATCCAAAGTTACGACGTCGCCATCTTGTAAAATAAGTGGGTCCTCGTTTGGTATGCCGTGAACTATTTCATTGTTTACTGAAACACATAGGCTTGCCGGATAAGGCCTCTTTGCCCCTCTAGGTGTATAGTTCAAAAAAGCAGCCTTGTCTCCGCCTTCCTTTATGAGCTCTGACGCAAAGTCATCGAGTTCCTTGGTAGAAATTCCAGGTGCTACTTTCTTTGCAATTTCCTGCAAAATAAAGGCGTGGCGCTTTCCACCCTCTTTTAATATTTCTATTTCCTCCTGAGTCTTAATATTTATCATTTTAGAGACCGATCTCTTTCATTATATCGGCATGGACTTCTTCTATAGATTTCTCGCCGTCAATCGAGATGAAGTTATAGTATGTGTTGTTCCTAAAATATTCAAGTGCCGGCACGACATTTTCATAGTACCAAGCTATTCGCTTTTCTATGTCATGCTCATTGTCGTCTGTTCTACCTCTTCCCAAAAGCCTGTCTTTTGCCCATTCCTTGCTCACTGCCATAGAGATGACATAAGGCTTTTCTCTCTTGTAAAACTTCATTGCCGAGTCCAAAATAGGCGCTTCATGGGCTCGTCTTGAAAGTCCGTCGAGAACCATGTGTTCGTCTCCAGAAACGTGCTTTATGAGATATTCTGTCCAAATCCAAATCGGCAAAAATTCTGGCAGTAGGCCTCCTTTTGACATTATTTCCTTGGTCATCTGTGCAGTAACAGATGCTTCTGTAGAAAAATCTCTAAATCTTTGACCTGTCTCTATGTACAAAACTTCTCTATTATCTTTTTCTTTTAGCTTATCAATAAGTAGCTTTGCCTGTGTTCCCTTTCCGGCGCCTGATGGCCCGAAGAATATGAATGTTTGTGGAGTCATGAATAAAGTATACCAGATTTAACTCACATATGAATCATTTGCATACCAAAACCCCATTATAACTTTTTAGAAACAAAAAATTTCCCAACGGGAAATTTTTCTCTCTCCTTACAGGAGCAGTACACCTTTCGCAAAGTTTTGCTCAAGATCTTGCGAAGCAATAATATTGCTTCTCACCTCGGCTTCTATTCGTCAAGGCATGGTACCTTGACGAAACCATGCTAGAAGCCTGCGTATGTTCTAAAAAGTTATAATGGGGTTTTAGTACTCGCGGATTGAAACCTGAGCGTCTATTTTCTTGATCAGATCGATTACCACAGATACCACAATAAGGAGAGCTGTACCACCTACAGAAACAGCTGTAATTCCTGTAAAACCTCTGATAATGAGAGGAAGAACAGCAATGAATCCTAGGAAGATGGCGCCTACCAAAGTCAATCGAGTAAGTATTCGTGAAATATGATCTGCTGTAGATTTTCCAGGTCGTACTCCAGGTATGAATGCTCCGTTTTTCTGAAGATTGGTAGAGATCTGATCTGGATCAAATGTAACTGCTGTATAGAAGTATGTGAAGATAAACACAAGCAGGAAGTATGCTATTCCGTAGAACCAGCCATTTGCCAAAATTGCTAGGATTTTTGAAGAGACTGTCTGGATCCATGCATGGCTTGAATTCTGCAAGAACCTTAGAATCATCTGAGGGAACAAAAGGATAGATAGAGCAAAGATGATTGGAATTACACCTGCTTGATTGATTCGTAGAGGAAGGTATGTAGATGTTCCTCCGTAAACTCTGTTTCCCCTTACCTGCTTTGCGTATGTTATAGGGATTGGCCTTTCAGCTTCTGTAATGACAACCACTCCAACAATAACTAAAGTGGCAATGACAATGAAAGCCAAGTAAACTGGAAGCTGAGCTGTGCTAAATGAGAATGCCAGCTGTCCTGCAGCAGATGGAAGAGCTGCTACGATACCTGAAAAGATGATAAGGCTTATTCCGTTTCCAATTCCATATTCAGTGATAAGCTCTCCGATCCACATAAGCAGAACTGAACCCGCGGTGATAACTAAAAGGTTTGTCGTAAGCTGAAGTCCTGACAAATGAGTAATGACTCCCTGATTCTCCAAAAGTTTTATAAAGCTGAAAGCCTGTAAAAGCGCTAGAGGAACTGTAATCATTCGTCCGTACTGGGCAAATTTTCTCCTGCCCACCTCCCCGTCTTCCTGATACATTTCTTTTAGCTTTGGAGAAAGTATAGTCAAAAGTTGCATGATGATAGAACCTGTAATATAAGGTCCTACTCCAAGCATCACGATAGAAAGCTGTGAAAGGCCTCCTCCTGAGAAAATATTTAGCAATCCTAGAAATTCGTTGCTAGAAAAAAATTGTGCAAGCCTTCCATGATCAACTCCTGGAACAGGAACAGATGCCAGCACTCGGAACAGTGCCAAAGCAAAAAGTGTAAAAAGTATTCGCTTTCGCAGGATGCTGTCCTGGAAAACGAGTTTGAATTTGTTCATGAAGTTGCTCATAGGATTATTTTACTGTACCTCCGGCCTTCTCGATAATAGATTTTGCTGATGCAGAAACTAGGCAACCTTCGAATGAAAGCTTCTTGTCCAGCTCTCCTGTTCCAAGTATCTTAACTTTTGGAATCACTCCGCTCTTTGAAGTTAGAAGATTGTGCTTTATAAGCGTCTCTGGAGAAACAACATCGCCATTTTTGCAAAGCTTGTTGAAAACAGAAAGGTTGAACACTACAGGTTTATCCTTTATTGATGTGTTGATATTCTTGCCTCGTCCTCGTAGCTTTGGAATTCTCTTGATGAAATCTCTGATCTCTGGTCGCTTCTTGTGTCCGGCTCGGGCGTTCTGTCCCTTTGTTCCTCGTCCAGAAGTTTTTCCATGAGTTCCCCCTCGGCCAACTGTTTTTGGCTTCTTGTTCGGATTTTTTCTTTTTAAGTTATTGCTCTGCATGGTATTTATGTTACTTTGCTGCCTTCATTTTAGAAAGTGCTTTTATTGCAGCTTTTGCATTGTTTATCTTATTCTTACTTCTTGAAAAGATTTTTGATGAAACTTCCTTGATTCCTGCGAATTCAAGAACTGTTCTCACAGATGATCCAGCCAAAACTCCCTTTCCTGGAGCTCTCATTATAAGAACTCGTGAGCTAGAGTATTTTGCTTCTGCTTCGTGCGGAACTGATGATGCCTTTGTAAGGTTCACCTTTATCATATTCTTTCGAGCGTCTCGCACTGCCTTGTCGATAGCAACAGGAGTGTCTCCGGCCTTGCCTAGTCCTACTCCAACTCTTCCCTTTCTGTCTCCGATAACTACAGCAACAGAGAAAGCAAATCGTCGTCCTCCAGTTACCACTCGTGTTACGCGCCTTATGCTGATAATTTTCTGATCAAATTCAGGCTTTACTCTTGCTTCTCTTCGAGGAGCAGGCTTTCGAGAATTCTTTCGGAACTCCCTCTGCTGTGGCATAGAAGTAGCTGGCTGTGCTTCAGCCTCTACCGCAACATCTTCAACTTTTATTTCTTCGTTTTCCATATGTTTGATTAAAACTTAAGTCCGCCTTTTCTTGCCCCTTCTGCAAGCGCCTTTACGTTTCCTGTATAAATAAATCCTCCTCTGTCGAAAACGACCCTTGAAATCTTGCCTGCCAATGCTTTTTCAGCAATAGCTACTCCAACATTCTCTGATTTCTCCATCATTGTCTTGCCTTTTACATCGCTTGAATGAACACCTACAATTGTAACTCCTTTTACATCGTCAATTATCTGAGCAGATATGTATCGGTTTGATTTGAAAATAGAAAGTCGAGGCATTTCGCTTGTGCCAGAAATCTTTGCTCTTATTCGAGCATGTCGTCGTGTTCTCTTTGCAACTTTTGATTGATTCTTTTTCATGGCCGTTTGAATTATGCAGTCTTCTTACCCTGCTTTCGCTTGATAACCTCGCCTTCGTATCGCATACCCTTGCCCTTGTATGGTTCAGGCTTCTTCAAAGCTCTAACTTCAGCAGTAAACTGACCAACAAGCTCCTTGTTAGACCCGCTTACAGTAATAACGTTCTTCTCTGCAGTAACTTTTAATCCTTCAGGAATTGCTACGTTTACTGGGTGTGAAAATCCTAGAGCCAAAACAAGGTTAGTTCCCTTTACATCTGACTTATATCCGATTCCTTCAAGAATAAGCTTCTTCTCGAAAGGCTTATTTACACCAGAAATCATGTTCATGATGTGAGATGCGTATGTCCCCCACAACGCTCTGTTCTCTAGATTAAGAACTTTTGGATTGAGAGTTATTTCATCTCCAGCAATTTTTATTTCAATATCTTTCTTAAATGTTCGTGAAAGAGTTCCGAGAGGACCCTTTACAGTCAGAACATCCCCAGCAAGCGATACTTCTGTTTTTGGAGCGATCTTTATTATTTTTTTTCCTATTCGTGACATGTTATTTTCCAGATTTGCTATGTAATGATTCAAATTTACCAAATTTTGAATAGCGCCTCGCCTCCAATGTTAGCTTCCTTTGCTGCTTTGTCTGTCATGATTCCTTTTGGTGTTGAAAGGATTAGGCTTCCTAGTCCGTTCTTAACCTTCTTTATATCCTTTGCCTTCTGGTATACCCTCTTTGAAGTCTTTGAAACTCTGTCTACTCCAGAGATCTTTGGCATTCCGTCTGCATCGTACAAAAGTCCTACTTCGATAAACTTAGCGACCTTCTTTCCCTTCTTTCCGAAAGACTTTATAAATCCGTCTTTTAGAAGAACATCGAGAATAGCAAGCTTTAGCTTTGAATGCGGAAATACAACAGATTCCTTCTTTGAATCTGAAGCGTTCTTTATTCTCACTATCATATCTGCGATTGGATCTGTCATGTGTATTTATGATATCTGGACAGTATCTCTCATCTAGCGACTTGAGACTTGTCCGGACGTCTTCTGTGCTAGCAGACTACCAGCTAGACTTCTTAACGCCAGGGATTTTACCCTCGTTGGCAAGCTCTCGGAAGCAGATTCTGCAGAGACCAAAATCTCGCATGAATGCCCTTCCTCGTCCACACTTAAAGCATCGGTTTGTTGCCCGAGTAGAGAATTTTGGCTTTTTAGCCGCTCTTGCTTTAACTGATGTTTTTGCCATTGTTATTAAAAAAGCTTTTTCAAGCTCAAACTACACTATCAAAACTCGTGTATAAAGTCAAACAAAATGCCCGGGTCTCCTTTCGGAGACCCGGGCACAGACAGAACTACAAGCCCACACGAAGTACGAGTCTTGCTTCTTCGAGCTTGTGCCGAGCAGGACCATTCCCAAACTTCTCGACCTGCTCCTCGAGGTTCATGCCTGTGTTAAATGACATGACGAATGGGACATTCAGACGGGAATCCCGTTCGACAATGTACCGGAAGGCATTGTCGAAGGTCTCGCGAGAGATCTGATTCGCACTAATCTTGGTGATCTTAAAAGCAACTTCCGCCAAGATATTACGAAGCTCATAGTCTGTTCCTGTAAATGCAGGCACCAGATCCTTGCGCTTGGAAAAAGTGAAGGTCTGATCTACCCACACTTGCGGTCGCGTTGTTTTGTATTTTGCGACCATTCCGGGTTCAGACAAATTATCCTGAATATACCGGTAAGCATCAAGAGCTTCGACAAATGCTGAGTAGAGGGTAATTGCTGTAACCCCCTTCACCTCATTCATAACGAAGAGTGGATTATGCTCGCAAGCATATCGGAACATGCGCTTCTCGAAAAGATTTTCACGCCATCTTCGAGGAAGACGACGCAAATACCTGATCCCTTTCGGAACCGCCCACATCACGGAAAGGAACAGCCCCGTGCTCCAGAAGAGCAGACCGAAGTAAATAACAAGCCAGCCAGCCCTGTACAAGTTGTAAAGGTCCATACTGCCTCCATCTGTACCAATCCTAGTCCTACGCTCCTCAAAATGAGGAGTGTGGCTGGTAGTACAGATTTGTAATATATTATATCACTATTTGTACTGTAGTGTCAATATATCCCTGATAAAGAAAAAACTCCATTTATGGAGTTTTTTCTTTACACGAGTTTGTCGTTCTGAGGATTTTTGCTAGAGTTCGAGGTGGGAGTGCGGATTGCGACCAAGCTGTACAAGTAGTATTGCGCGGGAGCAAACGCAAGCGACAAACAAAGAAATCGAGCAAAAAGACCAGAACTACTTTTTGAATGGGAATCCTAGGTGCCGTAGATAGGCCTCAGTCTCTTTCTTATCCTTTATATTTGTAACAATTGTTACCGCAAGTCCGAACACATCTTTTAGTTCTTCATCTCCTGTTTCTGGGAAGATAGTGTGCTCTCTTATTCCTAAAGTGTAGTTTCCCATCTGATCAATGCCATTTGTAGAAATTCCTCTAAAGTCTTTTGTTCGTGGAAGAGCAATGTTTACAAGTCTGTCTAGAAAATCATACATTCTCTGACCTCGCAATGTTACCTGCATTCCAATAGTGTCTCCCTGTCGTACCTTGAAAGCTGCGATAGAAATCTTTGCTCCTCTTCGTGATGGCTTCTGGCCTGTAATTTTTGCAATTCTGTCTGCAACAAGTTCGATTTTCTTCTTATCAAATCTAGAACCAGTTCCAACAGAAACAACCACCTTTTGGATCTTTGGTGCCTGCATTACGTTCTTGTATCCAAAATCAGACTTTAGAACATCGAAACTCTTTTTTGTTTTTGCTTTTATTGATTCCATGACAGTTTTATTACTTTGCCTTAGCTACATTTGAAGCGTGGATAGGCATAGTCTTCTCTATGATCTGTCCCTTCTCTCCGCCCTTTCGTGCTTTCTGGTGTACCTTTAATACATTTACTCCAGAAACAATAACCTTGTTCTCTTTTGGAAGAGCTTTAACAACAGTTCCAGACTTTCCTTTGTCCTTTCCTGTTAACACTATTACTTTGTCGTCTTTCTTTATATGCATATTAGTTTTGTTATACAACTTCTGGTGCAAGTGAGATTATTTTTTGGTATCCAACATCTCCAATCTCTCGTGGAATAGGACCGAATACTCTTCCCGCAACTGGCTCCTTCTTCTTTTTATCTTTCATTACTATAACAACTGCGTTTTCATCAAATCGTACGTATGATCCGTCTTTTCTTCTGAAAGGAGCCTTTTGTCGTACAACTATTGCTCGCACAACATCCTTCTTCTTTGTTGTCTTTCGAGGCTCTGCCTTTTGTATTGAAATAACTACAAGCTCGCCGATAGATGCGTATCGCTTCTTTGATGAGCCAAGCACCTTGAATACTCGTCCGATCTTTGCTCCGGAGTTGTCAGCTATTTTAACGATTGATCGTGGTTGTATCATGGCTTTTAAATTATGCTATTACTTTAAATCTCTTATCCTTTGAGATAGGTGCGCACTCTTCGATAACCACCTTGTCTCCTATCTTCTTTGTATTTCCAGCATCATGTGCCTTTATCTTCTTGTCTATTGAAATGTACTTGTCGTACTTTGGATGCTTTACAAATCGAGAAACAAGAACAACAACCGTGTCCTTCATTTTGTCTGAAGTCACTGTTCCTTTCATTGTCTTTCGTGATTTCTTTGTTTCTGTTGTCTTGTTCATGGTTTATAAATTATTTTGCTCGGTTGATTACTGTTAGGATCTGAGCGATATCCTTTCTTAGTGCCTTTCCCTCCTTTACGTTTCTGGCATTGCTTCCGCTTACTTGGAATCGGAAAGCTGAAAGAGCTTGTCGTTTCTCAGACAACATTGTATTTAACTCTTTTATGCTCTTGTTTGCAAGGTCTTTCATTTTCATAGCTTTTTATTATGCGTGTACAGATGAAACAATCTTTGTCTTCAAAGGAAGCTTTGTTCCAGCTTTTCGAAGAGCCTCCTTTGCAACTGCCTCTGACACTCCGTCTACCTCGAACAAAACTCGTCCAGGCTTTACTGGTGCGCAATATCCAAACAGGTCTCCCTTACCTTTTCCAAGCTTTACTTCAGCAGGCTTTTTTGTAAGAGGCATGTCTGGGAAAATTCGAATCCACACTCTTCCAGTCTTTCCAACCTCTCGTGAAAGGGCCTTTCGAGCAGCTTCTATCTGGTTAGACATGATTCTTGCGCCCTGCATAGCCTTTAGACCATGTGAGCCGAAAGCAACTGTTGCACCTCGAGTAGCCACGCCGACTTTCTCTGCGTTCTTTCTCATTGTATGCCACTTTCTGTATTTTACTTTCTTAGGTAACAGCATGGTAGTTTAATTACTTATTGAAAATATCTCCCTTGTATATCCAGACCTTTACGCCGATTGTTCCGTATGGAAGTCGTGCTTCGTACTTTGTAAAATCAACATCAGCTCTGAATGTCTGAAGAGGAATTCGTCCTCGCTTCATTTTTTCCTGTCGTGCCATTGTTGCTCCTCCAAGTCGTCCTGAAAGTTCTATTTTTACTCCCTGAACATCTCGGTTAGCCATAACCTTTTCCATAACCTGCTTTGCAACTCGTCTGAAAGGAAGTCGCTTTTCAAGACCGTCAGCGATCATCTGAGCAACGATAGTTGAGTTTGATTCCGGAGACTTAACCTCCTTTATATCAACCTTGACTTCGCCTCCCATTGAAAGCTTGTTCTTTGTTAGGAACGCAATGATGTCGTTCTTTAGCTTTACAGCTCCGTCTCCAGATCGGCCGATAATTACTCCAGGTCTTGAAGTTTCGATAATGATTCGAAGAACCTTCTCTCCTCTTTCCATCTCGATATTGCTTACATACATTCCTCGGAATCTCTTCTCCAAGTACTGTCGCAAAAGTACATCGCTCTTTAGGAATTCTTTGTACTTATTCTTTACGCCGAACCATCGAGATTTCCAATCTCTTATGATGCCTAGCCTATGTGAATATGGATGGACTGTATGTGTCATAAATTTAGTTTGAAAGTTAAAAGTTATTTAGTTTTTTTAGTAACCCTTGTCTTTTTTGCTACAGTTGTTTCCTCTACTTCCTTTTTAACTTTCGACTTTCTACTTGTTACTTCTTTTGTTCCAAGCTCAATGTAAACAGAGCTTGTTCTCTTTCGAATAGGATGAGATGAGCCTCGTGCTGCAGGTCGTCGTCGGTAGATTATAGCACCGCCATCTACTTTTATAGTTTTAATTATCAAATCCTCAGTTGGAATCTCTAGTGCCTTTGCGTTAGCAAGAGCCGAAAGGATAAGGTTCTTTATAGGAGCTGCAGCTCTCTTTGCAACGAAATCCAAGTTGATAAGAGCCTCCTCAACCTTCTTTCCTCGTACAGAATTAGCAACCAATCGCATTTTTCGAGGTGCCTGTCTGAAATTTGAAAGTGTAGCTTTTGCTGTTGCCATGGTAGTTCAATAAAAAATTATTTCTTATCTGCTGTAGTTTTAGCAGCCTGTGCAGCAGAAATTTCAGCCTCTTTCTTCTTCTGCTCTAGCTCCTTCTGCATCTTTCCTCCGTGCTTTATGAATTTCTTTGTTGGAGAAAATTCGCCTAGTCTGTGGCCTACCATATCTTCTGCCACCAAAACTTCTAGGTGAGTCTTTCCGTTGTGCACTCCGAATGTAAAGCCGATCATCTCTGGAGAGATAACACATGCTCTTGACCATGTCTTAATAACCCCTGTCTCTAGAGGCTTCTTTCCTTCAATTTTCTTGAGCAATCGCTCGTCCACGTATGGACCTTTTTTTGATGATCGTGTCATTTTTGTCTATTTTAATTCCCTCGCCATTTGGCAAGAAGAAAACCACTCAGTAAATTTAAATCGCGTGGTACTGACTTACTTAATAATTCAAAAAGAATGTAAATACCTCAGTGGCGTCTATACTATACAAAATGCTTAAATATGTCAACAACAAAGCTAAAGGGCGGAATACTCCGCCCTTTCCACCTCTCTAGGTGGGATCATAAATCCTTACAAGTGCAGTACACCGCGTACAATGCACCTCGCCTAGCCTAGTTACTGGATCTACATTTACTATCTTGTGCTCTTGAGGAGTAGACGAGCATACGGGACAGTTCTTTCCATCAATCGGAATGGCCTGCGTACCGAACTCTGTTCTCCATATGGCAACAAACCCAGCTTCACCAACTGCTCTTGCAAGAGCTTCGAGCATCCTGCCTCTCTTGGTTTCTTCCATGATTCCTCCGATTATTAATTTAATTCTATTATGGAAATAAAGTCAAAGGCCATCTTGCATTCGTAAAACTTCCCAATTTGGGTGAGATACGACGGGAGAAAACAAAAAATGCACCGAGGTGTACATATAGTACATTGAGGTGCATTTTTGGTTTTTGGACCGAGTAGGTCGCCAAATTTGGAAGTTTTACTTGTTCTTTCCAACTCGTCGTCGTGACACAATAAATTTGTTTGAATACTTCTTTGGAGTTCGTGTCTTCTGTCCCTTTCCTGTTGGCTTTCCGTAAACTGAGATTGCTCGTCTTCGTCCTCTTCCTTGTCGTCCTTCTCCTCCTCCGTGTGGGTGATCCACTGGGTTCTGAGCTGTTCCCTTTACTGTAGGCCTGATACCCAACCATCGTGATCGTCCGGCCTTTCCTAGGTTTACTAGTCGGTTCTCATCGTTTGATACATCACCGATAGATGCCCACGCAGTATCTTTTACCTTTCGAACTTCTGTTGAAGGGAGCTTTAGGTCAACATATCCGTTGTCCTTTGAAATAACTTCAACATAGTTTCCGGCAGATCGAGCAAGCTTTGCTCCACCGTTCGGTTTTAGTTCAACGTTGTATACAAATGTACCAATGTTGATGTTTTTTAGAGGAAGTCTGTTTCCAGGCTTCTGCTCTGCATTCTCACCTGTAACTAGAACATCTCCAACTCGTACTGCCTTTGGAAGAAGAACATATCGCTTCTCTCCGTCGTGATACTGAGCAAGACCGATAAATCCTGTTCTGTTTGGATCATACTCAACTGTCTTGATAGTGTAAGGAATATTTATTTTGTCGTATCGAAAATCAACAGCTCGGAAAAGTCTCTTGTGGCCACCTCCCTTATGTCGCGTTGTGATGATGCCTGAGTTGTTTCGGCCCATGTCTCGCTTGTAGCCATGTGTCAAAGACTTTACAGGTTCTGATGCAGTAATGAAGTTGCCATATGAGATGGTCGTCATTCCTCGTCGTGATTTTGATGTTGGTCGGTATCGCTTCATGTGTTTGTATTAGATGACTTCTACCTTCTCCCCCTTCTTAAGGTATACATATGCCTTCTTGTAACCAGACTTTACACCTCGCTTGCCTCGAACAAAAACATTCTTTGCAGGAATTGTGACTGTTGAGATCTTGACCGGAGTTGCCTTGTACTTCTCTACGAATGCCTTTCGAATAGCCTGCTTTGTTGCATCCTTTGATACCTCGAATACATACACTGAAGACTCGGACTTCAAAGCTGCTTTTTCCGTTATGTGTGGCTTTACTAAAAATGTTGCAAGGTCTTTTCTCATATTGATTTAATTACTTTGAAAGCTTCGTTGCTATCTGAGGGAGACCCTTCTCAGGGTTTGAGATAACGACGTACTTGTACTTCATAAGGTCGACCGGATTCATGTTTCGGATCTCATCTACGACAAGATTGCCGAAATTTCGAAGACTCTTCTCAGTGTTCGCATCCTTGCTTGAAAGAGCGATCAATGCTGAGTTCTTTCGCTTGCTGACGAGGTCAGTAAAGCCCTTTACTTTTGCGAGTGTAGACAGAGCTACCTTTGCATCCTTTGTCTTTGGAGCCTTAAATGAAATATCATCAACAAAGAGCACCTTCCCATCCTTGTACTTTGCAGACAAGATAGTATAGAGGGCCTTAGCCTTCATCTTCTTGTTTACCTTTCGAGTATAGTCCTTGTCGTTTCGAGGGCCATGTGTAATACCTCCGTGTCGCCAGAGTGGAGATCGTGTAGAACCGTGTCGCGCTCGGCCTGTTCCTTTCTGCTGCCATGGCTTCTTTCCTCCTCCAGATACTTCTCCTCGAGTCTTTGTGTGAGCAACGTTTGTTCTGCTTGATGATTCCATTGAAACAACAACCTGGTGCACCAAGTCAGCATTCCAAGGTAGTCCGAAAACAGACTCAGGTAGCTTTACTTTTCCTGCCTCCTTTCCTTGTAGATTGTAGATTACGCTTTCCATAGTTATGTATTTAATTAGCCTCGCACTTCTACGACTGTTCCTCGTCGTCCTGGAACTGCACCTCGGATAAAGAGTTCTCCTGTCTCCTTGTTTATTGAAACAATAGTGAGATTCTTTGTGGTGATCTTCACCCCTCCCATTCGGCCGGCCATTCTCTTTCCTTTAGCAACTCGGCCTCCGTCTCGTCCAGCACCTCCAATAGATCCTGGCTCTCGCTCTGAGTGCTTCTGACCGTGCGATCGTGGTCCTCCTGCGAAACCATGTCGCTTAACCACACCCTGGAATCCCTTTCCCTTTGAGATGCTTGAAACTGTTACCTTGTCTCCAGCAGCAAAAGCAGATAGGTCAACCTTGTCTCCAAGATTAAGGGTAGAGTCACCTTCAACTCGCATCTCCTTTAGATGAGCGAACTTTCCCTCTTTCATGTGGCCAGAAAGCGCCTTGTTGATGTTCTTAGCAGAACGAGTACCGAAACCAAACTGCACAGCAGAATAGCCATCTTTTGCAGATGTCTTCACCTGAGTCACTGTCATTGGACCAGCCTTAACGACAGTTACAGGATGCACAACTCCCTCAGCATCGAAGATCTGAGTCATGTTTACTTTTGTTCCGAGGATGAATTTCATTGTATTTCTGGTGACGGTTTGCGGACAGTAATGCGAGGAGAATCCTCACAACATTGCTCTTTACTAGCCACCCATTTAAAAAAGCCTTTTCGGCGTTTGCCTACTGTAGCAGATATCGTTTTTTATTTCAAGTGCTATTTGACTCAATCTGTAAAAATCTATATTGTTCTGCCAGAGGTATCGAACATGCTTGGTAATCTGTTCTTTTGGAGCTACCTTCTTTTGGGAGCTCTCATGGCTCTCGTATGCTTCTTTATCCTAAGAGATGACTTTGCCCTCCAAGAGGAGCTGGAAACGATCCGGGCTTCCAGCCTCATTGCCGGATTCAGCTTCGTTCTGGCAGGCCTTGCAATTGCATTCTGGCTCCGAAATCTAGCCTCCTTTACAGTTTGGGGGTCCGCTACCGCATGCTACTGGATGCATATCTTGCTTGTACTCAGAGCACGGGCATCGAAAAAATAAACGTTACTCAATCGTCCGGAACGCCCGGACGATTTCTCGTACAATAAAACCACCGAGAATGGTGGTTTTTTGATTAGATTATCTTTACGTCGATGTTGACTCCTGACGGAAGCGATGCTTATACACACGTTCTCTATCTAAGGCAGTGTCACATAACGTCAATTGACATTTATAAGTAAATAGAGTATAATTATAAAAGATAAAATTTCGATCTTTCTCAAGAAAGGAGAGAAGGATGGCTCAATCTGCCCATGATTTTGACAGTCAATTCGAGAGCACGGAAACTTTCAATTTCATTGGAGGAAACGTCGAGGTTTGGGATCTGGTTCCGAAGAAAGTTCGTCCGGGTTCCATTCCTGTCATATTTCTCCAAGGATGGGAAGGCACTCCGCGCCTTTATAAGGAAGGCCTGAGAAGGCACTTCGATGCAGGTCGCAGAGTTCTTGCTATCTCGCTCACCCTCAATGCCTCCAAAGAAGTGGGGGCAATGCGAGGAACACCCTAACTCTCAAGGTAGAAGCCCTCCTGAGAACGATAGAGGTAAGGGGAATAAAGAGAGCCGATGTGGTTGCCTATTCAGAAGGCAATTCCATCGCCATGCTGGCAGCCACACAGCACGAAAGTGCTTTCCGGCACTTCGTGCTTGAAGCTCCCCCGGCACTCACAGGCAAAGAATCCTACCTGAGGATCGCCCTCAGGGGGATCTGCAACGCCATCCAAGGCATGAAGACCTCCTTGCGGTCAGAGGAGGAAGAGAAAACCATCCTCCGTAAGAAGCGCTAGGAGGTGAAGGAGTGGATGAGAGGTGCGGGAGCAATCCAAGGGACCCTGGATGCGATGCGCCCCGGACGGCTCGAGTTCCGAGAGCTGCTACGCAGTCTGAAAGAAAAAAAATCACGGCATCAGCATCATCGCCGCCGTGGACGACTGCATGATCAGCATGAGGAAACTCCAGGAGCAGAGTACTGCTCGACTGGGAGTGGTGGGATTCTACTCCGTGGCGGGCTCCCATGTCGTGTTCGAGACGAACTCTAGAACATATGGGCATCTCGCTGAACATGCACTTCAGTACCTGGAGAAAAAGTACGGGAACAACAACTGAGTAACCACCCGTACTCTCCAGCACTACAACAAAAACCAAACGGCCACCCCCAGGTGGCCGTTTTCTTATAAGGTTTTTTAGATGATCTTTACGTCGATATTAACTCCTGACGGAAGCGAGAGATTCGTAAGTGCCTCCATGATCTTTGGGGTTGGATTCAAGATGTCGATCACTCGCTTGTGGACCCGCATTTCAAACTGCTCACGCGCGTTCTTGTACACAAATGATGATCGGTTTACAGTATACTTCTTGATCTCTGTCGGAAGAGGGATAGGTCCTTCTACCTTAGCATCGTACCTCAGTGCTGTATCGATGATCTGTCGTACCGAGACATCGAGAATCTTGTATTCGTACGCCCGTACTCGTATTCGGAGCTTTGAGATAGCATCTCCGGCTGCCTTAGCCTTTGCTGCTTTCTTTGGAGCTGCCTTTTTAGTTGTTTCCTTTGTTACCATGTCAATTTATGTGATTTCACAGATACTATCAGATAATTTTATTTTAGACAAGTATTTTCCCTCTTACACAAGAAAACCGCCTCGGAGAGAGCCGGTGCGGCTTTCCAAGGCGGTCAGTACCTCCTGCAGGAACCGGCGTGCATGACGACCGAACTAATCCCTAGGAATCGTCCCTTACAATCAGGGCATTCCATCCACTGGATTGGCCTCCCTGTCAGCTTGAGAGCAACTTGGTTCAGTATCAACTCATCATCAACCCCAGGATTTGAGGGAACACCGGCTTCCGCCAGCGTCTGCCTAAGCGCGTGCCTGTATTTGAGTAGACAAGACTCCAGTGAATCCATGAATCATCCTGTTGCGAGATTACCACTTCTTGCATCAAAAAACCACCGCACGGTGGTTTTTTGATAACTTATTAAAGTTAAGAATCGGTTTCAAAACTGAATGAGATGCGAAGTTGAAATTTTGAAAATTCGAGGAGCCTTACATGTGATAAGGTGACGAGTATTTTTGAAATTTCAACAAGCAGATCGTCAGTTTTGGAAGCTCTGTGAGCTTTAGGCAACAATCTTAGTAACAACTCCAGCTCCCACTGTCTTACCACCCTCTCGGATAGCAAATCGTGTGTTCTCTTCTAGAGCAACTGGAGCTACGAGCTTAACTTTGAACGTAACTGTATCTCCTGGCATAACCATTTCTACTCCCTCGTTGAGAGTCACATCTCCTGTAACGTCTGTTGTTCGGATGTAGAACTGAGGCTTGTAACCAGAGAAGAATGGAGTGTGTCGTCCTCCTTCCTCTTTCTTTAGGATGTAAACCTCAGCTGTAAACTCTGTGTGTGGAGTCACAGTCTTTGGCTTTGCCAAAACCTGTCCTCGTGAGATGTCTTCCTTCTTTGCACCTCGGAGAAGGATACCCGCATTGTCTCCAGCCTGTCCTTCGTTTAGAGACTTATTGAACATTTCGATACCAGTAACTGTGTACTTTACTGTATCCTTTAGACCAATACATTCAATTTCCTCTCCTACCTTTACAACTCCTCGCTCAATTCTTCCTGTTACCACTGTTCCTCGTCCTTCAATAGAGAAGATGTCTTCTACCGGCATTAGGAATGGCTTATCAAGCTCTCTCTGTGGAAGTGGGAAGTATGTATCAAGAGCATTTGCAAGATCCAGAACCTTCTTTGCCCACTCGTCATCATTGTTTGCTGACTCAAGAGCCTTAAGACCTGATCCTCGGATAACTGGTGCTCCAGCTCCGTCAAATCCCTGCTTTGTTAGAAGTTCTCGAACCTCCTCCTCAACTAGGTCGATTAGTTCTGCATCTGGAACCATGTCGCACTTGTTTAGAAATACGATGATCTTTGGCACACCAACCTGCTTTGCCAAAAGTACGTGCTCTCGTGTCTGAGGCATCACACCGTCTGTAGCTGCTACCACTAGAATAGCACCGTCCATCTGAGCTGCACCAGTAATCATGTTCTTGATGTAGTCAGCGTGTCCAGGAGCATCTACGTGAGCATAGTGTCTTGTAGGTGTCTCGTACTCGTTGTGAGAAACGGCGATTGTACTTCCCCGTG
>CAYXWL010000002.1:0-96188 GCA_964468795.1 uncultured Candidatus Saccharibacteria bacterium
TAGTGGTTGCTGAAATTAAAGGTCGACACTCTACAGCCGTGAGGCTGTTTTGTGTTACTTAAATTATACCAATTCGGTATGGAGAATACATTAAGCGTTTCCACAGTTCTTGTCAACTTATGTCGCTAAGGGATAGGTATGGAAAACTTTACGAAAAAGGGCGAGTTGCAACATACGTGCAACCCGCCCTTGCGATTATCCGTTGAAAGTTAGAAGCGGAAGTGCAGAGAGAATGTCTCGAAAGACTTCTTCGATCCCGGCCCGCGCATCAATTTGGTGCACTCGGCTCTTTGCAACAGAGTTGAGGTGCTCCATGATAGCAGGCTGATTCTCACGATAGAACTTGAGACGCCTGAGCTGAGTTGCGATATCTTCGTCTCCTCGAGCTTTGAGAGGAGGCAGACCTTGCTGTACCCTTCTCTCCTGCTCTTTTTCGAATTCCTCTATGCGCCCCTTGATGCGCCTCAAGCACTCTTCGTCATCAAGCTCAAAGACCACCACTTGAACATCATAACCCTGAGAGATGAGATCGGTGGCAGCACGAGCTTGTCCCACTTTGCGCGGGAATCCATCGACTACAACTTCCGACCAGTTGTTTTTCTTGAGTGCGTCCATAAAGACACGCACCACTACCGCATCGGCTACCAATCCCCCGAGCGTCATCACTTTGCTGACTGACATCTTGTTCTCGGGATCGTACGTGTCACTCTCGGCGAGAAGCGCCGACATCTCACGGTGCGGAATATTCCGCAACTGAGCAAGTTTCTTGCCTTGTGTTCCCTTACCGCACCCCTGAGGTCCGATAAAAAGAAAGATCGATTTGTTCACACTGCCTCCTAATTGGATTTCAGAATGTACACCCAATGGAGAAGTCTACCAAAACAAATAAAAAGGTCAAAATTAAGTATTGTTGACTCATGTCTTGAAAAACCCAAGTAAAAATAAAGCAATCGTCGAGCCTGAAACTTTTTATAGGGGTTAGGGGTAGGGTCTGGCCTATCAAAAGTTTCAGCGAGTAAGAGGGCTTTGTTTTTACGATTTAATTCAACAAGGTTTACACTAGCCTATCCCTCAGCTTTTTATGAAAAGCTATTCCGTATCTGTGAGCCTCTGAGTTTGAAAGAATGATTTCCCTTTCATACTTGAGCCACTTTTTATCACCAAGAATTTCTTTTGGACGATGATATTCGTCTTTTACTACTGAAACAACAGGAATGTTGCGCTTGTAAACTCTTAATATTTTTTGTATTGCATTTTTTTGAGCAACACCGCCATCAACCACGATAAGATCCGGATATTTCCATTCGAGGTGAGCAAGCCTTCTCGACAAAACCTCGGATAATGCTTTCGTATCATTTATTCCAGGATTATCTTTGATTTTAAATTTTCTGTATTCGGATTTTCTGACTTCTCCATCTTCTACAACTGTCATAACACCCACAACATTTTGTCCTGCCATATGGGCAATATCGTAACTTTCAATTCTAAATGTTGAGTTTTCAGGTCCGGACTTAAAAACGTCTTCTTTAATAAGGGAAATGTCTTGAATATGATTTAAAGTAAAAATAGTTCGCTTTATTTTGCTTGCTTTTTCAAACTCTTTGTCCTCAGCAAACCTGCTCATCTGCTTTTCCAGATTTTTAACCAGCCTTTTCTTGCCACCTTCAAAAAACAAAATAATATTTTTTATTGTTTGCCTATATTCTTCTTTTGAAACTGCACCGACACAAACCCCAGGACAAAGTCCTATTGAATAATTGAAGCATGGTCTAGGTGCCTTATTTGGGTTCTGCTCATTATAAGGAGTACATTTTTCATCCCTATATGGAAACATCTTTCTAATAATTTTTAGTGCTTCCCTGAGCTGACTGCCGTTTGGAAAAGGCCCGAATGAATATGCAATTTTCGGCAATACGATTCCTTTATCATCTTTCGAGATGCCAGACTGTAAAATTTCCCTGGATCTTACTGTCATTATTTTTGGAAATTCTTCGTCAGTAATGACTACAAAGTTAAAACTTCTATTATCTTTTTCCTTTATATTTGCATCTGGCTGGTGCTTTTTTATTAAATACGCTTCAAGTACAAGAGCCTCAAGAACAGAGTCCGTTTCGCAAAACTCCACATCGTTGAACTCACTTAGCATTTTTGCAATGAGCGGACCGCGAGTCTCCATGATATCTTGAGAAAAATAGCTTCTGACTCGGTCTTTTAGTGAAGTTGCTTTTCCAATATATAGAATTTTTTTGTATTCATTGCCCTCTTCGGATTTAGTTTTTTTTACAAAGAAATACACCCCCGGCTTATCCGGAAGTTTTGATAATATTTTTTTTGTATCTTGACTAATCATAATATTGTAATATTGTATTTCTTTGGGAGGCATCTATGTTTGGAGAACGCAGAGCAGATCGCTTCGGTCGGACTACCAGACAGGAAGTTCAAATCATGATGCAGGAGTACGACGAAGAAGTGGCAGAATTGGAAGCGTTCTTCGCTTGCGAGGAAGCCGAGTAGAAGAAGCTATACGACCCGTGCCAGTAATGGCATGGGTCGTTGTTTTACTTTCTATACGCCTTAAACTGCTTTAACGCCTTCTTTAAATATTTTCCAGTGTAGCTTTTATCATTATTTGCAACCTCCTCTGGCGTTCCTTTTGCGATAAGCTGTCCTCCACCTTCACCGCCCTCGGGGCCAATATCCAGGATATAGTCTGCTGACTTAATGATATCCATGTTATGTTCTATTACAACCACAGTATTGCCTTTATTTACGAGCTTTTGAAGTATCTCAACTAGTTTTCTCACATCCTCATAATGAAGACCGATAGACGGTTCGTCCAAAAGATAAATAGTTTTTTGCAAATGCGGTCTGTATAGTTCTGAAGAAATTTTAACACGCTGAGCTTCACCTCCAGATAGAGTAGTTGCAGATTGACCAAGCTCAAGATAACCCAAGCCCACTTCATCAAGAGTTTTCAATCTGTCGTGTACTGCAGGAATATCGTTAAAGAATTCCAGAGCTTCTTCGATAGTCATTTTTAATACATCATAGATGCTTTTCTTTTTGTATTTTACCTCTAGAGTCTCTTTCATGAACCTCTTGCCCTTGCACACATCGCAAGGAACATAGACAGTCGGCAGAAAATGCATTTCCACTTCTATCATTCCATTACCTTGGCAAGTTTCGCATCTGCCACCTTTTACGTTGAAAGAAAATCTGTTAGATTTCCACCCTCTTGCTCTGGCCTCCGGAGTTTCTGCAAACAAGTCTCGGATAAATGTCCATGCTCCTGTATATGTTGCAGGGTTCGAACGCGGAGTTCTGCCGATTGGAGACTGGTCAATCAGAATCGCTCTGCCGAGGTATTCTGTGCCTGTAAAGCTTGCGCAATTATATGTGTTTGCAGATCTGTATTTCCTTTCAAACCTCGCCTGCAAGTTTTTGTGCAATATTTCATACACAAAAGATGACTTTCCTGATCCAGAAACGCCTGTAACAGCAACAAATTTTGCAAGCGGAATGTCCACGTTCAGATTTTTGATATTGAACACATTTCCACCTCTTATCTGTATAGCCCCTCTCTGATCAGTCCTTCTCTCTTCAGGAACTTCAACGACCTTGTCTCCCCTTAGATAATCAAGCGTTAATGAACCCGAAGCATTTTTCTTTGCGGTCAAAAGCTCGTCAAGATATCCAGATACTACAACACCTCCGCCATGAACCCCCGCACCAGGACCAATATCAACAATATAATCCGAAGCAAAAATAGTATCTTCATCGTGCTCTACAACCAAAATAGTATTGCCGAGATTTTTTAGATCAATGAGTGTTTGAATTAGCCTATCGTTGTCTCGTGAGTGCAGACCGATAGTCGGCTCGTCCAAAACATATAGTGCACCCACAAGTCCTGAACCAAGCTGTGATGCCAGTCTTATTCTCTGTGCCTCTCCTCCTGAAAGCGTGTGAGCTCTTCTATCCAGTGTAAGGTATTCAATTCCGACATTTATCATAAAGATGAGCCTTGATTCTATTTCTCGCATCACGACTTTTGAGATATTTTTCTCCCTTTCAGTCATTTTCAAATTTGAAAAGAAATCAAATGCATCTTTTATTGACATGCCTGTTAGCTGTACTACATTCTTTCCGCCAATAAGGACATGAAGTGCCTCATCCCTAAGTCTCGCTCCCTTACATTTTGGACACGGCTCATTTCCAAAGAAATGTCTCGTACCCAATCCATTACACTCAGGACATGCACCATACGGAGAGTTGAAAGAGAAAAGTCTTGGCTCGATTTCAGGATATGAGTATCCGTCGTTCGGACAAGAAAGTTTTGATGACATGAAAAACTCCTCAGGCTTGTAATCCTTCTCTTTTTCCCGATTCATGTCTCTGAACATTATTTTGACTTGGCCGTCTGATTCATTTAAAGCTCTCTCAAGACCCTCTGCCAGTCTTTCCTCTGCACCTTTTGGATCCTCTTTGAAATCAAGAAGTGAAATACTGTCTACCAATGCCTCGATAGTATGCCTTTGTGTTTTAGAAAGCTCAATTCTCTCTCGCAAAGACTTCCTTTCGCCGTCTATTATGACAGTTGAGAATCCCTTTCCGAGCAAATCGTATAGAAGCTGATAGTATTCGCCTTTTCTTCCCTTAACGACAGGAGAAAATATCTCAACATAGATGGGTAGTGGGATCTTTTTCGCATCCTTTGCAGTATTTTTTCTATATGCTAAAACTTTGTCTAAAATAAAATTCTTTATTTCTTCGTTTGAAAGCTTTGAGAGCTCTGTTCCGCAAACAAGACAATGCGGATGGCCAATTCTTGAATACAAAATTCGCAGATAATCATAAATCTCTGTGATTGTCGCAACAGTCGATCGCGGATTGTTTGATCGGGATTTTTGGTCTATAGAAATAGCAGGAGAAAGGCCAGCAATCTCATCTACATCCGGCTTTTGCATCTGCCTTAGAAACTGTCTTGCATACGAAGAAAGCGATTCGACATATCTCCTCTGTCCTTCGGCAAAAATAGTATCAAAAGCAAGAGATGATTTTCCTGAACCTGAAAGGCCCGTAAAGACCACCATCTTGTTTCGTGGCATTTCTACGGTGATGTTTTTAAGGTTGTGCGTACGGGCACCCTTTACAACAATTTTTTCTTCGTTTTTAGTTTCTTTTTTTGACATATAAATACGCATAAACAGGGCCTTGTGAAGCCCTTATATGCTATATAGACCAATATAATATCATACTGAACAGTTTGTGTATATATGATGAGCCGGCAGACATCAGGTGATGTCTGCCGGTTTGTTATCCGCGGTACCAGTAGTGCCGCTGGATAATAATTGCAATCCACATGATCGGGAACAGACTTGCTCCAATCATGATGGCAAGACCGACACTCGAGAACTGCGGCTCGGTGATCGTGGTGGATTCGGCATTGCCGAGCCCGACCATCACAATGAACATGGCCGTGAACAAGATGGTCAGAGTGACTCCGATTGCACGTTGCATTTGAACCTCCTCACATAAAATTAATATAATTTTCAAAAACAGTCAAAACTATCTGAGTAAATCCTTATTGCCCATTTTCTTGCTTTCCTTTTTTTTCTTTAACTCTTTCTTTGCATTTTCTTCTATCATTTTTTGAAGCTCTAGTATTTCGTCTCGAAGTATGGCAGCGGTTTCAAAGTCCAATATTTTTACCGCCCCTTCCATCTGCTTTTCCTTTTGCTTTATTAACTTTTGTGGATCCTTTGAAAACTTTTCTTTATCAATTGCTACAAGTTCCGAAACAGCTTTTGCATGTTCTGTACGCATCTGATCCGTAATATCCTGTATCTTCTTTATGATAGTTTTTGGCGTAATGTCATGCTCTTTGTTGTAAGCCATCTGAAGCTCCCTTCTTCGCGCAGTTTCTTTTATTGCATAATCCATTGAGCCTGTCATATTTTCCGCATACAAAATTACTCTTCCGTCCACGTTTCTCGCAGCTCTGCCAATAATCTGTATTAGAGATGATTCGCTTCGCAAGAAGCCTTCTTTATCGGCATCAAGTATTCCAATCAGAGTTACTTCTGGCAAATCCAGACCTTCTCGCAAAAGATTTACTCCCACAAGCACGTCAAACTTTCCTTTTCGAAGATTAGTTAGGATTTCAATTCTATCAATAGTTTTAATATCGCTGTGCAGATACTCAGCTTTTATTCCCCTTTCTTTCAAATACTCACTCAAGTCCTCCGCCATCTTTTTTGTAAGAGTGGTAGCAATAACCCTTCCACCTTTTTCGATAGCTTTTTCCGATTCCTCTATGAGGTCCCAAACTTGTCCTCTGAAATTTCCTTTTTGAACAATAGGTCTTACTTCGATAACTGGATCAACAAGACCGGTTGGTCGTATGACCTGCTCTACAACCTGCTCTGAATGTTCCCTTTCATAATCTCCAGGAGTAGCAGAGGTATAGATGGTTTGCCCAACTCTTTCTTCAAATTCAGAAAACTTGAGCGGTCTGTTATCCTTTGCACTAGGCAATCTGAATCCGAAATCAACCAAACTTTGCTTTCGAGAAGAGTCTCCGCCATACATTGCACCAATCTGAGGAACAGAAACATGGCTCTCATCTATGACAGTTAGAAAATCTGGACTGCCGTCCGCCTTGTGTGGGAAATATGATAGCAACGTATCAGGAGCCTCTCCCGGAAGCTTTCCTGAAAAATGACGAGAATAATTTTCTATACCATTGCAATATCCCATTTCCCTTATGAGTGCCAGGTCGTAGTTTGTTCGTCTCTTAAGCCTTTCCGCTTCAAGTATCTTGCCCTCTGCTTCAAGCTCTGCGAGCCTGTCCTTGAGTTCTGCTTTTATTGTTCTAAAAGCTCTCTCCACCTGATCATCTGTTGAAATGAAATGCTTAGCAGGAAACAAGAAGAACACATTTATATCTTCTAGAATTTCGCGAGTAATCGCATCTATTTTCGTAATATTGCTCACTACTCCGTCTAAAATATCTATTCTGTAAATTACTTTTTCAGAAACTGGCATAACCTCCACTGTATTGCCCATAGCCCTGAAAAGTCCGGGCGAAAGATCCACACCCGTTCTTTCAAAATGAATGTCTACCAAGCGCCTGATAAAATCCGCGCGAGAAATTTTTTGTCCCTTTTCAACCTTCATGTTTACCCTCTCGTATTCGACAGGTGATCCCAAGCCGTAAATGCATGAAACTGAGGCTACGATAATAACATCTTTCCTGGTAAGCAGTGCTTGTGTAGAAGCATGTCGCAGTCTTTCTATCTCTTCGTTTATCATTGCCTCTTTTTCTATGTAAGTATCAGAAACCGGCATATATGCTTCTGGCTGATAGTAGTCGTAGTATGAAACAAAGTAGTGCACTGCGTTGTTAGGAAAAAATTCTTTGTACTCTTGGGCTAGCTGTGCTGCCAGAGTTTTGTTGTGAGCAATTACAAGAGTCGGCTTTTGAACTTCTTGTATTACATTTGCAACTGTGTAAGTTTTGCCGGATCCAGTCACGCCTAAAAGAGTCTGATGTCTCAGACCTTTTTTTACACCTTCTACCAGCGCTTTGATTGCCTTTGGCTGATCGCCAGCTGGCGGAAACTCTCTATGAATTTCAAATTTCATAATTAGATTATAGCAGTGTGCAAAATAAAATATCGTTGAAGTATTATTTTTTAGGAGACTTCGCAAGGCGGGTAGCCGAGACTTGAGGAATTTTCCAGCAGGAAAATATCCGTGCTCCTAAAAAATAATACTGAGAAAGATATTTTATACTACAATACCTTAATTTCTCATGTACGAGAAGAGGGCGCCCAGTATACCTGAGTCGCCCCTGATTAAATCCGGTTCTTCTCGCACTTGCGTGCGCCCCTACGACCGGTAGCTTGGGGAATAAAATTACTGATATTATTATATACCCTATTTAAAATATGTCAATAGGGTCAGTTAGGTGCGAAAAAGGTGGTACTTTCGTACCACCTTTTTAAATTTGCATTAGCGACGAACGAGAGGGAGGCTCTCCCACCAAAGCCGTGCAAAATGGTAATCGAGAGCCTGCTCAGAGTTTGTGGGTATCCAGAGAAAATTCTTTCCTCTCTGGCCTGGGAGAGCAGGCACCTTTCTGCCGATTGCGTCTGTCTCCACACCCATCCTCTTGTTGAAATGCTTGCCTGTCTTGGGGTCAATCGAAATGCCGATGAGTCCCTCTTGCACAGTGGCACAATGTGCGCACTGAAGTTGAGCAGACTCGTAGTGATTTCCTCTCATCCTCCAGAGCTTGATTCCCCTTATGTTGCATGTAGAGCAGATGTACGGCACATCGGGCGATGGTTTGTAATCAGGCGTTCCCTGAGTTTGCATAATCATGCACTCCCCCTTTTCCAGTAATATGTAATACCTTTTGTATGCCTTTTTGTCAATTAGTAATTTAGATATGAGCTAAGAAATTCTCTTTTATATTCTTTAAAATTGCCGTGGAGAATAGATTCTCTCATTCTGTTAACCATGTTTGTCAAAAAATGAATATTGTGTATCGAAGCAAGTGTTGAGGCAAGCATCTCCTTTGCGTGGAACAGATGAGCCACATAACTTCGAGAGAAGTTCTTGCATGTGTAGCACTCGCACCCTGAATCAAGCGGAGAGAGATCGCTTCTAAACTGCTGGTTGTTCAGATTTATTTTGCCTTTCTTTGTGTATATGCCGCCATTTCTTGCCATGCGTGTCGGAGCGACGCAATCAAAAAGATCGCATCCATTCTCAACAGCTATGAACAAATCCTCTGGCTCGCCAATGCCAAGCAAATGTCGTGGTTTCTCTTTCGGTAAAATACTGTTGCACCACTGCACAGCCTTATCCATATCTTCCTTGTCGAATGATCCGCCAATACCAAAGCCATCGAAATCGAGTGAGCCAATGTATTCTGCAGATTCTTTTCTTAAAGCTTCGTTCCTGCCTCCCTGCACGATTCCAAACAATGCCTGCCTTTCTGAATTTTCCTTAGACTTATGATAATCAAGACTTCTTTTCGCCCATCTATGAGTTCTCTCCAAAGCTTCTTTCTGATAATGAAGCGATTCGTGAGGAGATGTGCACTCATCGAAAGCAAAAATGATGTCTGCACCAAGGTTGTGCTGAATATCTATGGATTTTTCTGGTGTAAAGTAATGCGCATCGCCCTTTGTGTGATCTCGAAACATCACTCCGTTCGGATCAATGCGGGCGATCTTCGGCCTATTACCTTCGTCAGCACTTTCCGGTAATGCAAGCTCCTCGTCTTTCTTATGAGCAATCTTACTCATGCCTTTGTTGCCGTACGCTGCACCAAGTGAGAAAACTTGAAAACCTCCGGAGTCTGTCATAAGTGGGCCATTCCAATTCATCGCCCTGTGCAATCCTCCCATATTTTTTATTGATTCATCTCCGGGTTCTAAATACAAATGATATGTATTGCAAATAATTGTCTGCACTCCAGTGTCTTTAGCTTGCTCGGGAGTGAGTGACTTTACTGTGCCTTTTGTTCCAACAGCAACAAAAGCCGGAGTCTGGATATCTCCGTGAGGTGTGTGTATCGTTCCAACTCTTCCCAATCCTTCTGAAAGTTCCTTGTGAATCTCAAACGAGAGAGGCTTTTTCATTACTAGAGATTAGCAAATAAATGTAATTTAAACAAAAGAAAAGCCGGTACCTACTGGTAGCGGCTGCACGTGTATGGGAGTTTGTCAGGGCTCTCACTTTCCTACCCTCAAGCCTAAATGAATGGCTTCCCTTGTGTATTGTGTGGACATATGTCCTGTGAGTCTGCACAGTGAGAAGGTGCAAACGTTTTGTTTAAAAAGATCAAGAACTCAGGGCGGAGCTGAGAACCGCATGGCAAGCGTTCGTTGCCGCCGCCCTGAGAGAACATGAGATGTGGTAGTCGCACACGGCCCTGGTGGGGCAAGCAGCAGACAGGACATCTCACAGTTCTGTGTACATTATATCAACTGTATTTTTTCTGTCAAGTATTACAATAGTTCAATAAAAAATAGCCCTGTAACAGGCCATTTTTTCATGCGTACTTATTTTAGCTAAAATTACTGCTGAGGTTTTTCGACTTTTAACAACTCGACGTCAAAAATCAAAGTAGACCCTGCTGGAATCGGTCCTACATTTTTCATTCCATATCCCAGTTCAGGAGGGATGGTGAGAGTTCTCTTGCCTCCAACTTTCATGCCAACTAGGCCTTCGTCCCATCCCTTTATAACCATCCCTGATCCTAGAACGAACTGAAGTGGCTCCCCACGAGAAAGCGAACTGTCAAAAACATCTCCGTTGGTAAACTTGCCTGTGTAATGAACTATCACCCTGTCGCCTGTTTGTGCAGTATCGCCAGTACCCACTACAGTATCGTTAACTATTAGACCTTGGTTTTGCATTTTTTTTGAAATGTTAGATTTGTCACCTGTAAATAATGATATCAGAGCCTGTCCAAACACAAAGAAAAAACCTACTACAAAAACAGAAACCACAATAGCTACCCACTCGTTCTTGCTTAATGTTTTCATCCCGTTAAAAATCCCATTATATTCTCCATTCAGTAGAAGATAACGGGACACAAATTATTTTAATAATACTCAATCAAATATTTAAATTTTAATCTGAACTTGGTAATACATATCTCCGTTATTTCTAACGAGATTCATAGGTTTAAGTATATTATTTTAAAAAAAGGATGCAAACCTAAAATTCACAACTTCTCTCATTGCTTTAAGCTCTGGCAAAATATAAAATATATCCATGTCTCACAAAAAGATCGTAAATATTCCAGAAAAGCATATTGATAGAAAGCCTCTTACAAAGAAAGAGCTTCACGATACGGCAGTAGAAAGAGTTTCGCTCATAGCCAAAGAATTCACAAACGGCTTTAATTTTCTCAGACGTTATCCGAAGTCTGTTACTTTTTTCGGAGGAAGCAGATTCCATGAACATGACAAGGAATATTTGAAAGCAAAATCTCTAGCCTCCAGAATTTCAAACGAAATCGGCTACGCTATTTTCACCGGCGGAGGCCCAGGAGTAATGGAGGGTGCAAATAGAGGTGCGTACGAATCTGGAGGCCAATCTGTCGGCCTTACAATCGAGCTTGCCGATCATCAGATTCAAAACCCTTATCTTACTGACAACCTCGATTTCTATTATTTTTTCAGCCGGAAGGTCAGCTTGGCATTTTCAGCAGAAGCTTATATTTTCTTCCCTGGAGGATTCGGCACTTTTGATGAATTATTCGAAATTTTGACTTTGGTCCAGACAAAGAAAATCGAGAAAGTGCCTATTATTTTAGTTGGTTCTGATTTTTGGAATGAGTTCGACAAATTTATCAGAAAAGAAATGCTTGGTAGCGGAACAATAGACGAACAGGATCTTTCGCTTTATACAATTACAGACGATGAAGACCATATTATTGAAATAATCAAAAGTGTACCAATACATAATGGAATAAAGTTCCATTATAAAGATCTTGAATCTTCAGGAATTGAGATACAGTAGAATATAAATATATAAAAAAAACAAAACACTTTTATTCGCTGAAACTTTTGATAGACCAGACCCTACCCCTAACCCCTATTAAAAGTTTCAAGCTCAACAAGTGTTTTGTTTTTTTATTTTTGTATTTCCTTCTTTATTTCCTTAAACTCGTTTTCAATTTCAGAAAGTCTTTCTCTTGAAGCCTTTATTAGTTCAGCACCTTCTTTTACATAATCCAGACCCTTCTCTACATCAAGCTCAGACTGGTTTTCAAACCACGACACGATTTGTGCCAATTTCTTTAGAGTTTCATTCAGATTTATTTGGTTTCCGTTCTTTTTTGTCATATTTATATTATTTGTGAGTTAATTATACCGTCAGACAATGTGATGTCTAGCTCATCGCCCTTTTTAACATCCATTGCACTCCTCAAAACCTTACCTTTTGATCTTACAATGCTATATCCCCTTTTGAGCTGTCTTTCTGGGTTGTAAGAGTCTATTACTTTGCCGACTTGGGACAAATGATCGTCTATAGAAGCATGCATGAGCGAGAATTCTCTGGAAAGCTCCTTGGAAGACTGCTCAATTTTTTCAAAAACTCTTTTTATTCCGCTTTCTATCCTATCTACAGAACGCAAAAGCGTCTGCTCCGCTCGATGAAAAGTCTGGATAAATTCAGCGAACCTGCCCTGTATGATATTTTCGCCGGTTTCTATTGCGTACTGGCTGTCTATTAGTGCCACCTGATAATTTACAAAAATCTTTTCTTCCGCAAGCCTTACCAAAGACAAGGCTTCCATCCAGCCCTGAGACAAAAGATTTGCCACAGCTGTAGGAGTAGATACATTTTTGTCTGAAACCATTGAAACTAATGGCTCGTCCTTGTCATGGCCGATTCCAGTAAGTACAGGCACCGGAAAATCTGCAACTGCCCTGACTAATACTTCGTTATTGAACGCCTGAAAAGATTCCAGCGAGCCTCCACCTCTCATGATAACTAAAACATCTAATTCTTCTTTTTTTAAAGTATTTACAGCTGAAAGCAGATCCTTTATCGAATCCTGACCCTCAACTTTTGAATCAACAAACAAAATTTGAAATCCAAATTTGCCTATGTTTGTCAGAAAGTCGTTTATAACGGCTCCACTCTTTGACGTTATAACGCCTATTTTGCATGGATATTTTGGAATCTGCCTTTTTCTTAGAGGAGAAAACAAGCCTTCTAGTTCTAGCTGTTTTTTTAACTTATCATAAGCTAACTGCAAAGCTCCCTCGCCAACCATTTCGATAAGTTCAACTTGTAGGGAGAGCCCGCCATTCGGCTTATAGACTGCAGGATATGCGGTAATCACAACTTCCATGCCATCTTTTATAGGCACTCCGGAAATTTTAAAATCATTCTTCCACATAAAGCACTTAACAGTGCTGGCATCCTTGCTGTCCTTTATTGAAAAGTAAAGATAGCTTCTGCCCTCATACATCTGCACGCCGGAAATTTCTCCGATAATCCTAGCCTTTTCTGCCTTGAGAGAAGAATTGACTCTGTCCAAATATTGGCTCACAGGTATGATTTCTTTCTTATCCATTTATTTTTTGAGTTTTATTCCTTCTGCTAGTCCAATATTCCACTATAGTAGGCAAAAGCGAAATGAAAATAATCATTACAACTATAGGTTCCAAGTACAAATGTGCCTTAGGAAAGATGGTGCCAAGATAGTAGCCAAGAGAAGTCATGCCGACTGTCCAAAATGCACCGCCGATAATGTTGTACTTTAAAAACTTTTTATGATCCAAGTCCACAGCTCCAGCCAGAGCAGGACTGAACGACCTAACAATAGGCACAAATCTGCCGATAATTACCGTTTTTGCTCCGTATTTTTCAAAAAACTCATGAGTATAATCCAGATGCTTTTTCTTGAACCAGTACTTGTCATTGCTGTTTAGGATAAAAACTCTGACCCTCTCACCCACAAGATAGCTGAGGTAGTAACCGAGAGTGGCAGAAACATACAGGCCGACAATAAGAGCCCAGAATTTGAAATCGCCTTTTGATGCCAGAAAGCCTGTGATAAAAAGCAGGCTGTCTCCCGGCAAAAAGAAAGTAAATGGAAAAGACTCAAGGAATATGATTATAAAAACAATAACGTAGCTCCAGTTTCCGGCTTGGTGAAGAAAATTTGTTAAGTAATCCATATCCTGCAATTCTAGCACAAAACTTTATCTGAAAGTAGGATTCAAAATGTCAGAAATATCTGATTTTTTAAGGGGAAATTCGTTGATTCCCATGGCATAAGGACCGATCTGGTACTGCTGGAATATGAATACGATATTGCTAGGAGTTAAATACCAAGCTGAAAAGTTTTCTTCATTTGGAGATACGCCCGGATCAATCATGGCAGGCTGACTGTATTCTGAAAAGTTCTTATATGCGTAATCTTTTGCAAGCTGAGATATTTTTACAAGGTAATTATCACCAAGCACGTCTGACAATTTCAACAGCTTGCCGGACTTATCATAGGTAAAGGTTGAAACTGATGTTCCTCCGTGAGCACCTCCAGTATATTCGTACACTTCTATTATGAATGAGATGCTTTTGGATGAAGTGGCAATTTTTGTGTTTGCATATAGCTGAAATTGCACGTCTTCCCTGCCATACATTTCTTTAACCTGACTTTGGGAGATCGAACCAAAGTCTTTCTGGAAATCTGATATGACCTTGTTTATAAAAGAGTTAACCTCCGGATATTTTGTAGCGGAAGACTCCGGATAGGACATGTTTATAACGGCATAAGTAGTAGTAGCGTTGTAATTGCTGAGCTTTATCTCACTTTCCGTGCTTGTATTTTTTGGCAAATTAACAGGCTTATTCCTAACCATTGTGAAATACAGGCCAAGTATTATTAATGCAGTAAATATTGAAAATAAGATTATGCGTTTTTGCATAATCTTATTTTATCACACAGTAAATGAAGAAGTTATAAGCTTATTCTATGAAAGTATATGCTTTTCCTTTCTTGCCAGCTCGCCCTGTTCTGCCGATTCGATGGACATAGTCTTCATACGTTGCAGGAATATCAAAGTTTATAACATGAGAAACTCCGCTAATATCTAGCCCCCTTGCGGCAACATCTGTAGCAACAAGAACCTGTGCATCATCGTTCTTAAAATTCTTCAATGCTCTTTGCCTTGCTGACTGATTTTTATCACCATGAATTGACTCGGCCCTGAGACCTCTCTCATTTAAGACTTTAGTTAGCCTCTCAACACCGTGCTTTGTTTTGCCAAAAACCAAAACTTTCACAAAATCCGGCTTCATAAGCATAGAGTGCAAAATATCCAGCTTATTCTCTCCTTGGGAAACCCTGACCACATCCTGATCAACATTTTTAGAAGTATCAGATGTCTTTACAGAAATAGAGACAGGATTTTTTAGAAAATCATTGATGAGTAGCTTTATTTCTGGGGAAAGAGTGGCTGAGAAAAATAGCGTATGCCTATCTTTCGGCATAAGATTCATCATGAATCTCATATCATTTATAAAACCCATATCTAGCATCCTGTCTGCCTCGTCTAAGACAACAGTTTTGAAATAAGATAGATTGAGGACTTTTCGCTCGATTAAATCTTTTATTCTTCCAGGTGTACCGATGACGAACTCATTTCGATACCTCAAATTTCTTATTTGGGCACCTATAGATGCGCCACCTACGCAAACTGTTGAATACAATTTCATTCCTCGGATAAAACCGTTGAGCTCATCCTGAATCTGAATTGCAAGCTCTCTTGTAGGACATACGATAAGAATATTTTCTTTTGGATTTGAAAGGACTTTGTGAATTAGCGGAATTAAAAATGCAGCTGTCTTACCTGTACCCGTATTAGCAATTCCGACAATATCTTCACCTCTTAGAATGTGCGGGATTGATTTGTCCTGAATAGGAGTTGGAAGCTTGTATCCTTTGCTTAAAATATTTTCCTTTAATCTCTGATCAATGGCAAAATCCGCAAACTTGTGCTCAGGCACAAAATGCTCGACTGTTTCCGTGATTTCGGCACGATTAATAAACCTGCTTGGGTTTATATACTGGCCGGCTCCTTTTTTGGAGCCTCTTGTTGTTCTATTTCTAAAACCTGATCTTCCAAAAGACCTTGAACTCGTTCGCGAATGCGAACCTCTGCTTGTATGCATATTTTTATTATATTGAGATCTGTTAGCGTCTTTATTAAAACGAAAGCTCTGTCTCGTAAGTTTTCATAGCGGCAGCGCCCCTAACAGTCGAGAATGATCTCAAAACCGAAACTAGTGAGAATGACTCAATAAATATAGTATATAGTATCATTTTCCCATTGTCAATTATGTATATTGACACATAGGCATAATGTATGCTATAATATTACAAATGTCAGTACACCACAACCCGGGAAGTCTCACCCACTTTCAGAGCCCGCAGACGCATCACGCGCTTGCCGGCTTTTTATATATTGCAAAATAAAATATCCCAACCAGTTTATGATTGGGATATTTTATTGGAACTATCGCCTTTCACAAATGCCTACCGAAACATTGCCCAAGAATGCTTTGCTCGGGATACATATCTGTCTAGTCCAATGTGTCCAGAAACTTTGTGCGCCATCATAATTCCGATTGCCAAAAGCAGAAGAATTGGATTTGAACTCACTGTTCCCGAAAGCAAGTAATTTGTGTTCATTAGTGCTCCGAAAAATGCAGCTGTTACTGTAAATACTCCAAAGATAAGTCCAAGACCTACAAGCATTTCTCCATAAGTGATTGCATATGACCATGCATTAGCGTATGGAGCTACGCTGTGCTGCAAGAACCATGCATACCATGTTGTAACATCTGGATGCATACCTGTTGTTTTTGCCAACGCTCCATTAACAAATCCTGAAATCGCTACTCCGGATTTTGCACCAACCCATACTCCTGCCGGATTTACGAGCTTCTCATATCCAGCATATAGCCACTCCCAGCCTACATAGAGCCTTACTAAAAACCAAAACCACGACATCCTAATATCTTCAAAAAAAATCCCATACAAACCACTTAAAATTTTTCGCATAAATTTTTTATTAAGCAGACTAATACAATATTAATTGTACCTCAATAAAAATATGCCGTAATGAGTAAAATCAGAAAACTGTTTATATCTTTGACTTGTCGTTCAAAATGAGATCTTGGTATATGTCTATTAGAGAAAAAAGCAGAGCCACACTAACTGGTCCGAATATGAATCCCACTGGTCCAAAGAAAGCTATTCCGCCAAGGACCGCAAACAGCATGACAAGCTGATGTATTTCAGTGCCTTTTGAATACAGGTACGGAGCCAAAAAATTATCAATGCTGGATACCAGCAGCCCCCACCACGCCAGAAGGCCGATAGCCGAAGCAGTATCGCCTATGACATACATATAGGAAATTATAGGTATGAATACCAATGCTGTTCCAAAAGCAGGAACAAGCGAGGCAATAGCAGAAATAGCGCCCCACAAAGTCGGGTTTGGAACTCCAAAAATCTTGAGACCGACCCCAGCCAAGAGTCCTTGGATAAGGGCAATAAGCAGAACGCCTTTTACTGTAGAGATAATGGACTGCTTCAGCTTTAGAATAATCATCTCATCATACCTGTCCTTTAAAGGACTGAGATTTATTAAAATTTTCTTGAATTTTTCTCCATCTCGCAAGAAAAAGAAAAGAGAAAAGAATATGAAAACTATGCTGGCCAATGTATCAAGCACTTGTCCCAATATTGTGGTTAAGTGATTAACAATATAGCCAGATGCCAACCTCAAGTACGAGCCGACATCAAGGTTAAAAAATGGATAATACTTTTGAATAGGCAGTTCTATCGCCGAAGTAATCCTCTGCAAGTAGTCTATCTCGCTCTGATTTGAAAACTTCCTGAACAAGTTTCCGGCTTCGTTAAATAATCCGGCCGAGAGCAGAAGGGTTGGCACTATTATCGTAAATATAAATATCATTACCACCAAAAAGGCAGCCCAGCCCTCTCTTCCTCCTAAGCGCCTTACCACATTTTTATATAATGGGTTTAGGACTACAGCTAGAATGCCTGCGAGTGCGATTACTTTCACAAAAGGCAGGAAAATAAAGAAAATAAGCGTTGAAACAGCAAGCAGAAAACCTATGAAAAAATACCTCTGAATAGCGTCTCTTTCCATGACATAATTGTACTACTTTGCTTCTTCCAAATCCAAGCAGACAGAATTCAGGCAATATCGCATTTTTGTTTCTGTCGGTCCATCATTAAACACATGACCCAAATGCGAACCGCATTTACTGCATACTACTTCTACCCTATGCATGCCGTGAGAATAATCTCGAACTTCAACAACACTTCCGGGTATTGCCTTGTCGAAAGACGGCCATCCTGTCCCAGAATCAAACTTTGCTTCAGAAGAAAACAAATCTTGCCCGCAAACTTTGCATTTATATACGCCCGTTCTGTCATCATGCAATAGCTTGCCGGAAAAAGGCGCCTCTGTGCCTTTTTCACGCAAAACTGAATACTCTTCGGCTGTCAGTTTTTTCTTCAGCTCATCTTCGCTATATTTTATTTTTGGTTCCATATTATTTTTTTGGATGATTTGCTAATAGATCTGCAAACTCTTTTTGAACTTTTTCTAGTTTAGGGTTTATGACAATTTGGCAATAAGGAGCTTCCCTGTTTCTCTCATAATATTCCTTGTGATAGTTCTCTGCAGGGTAAAACTCTTTTAAAGGCACAACCTCAGTTACTATTTTTCTACCATCGCTACTTTCATTATTCAGATCAGAGATGAATTTTTCAGAAATTTCTTTCTGCTCTGAAGTAGAATAGAAAATTATTGAACGGTACTGAGTGCCGACATCAGCTCCTTGCCTGTTTAATGTCGTAGGATCATGAGATCCAAAGAAAACCAGAAGCAAATCCCTAAAAGAGATCTGCTTTGGATCGAAATCAATTTTTATGCATTCCGCATGTCCTGTAGCTCCAGATGAAACCTCCTCATATGTTGGATTAGGAATACTTCCTCCGGAGTATCCTGGCTCTACAGAATAAACACCTCTTAGTATGTTGAAAACAGCCTCTGTGCACCAAAAGCACCCTCCTCCGAATACTACTATCTCGTGGCCGTTTTCTTCCATAATTAACTCTTTGCTATTTCTTTATAACTCCAATCTTGTATGACTGTAAAATCCTGGTCGGATTGCTTTGTCCGCCATACTGATCGTTGAAAGCTGATGTTGCATCAACTCCGCACATAGACTTGATAGCTCCCTCTCCTCCAGGGTGCTTGCTTATCCACTTGGTTAAATCGTAAACTGAACCGCTTACAACTGAGTAACAGTTTGTTGTTAAATTGTGCTTTGATACTTCAGCCATTGTAAATGTCTGAGATGTAGTTGTGGCAGGCGCAACAGTAGCTGACGCTGAAGCTCCGACGGATAGCGTGGCCATTGGTGCTTCATCTCCTTCGTCTCCTTCATCATCATCATTCTCTTTCTCACCATACGCATGATCATCCTGGCCCTCATTGTCCTTTCTTATTGTTGCAAAAGTTTTTGCCCTCGCGTTCTCACTGCCAGCAATTGCCAAGCCACCATTATCTTCCCCTTCTTCTTTATCGCCTTTTGCAAGCCTTACGACATCCAAAACGCCGATAGTAGTTGAAGATTTTGACGAATAGCCAGCTAGAATTTTTTCGTGATCATCCATCTCCTTTTTAAACTTTATCTTGACTTCGTCTGCTGTCTTGGTGTCGCCCTTGCTCTCTATTTTTGAAACTTGAGAATTGAAAGATTCTACTTCTTTAGAAAAATTAGTCTTGATTTCGCTATCTTGTTCTGCGGTGAGCTTTCCGCTTAGAGCCAAAGTCTCTGCCTCTGTCAGCCTCCTTACTGCCTGATTTAAATCCACCATAGCGCTATCTTTCTCATTAAAAGCCAGCACTGATTGCATCTTTTCGTTTACATTCAGCTTAACTGGATAAAGTGCGTCACCTGGAAGAGACTTTTCAGCTAGGTAGCTTGTTCCTCCTCCAACAACAACCAAAAGCAAAAGTGCTGGAACTGCGATCTTGTATATAAATGATGACCATGCAAATGAGCTGGATGTAGGAATATTGGTGCCAAAATTATTTTCCATATTATTTATTGATTTTATGCTTATTAAATTTGAAGATGCAAAATCAGCCACCCTGCCTCTGATGGCATTTTTTTCCTCTGATGTCAGAGAAATTTTTTTTAGCTCTTCGATTGTTTTATCGCTATTATTCATATTCATTGAATAATTCTTTTAACTTCTTAATCCCGCGATGCACGTGAACTGAAACCGTGTTTTCGCTTTCCCCAGTAATCTCGGCAATTTCAGATATATCCAGCTCATTTATATATCTCATCACCAAAGCAGATTTATAGGGCTCGTCAATTTCATTTAAAAGAAGAATTGCCCTTTCGGCATCAAAACGCCTCTCTGCACTAGTAGGATCATCCGCTTTTGGATCAAAACCAGCTTCATGCATCTCATCGAGAGAAGTTTCCTTCTTCTTTCTGTACTCGTCGATTATTAAGTTGTTCAAAGTCCGATACAAAAAAGCCTTGAGGTTATTTATCTCATTGCCCTGAGCCATGTAGCCCCAAGTTTTTGTAAATGTATCCTGAAGAATATCCCTTGCCCTTTCCCTATCGTTTATTTTGAAATAGCAGTGCCTAAATAAGGCATCTGCATGCTCATCGTAAGCTCTAAGAAAAGTTTGTGTCATATCCTCCATATGTAAAGACGAGTATAGATATAGCTTATTACAGTAGCCTTATTGCATTATACAACAAAAAGTTCCATAAAATGAAACTCTAAAATCCGGCCTTTTAGACAAATCCAGGAAAGAAATCTATCTTAATCTGATTTCTAGGCACTCCCATCTTTTTGAGCTGATCTTCAAATGCAGTAACCATGCCGTGAGTCCCAGAAATATAGAACATTCTTTCCTTGTAATCTGGAACTTCATTCATTATCATTTCTGAATTTATCATGCCCACCTTTGCTAATGGAAGCTGATTTTGATCAGTGGCATCATTCACTACATATACAGTTTTCATGCCAAAAGATCTTTCCGCTTCGTCAAAATATTCTTTGTAGACAACATCATGAACAGTCTTATTGGAAAAGAATAATGTGACTTCTCTTTTTTCTTGATTGTCAATCATGCTTTTTACCATCGCTCTAAAAGGTGTGATGCCGATACCGCCCGCGATGAAAACCAATTTTTTTGAAGTATCTTGAGGAAGTGTAAAATCTCCGGCAAGTTGTGATGCGATGATTTGGCTTCCAGGCTGAAGCGAGACTAGCTTATTTTTAAACGAGCTTGAATTTGGATAAAACTTTACGCCAAGCCTAACCCCTTCCTCTGTTGGAGAAGATGCGATAGTAAAATATCTTCTATTTCCTCTCAGATCAGGCTTGTCGTGGCCCAATGTCCACTCCAAATACTGGCCAGCTTTAAATTGAAGTCTGTTGCTATCAGAATTCAATATTTTCCAGACAAATTCGTACACATCTGCTGACAGCTTATTTTTTTCTTTTAGCTCAAGAAGGAGTCGCGCCCTAGGACTAGCTAAATAAGAGTACATATTGGCAATAAAAAGAGCCAATGCAGGAGAAGATGACAGAGGCCCTATACTAAAAACTAAGCTATAAAATAATCCTGAAAGTGAGCCGTAAATTATTTGCCGATTTCTTTGAGGCGGAGTGGTAAGAGGTTCAGTTAGTATTATTGTTCCGAAAAAGACCAGCGGGCCTGATACGAAAAGCTGATTTAAAGCTTCAATGGCAGATCCTCCGGACTTTGTTGCGGAAATAAGAGCTACAACTGTTGCAACTCCAGCAAAAATTCCAAACATCTGGAACCTTTTTACTTTCCTTAAAACTAGGAAGCCTAAAATTGAAACCGGCAGAAGCATAGCCATACTTCCCACCCACCATCCTGCCAAACCGCTCCCAAAGAGACTTAAGATTACCAAGGTTATGGCCACAGGATTAAAAATGTGCTTCTTATTTATGGCAAAAATATATTTTGAGCCCATGGCTATGACTCCTGCCAGCAAAAAAATATTCAAATCGTAAAATGAACTTATCGGTATCAAAGTAAAATAGAGAATGAGAGCAGTTATGAAAGAAGACTCCACGTTTGTCTGCACTTTAAATACCAGAGAAAAAATCCAATTTGATACGTAGCACACAGATATAAGCACAAAGTAAGACAAAAGCATGGCGTAAGGAGAATAGTCCAAAATGCCTGTAAAACCTCCTATTAAAGACAGCAAGAAAAGGATGGACAAGCCAAACAAGACAAGCTTGTACATTGTTATGCCATTCAAAAAATTATCAATATATTTCATACAGATATAATACCACCTATCCTAAAAATAATTCAGCATTGAATCCATCAGATTTTTCTACCGAGTGATCGTCTTTCAATATAAGATACTCAAATTTAAAATAATCCTTCAATTTATCAGCGCTAACAAAATACAAACCCGTTGCCACCAAATCAGCCACAAGCGTGGTTTCTGCCAAAGTCCATACTGCAGTAATTCCTTCTGGAGATGACAATTTTTTCGGATCAATAACATGATGAAATCTCCCCCATTTTCGCCTATTTCCGGAAGATCCGCACAAACTCATATTTAGCAAAGGCACAACGCCTATCGCCTCGCTCATGTCTTCAGGATTTTCTAGCCCGACTCTAAGTGAATCCTTGGTGGCGTTTCTCTGGCGCATATCTCCGCCTGCATCAACGCAGTATGATGAGACTTGATGAACTTCAAGTTTTTCAGAGACAATATCTACCAAGTAACCCTTTCCGCCTGCGCCAAAATCAAGCAGTGACGGCTTGATAATGCACAGAGTCGGAGCAAGCCAATTCATCGCCTCCTCCCAAGGCAAAGGAGAAACCATTTCATTTTCAACAAAAGAATATTCTGGATCATAGCCTGCCTGAACCATTACCTTGCCGATAAGAGGAGTGACGAGACCGCCTGTTGCATCATACATTTTCTTGTAAGTCTTAAGCATCAGATCTGCATCTTCTGGCAAAGTATACCTACCCGGGGTAATTGACATTTCTGTCACCAATGAGTCTTTTCTGAATCTAGAATAAGTTTTATCAAAATCATTAATCCTAGCTCTTATCTCTTCAAGCAAAACAACCTCCTTTTCTTTTGGGAGGTTGTCTAGAATATCTATTTGCCAAAAAGTTCCTATTGCTTCGAACTCGAACTTTATCATGTTTTTATGCCTTAGCCTCAGTCTTTATCTTTAAAAGAGCATCCATGAAGCCCTTAGGTGTAAGAGATGACCCAGAGATCTTTGTCACGGATATATCGCTTATTTTTTTACCAACAACGTAAGATTTGTATCCTGAAATAAACTTGTTTTGATAGTTCTTTGATTCAGGCTTTATTGCCGTATTGATTACAGTTGCGTCTGCAACAACATCATTCTTTATAACGAGCTTCACAGACAAACTTTCCACACCGCTAGGCACCTGATAAGTTCCAGATGCTTCATAAGTTCCATCCTTATAAGAAAGAGGGTTGGCAGAAGTGTTATCGCTAGGATTTTGAGTTGCAGGTACTTCCACAGGGTTTTGCGGACTAGAGATTGCTTGCTGTTTCTGTGAGTACTTGAAGTAGCCGAAATATGCAACTACAAGCACTAGCACGATTACTGATATTTTTATCGCAGGATTGCTCTTTTTTTGTTCATCCATCTATTTTGCCAAATAATGTTAATTTAAAAATTATAATACACAAACCTTAAATATAAAACCTCCCAAACTATGGCTCCAGATATAACTTTCCGGCGTTTTTCCACATCCTTTTGTGCATACTTTTCCTGTTTTCAAATATTCTATGCACGTCGTTTGGAGACAAACCATTTTCCTGTAGAATCTGCTTCATTGTCTTTCCCTGCTTAAGCTCGCTCTGTACTAGCTCAGGATCAAGGCCTAGTTGCAATGCAATGGCTCCTGCCCTGCTTTGAGTATTCCATCTCCTCATCATATGCATACCGCTATCAGCAGTAGATTGAGTATATGCCGGAGCTTTATCTGAGTAAGTTTCTGCCAGAGCAGTATTGCCGGCACTCATAATAAGCATACCCGCTACTATACCCGAACTAGCTCCTGCTAAAATGGCCTTTTTGACCCTCTTATATCTTTTATTTTTCATTATGAATATTAAGGTTTGTAAATTTTCCTATATTCATAACTACAACTGAAAATCTTTTTTATTTCATATAAAGAAACTAGTAATTATCCTCCAATCTGCCTACTCCATAAGCCCTTATTTCGCCATCTACAACTTCGCCCGCCACAAATACTTTTTCCCCAATCTGCAAAAAATCTGTAGTGCTTGCATGGCTCGGAAAGATAACTTTTATCGTCCTCCCTCCATCATCTTCTCTTAACGAGTTTAGCCTGATCTCAAATGTATTGCCGTAAAGCGAAGTTATTTGGCCCTGAAACACCCCTCCACGGCCGTTTGAGCGCCTAATGCCCTGATACATCGCGCCCATAAGAGGTAGCTTATCCTGCTCAGCTCTCTTCATCATTGATGCATGGAAAGAATCAAAGTTAATCAATGTTGCAAGAGTTGAAATTAAAATGAGAGTGCCAAAAAACAAATAAATTACAGGACTATGATAAGCAAATTTGAATTTCTTTAAAAGAGAATCGAATATTAAAAGAAAAAATAGGTCAATAAGCAAAATTAGCCAAGGAAAAACTATAAAGAAATGGTAAAGGCCCCTTCCACCAAAGCCCAATAGATAGTAATAGCCACCAGTTTTAACAGAAAAAAGTATATAACTGACAAGCAGAACAGATAATATGAACACAAAGAATGCGAATATTCCAAGAAGAGCTATTTGCAAGGCAAAGTAGAACTTCGGGCGCATTCTTATCTCGCCTGCCTCTATTTTGCTTAGCACTTTTTCTCTGATGTCTTGCATGGTTTCTTCTTTCATTTTATTTTTCTATATTCAATTTATCGTATTCCTGCTTCATCATTTCCTTGGCCCTCATTATTCTAACCCCAACAGTACCTATTGGTATCTGCAGAATTTCAGCGATTTCCTTATAGCTGAATTCCTCAATATAATATAGAACTAAAATTTCTCTGTACTTCGGATCAATTTTTGACAGAACCTTGTCTACAACTTCTTTGACTTCTTTTTGCTCCCTCTCTCTGACGATGGGATCATCGTTTTCTGTCACCGTATGCGACAAGATAGTATCGAAATCGAACAAGTAAAGAGGGCTTAGAGCGTTCTTTTTTAGAGCATTAACATATGTGTTGTGCGCAATCCTATAAATCCAAGGAGAAAATCTTTGCGATGTGTTAAAGCTTTGTATGTTTTTGTACGTTTTTATGAAAACATCTTGCACAACATCCTCGATATTGTCCTTGTCGGAAAGAAATTTCCTGCCATATCGAAAAAGCTTTGGCTGATATCTTTCCATAAGAACGCCGAATTTTTCAGTATCCCCCTTTTGCACCATCTCTGCTAATTTTTCGTCAGAGAGATCTGACTCGCTATTGCTCATCTCTCTACTATACTACTACTACAAAAAAGCACCATTAAATATTCCAGACTAGTTCATCTTTTCTACATGGAAAGTAACAACATAATCTTTCTGAGGAATCTCTCCGGCCTCTGAATGCTTTGCAGGCTTTACATCCTTGATCAAAATAGAGTATCCCTGAAATTCATAGGCAGTATAATCAGACACCATCTCCCTGTTTTCTTTAACTTTATCTATTTCAAGCGCCACATTCAGCTTCACATTTCCTGCCTGGATGCACTCCACATCCGCAGGACACCTGCTGTCTTGACTTACCGATACAAATGCAACTTTTAAGTCTCCTGATACGGCCTTGTCTCCAACTTTCAGGACCAAATCTCTCGGCTTAGATGGAACGTATGGGCTTTCAACAACCTTGATATCTTTTATTTTTTGGAATTCTTTTCCAAAATAAAAAGCTGCTGCAAAAGTAAGTACAAATAAAATTACTGCCAAAAGCTTTGAATACCACGTTACCTTGTTCCATTCTATAGTCATGATTTTAAATATAATAATAGCAAACTGTTAATGCTGGCTATTATTATATAAAATTTTTTTAAAATCCTAAATCTTCATTTACAAACACAATCACGAACTCGCGACCCATCATTTTATTCTCTTTCTTTAAAATGAGAAGCTTGGAATACATGGTGCCGGGATACCCTACGCTTTTCATTCTCTGATCTTCAAGAGGTACCACGTATTCATCAATCCTCTTCATGGCCTCATCTAAATTTTTTGCAATTTTTTTAGTGCTTACTACTAGAATTATATGAGTAGAGGTGAAGGCTAGGTGCGGAAGCTGGCTACCTGTGTTTGAAGCCACTAGAACTTCGCCAGTTTCTGTAACTGCGTGTGCGGATCCTAGATAGTAATCCGAAAGCACAGATTCCTTTCTCAGCTTATTCTGCTTTTCCTTATCCTGTTCGGCTAAAATATTCGCATGGAGATTGTTCCATCCATGGTCGCCAGATTTTAAGTACTCTAAAAAACCAATCTGATTGAGCGTGGTCGAGGCTCCGTTCATGACAGAGGAACCTTTTGGAATAAGACTCTTTATGGCTTCCATGGCTTCCTCCTTTGTCTCGACAGTCCTCACTATAAAACCGTTATCCTCTAAATTTTTAGTTGCAGTTAAGACAGAATCTGAACTGGCTAATTCAGCAAAATTTTTCATGATGAATATAGATTAAAGTGAATAATTGCTATAATTTTAATTTTGAAATATATTAATGCAACGCCTGAACCCCAATATCTCCTCCCGCTTTTCTACCTCTATGACCTTTTGCAAAGAGTATAAAGACTATTCCCGAAAGGATTATGATGCCTCCAGAAATAGCCAGTGGTGCATAGTATGCAATCGAAGCGGCAATATAACCTGATAAGACCGGAGGTACGGACTGAGCCAAGGCTTGGACCGATGCATTGATTCCAAGTATCTCTCCTTGGATTTCAGGCCCAACTGATCTGCTGATCAGGCTTCCGATATTAGCTTGCGACAATCCCATGCATATTGAGAAAAACGGCGTGATGAGAAGAAGCTGCCACCAGACGGTAGGCAAAAATTGGCAAAGAATAAAAATACCCGTTCCAATTAGAGAATAATCCAATATTTTTCTTTCATTCCAAATTCCGCTGATTCTCCTTACTATAACTGCCTGAGAAATGGCTATCCAAATTCCGACATAGGCAAAGTAATCCCCGATATTCCCTTGGGTAAAATGAAAACGGGTTAGAAGAAACACGGCGGAAAAAGTGGTAAAGAAGGTAAAGCCACCTTGAAACAAAAAGTTGGTTAAAAAGTATGGCACCATGCCTTTTATTCGCAAAGCTTTTCCGATATTTTGAAAAGACTTAAACAGATGAAGCTTGACTTCCTTCCCTTTTGTCTTAAGTGTTTCCGGAAGCAAAAATATTACTGAAAGAACATTTAACAAGCATAAAATTGCTGCAAACCAAAATGGCGTTGCGGCATTAAACCAAGACAGCACACTTGGGTCAGACAACTTTCCACCCAGATAAGGGCCCAATATAAAGCCTATTCCAAATGCCGCACCCATGAGCCCGAAATTCTTTGCTCGATTTTCAGGAGTAGAAACGTCAGCAATGGCAGCTTGCGCCACTGCGATATTTCCGCCCGTAATTCCATCAAAAGCACGGGATACAAAAAGCAATAACAAGCTTTGTGAATGGACGCCAATTGCAAACATTACATATGACAGGCAAGTGCCGAAAAGTGAAATAGCCAGCACGGGTTTCCTGCCAAACCTGTCCGACAACTCTCCCAAAATAGGAGTGGCAAGAAATTGCATAAAAGGAAATATTGCTGTTAAAAAGCCTAGCAATATATAACCTTGACTCACACTGAAACCTTTTGGCAAAAGGTAAAAAGGAGAGGATGGATTGGCCAGAAGCTGTGGTATGACAGGTATAAGTATACCTATTCCCAGCAAGTCAATAAACACTGTCGCGAGTACGGAAATTAAAACTCTGTTATTTTTTGGCATTGTGATATTATATCAGAAAGTTATGAAAAGGAGATAAACGAAAACTTAAAACATGACAAGACTATTGAGCAGATTTTGGAAATCATTGCGTATCGGTTCGTTTGGAGAATCATACTCAACTGCAAATATATAGATTTTGTAATTATTATTCAGAACCACCACTTCATTCTGGTACAGACCGCTGGCACTGTATCTTACGCCACTTACTCCGCCGAAAGAGACACTCTCAGGCCTTATTCCGCTCGGCCTGTAATTTGCAACTGCGCTGTTATTATTTATCCATTCTTGAGCAGAAAGATTCTTGGCGTTTTTGAATATTCTTATGCTGATTGACCGAGGCAGTTCCCTAGGTACAGAACTTTTTTTATATTCCTCATATTCATTTTTGTAGAACAAAGATATGGATTTTTCAATATCCTTATTCGAATCAAGCGCTGAGGGTGTCTGCTCGATGAGTGCATAACCTTCTGGATCAATCTTATATGAAAAGCTTATACCAAAATCTTCATTCCAGTATTTTTGAAATGTTGACCCATTGCTTTTATAAATCTGACTGCCTCCTGTCTCGTATTGGTTTCCGCTCAATGCTTTGTTCTCTTTATATTTATAAAAGCTACCAATCAGGATTAGTGACAGCACGATGAGACCCAGTATGTATGCAAGATATTTTTTCATGTTTTTTGTTTAACCTAATAATGTCTAAAAATAATGATTTATAAATGAAGATATTATATAATTTTTATATGAGCAGAACAGAGCCAGTAATCAAAGATGCATTCTGGAGATACATGACCAATCTTTGGTGCCTTATTGCATACATAGCAATTATATATGATTTTATTTACGATCACGCTCTTGGCCAGTTCCTTGCCTCTATTTTGGTAATCTACGTATCCTTGCTTGTCATTTTCGTCGGCGTTAAGGAATTTGAAAGGTGGTATGAAATAAGAAGTGGCAGGCATCCGGGAGAAATATTCGTATTTGGATGGACAGCTCTTATGGTTGGATTGGTAATGGCAAAATTTATTTTTCACAAGACTTCTCCCATTCCCGAAGAAGTCCTCTCGACATACATCGCAGTGCTCAGCATTATGGCCATTAGCCAAAAGTCTAAGAAACTCAAAGCCCAAAAGAAAAAGATTGGAAAGGAAAAAACTATTTGATAGGAGGCTTGCTAGCAGTATTTTTCAAAGCCTCTATTATGGAAGCGCTCCTGAAATGCTTCGACAATTGGCTTTTCCAGCTTGCCTTGCTTGTGTCCACATCAGGATCAACACCTCTGCCTTCGATAGGCAGGTTGTCATCCCTCAAGGTTATGCTGTTTACCAGAAGCAAAGAATATTTTGTAGATGTAGATATTTCTGTTGTAATCGGATAAGTATTTTCTACAGTTCCCCATCCTCTTGTATGAGTTCCTATGATTTTGCCCAAATGTAGCCTTTTAAATGTAGATGATATGACTTCAGCAGTTGATTGACTCATTCCATCTGTGATTATTGCCACATCTCCATACCTCACAAGGTCTGCATACTTTGGCTGGACTGTTCTCTGAACATCAAATTTCCCTTGATGGAACAAGTCGAAAGCGTATTGGTTCTGTCCTGTAAAGAGGCCGACAAAATTCTGCACAAAGTCCAAAGCTCCCCCGACATTTCCCCTCATATCAAGTACCAAGCTATCCAAGTTTTTTGTTGTGGAAGCATTGTCAATTGCTTTTGCAAATTCATAAAAAGTTGTGGGTGATATCTTGCTTATGTACAAATACAAAGTGTTGCCTATTTTTGATGTAAAAATAGTTGGCTCGATTTGATTCTGATCATACAATGTCTTACTGTCAGGATTTGTTAAGACTTTTTTGGCATAGGCGATCTGATCTTTTATTGCCTCCTTGTCAGTAGATGTTGAACTGTTAATCTCCTCTTGTTTTTTCTTATATGCATTTATAACTTGATCTATATTTGCTCCTTTTTCTATGCCGAGCGTCTGATAAAGATCTTTGGATGGATTAATATTGCTTACATTCTGTCTCAGATCCTTTTCTTGCTGAGTTGAAAGTATTCCATTCCTTCCAACCGGCTGAAGGTTGTAAAGGACCACCATTATAGTGTTTAGAGCCAAGTTCTTTTTTGCTTCGGTGGTCGTGGCCAGTTTCATTTCAGAAGCTATCATCTGAGACACCGCTTCTCTTGTGGATGTCGCCAGCGTCTGAGTCCTGCCTGAAACTTTTTCGAGCGATAGTTTGAAATAATTGTTCAGGTTGTATGAATTCGGGCTGTCAAAATAATTGTCGCTAATAAGATCGTATGCTTCCATGCTAAACCTGACATAAACATCTCTCTCTGATTCCGTCTTGTACTTTATTTGCTCTTTTCTAGAGGATGAATATGCAAAATAGCCAGCAGTCGCAATAGCAATGATTATAAAAGCTGAAACTAATTTCTTTTGCATCTTTACTTTCCTATTTTTCCAGTGAAAATACTAAATTTCAAATTGCATGGGCAAGTTTTCGGAGTATTTTGCGCTTTGTTAACAGCCTCAGAAACATAATTGAATATTATATAATCATCACCCTTGTAATATGCCCACTCGGAACCGCCGGGACCATCTGCCGAAAAGCTAACTTTTTGCAACCACCCCGAATTATTAAGTTTTTCAAAATAATATTCCTGAAAAGGCTTAACGGTCTTTGATATGTCAGTAATATTCTTTATCTCTTCGGAAACAACTTGAGAGCCAATAAGTCTCTGATCTTTTAAAGTTATGGTACTACTAGATTCCTTGCCCCATGTTATCTGTGGGTACAATGGGTAAATGACAGAGTTTAGCAAGCCTTTAAATTCCGGACATTTTGCAAAACTGCATGCAGGTGCAACTCTGCTGACATATGAACCGTCTGGACAAATTTGAGCGTCCTGAGCGCAGAAAACTGCCTCCTGCTTAGGGTTAAAATTTTTATATGCAACTACCGCAATAAGAACTATTGAGATGACTATTAGAGCTAAGCCTGTTTTGTTCATATAAGCGAAGTTAATTAGTAATTTACCTCGCCTATATTATAGCACTAAGAGATGCAAGACCAAGCAATTACGGCATTTGATAATATGACTGTTCTTTGCAGTTAACTTCCTTACACGAAATCTGGCTTTGTTCCTAATCTGGCTTTGGTATTCCGGCTTGGAACAAAGCCAGATTTCTGTTCTTTGCAGTTAACTTCCTTACACGAAATCTGGCTTTGTTCCAAGCCGGAATACCAAAGCCAGATTAGGTCGAATATGATTAAAAGCAATATGCCTCCAATTAGAGCAGATGGAATATTCTTATCTTTTGATAATTTTTCCATCATGCACATGCATATTATTTAATAGGATTTGTTCCTTGAATAATCCGGATCAAGAACATAATAATTGCCGCCACCAGTAGCAAATGGATAAACCATCCGATGCTATAAACGCCTACAACACCTAGAAGCCAAAGAATCAATAATATTACAGCGATTGTTACTAACATATATTTTTATTTAATTAATTATTTTTTCGGCGCTTTTTTGAAGCACCAGCTTCTGATAATCCGATAGCGATTGCTTGTTTGCGAGATGTGACTTTGTTGTTGCCCTTGCCGCTTTTGAGCTTTCCTTCCTTAAACTCGTGCATTACTTTTTTAACTTTCTTCTGCACATTAGTTTTTTGAGCCATGGCTATTAAGTTATATTATATGTGCTTACCTCAGATGCACCGCAATCTTCCATGACTCTAGCAACCTCCTTGTCTATATCTTCTTCAGTATCGACCGATACGAGGATGTCTCCGGATGAGATGCGCGTAGAATAATATTCTGCCCTTTCCTTTCCTACACCCATATCAACAAGAGCTCCTATAATGCCTCCAGCGGCAGCCCCCGTCACTGCTCCTGCAGCAGTTGTGCCTACAGCTGTTGTTATGCCCAAAGCGCTAGCAAGAGGTCCCGCAACCACTAATGGTCCGACAACGGGGATTATTCCTGCAACAGCAGCAATACCAGCCAGTGCGCCAATAGCCGCTCCAGCTTTAGCCCCAGTTTTTGCTCGTGATGCGTCCTCAGCATCTGCCGGACTCTCTACAACCTCTTCTTTGTTGTTTTTATACAAATATGAAATGCTGCCCGAATCAACATCTAAGTCGTCTTGCAATTGACTTATAGCTTCTTCGGCGTCATTTCGATCGCTGAACAAACCCATGGTTATTTTTCTCATAATTAATTGTTATTATTATTCCTTGCTAACACAAAAATTATCCCATGTGCTGTATGTACAATCAGTGAAGAAAGCAAAAAAACGCCTAAGTGGCGTTTTGTTGCTAAAAAATATTCTTTAAATAGGGAACTTAAGATAGGTGCTTTGAAACAAGCTTTGTCATCTCGAACATGCTAACTGTTGCCTTTCCGCCGAAAACTTTCTTTAGATTTGCATCAGCATTTATGTTTCTCTTGTTCTTTTCGTCCTGTAGTCCGTTCTTCTTGATATAAGCCCAGATCTTCTTTACGACTTCTGATCGAGGCATAGGACCCTTTCCAACAACTGCAGCCAAGTCTTCGCTTACATTCATTGGCTTCATAAACGCTGAATTACTTTTTGCCATAATTAATTTTTATTATTTATAAATACGTCGGCTATAAACTGACTTTTCTATTATACAATATAGTCTTTTATAAAGCTAGTGTTTCTAGAGGGAAAAAGATATAATTGTCCTATGACATGGTATGAAAAATTATCTTGGAAGCATTATTTATTAATTGGTATTGGAATTATTATTCTTCAAATCGGGGTACTTTCTTGGCAGGGACATATACCTATTTGCTCCTGCGGGCATGTGAGACTGTGGTACGGCGCATTGAACAGCCCCGAGGATTCTCAGCAGATATCAGATTGGTATACTTTTTCCCATATTATCCATGGCTTTTTATTTTTCTGGCTCCTTGGTCTTGCAACAAAGAAAAAATGGCCGTGGGAGTTATATCTTGTTTTAGCAATAGCAATAGAAGTCGGATGGGAAATTCTAGAAAATAGCCCTCTGATAATAAACAGGTACAGAGAAACTGCCTCCCTTATGTACTATGGAGACAGCATTTTGAATTCTGTATCGGACGTCGTGGCTATGATTCTAGGATTTATTCTTGCAAGCAGACTTAGGGTTTGGATTTCAGTGGCACTTGTGATAAGCATGGAGCTTTTTACCTTAGACATGATCCGCGATAATCTGACTTTGAACATCCTCATGCTCATTCAGCCATTTGAAGTTATAAAAAACTGGCAATTAGGCATTTAAAAGTTCGGTTCATCAGCTGATGGGCCATAAATTGAAGGGACTGGAATATTGTTTAGCCTCATATAAACTGTAAGTTGGCCTCGATGATGAACCCAGTGGTTTATCATAGACGAGATGTTGTCCCAATTAGGCAGAGACATCAGCACTTGGTCGTTGTTTTTTAACGAAAAGATTTTTTCCATGTCCTCATCCTTTGCATTCTCTAAGGCTTTCTTAGCCCTTGAAATGTTTTCATCATAGAATTTAAGCAGATCTTCTGTCGTATCCCATTTAAATCTCGGCCATGTTACAAAATCAATATCGCCAACTTCCAAACTATGAGCAATCCATAGCGGCATTTCCGACACTACCTGCACAAGAGATCCCATCTTCATAGATCTGTCGTGAGGCTTGTATTCCTTTAATGTTGCATCAAACTTTTCAATGCATCTCCTAGTTGCCTTCTCCTCCATCTCCATTTCTTTCAAGAATAATTTTCCAAGTGTAGTTTTTTCCATTTTTTTATATTAAGAATAATTATGCAGTGGCGCTTTGCTCTCTCCACAGAGCTGAATAAAGCCCCGGCATTTTAAGCAGTTCTTCGTTTGTCCCCTGCTCTGACAATTTTCCTCGCTCAAGCACAAATATTTTATCAGAGTGAATGACTGTTGAAAGCCTGTGCGCAATCATAATAGTCATGAGTTCAGGGCGATTTGCATTAATTTCTTTTATTGTCTGAGTAATCTCCCTCTCTGTCATAGTATCTAGACTTGAAGTTGCCTCGTCAAAGATAATTATTTCTGGGTCCCTTAGAAGAGCCCTGGCGATGGCAAGCCTCTGTCTTTCACCTCCAGAAAGCTTGAGGCCTCCCTCGCCGATTTTCGTATCCAGACCGTTTCCACCTCTTTCGATTATATTTTGTGCCGCTGAATGTTTTAGCGCAAGCTCACACTCCTCGTCAGTTGCACTAGGCTTTACGAACAGCAGATTGTCTCTAATCGTGCCAGCAAAGAGCTGTGTGTCCTGAGAAACATACCCGATCTTCTGATGCAGATTGTCGTAATCCACCTCGGAAGATTCTATGCCGTTAATAAGTATCTTGCCTTTTACAGGCTTATAAAGTCCGAGAATAAGCTTGATTACTGTTGTCTTTCCTGCACCAGAAGGACCGACAAACGCAACTGTTTCCCCTTTATCTATCTTGAAAGAAAGATCGTTTACAGAATTCTCGCCATTGTCTTTGTAGGAGAAGAGAACATTTTTAAATTCAATTGAATCAACAGTATCAACAATTTTTGGATTTTCCGGCTTTTTCTCCGGCTCCATATTCAATATATCCTGTAGCTTTTCCATGCTAGCCTTTGTCTCCTGATAAGAATTTGAAAGAACGCCAAGCTGGTAAAGTGGTTGGAATATAAAGAACTGGTAAATATACAGCGTAAAGTACTGACCGAACGTAATAGTTCTCTTGAATATGAGCCACATTAAAAGTAGCGATAGAGTTGCAGCAACTGCGTTTATTAGTGTGCCTTGAATAAAGCTTAGAGCTCTAATCAATTTAATTTTCTTGAGTTCCAGAGCAAGAATATCATCGTTTACTTTGTTCAATCTCTTCGTTTCCTGCAATTCAAGGCCAAGGCTTTTTACAAGCTCAACGTTCCTAAGCGTTTCTGTTGTAGATCCGGCAAGCGATGCTGTTTCTGTCACAATCTGTCTCTGTGCGGTTTTAATCTTGTTGGAAAGGAAGAATTGGATAAATCCCATTGTCGGCAAAAGCAGAGCATAAAACAAACCGACAGCCCAAAAAACGTGGAAGGCATAACCTAGGACAAATATGATAGACACTGACGACAGAAACACTATCTGAACAAAATTAGTTATAAGGCCCTGCACATCCGTTCTGGCTTTTTGAAGCTTCAAAAGCAATTCGCCGGACCTTTGATCTTCAAAAGCGGAATACGGCAAAGAAAAAGAGTGCTCGATGCTTGCTGAATACAAATTTGCTCCCACTCGCTGAGTGATTATGCTTACATAGTAATCCTGAAAATTCTTTGCCACTCTGGAAATAAAGGCTACCAGCATAGACAAAAGCAAAAGCGATATTACGCCTTTAAAAAATTCCTGCGATGGAATAGACAGAGCTTTTGAAGCATATTTATCAACGATTATTCTGAATATCTGAGGATCAAGCAGTGAAAAAACTTGGTTTATGGTTGCCAGAACCAGAGCCCCAGACAAAATTTTCTTATGTTTCTTAATATATTGCCAAAGTAAGTTCATCCCGTTAGAAATCGAAAACTAAAGTTTTCTTAAATTAATTCTGATAATCATTGAAAAAAATTTCACCCAATTCCACATGCATTAAATCATTAAACGATAGTAGCAGATTAGACAAAGTTATGAAAGCTGGAACTCTTTTGATTCATCATCTCTCATCGAAACAAACTCTATGCCATTTTGCGATAGTACAGCCTCAGGCATTTTATGGAAAATGGCCACTTTATCGGACTGTATCATTCCGTCATGCACAGGAAATGCAAATTTAGGCTTTAACTTCAATGCATATCTGATTGAGTCGCCTATTTTGCACCATGGCCCTGCCACAGGGAGTGCCAGCACTGAAATCTCTTTCATTGGATCGCAAAAGGCGTCGCCCGGGTAAAATAATTCTCCTGCAATTAAATAGCCGGTATTCTGAACCTGTCCAATCTCTTCAAATATTTCTTCATGCTTATGATCAAATGCCTCTATGGAAAGCCCATCAATACTTTTGCTATCGTTCCCCTCCAAAACAGTATAGGCAATATGGGCTTCATCCAGCTTTTTACCAACAGCGCTGTTTGTAAATATTTCCACTTGAGGATTATTTATTATAATTTTCTTTACAGAATCGGTATGCAAATGATCTGCATGCTCGTGAGTAATAAGCACTATATCTATTCCAGAAATATTGTTTTGCTTATCTGTAAAAGCACCAGGATCTGTCAGTATCCTTTTGTATTTTGTTTCTATGAGAAGGCAACAATGTCCAATCTTTGTTATTTTCATTCGGGTAGAAAATTAAATTTTTTAGTAAACTGACAGCCGGGTAATTTAAGTCATATACTTTCAAATTATACCAAATCGAACAGTATTAGTTACAAGAAAACCCGGCTAGGCCGGATCTTCGTGCATGAAAACCGTTTTATATTCAAATAAACTTAAATATCATTACCTGTTTCCTCCTCTATTTCCTCCGTCTTCACTTCCTTCTTCACCACCTTCTCCGCCTCCGAGAGCAGAAGCTACATCGGCACTATTTGTAAACTGCCTGTTAGGCAAACCGTTTAGAGCATCAATTATCTCCTTTGGCGCCTTGTTGTTTTTTGCGTAACTTATGAGTTCCTGTTTTGTTGCAGGATAATCGGCGCCACCCAAACTCTTCTGAACATCTGCAGGATTCATAGTTTTTGTATCCGCCATATATTTATTTTTATTTGGTTAATTTTAATTTCTGCACTATTAAACCTAAACTGTCTTGTGCAGTACGTACACCATATCAGATACGCAATTAAAACCATGTGAAGCAATATAACATAAACAAAATACCCCCAATTGGGGGCATTTTGCTCCAATTATTACTACAATTAAGGAATAAGTTTTATTACCTTGAGCTTTCCTCTTTCTAGAACAACTCCGGAAGATGAGATGGATAAATTTGAATCCTCTCTCATCGTTTCGCCATTTACTCGGATACCTCCTTGTTCCATGAGCTTTTTTGCCTCAGTTTTGCTTGAAACAAAGCCTACTTTTATAAGGGCATCCACTAGAGAAATTTCTTCTGCACCCAGATTAAACTCTACAGCATTGTCTTTGTTCTTGTTTTGAAATCTCTCAATGAAATCATTCTGTGCTTCACTGGCACCATCCTCCCCATGAAAAAGCTTAACGAGTTCGTGTGCCAGCTTCATTTTTGCATCCCGAGGAGGAAGTGAAAGTATTTCCTTAATTTCGTCTTTCGAAAGCAGTGTGCAATTTAGGAAAAGTATCTCCATCATTTCATCAGGCTGAGACATAATCTGTCCGTACATGTCTGAAGCCCCCGTATCCAGAAATACGCCAGTACCTTTGCTCTTTGACATTAGTTCCCCAGTCTTTGGGTTTTCCATCAAAGTCACTGCTACGACAAATTTTTCCTTGTTATTAATTCTCTTCTGCAAAGTTCTGCCGGCTAGCGCGTTAAAAGTCTGATCTGTTCCGCAAATTTCGACATCTACATCCATCATCGCCGAATCATAGCCTTGCATAAGCGGATAAAGGAATTCATGCAAGAATATAGGTTTTCCTTCAGTCATCCTCTTTTGAAACATATCTCTCTCAAGCATTTGCTGTACAGTAAAGTTTGCAGAAAGCCCGATCAAGTCTTCCATCGAAAGTTTTGAAAGCCAGTCGTGATTGTACTTTATAATAGGAGGATTTTTCTCATCATCGAAATTCATCAGCGGGCGAATCAGGCTCTTCCACTTCTCCACATTCGCCATAACCTCTTCGCGAGTAAGCTGTTTTCGGGTTGAAGATTCTCCGGTCGGATCTCCTATCCTTGCTGTAAAATCCCCGAACAAGACTATAGCCTCATGTCCCAGCTTTCGGAATTTTTCCAAAAGCATAATATTTTTTGCATGACTTAAATGCAAAGTCGGCGCTGTAGCATCAAACCCAATATAAAACCTCATTCTCTCTCCCGAAGAAAGCTTCTCTATGAACTCTTTTTTAGTAGGAAGGACCTCAACAATTGTTCCTCTGTCCATTATTTCCTCAATTGCCTTCTTGTCCGTGATTACTTCTGACATGAAAATAATATACCAAAAATATGACCCGTTAGCCAGGTTGGCTGTTTTTAATGCAGGTTAAGTATGTTTTGAGCGAGCTCAGGAAACTCCGACTGGTTAAAATGCATCTTATCTTCAAATACTTTCATCTCTGCATTACGCAACGCCTTTGCGTATTTCTCGGCGTCTTCAAAAGGCACCACAGGATCATCTTTGCTGTGATATATGAATATTTTTTCTACTTGCGAAGATACGTATTCTAAATTTTCTAAATCAAAACCTGCAAGATGATTTTCTTCCCTTGTACAATAAGGAGCAGCTAAAAGAATCAGGGCCTTAATCTTTTTTTGAGAATTATTTTCTGACAAGTACTTTGCCAGGAAAATCCCACCCAGAGAGTGTCCGACGAGTATGATGCCTTCATCCACCAAGCTCATAATTTTCTCAAACCAAATCTTCCACTCCGTATATTGCGCATTTTGCGAATTTGGCATCTGTGCCACAAACACATCGTAATCCTCACCTAATGCCGTTTGGAAATTTCCTTTCCACCCACCAGGCCTAAGCCTTTCCAACTTTGGTGTTTTACTTTTTAAGTCATTCAAATAAAGCTCATATGTATCGAACGCGTCTCCTCCGTTTATTATAAGTACTTGCTGTTTCATTTATTTAAATTCAAATAATACTTTATTAAAATCAACTATTCTACCCTTTTCATCTACTTTTATCTTTTCCTTTTTATATAATTTTAATCTTTCTGATTTATGCTTTTCATCTGTCCAAACTTTTCCGTCTGCATACACAATCCTGTGCCAAGGAATTTTCTTGTTGCCAGAAAGCCAAGCTTTATAAAGTATGGAGGTAATGCTCTGTGAAGCCATGGGACCCGCTCCCGCTGCTTTTGCTATCCTGCCGTATGTAGAAACTCTGCCTTTTGGAATTGATAAGGCTAGTTTTAAAACTCTGTCAGAAAATGTTTGCATTTTATTTGAATACAACTGATCCGCTGTCATACATTAAATCAATAACCAATTCTCCTTTTCCTGTGAAATGGTAAATCTGAAATTGACTAAGTAATTTTGTGAAATCTGATTCCTTTGAACCCTCGCAATACATAAGTGTTGTATAAGTATCGCTTATTTTTATTTTTCCTTTGCTTGCCGTGTATTTACCCCCAACATGGTTGCAGTCCGTAGTCGCAGTAAAAGTTCCATCTTTTTTAAACGAAATTGAAAACTTTTTGCTATCAAGGACTATTTTCTTGCCATCATTATATGTACCGCTCTGAAAGAACCATTGCTTCATGCTGAGCGTCATTTTGCTTGCATCAGCTTCTCCCTCAAAATTCTGGACAACTTCGCCCCATTCTAAATTTTTAGGATCCAAAAGAAGATACAAGCTCTTGCCCAAAGACGGCTGTGCTGTCATCGGTTCACCAGGCTTTCTGTCGGCATAATTGACAATCACTATTCTGTTGTCGCCGGAATTCGTAGTCTGCGGAGCAATCCTATCGCCTATAAAAACCGCATTTGTTCCGACATATCCATTTTCCTTATTTAGCGCTCCTACTAAATAATAAAACGTTCCGCTTCCTCCGGTTGTCTGGGTTATAAGGAAAGCAACATCTTCACGACCATCTCCATCAAGATCTTTCTTAATCTCATTTCCAAAGTATCTGGTTGTGATTTTTTCTGCTGATCCAGGAGCGGATGGCTTTTCTGACACACCATTTACCAGCCTTATCTTCTCTCCAGAAATAATGTATTCGATATTTTTATAATCAGATTTTAAATATATTTCTTTTTCCCTCTTAATTAATAAATAGTATGCTCCGCCAAGCAAAATAATAAGTAATGATAAGTAAATGGCATATTTTTTCATAGCTTAATTATACCACCATGGGCACAACGTCAAACAAAAAGCCCGGCTAGCCGGGCTTTTTGTCTTTGTTTAGATTGTCTGTCGTCTTCGAATTCCCTCCTTGTCTTCGAGCATGTGGAAACCTGTGTTTACCAGAGCTAGTACGATTCCAAAGAAGAATGCTGACCAGAATCCTGATACATCAAACCCTGGAACTACTCTAGCCGCTAGCATTATAAGCAAGGCGTTTATCACGAGCGAGAACAGACCGAGCGTAAGGACATTTATAGGCATTGCTATAATGTTTACTACTGGCCTTATTAGAATGTTAATCAAAGCTATGACTATCGCCGCTATGATCGCTCCAGTAATCGTAACTGTTGCACCTGGAATAATGTAAGCGGTAATAATTATTGCTAAAGCCGATACCAATAAATGAATTACTGTTTTCATAATTATTATTTATTTAAATAATAATACTTTCCAATTATATATATTTGACCTTAAATTAGGATGAACTGATTTTTGAAGCCTAGCTTATCAAGTTTTTAATTACATTAAGAGGAAATGAAACCAAGATTGTTCCGAGCAGGATCAAGGCTAGGCCAATTCCTGTCTGAACAGTGAAGCCTTCTCCTAAAATTATTACAGCAAGAATTGCAGTGAAAATAATCGAGAGCTTGTCTATAACCGTAACGGCAATGGTCGGCCCCCCAGAAAGTGCGTGATAAAAGAATATCCACGACAAAGCTCCGCCTAGGCCGGACAGCACGACAAACAACCACTGCTTTGAGGACAAAGAGCTTAGTGACAAGTAAGATATCTTCCCCAAAGAGACGGCTGCGACAAAAACAATTAAAGCCATGACAATGCCCCTTATCGCAGTAAGCAGATTTGGATCTACGCCTTTCAGCCCCATCTTTGCAAAAATAGTGCCCATGCTTGCCATAACTGCTCCCAAAATTGCGTAAAGAATATACATATAATTATCTCCAGATAGCCAAGATTATACCCATAACAGCAGAGCATATTGCGAACGAAACATTATCAAACAACCATAGCTTCCAGGACTTGCCCATCCATATAACATCTATTGAGGTAGTGGTAAGAACATTACCTAACCAGAGCCAAAGTCCGATTATCATGCCCTTGTACCAAGTCATTTCCCCTATTACAGCAGAGTACGACGATATCCAAATTGCTCCGCTAAGCACAAAAGCTTGCACAACATTTGAAAAATAATTCCAAAACATCTGGGCTTTCATTTCGGACAATTTCTCATTGCCTGTTGGAGTAATTTTCGCCAGTCTCATCCAGACTTTTCCAAATAAAGGACCGTGAAAAAGAAAACCTATAACAAAACAAACTGCAGCAGAAATAAGTATTGGAAATATGCCCATAAAATTATATTTTGAACCTAATTACACCTTCTATTATTAGCATTTCGTATAAGGAGCAGATCATCCATTGTAACCTGGCCATCAAAATCAACGTCTGTGTTAAATAAGCAAATTGCAGAAGTAGATCCTAGGCACAGCTGAGCATAACGTGCGTCTGCTGTATTAACAGATCTGTCATTATTTACATCATAAAGAAGAATATTGCCAGGGTCATTTGCCATAACAGTGACCCTATTAGAGTATTCAAGCTTCGTTTTTAGCAAATAAGACTGGCCATCTGGACATGTCTTGTACATATACATTCGCCAATTAGCAGGATCATTTGAAGGGTCCTTTGGCAAGGCTGATATATACCTACCAGAGACTAATCTATTCAAGCTTATGCCAGTGGCCCAGTTGCTAGAGCTTGGGAGATCTGTACATTTGACTGTTCCTCCGCTAGTAAAGCATTCATTTGAGGCAGTAACTGGATAAGAATTGTGATCAGAATAATATAGTTCAAGTGCCTGCTGGAAAGACTTTAGATCAAGTTTTCGTGAGGCATCTCTCTGCCTGACTCTGGCAAGCGACAAGCTGTTGTAGACGATTGATGATAATAGGCTAATTATAGAAATAACGACCAGTAGCTCTATTAACGTAAATCCTTTTGAATTTTTCACGGTAAGTGTAGATAATGAATATGCTTTTATATTAACAAATTAAAATATACGTGCCTAGTAAACTTATCCTTGTTTATCATGTTTCTTTTTATTCAAAATCAATACATAGCAAAAAGTCTAAAAAAGTGTAATATTATGAGCACATTGGGGGATCGTCTAACGGTAGGACATCAGGTTTTGGTCCTGAGTATCGGGGTTCGAGTCCCTGTCCCCCAGCCAGCTTGAGATAGTTTCGGACTCCGAGGAGGGTCGCGAAATGGCTCAAGTACCTATTCTGACATCGCATACCTGCTGAGCGCAGTATTCAAGAAAGAAAAAGCACCAAATTAGGTGCTTTTTCTTTCTCTTCAAAAATCAAGCTAAAACTGGTATAGTTTAGATATTATTTATGAAAATAAAATCTCAGTTCGCTGATAAGGAAGGAAAATTAGCAGAAGTTACATATGAAGATGCTAATTCATTTGATCATCTTTTAGACAAGAAAGTGACGCAAACATATGGTGTCTGTTTTGTCGAAAATAAAATAGTTATTGTTTACAGTATAAAAGGTGGTGGTCACTGGATTCTCCCAGGCGGAAGTATTGAAAAAGGAGAAACTTTTGAAGAATGTCTAAAAAGAGAAATTCGAGAAGAATCAAACATGGAGGTTATTTCTTTTGCTCCAATTGGGTATCAGGAAGTTCGCTTTGATGGAAAGATATTTAATCAATTACGCTATATTTGTATAGTGAAGCCTTATGGAGATTTTATTTCTGATCCGGACGGAAGTATTACTGAAATAAAACTAATTGATCCAAAGGAATACAAACAATATTTTGATTGGGGTGAGATCGGAGAAAGAATTATAGAAAGAGCGATAGAACTTAAGAATAAATTAGTATAATAAAATCATGGAAATAAAATCTCAATTCAAAAGTCGTAATGGAGAAATGATTGATTATGTATACAGAGAAGGCTCTGATCCAATAGAAGGATTAGAAGGAAAAATTCTACAGGCCGTTCATGGCTTTTGTTTTTATGGAGATAAGTTAGTTGTGGTATATGCAGGCGACAAAGGTTACTGGACATTTCCTGGTGGAGGCATAGAACCAGGAGAAACATGGCAAGAAGCCACAGTTAGAGAAGTAAAAGAAGAATCAAATATGAAAGTGCTACATCAAGAATTGATTGGTTATATAGATGTATATGAAAAAGATAGAATCATACGACAAACCAGATCACTCTGCATTGTCGAACCATATGGAGATTTTGTTTCTGACCCAGATGTAGATATCACAGAGATCAAGCTGGTTGACCCTAAAGATTATGGACAGTATGTAAAATGGGGTGAAATTGGAGATCATATTGTTAAACGAGCTTTAGAAATACGGAGCAAGTATAATGGATTAATATAATCATATGAAAAAACATATTATAATAGCAACATATGATGGAATAGGTACTCATTATTCAGGTGTTGGTACAATTGCAAAAAATATCATATCTTCTCTAACTGATATATCAAATAGTTTAGATATGAAAGTTAGTATTGCTTATATTAATATTGATAAAACATCAAAAGTATTTAATAAAGACTGTTTTGAGGCAGCAAATAATCTTGTAAATAAAACTGGCGGGCAGATGATACCTTTGTGTAATTCTACTAAAGGTCAGAGTGAATGGGATATGTGGAGAAGTTTTAATGAATGGAATTTTTCTTGTGTATCTCTCGTTACAACCTTGAATTTGCTTCTAAAAGAGGATGAGGATAATGTCATTATTTTAAATGACACACCTTTTTTATTTTTTGCTAAGTATAGAGATTTAGTTACAGTTAAGAATTTGAAATGTTTTTATTTTCCACTCAGTACTGGTAAAAACCATGCTTTTGGTGATGAAGATTGGAGAAATAATAGAATAAGAGTTGAAAAAAAATGTTTCGAACTAATTGAGTTAGAAAAGGATTCGAAAGTAATATCTCTTGGTAAAAAATTTGCAGAACGCATGCACGAAGATTACGGACTTAATTTTAATGAAAAAGATTATTTACAAAATGGTTTATGTTTTGAAAAGTACAGGGATTTTCTTGATGAAAAATTTAATAACAAGGATCTTCTAAAATTTGGAATAGATATTAGTGAGGACAAAAAAATAATCTTTGCATGGGGGCGATGTTCTACTGCTAAAGGTTTTAAAGAATTGGCACAGGCTTGGGTTCTTGCACACATAAGCCTACCAGATCATTTTTTAGTTTTGCAAATACCGAATAATTCTGGAGAGAATGAATATTTTCAAGAAGTAAAAAATATCTTAAGTGATATACCTAGAGTCATAATTATTGATGATTTTAATCCAAGTATTTGGAAAACAATCTTGAGAAATAAAAATACAGATGTTGTGTGTATACCTTCACTAATGGATCCATTCCCTCACACCTCAATTGAAGCAAAACTTTTTTCAAAGGATATGAATTATATAACATTGATTAGTGATGTTGATGGAGCAGTAGACGCCTTTGAAAAGGATGAGTGCTTTTATGTTGATCCCAGAAACAGTGATCAATTTTCTAAAAAGATAATTGAAGCAGTAAATCTAAATTACTCTGAGAGGAGAAAACTAATTGAAAGAAGTGACAAAACTAGGGAAAAATTTAATTTTCATAAAATAATGTCCTCTTTCATCAAAGATAATCTTAATTGGTGATGAAAATTAGACTTAATAATGTAACATTGCTGGGGATAGATTGTGTTAACCCAAAACAACTGTTAACTGCAATTAATATTTCTACAAGTAAGATAGATTTTGAGTCTGTTAAGATTTTATCATCAGAGAATATTAATGATAGTAGACTAGTGAAAATTCCAAAGATATCCTCCATGCAAGAGTATTCGTTGTTTTGTTTAAAAGATTTGTATAAATATGTCGAAACAGATTTTGTTCTACTTATTCAATGGGACGGATTCATCCTAAATCCAGAAAGTTGGACTGATGAGTTTCTAAATTACGACTACATTGGCGCACCCTGGGTCGTAAAAGATTGGTCTATAAATGATTTTGGATTTCCAGAAAAATTGAGGGGCACACGCGTTGTTGGTAATGGAGGTTTTTGTATTAGGAGTAGAAAATTTCTTGAAGTTTCGTCTAGGTTATATAAGTATAAAATATTCAAAACTTATCATCCAGAAGATATAGCGGTGAGTGTTTGGTATAGAGATTTATTTATTAAAGAAGGGATCAAGTTTGCTCCTGTAGAATTGGCTAGAAAGTTCGCTATTGAAGGAGGTGATGATGTGTACCACAATCAATTTGGTTTTCATGGGTTTTACACAGATTTGGACAAATGGATGAATGAAAATAAGCAATATATGAATGTTGTTCAGTCTTATTATGATTTTAAAAAGAATATAAAAAAATATTGGAAGCCTGATGAAATAGTAATTTAATCCAGTAAAACATTATTAGATAGAAAATCAAGAAATCTAAAAACATTTTTACTGTGTTATAATACTAAAATGATTTTTCGGTGGTCCATTTGGGGTGATCATATTTCAAAAAATATAGAGCTACTGCAGTACAGCATAGCTTCTTTTCAGAAGTATTTTGGAAACAATAACCAATACATTATTTATACAGATAATATAGAGTTTGTTACAAAGTATTTTGATTCAAGTATAATTGTAAAACTCTTTTTACAAGACTCCGTATTTTTTTTAAAATCAAAAGCTACGTGGATGAAATGGTGTCCAAGTGTAAGGTTAGATTTAAGGGAAACGGAGGTATATGTAGATTCAGATGTTTTCCTTTTAAAATATCCGAAAGAAATTGATGGTTTTATAAATGATCCACAGTTGAAATTTGCAATAATGGATGAATTTAATGGGCAGTCCTGGCAACATGGTGCAATGGCACGTAAATCAACAAATCAAACTCCTTTTGTTAATGCTGGTTTTTTTATTCAGAAATCAGGTTGCGACATAACACAAGATTTACTAAGTGAATTTGAGTGGTGGAAGCAAAATGTGCCAACAAATGAACAAACTCATCATGATGAGCAAGGTGCATTAGCAGTAGCACTTACAGACCATTTAATTAATGGTGAATTGTGTATTTTACCAAAAGATAAGTATGTGCTAATTGGTCCAAATGAAAATCAGGAAATAAAAAACCTCGAAAATATTACTATGTTTCATGCTGTATATCCGGATCATCCAGCCTTCTACAAATTCAAGAATTATCTTGATGATTTACTAAAAGAGTAAGTTCAAAATTTTCGTTATAAATGTTACAATCGAACAATATGGATCGTAGTAAAATTGCTATTCTCATGTCGGTGAGAAATGAGGAATCATATATTGATCTAAATATTTCCTATCATCTGGATTTAGGTTTTGATTACATATTTATTGCTGATCATTGTTCAACTGATAAAACTCAAGAAATACTTAATTCATATAAAGATAATTCGAGAGTAGTTGTGATCCAGGAAACAAACCCAATTTTTGATCACGCAAGAATTGCAAATAATCTCTTGAGCTACGCAAAGTCAAAATATAGAATAGATTGGTTCATTTTTTTAGATGTTGATGAGTTTCTTTCAATAAAGGAAAAAGATGTGCATGACTTTGTTGATAGATTAGAAAAAAACAATATTCCATATGCAACTATTGGTTGGGCGAATGCTCTTTTTGATTATACTTTCAAAGATTATACTTGTTCTCCAACTCACCCTGTGGATACAACAAAATATTTTTATCCTTGGCCAGAAAAAACTTGGCAAGAGTATGGACATTTTAGAAAAGCAATTGTTAAAAATCACGACAAAATGGAAATAGTTGTTGGTGGTCATTATGTTCGTACGGAAAATAATCCAGATTTTTTTGGAGTATACAATTGGAACCCTTTCATTGTTCCTCCACATGAAGCTAAATTATTACATTTCGAATTTCGCGGGAAGGCTGATGAAATATATGGGAAATGGAAAAAACTTGCAGAATTTGAGAATGACTCAACCTCAAGCCAGAATGCACCTTGGATGGAGAGGATCGAGACGATTAGAGGCTATGTTAAGGAATTTGAGGGTCATCTTGAGAAGATAAATAAAAGATGGTTTTCAGAGCACAGGACTTTTTGGGGGACAATCATTACTGACGATAAAATTAGTTACGATACTACCTTAGTTAAGTGGTATGGGAAATATTTGAAAAGAAAGATAGAGAATGGAGAAATTAGATCAATGTGTTTAGTGAGGAGGGGTCATTTGGGAGATGTTATTATGACTGAACCTGTTGCACGATTTTTATCTAGCTATGCTAATGATATATCATTGGTAACTGAAATAAAGGAAGCTAGTAAAATATTTAATACTTACAGCAAGGTATACCCTTTTGATGATCTTGTTACTGGTAAAATTCGTGCAGATGCTGTCATTAGACTTGTGCATGAAAGAAGTGACAATAAAAAAACATATATACAAGGATATATGGAGTCTATTGGTTTTTCTGATACAAAGATTAATGATATCCCGCTCATTTCCGATTCGTGGAAAAAAATTGTTGATGAAGAATACATTCTTATTGCACCTCATACAAGTTTGTGGGAAGAAAAAAAGAGGAATTGGGGTTATGATAAGTTTGTTGAGCTTAAACGTTTGATTGAAAAGGAATTTAACATTAAGTGTGTAATTCTAGAGAAAGACTATTCTTTTTCAGATATGATGTCACTCATTAAACATTGCAAATTTATTGTAGGAAATGATTCTGGACCAACGGTTATTGCACAGAGTTTTAATAAGAAATCATTTATAATTTTCGGTGCAACTCACCCAAAGTATTTACATTTATCAGAAAATGTGGTATCAATATACGATAAAGATCGTCATAAACTTTGTTCTCATGTAAGTAGAGAAGAAGAAATGAGATGTTGTGAAGAGTTTTGTATGGATAGAATTAGGGTTCCTGATGTTTTGGATACAATCAAAATAAATATATGACTGACTCAGAAATGAAAATAAAATTATCCTATATAACAGGTTTGAAGCCTGTGGTTTTAGATGAATTAAAAAAAATTAATTTTGAAATAATTAGTGAAGATACCGATTCATTTTTTATCGAATTTTCAGAAAAGGTCATACAACAAGTAAAAAAGCTAAGGAGTGTAGCTCGTGTGTATCTAGTTATGCAAGGCGATACATATCACCCGACATATATTTCAAACCATAAGTCCGTTTTAGCTGGTCTTATTAATATGGTTATTGAGTACTATGACTTCAAGACATTCAAAATTAGCTGTGCCGGGTCTGATTCGCCTGAAGTTAGAAGTATTGCAAGATATATACGAGATACCTATATACTGGAGGAAAATGACGAGGCAGACTTAAAGATACATATTATAAAACTAGATAGTGGTTGGGAGATGGGTGTACAAATAACCCCACGTCCTCTTTCAGTGAGAGATTATAGAGTTGTTAATATGAGTGGAGCAATGGATCCAACAATAGCATATGCAGTAAATTCTTTTTGCAATCTTGATTCAGCACATTCGTATTTGAATATATTTTCGGGCAGTGCAACTTTATTAATTGAGGCGGGACAATGTTATCCAAACTTGAACAAATTACTTGGTTTTGATAATGAAAAGAAACATCTGTCCTTGTCTGTTCAAAACATTAAAAAGGCAGGTCTTATAGAAAGAGTTCAAGTGAAGGAATTGGATATTTTTGATAAGCCAGACCTAGGTAAATTTGATGCTATTGCCTCTGATTTACCTTTCGGTATGTCAATTTTAAAAGGTGAAGATCTAGAAAAACTATACGAAACTTTTATTCAATATTGTGAGGATGTGTTAAATACTACTGGTAGATTGGTTGTCTATACTAGCGAATATGAAATCATTGAACCTATTCTACTTAAGTCTAAATTCAAAATAATTCAGTCATTACAGTTAAAATTTATAACTAATGTAGATGCGTATTTAAGACCCAAGATAATTGTTTGTGAATTCAAATAAATATGGAAGAGGTTGATCTAAGAAAATTTTTAGAAAAATACAGAGATAGTAGGGTTGATTTTTACCGTTTCCCGGGAAATTATGGAGATTCACTAATCTGGCATGGTACAAAAATACTACTAAATAAACTTAATATCATTGAAGATTACGTTGAAATATCTTCTCAAAAAAAGAATAACGTACTATTTATAGACGGTGGAGGTAATTTTGTTGATTATTATTCAGATGTAAAAAATTTCTTAATTGAGAAAAAAGATTTGTACAAGGAAATAGTCATCTTACCTCATACTATTTTTGGTAATAAGCAGATTGATATTCTAAATAGTTTGTCTGGTGATATTACAGTGTTTTGTCGTGAAAAAACTTCTTTCAAATTTGTAAAGGAAAATTTTACCAAAGGGAATATTTTTTTATGGCATGATTGTGCTTTCTATAATTCTTTTCCAAAATCAACATCTGGAACTGGGGCGCTTAATGCTTTTCGATCAGATATGGAATCTACTCTTAATGAATTACCCCATACAAATGAAGACATATCATATAATGGATATGCTACAAAACCTCTTGATGAGTTCATTAATATATTAAATAAATACGAGCAAGTTAATACAGACAGGTTGCATGTAGCCATATGCGCTACACTTCTTGGAAAGCAGGTAAAATTATTTCCAAATTCGTATTATAAAAACAAGGCAGTTTTTGATTATTCTTTAAAAAAATTCCCTAATATAATTTTTGTTGATAAAATATCCTAAATACTTACTATTTTATTAGCTAAGGTGATCTTACTCCTTATGCATGAAAGTAATTCTCTCTTCTCAATATTAGAAGCTTCTTTGAGTACATACTTTGCATAATTTCTGATATCTATATCTTTAACCTCGATTTTTTCTTTAGTTCCAAGAATGACTCTCTGGAATTTTTTCACTCTTTCTACTTCAGCTTTAATTTTTTCTTTTATACCTATCTCATTAAGATCAATTTTATCCATAAGTAATACAAATTGTTCAATCAAATCTTCCTCATTTATGTACCCAGACTTACAATGCTTATCTTTAAATTTTGTGCATCCATAATAAACATAACGATGTACATTTCCATTCTTCTGTTTCTTAAACTTCTCGTCAGCAGTAATACCAGACCCACATAAACCACAAGTCATAAGTTTGGTAAAAGCAAACTCTTTATCTTCAACTCGAATAACTTGTCCGTTTATCTGAGTTTGAACTTGATCAAATAATTCTTTGGTTATCAGAGGTTCGTGTATGCCTTTGTACCAAAGACCGCTTTTCTTCGGAAACTCAAAAGTTCCGTAATAAAAATCACTTTTTAAAATTAAATATATATTACTCAGTGTTAAGCCTTTATTTCCATTTGGAGTTTTAAAATTGAGTTCAAATTTCAGCCAATGGTATAGTTTCTTTCCTGTCCATTTCTCGTAAGCAACTTTCTCAAACATTTTTCTAATGATGTGGCCTCGTTCTGGATCAATGTACACATGACCTTTACGATCAGCCCTCATTTCATTTAAATAGCCCATAGGGGCTGGTGCAGGCCATAGACCCATCTCACATCTAGTTCTCAGTCCACGCTTAACATTGATACTTTTATTGTCGTTCTCAAGTTTTGCATGAGATCACAAAATCATGAGTAGAAACTTTTCGTTTGGTGAATTCTGGAATGACTGACCATAAGTTCTAATTTGATGTAGTTTCTTTTCGTCCATTAAATCCACAAGAGTTCCAAGGTCACCAGCATTTCTACTTAAACGGTCTGGTGCCCATGTCAAAATACCTGTGTATCTTCCAGAATTGAGATCACGGATAAGTTCATTAAACACAGGTCTTTGTCCTGATGCTTTGGCAGAATAAGATTCACGTCTAATATCAATTATTTCAAGATTTTCTCTTTCAGCGATTTGTAGCATTTCTTTTACTTGAGAATCAATTGAGAGCGCTTGTTTCTCGTCAGATTCAGTTGATTTTCTAGCATAAAGACAATATCTGACTTTATCTACTGGAACTGCATCTGGTGCCCATATTTGAGCCCCTCTGTTTATTACTGCTTCCATACCTATATTGATGACGCAATGGTTCTGGGAGTCAAGGAGATATTAAGTATCTTTGTCCACATCTGGATCCATCATTTTATCAACCTCTCCCTCTTTCTCGGTATCGATTTTCCACTCTATATATGAGGCATTAAATATATCTATTAGATTTTGTTCATCATTACAGAACACCTTAATAAATGGTTCAAATATTTGGTAAGCAATATCTGCCTCAAAGTTTTTCTCTAAATCGTAAATAATTGAAAACATAGTTTCAAAGTTGTGACCTTTCTTAACTGGTTTACTCACTATGTCAGAATCTCTAGTTAATAGAGAACTATAATGTTTACCTTTTTCTTTCTGCATATATCTAGAATCATTATGAGACAACCAAAAGGTTGCAGACTTATGTTCTCCTCTTTGAACTCCTTTTATAATTACAGTTTCAGCAGATCCATTAATTGCTTCTCGTCCAACAAATAAAGCCATGACAACTTTTTTGTTAAATGTTGGGTGTCGCATAATCCATCTATAGAATGTGCTGTGGTCTATTCCAACTTTATTACAGACATACCGAACATTAGGAATTACTTCCAATTCCTTAACAATTCTTTTGGTTATGTCATCTCCATATCGCATGGTTAGTTTATCTTACGAGCTTTGTCGCCAGTAAACATTTCGTACCTTTTAATTATTAGATCTACAAAGACAGGATCGATTTCGACCATAAAACATTTTCTTTTTAGCTGGTGAGATGCAATTAGTTCTCCACCACTACCACCAAAAAGTGAGAGGATATTATCTCCAATTTTTGTACACCGTTTGATTGGCTTATCATGAAGAGTGATAGGTTTCTCTGTTGGGTGTTCGTATAGATTTCCGGATAATCTTCGAATAGCCCAAACATCAAACATTTCCATGTAGTTTTCAATCATCTCATTGCCTGTCCCAATATCTTTATTTAATACTTCATCATAATTTCTATGATGTGGAGAAAGATAAGGTTTTCCTTTTGTCCCATAAACACAGGGTTCATAGACTTTTGAAAATGCTACCTGTGGTGTGGGATTTGCTATTCCTTTTAACCAAATACAGATTCTCTTAAAATCAATACCGATTTCTTTATATATGGAAGCAATCAGTGGTGTATATGTTTGGTCGCAGTAATAGAAGAAGTGGGCACTGGTATTTGTAACCGAGAAGGCATTACTGATTGTTTTCTTCAGAAACTCCTCATAGTCTTTATCGTTTTTATTATCAGTACTAGAACCACCATAGTTTTTAGTGCCACCAATACCGTTTTTGTAGGAAAGGTTAATATTGTAAATTGGGTCACAGTAAACCATATCAATTTTCTCCTTACCAACAACTTTCTCAAAGATAGTATCACTTGTAGAACAAGCACAAAAAGCTAAAGCTCCAACTCAAGAATTTATCGATAGTTTCGCAAAATATTACACACCATCAGTTGTTGTTATTGCTGCAATTATTGGTATAGGAATACCACTCCTTACTGGAGATGTATTCACTCTTTGGCTTGAGCGTGCAATAACACTTCTTGTTATTGCGTGTCCTTGTGCACTTGTTATCTCTACACCTGTAGCGATTACTTCAGCAATAGGTGGAGCATCAAAAAAAGGAATTCTAATGAAAGGAGGTAAGCATCTTGAAGAACTTAAAAATGTTCGGGTAATTGCTTTCGATAAAACTGGAACTTTAACTCTTGGAGAACCTTACATTTCTGATGTTATTGCTTTTAATGGCTTTACTGAAAAGGATGTTCTTGAGGATGCTGCAGGTGTTGAACAATTTTCTTCTCACCCTCTATCTAAAAGTATATTAGCTTTTGCAAAAGAAAAAGGTATTAGTCCTCACACAATGCAAAATTATCAAAATATTTCTGGTAAAGGAGGAAAGGCGACCTGTATGGTATGTGACGATCTCGAACATTGTGTAGGTAATTTAAAACTTATGGATGCTCATGATATTTCAACTGAAGAAATACTTGAGAAAACAGAAAAATTTGAACGAGAAGGAAAAACGGTGGTTTTGGTAAGTGAAGACAAAAAAATAATGGGCGCATTGGCAATTTCAGATAGAATTCGCAATGAAGCCAAAGATACTATCAGTAAACTTAACTCTCTTGGGGTACAAACAGTAATGCTTACTGGAGATAACCAACATGCCGCTTCGTTTGTTGCAGAAAGTTTGGGAATTAAAGAAGTTTACGGATCACTTCTTCCAGATGAAAAGGTTCAAAAAATTCAATTGCTTAAAGATAAGCATAATTCAGTGGCAATGGTTGGAGATGGTGTAAATGATGCTCCATCTTTGGCTCTATCAAATGTTGGTATTGCCATGGGTGCAAGAGGATCAGATGTTGCGATTGAAACTGCGGATGTTGCTCTAATGAATGACAATATTTTGAACATTCCAGCAATGGTGGAGTTAAGCAAAAAGACAATAAAAACTGTTAAGCAGAATGTAACGGCAGCTCTTGTGGTAAAAGTTGCTTTTGTTGTCCTTGCAGTGTTCGGTATCTCCAATCTTGGTATCGCAATTGCTGCCGACACCGGAGTGGCGATACTCGTTATCTTAAATGGATTAAGGCTATTTAAGGCCTAAAAATAAGGCTAAATAATGGGTTGAAATTAGGGGTCTTTTTGGGTACAATTGGGGCTCCCTCATGAAATCAATCATAATGGTTGGCCTGACAGGAATTCTTACATTTACCGGACTGGGAGTAGGCCTTATACAAGACAAAAATCAATCAACAACGCCAGAAAAAGTATCAGTAAAATCAGTCAGTGACTTACCGGAAGGCGTAGTAAAAGAATACAAAGTAGAGAAGGGCGATACATTCGCTGAGGTTATGCTTGCACAAGGCGTATCTTATAATGACATTAATGCTATTCTCGATTCTGCAAAAAACGTATTTGATTTTACTACTGTTGGTGCTGGTAAAGTTCTAAAATTTGTTTTTGTGAACAAAGCTTTTGCTGCAATGGAATACCCACTTAACAGTGATACTGTGGTTCACGTAAAAAAAGAAGGAGATGGATTTAAGGTGGCTGAAGAGGATATTCAGTACGACATAACTCAAGTTACTGCTCAGGGTACTATTACTGACTCACTATTTATGTCCGCAAAAGATGCGGGTGTGGATGATAAGGTTATTTTAAAAATGGCAGAAGCCTTTTCGTGGGATATAGACTTTGCAACTGATATTCAGTCCGGTGATAGCTTTAAGGTTGTTTATGAAAAACGGTCATTTGACGGTAAGCCAGCTGGAGCTGGAAAACTTCTAGCAGCTGAGTTTACGAATAAAGGGAAAACTCAGACTCTGTATCGTTACGAAGATGCTTTTTATGATGAGAGTGGTAAGTCTGTGATGAGACAGTTCTTACGTTCTCCACTTAGTTATTCATATATTAGTTCGGGGTATGAGGGTTCTAGAGTTAACCCTGTTACTAGAAAAGTTGAGGCTCACTTTGCTATAGATTATGCAGCTCCGTTAGGAACACCAATCGTTGCTTCTGCTAAGGGTACTGTTTCTTATGCTACTTCAAAAGGTGGACTTGGTATTACAGTCGAAATTAAACATGGAGGTTCTTATCTTACTCAATACGCACATATGTCTAGAATTGCTAAGGGTATAAAAAATGGTGTTGAAGTTAATCAGGGTGACATAATCGGATACGTAGGATCAACTGGTGTTTCTAGCGGTCCTCATCTTCAATATGCGATGTATAAGGGAAATACAAAAGTAAATCCGCTCAATGAAGAGTCTTCTAGAGAAATATCTATCGAGGAAAAAGATCGAGCTGACTTTGAGGGTACAACAAATAAACTTAAGTTGGTGCTGGGCGCTAAAAATTAATTAGGGCTACTTTTTGCAGGTGCTGGGTTGTCTGACTGATTTATCTGCTTGTCTACTTCACAGATGCAAATGAATATAAACAGAATAAGAAAATTTCTACACGATGGCAAAGTGTGTTGCTCAAAATGCGATCAAAATTGAGTCAGTTCTCGACTATTTAAAAAATCATCTATATCTCATCTCCTTCTTTTCGAGATCAATATCTGGATATTTGATCCACTACCTTCGAGTGTTGGTGTCGTATTAAATCATGGCTCTACAAAGTGGAAATTGTGTTTCCGGGTTCACGTTGGAATGCTCTTAAGGATATACTTTATGCAGATGTTATTACAAACAACAGTCTAACTTGATGCTACAACCAGTTAGACCAATCCTTTGGAACTATGTGAGGAAATCTCTCTAAAGGGGGTGTTTAGCCAAACAAATAATGATATATAAAAATAGAAAAGACAGTTAAAAAGATGAAGAGAAAGCCAATAAAATATATTTTGGCTGGGCTAGGTGTGTAACTTTCCTCATTCATAAATAAATCTTATCATTTATATGTTAAAATGTCTTAAATGAAATCTATCAAATTAGACATCCCTTTTCTTGTTTCAACAATTCTTCTATTTATAGTCGGTCTTCTTATCTTTTTCTCGGCTTCATTTGGTTTGCTTGCAAAACAAAAGTTAAGTTACGGTGATATTGTTTTGAAACAACTAGTTATCGGAGGATGTATAGGAATGCTTGCTCTTCTTTTTACATCTCATTTTGATTATAGAAAATGGAGGAAATATGCTTTTTATCTCTTCCTTTTCGGGATTTTCTTAAACCTTATAGTTTTCATTCCTCAAATTGGCTATACCCACGGAGGAGCAACACGATGGATATCTTTAGGGTCATTCACCTTTCAACCATCAGAGTTTTTAAGACTAGCTACTGTACTCTATTTTTCAGTCTGGCTAACTTCCGTAAAAAATAAAGTTAATACTTTTAATTACGGTTTTGTTCCTCTTTGTATAATCCTTGCAATTACAGAGGGGGTACTTCTTCTACAACACGATACTGATTTAGTTATTGCAGTTGCACTTATGGGAATGTTTATCGTTGCGGGAGGAAAAATTAAACATCTTTTACTTTTATTTTTCATACTTGCCATCAGTTTAACTGCTTTGGTTTATACTCGCCCATATGTGAAAGACCGCCTGAATACATTTTTACATCCTGCAAGTAATCCTTTAGGTTCTGGTTACCAAATCCAACAATCATTGATTGCTATAGGTTCGGGAGGTTTTTCTGGGAGAGGTTTTGGTCAAAGTATCCAAAAGTTCAATGTATTACCTGAACCAATTGGAGACTCAATTTTTGCAGTAGCAGGAGAAGAGTTCGGGTTTATTGGAACTGTGAGTTTAATTTTACTATTTCTTGTTTTTGCAATGAGAGGACTAAAGATTGCTTCAAATAGCAAAGACTCGTTCGGTACACTACTTGGAACGGGAATTATCTTAATAATAATTGGGCAAGTCTTTACGAATATAGGAGCAATGGTAGGCATATTGCCTCTTACAGGAGTGCCACTTTTGTTCATAAGCCAAGGTGGAACTTCTCTCATTTTTGCTCTTGGAGCTACAGGAATTGTACTGAATATATCTAAACAACAGAAAATCAAATAGTACTAAAATCAATCACCAAACAAGTAACTCCTCATCATGCCATTGACTACACCACAAGTGCAGGAACTCCTGTTATTGCTACAGCAGATGGAAAAGTTACGCTGGCTGGATCAAAAGGTGGACTTGGAATAACTGTAGAGTTAAAGCATGGAAGTTATCTCACTCAATATGCTCATCTTTCAAAAATTGCAAAGGATGTAAAGAATGGAGCCAGTATCTTGCAAGGAGACGTCATCGGATATGTGGGATCGACCGGCATCTCAACAGGACCTCATTTGCAGTATGTAATGTTTGAAAATGGAAATCCGATAAATCCTCTTACCGCTGATTTTCCACGTGAGAATTCATTGTCTGATTCAGAAATCGACAATTTCACTACGACAAAAAAACAAACTCCAGGATATCTTGAAGTAAACAAAGTTTTACACATATCAAATTTGACTATATACCCCCCTAGGGGTATATTTGCTGTATATGAAATATATGGATATTAAAAATAAGGCAAAAGTTCTCCATCGACTCAAGTTGATTGAGGGACAAATAAGAGGTCTGCAAAAGATGGTCGAGAACGATACCTACTGTATTGATGTCATCACACAAACATCAGCAGTAAAGCAAGGGCTTTCTAATGTGGAAGATTTGCTTCTTGAAAACCATCTTGATCATTGTGTGCATCACCAAATGCATTCTGGTCAGACCAAAAAAGCTAAGGATGAGATTATAAAGGTTTATAAGTTGAAGCGAAAATAATTTATATATGACTACAACAAATATATACAAAGTGAAAGGAATGCATTGTGCCTCATGTGCCAGTATTATTGAAAAGACGTTTAAGAAGACAGAAGGGGTGCATTCTGCAGAAGTAAACTATGGGACTGAGACAGCCAAGGTTGCCTTCGATGAATCTAAGACAACTCCACATCATCTCTCTAAAAAAATAGAACCTCTGGGATATTCATTAGCTCTAAATCAAAAATCAGGTCATTCTCATAGTGCTCAATCTGCTGAAGAAATGGGAATGTCAGCAGATGAACATGCGGCACATTTAGGTCTAAACCAATCAAAAGAAGAGAAACTTGCTGAGGTTGCAGATATGAGGGTAAAAGTTCTTTCCGCTATTCCACTCTCAATTTTTGCAGCTTTCGTTATGGGTTGGGATATTTTGGCTCAATATAAAGCTGTGCCTGTAATGAGTTACACGCTTAAAGAATTTTTTCATCACCTATTGCCGATTTTTGCCACATACACTCTTTTTGTTGTAGGTAAACCTTATCTAATGGGATTTTATAGATTTTTAAGATACGGAAAAGCCAATATGGATACATTGATAGGCATTGGAACAGTTGCTGCATTTTTATATAGTTTTGCAGTTACAGCTTTTGAGGAGGTACTTCGACCTTTTATTAATGTTGATTATCAATACTACGATGTAACGATTGTGGTTGTTACATTTATTGCACTTGGTAAATACCTTGAAGCTAGATCAAAAATAAAAACTGGTGATGCTATTGAAAAGCTTCTAAATCTTCAAGCAAAGACGGCTCTTGTTGTTCGCGATGGAAAAGAAGTAGAAATTGGAGTTGGCGAAGTCGAACATGGAGATTTAATAATTGTAAAACCTGGTGCGAGAATTCCGGTAGATGGTGTGATAACCGAAGGATCCTCCTTTGTCGATGAGTCCATGGTTACAGGTGAGCCGATGCCAGCGCAGAAAAAGATTGGCGATAATGTTGTTTCAGGAACAATTAATACAAGTGGCTCATTTACATTCAAGGCGACCAAAGTTGGTTCAGAAACTCTATTGGCTCAAATAATCAAGATGGTTGAAGATGCTCAAGGTAGTAGAGCACCAATCCAAGCTCTAGCAGATAAGATTTCGGCCATTTTTGTTCCGATTACTCTCGTCATTGCCTTTCTCACGCTCGGAGTATGGTTACTTATCGGCACTAACTCACTAGGTTTTTCACAAGCACTATCTTTCGGTCTAGTTTCTTTTGTGGGAGTTCTCGTCATCGCGTGTCCGTGTGCTTTAGGACTCGCTACACCTACAGCGATTATTGTTGGAGTTGGCAAGGGGGCAAAAGAAGGAATTTTAATAAAAGATGCAGCAACACTAGAGAAGTTACATAAAGTAGATACTGTCATTGTAGACAAAACAGGGACAATAACTATTGGCAAACCAACTCTTGTAGATATTGAAAATATGTCCGATCTTAATAATGAGCAGTTTGTATCAATTATTGCTTCACTTGAGAAAAAATCTGAACATCCTATTGCTCATGCGGTAGTGAATTATGCTCATGAAAAGAATCTAAATATTGAGGATGTTTCAGACTTTGAAGGTATTCAAGGTAAGGGGTTAAAAGGAAGAATTAAAGAAACAGAATACTTTGTTGGAAATGTAAAACTTATTTCTGATTTAGGGATATCATTTGATACATCAAAAATTGAGCAGTTTACTCTACAAGGTAAAACTCCTGTTATTCTTTCTACCAGTGAAAAGATTTTGGGATTTGTGATGGTTGCTGATGAAATTAAGAACGAATCAAAACAAGCTGTAGCCGATCTTCATAAGCTTGGAATTAAAGTCGTAATGCTTACTGGTGATGATGAAAAAGCCGCAAAATATATTGCTTCACTAGTCGGAATTGATGAGGTGATCGCACATGTATTGCCACAAGATAAATTAGCAAAAATACAAGAGTTACAGACTCGAGGGAAAATTGTAGCTATGGCTGGAGATGGTGTGAATGATGCTCCAGCATTAGCACAAGCAGATGTGGGTATTGCTATGGGTACAGGTACTGATGTTGCAATAGAATCTGCAGGAATTACCCTTCTTGGTGGAGATATCTCTAAGTTGGTAAAGGCCATTAAGTTATCGAAAATAACAATGAGAGGTATTAAGCAGAACCTATTTTGGGCATTTATCTACAACGTTATTGGTATTCCACTTGCTACTGGTATTTTTTATCCAGTTTTTGGTTGGCTTCTTAATCCTGTGTTTGCTGGTTTTGCTATGGCAATGTCATCTGTATCAGTAGTATCAAATTCTCTTCGAATCAAAGCGAAAAAAATATGATAAAAAAATTATTTACAATTTTTGTTCTACTTAGCTTCTTATCAATAGGGATTTTCAGTCTTAATTCTATTGGTCATGGAGTCGAACATACTTCAGGATGTATATTTTCTGTAGCAGATAGTACTCCATGTCCAGAAAATATAATTGCTATGGCAATGTACCACTTACAAGCATATGTGTCATTTATGAATGTATTACCGCCAACTCAATTCTTATCAATAATGTTGCTTTTGTGTATTGCGGTATTAAGCACGTTATTTTATTTGAATAAATTAATAAAACTAATTTTAGTAAGTCGGGGTTTGAGGGTAAGAAGTCTGAATCCTGAGCTTGCTTTAATTCATCCCCAAAAAATTACTAAGTGGCTTTCTTTATTTGAGAATTCTCCGTCGTTGCACAAGATTTCTATTATTACTTCTAATTATATAAATCTATGCAAATACAAAATCTTAAGAAAAATACAAAATATAAGTATCTTGATCCAAGAGTCGTTATCGATCTTGTTTGTGGAATGGAACTCAATTCAGACAAAATTAAAGCAAGTAAAGAATATAAAGGTAAAACATACTACTTTTGTGCTACTCACTGTAAGAAACACTTTACAGCTGACCCCGTGAAGTATGTTGGAGAATAATTAATAAACTAACTACACAAATATGAACAATAACCAGAACAACAAAATATTGTTTGGAATAGGAGGGATCGTTATAGGCATCATTCTTGCGGGAGTGTTTTATCCGATGATGCGTTACGGTGGTTATGGAATGATGAATTGGAGAAACAATTCAATCTCAGACCAAAGAGTAAATGGGAATACCCAGATTAGTACTACTATCGACAAACATTTCATTGAGCAAATGATTCCTCATCATGAAGGAGCAATTGCTATGGCAAACTTAGCGTTTCAAAAAGCTAAGCGTCCAGAGATTAAAACTTTGGCAACAGCAATTATTTCAGCTCAGACAACAGAGATTCAAAGTATGAATGTCTGGTATAAGGACTGGTTTGGAGTTACTGCTCCGAAAGTAAGTACGGGAATGATGAGTGGAGGCATGATGTCGCAAGGCGGGATGCATATGGGAGGACAAGAGGATATGACTGCATTAGAAAATGCATCTGATTTCGACAAGGCATTTATAGAAGAAATGATTCCACATCATCAATTAGCAATTATGATGGCGAATATGCTTCAATCAGGAACAAATCGTCCTGAAATGCAACAGCTTGCAAAGAACATTATTTCCTCACAATCAAAGGAGATACAACAAATGCAAGCTTGGTATGTGCAGTGGTATAAGTAAATTTATTAAAATAATAATATAAATAATATGAAAAAATCATCATTTATACATGCAGTTTCAATTGTAACAGCTATATGGGGAGCATTAGCTCTTATTGGTGCGTGGCTTGCGGGAGTTGATGGAACTATATGGGGTTTTACCTATCAGCATTGCATCAATGACGCAATTATTCTAATGCTCATTTCAATTTCAGCTGGTATATGTGCAATGTACCGTTATCAGTTAGAGAAAGATAATATCTCAAAATAAAATGGAAGAAAATTCACAAAATACTTTCTCAAAAAGGACGTGGACTATAATTTTGGTCATAGGACTTATAGGATTAGTCCTACTTTTGAGAAATCACACATCACATTTACTCATAGCTTTGCCTTACATTGTTTTATTGGCATGTCCACTTATGCATATTTTTATGCATGGAGGACATGAACATGGTAAGTAAAATAATCTCGTAAATATTATGACAACTCAAACACAGAAGTATACCTTTCATGTGTCTGGCACTCACTGTCCATCATGTAAAATCTTCATCGAGGATACTCTAAATGAACAGATTGGTATCCAGCAAACATATGTTGACTTAAAACATGAGACTGTTTCAGTTGAGACTATTCTTGATGAGAACAAGCACAGACTCGCAGAAATATTAACTGAGAAAATAAGACATAATGGCTATTTTCTATCTGTCGACAAGAGAACTAAAGAGAAAAAAGATAATGGGATTATCTGGCAGGCATTACCCATTGGACTTGTATTTCTTGCTCTGTTCTTTATTATCCAAAAATCAGGAATACTGAATTTTGGATTAGGTGGGACGGTAACTCCAGTAACCAGTTTCATTATTGGTTTAATCGCATCAGTTTCTAGCTGTCTTGCAGTAGTTGGAGGACTTGTTCTTTCTCTCTCTGCAACAGTATCTCAAGATAAAATTAGTGATGTAAAACCGATGATGCTTTTCCATGGGGGGCGTCTTATCAGTTTTGCTGTGCTTGGGGGTGTGCTTGGTTCGATTGGCAGTGCAATAGGTATAAGTTTTACAGTCACGGCAATACTTGGGATCATAGCATCAGTTGTGATGATAGTGCTAGGGCTTAATTTGGTGGGAGTATTTGATAAAAATATGATCTCTCTACCCTCAGGAGTTTTCAACTTCTTCCGCAGAGTAGAGCATAAGACGATAGCTCCATTCTTAGTGGGTGTCGGTACATTTTTCTTGCCTTGTGGTTTCACTCAAGCAATGCAAGTAGCGTCACTTTCAAGCGGTTCGTTTATTTCTGGACTCTTGATCATGGGAGCATTTGCCCTTGGAACGTTTCCAATGCTTGCATTGTTATCATTTGGTTCAGCATCCTTCTCACAATCAAGACATGCTCCACTCTTCTTCAAATCAGCAGGTATTTTGGTGATTGGCCTCGGAGTCTTCGCACTTCTGGCAGGACTTGCTGGTCTGGGTATTATTGAACCATTATTTAATATATAATTTTACAAATCAATCTATGCAAAAAAATACAATCATATCTATTATCATCAGCATTTCTCTCATCGGGGCCACACTTTATTTCATTTCTGACAAATCTGCTCCGACAGACACAAACGAATTTGCACAGTCACAAAATGTTGAAATAAGAGACGGCGTGCAGTATGTGACTGTAACTGCAAAGGGTGGTTACTCTCCTCGCATTACGCAAATAAAGGGTGGTATTCCGACAAAACTAGTAGTGAAGACTGATGGTACATATGATTGTACAGCTTCTCTCACTATTCGATCAGTTGGATTTCAAAAGGTATTACAGCCAACAGGAGAGGAAACCATTGATTTAGGCACTCCAAAATCAGGCGAAAAAGTACAAGGGGTATGCGGTATGGGGATGTATAATTTTCAGATTAAAGTAAGTTAGTTATTCGAGCGTTATCTTTTTATCCTTTAATGTAATCTTATTCCTCAAACACCCCAACAACTCTCTCTTCTCTCCATCAGTTCCATTTCTTAGGATGTATTTACAATAGTTACGGATATCAATATCACCAACTTCAATCTTGTCTTTTGAATTGAGTACTATCTGATTAAACTTTTTAAATCTCTGTACTTCGTTTTTGATTTTCTCCTTTATTCCTATCTCATCTATATTGATTGTCTCCATCAATTCTTCAAATTGTTTAATCAAATCTATTTCGTTAATATATCCACCTTTGCAATTCCTATCTTTGGATCCATTACAGCCATAATATACATGTCTATTAATACTCCCATCTTTTAATTTTTTGAATTTCTCATCTGGAGTAATACCAGAAGAACATAGTCCACAAATCATCAACTTAGTAAAAGCAAATTCTTTGTTCTCAGTCCGTATTACAGATCTCTTCATCTGTTCCTGTACTTGATCAAATAATTCTTTAGTAATAAGTGCTTCATGTTTCCCTCTATACCAATTACCCGAATCTTTAGGATATTCAAAAGTTCCATAGTAGAAGTGATTTTGTAGGATCATATACACATTACTCAAAGTTAAGTTTTTGTTTCCACTTGCTGTCTTAAGATTTAAATCAAATTTAAGCCAGTTGTATAGTTTTCTCCCACTCCACTTTTCATATGCTACTTTTTCAAACATTTTCCTAATAATAGGTGCTCTCTGTTTGTCGGTATATATCACTCCTTTCTCTCCAACATTTTTACTGTTCAAGTACCCAGTCGGAGCGACAGACGGCCATAATCCCATCTCAACTCTAGTTTTCAATCCACGTTTTACGTTTATACTTTTGTTGTCATTTTCTAACTTGGCTTGGCTACAAAGTATCATTAGTAAAAACTTCTCGTTAGGTGAATTATGAAAATGTTGTCCGTATGTACGAATTTCAAGTAATTGTTTCTCATCCATCAAGTCTACTAGTGATCCTAAGTCTCCCGCATTCCTGCTCAATCTATCAGGAGCCCACGTCAGTATTCCATTAAATCTTTTTCTTCTAATATCTTCCAGTAGTTCCTTAAACACAGGTCTTTGACCTGAATCCTTAGCGGAGTGAGATTCTCGACGAATATCAATTATTTCTAAATTTTCTCTTTCAGCGATATTAAGCATTTCCTTTACCTGGCTATCAATACTTAGTGCTTGCTTCTCATCTGATTCAGTTGATTTTCTAGCATACAAACAATATTTAATTTTAATTGTTGGTAAGATTATTTCTTTTCCTATTAGTCCTGTCGATTGTATATGTATTTCCATATATATATTAATGACAGAACCAACAACTCTGCATAGCTATGCAAAACTACCGATTCGTCGCATACTCGCATTAGGTCTTAGCAAAATAACTAACCTGCGATACGATTGGAATTAGAGAACAAAATAGAGTATCATGTTCTTAACAATTTAATAGATAGCCTAACCCCTTGTATTCCAAGGATATGGCTAAAATCCGTTCAAAGTAGAAAGCTCTTCGTCAGAGCACTTTGAACGGTCCCTCTGGGAAACTGGAGGTGGGTGTCGCAAGACATCGCTGGCGGAGAGCTTTGTGCTATCTGCTAATTAACAAAACCGTTCAAAGATTATGGAAAATATAAACCAGTCTTCTGAGGTGAAGACTAAAAACATCACCTTATCATCTGTTTTAAAATGGATTTTTGGAGTTATCTTTACTATGGTAGGAGTAACTTCAATTTTTTCAGACTTTCTTCCAGGGATATCATTTCTAGTTATTGGGCTCATTTTTCTTCCGCCATTTAATAAGTTCCTGAAAAATAAATTTAATTTTGTTTTGAGTCGTAACGTAAAAATAGGAATTGTCAGTATTTTAGTTGTCCTAGCTGGGGCGACAATGGATACCAAACCAAAAGATGTATCGGAAACGACTCCAAATGTTACAAATTCTCAAAAAGAATCAAACACGGTAACATCTCCAGTAGTGGCTGAAGTAAAACCAAAAACTCTTGAAGAGAGAATAAGCGGGATCATAAATTCTTCACTCGGGGCACAAACAAATACAAGTAAACCACGTCTAATAAGTGTTGAAGTAAGTAAATACACACCATCAATGCTTTCGGATTATGGATATAAGTCCTCTGATGATGTTTCAAGTATTTTTATCATAATAAATGCCGACGAAAATATAACAACCAATCTTCAGAAGAGTACCCTGAACAAAGAAGCGTTTGAATTGGCAAAAGCAGTATTTCCGATCGATCACACTATCGCGGACTTGATTATTTGGGAACAACTTCCAGTACAGGATAAGTATGGAAATATAAAAGATGGCACAGCAATAGTTTATGGAATTTCTCGTCCATTGTTTTCTAAAATCAATCTAGATAATTTCTTCTATAACGACCTGCCTAATCTTCTGAGATCGGAGATTAGGAATGATGATCGAAATAGTTACTTTGAGAAAATCACGTTTTAATTATTCACTATTTATTACTAGGCATAGTTTTCTCAACATCCACATAATCTGAATGATAAATAGTGTCATCATCGTTATCATTTCCTCCCAACCAAAACATTATGATAGTACCTTCATTTGAGTGCTTATTAAGTGTTGAATTAATAAGTAATGAAAAAGCGTCTGCGAGGTCGTCGTGTTTCTCCACTCCAAAACCAACGAGTTGCTCAATGAGTTGTTCACATCCATGTCTGGGAAACTTTATCATCCCAGATTTTATTGACTCGATGTTAGAGATAATCTTGTCCGTTTATCACCCTTAGGTTTTACAGCTTCCGCTTCAATACCGTTGAATTCTAACATCTGTGGTAAAGCTTCTTGATAAGCGACACTTTCTACAAATAATGTATCGCTACTAAGTGGCATTTGAGTATTTTTAAAGTTCTTCATTAATTCCACTTGAGCCGGAAAGTTTAATTTTTGAACAATCGGATTTGGTAGAATGTAGATTCGCATTTTTTCGCATCGGCTGTAGACGTGAGCTGAGACAATTGCTGTAAAGTCTGCGGAGTCTTTTTCTGATATAGCCAAGTCAGCTCCGGCATAGGTTCCACGATACGCTTTGTGATTTATTCCTGGTAGTTCGTCATAGAACTGAATCCACTCAGGATATATTACCTGATCATCACTTGGAATGATTCTAAGTAAGTACTCTCTTTGCCATGACACCTCACTGGCAACTTTCAACTTTTCTTCCTCTACATCTTTTTCCGTTGGATATTTTCCGCGCCATAAACAAACATTTTCGTTATCAAGTAGCGGATATTGTTTAAATACTCCTTTTGATCGATCATTTTCTATATCTTCTTTAATTCTCATGAGAAGAGAATCTTCATGCAAAAGGTTTCCAACAATAATGAGTCTAGTCTTACGATCTCCAGCAGGTATAACTTCACCATAGAGCCATTGGTATGTTTTATTTCGTCCTTCACGAGTTTTTGTTGATTGCACATCTTCAATATCGTCACAAATAATTAAATCTGGACGGTGTTCGTTGTGTCTGATACCACGAATACTCTGTTCGGTTGAAGCGACTGTGATTCTTGCCCCACTTTTATTAAACACAAGAGAATAAGACCCCCACTCGTCGCTTTGCTCCTGAAATGGCCCGAGGTCTTTTTTCAGAAGTTCATTATTTTCAAGTTCTGTACGGATATTCATCATGTGTTGTTTTGCTTGTGTCCGTGTCTGACAGAAAATCACACAAAATTTCTTTTGTTGTTTTCCTAAAATTGCCCAGATTGGATATGCAGTGGTAACCATTGTTGATTTTCCGGAACCACGAAAGGCTACCACGTACATATTTTCAGTTGAACTTTTTTCTAGATTATGAATAATCTCTTTTTGGAAATCAGCGGTTTCATATTTCACATAATGGGCATAATAGAAATGAAAGAAATATAAGAAACTATCTTTTGTAATTGATGTTCTAACCAACTTGTCTTTCATCATTCTATTCACCAACTTGCCATCAATAATTTTAGTCATGTTTTTTATTTATGTTTCTTATGGATTTTGATTTGGTCAGAGATGCAAGTTTGAGAGCTTGTTTTACAATTTTGGCTTGACCAGGTGTCAGTTCTTCAGATTCTTCTTTTGTGGTGATTTCAATTTTGTCTTTGTAGTTGGCGTTTCTATGACGAAGCCAGAAGCTGATTGCTGGCCAGTTTTTCTCCTTAATCATCGTAAGTAGTTGGCTTTCACTCATATCATTTACTAAAGCTACACCATTAGCAAAAGCCTCATCCATTTTCTTTGAAAAGATAGGATCCTCTTTCTTCCAACGGTATACACTATTTCTGGAAAGTCCTGTTTTTTCACAAGCCACCTGGACTATGGGTACTTTCGCAAGCTCTGCCAGAAATTGATCCTGAAATTTATTCTTTTTCATAGTGTTCAATGAATGCTTTGTTACCTGTAAAAGCTTCATATCTTTTTATAATGAGATCACAAAATCTCGGTTCTAATTCGCACCCATATATACGTCGACCTAGCTGTTCGCCTGCGAGTAAGGTACTACCTGATCCAAGGAAACTGTCCAGAATTATGTCGTTCGGCTTAGTACATCGTTTTATCGCTTTTTCGTGTAAGGTTATCGGTTTAGAAGTAGCATGTTCGTAGTCTTTGGCTGAGAGGCGTTTTGCTGTCCATATTTCTATAAATTCATCAACTTGTGAGACAAGATCATTACCCGTGCCAAATTCTTTATTCATCACTTCATTGAGATCCATAATTGATTCGGCAAGATATGGTTTTCCGCGGACACCATATACCGCAGGCTCATATGCTTTATTGCAGTACACTTTCGGCACAGGATTTTGTGAATTTTTTAACCACAGACACACTCGCTTGTTGCTTATACCCAGCGCTCTGTATACATCCTGAATTAATCCGATATAAATTTGATCACAGTAGTAGAAGATGTGAGTATCTACATGTGATACAGCTAGTGCTGAAATGAGACTATTCTTAATGAAAAGTTTATATTCTTCAAAAGTGCGTGAGTCATTTACATTTCCTCCATAATTTTTGTTTCCACCAATACCACCGTCATAATCTATCTTGATGTTATACACTGGATCTGAATAGATCATGGACACCTTTTCATTTCCAAGTAGTCGTTTCAAATTTTCCTCACTGGTCGAGTCTCCACAAATAATTTTGTGATTACCGAGATGGATAATATCACCGAGCTTAGTTTTTGGTTCAGTAATTTTTTTGAGTTCCTTCTCAATATCAAAGGAATCATTTTTTGTCTCATTGTCCTCATCCCAAAACTTTGCAAGCTCAATACTGTCGAACCCAGCAAAAGACAGAGTCTCCATATCAAACGATTTCAGTAAATCATAATCCCAGTCACCACCGAGCTTGTTTGATCCAATGAGATATTCTCTGGATTCTTTTTCTGTAAGTTTTCTATTTGGTACTCTAATATCAATCAATTCATTACCTCGACCAAGTAACTGCAGAGCTTTTATTCTTTGGTGACCCGCAAGAATTTTTCCATCATGATCTATCGCTGGTATCTCCACAAGATTAAACTTCCTCAAACTTCTCGTTAAATTAGACATTTGTTTGTCACTGATTTTGCGAGGATTGACCTCTTGGGGGATAAGGTCATCTACACGTTTTTGGACCGTCGTCCATGAAAGCTTTTTCATACTATTTTATTAATTTATTTTTAATAAAATGTATGGATATAGAAAAAACCTATTCCACACACGAAATAGTCAAAGTCCGATAAACTTCAATCTATTTCTTGCGCGGAATAGGCATGGCTTGGAGGCGATACGCTATTCTACTTTTTACAACGCAGAAACTTATACTTATATTTTATTACTATCTATATTTTTTGCAAGTTTCCGAAGGATTCTCTTGCCATTTTTGCTTTTTATAAACTCAACAGTGTCTTTTCCAGGAAAAACAGGTATACCATCTCGTGGTAAGGCAAGTAATATCTTGTATCCTTTCAATTCTTCTTCCCGTACCATTTTTATAAAATCAGGATCTTGTCTAAGAAACTCTACAATAAAGTTTTTACCGTCGGCCATCTCTGATTTATGTATGGGTGCATATACTCTCCCGGGTTTATCAGATTCAAATGCTTTTTTGAACTTTTCTCCAATAGATACAGTCAGTGTCTTTTTACTCGTGTGAAATGCAACATCAGTTATTTGCATGATTTTATATTTAAAGTCATCTCTTCGTTCAAATGGTTTGAGTTGTAGTTGGTATTCCATATAGAAGAGTATAACAAGGACTTGCTTTTTTGTATAGGGTTCTGTATACTATTTATACCATGACAAATAACCTTAGTGACAAAGACAAAAAAGCTTTTGCCCTTATCCGCAACAAGATTATCAATTATGGTAAAAACCCTTCTCTTCGTGAGATAAACGAAGTAACAGGGGGCAAATCTCCAAGATCTGCGAGTCTTGTGGTAGGCAGACTGATTGAAGCTGGATTGATTAAAAAGAATGGAAGAAATATCATTCTTGCAAATACACAGCCAGTATCTTCTGTCAGTACTATCGATATCCCCCTATTAGGAGCTGTTCCTTGTGGAGCACCAATGTTTGCAGAAGAAAATATAGAAGCCTATATTCCAGTTTCAACAGCACTGGCAAAAAAAGGTTCTATATATTTTCTATTGCGTGCAGTCGGTGATTCTATGAATCAAGCTGGTATCAATAGTGGTGATTTACTTCTTGTTCGCCAACAGGAAACAGCTGAGAATGGTGAAAAAGTTGTTGCTCTTATCAATGATGAGGCAACAGTGAAAATTTTTGAAAAAGCTGATGGCGTTGTTATCCTTAGACCAAAATCTAGCAATAATGCACACAAGCCGATTATATTAACAGATAACTGTATGATCCAAGGAGTAGTTGTTGCGGTACTTCCGGCAGATCTAAATTAAACATATGGCAAATTACCATGTAACAAATCCGAAAGGATCCGATGACTGGAAAGTTTTAAAAGAAGGTGCAGATAGAGCTTCTGCTATTGTCTCAACACAAAGAGAAGCTGAAAAGATTGCTAAAGAGTTTTCAGGGAACTCTGGCGGCGGAGAAGTCGTTATTCATAAACCTAATGGTGGACCAATTCGTGACAAGGATACTGTTGCTCCTGCAAAAGATCCATTTCCGCCCAGAGATAAAAAATACTAAAATGAATGATCTACTTGGAAAAATATCTTCATACAACTTATTCAACTACCTTTTTTCAGGAGTAGTTTTTGTAGTTTTATCTGAAGCTTTTACTTCATATTCATTTATTCAAAAGGATGTAACAACTGGAATTTTTCTCTATTATTTTATCGGTTTAGTACTTAGTAGACTTGGCTCGCTAATTATACAACCTATTATGGAGATATTTTCTTTTGTAAAATTTACAAAATATTCTGATTTTGTGACAACTGCGAAAACTGATCCTACGCTGGAAGTTCTATCTGAGGCAAATAATACGTATAGAACCTTAACTGCTGTGTTCTTTGCACTTATTTTTTTGAAATTATATGAAATCTTGAAAATAAGTTTTATTCGAACTAGTGAATTTGAAGTCTACGCACTACTGTTATTTTTATTAATCATGTTCTCTTTTGCTTATAGAAAACAGAGTAGCTATATCACAGAGAGAATCAAAGCTAATCTTAAAAAACATGAGTAAGATCACAATTGATATGTTGAATGTTGGGAAGGGAGACTCCTATGTAGTGGAGCTTCATGATGACATGGGGCAGAAATTCTCATTTGTTATTGATGGAGGTACAGTTGAACAATCTGGTACACTTATTTCTCATATTCAGAAATATCACAATAATAAAATTAATTTAGTAGTTTGCACTCATCCTGATACAGATCATATTGGAGGACTAATTACATTATTTGAGCATTGCAATGTTCAGCATCTTTTTTTGAATGACCCCCGTGATGTTTTACCCGAAGCAATATTACTTCAAAGGGCAAGAAATAATTTATCGACTGATGAAGTTGAGATTTTTAAATCTGCATTTGAAAGAATAGATGAATTAAAGGCTCAAGCGCAATATCAGGGGACTCAACATCATCCAGTTACTTTTTCAAGCAGTGAACCTAGGTTTTCTTGGGGAGGGTGGAATGTATTTATTTTAGGTCCAAGTGAAAATTTATTTAGAGATATTTGGTTGAATGAAGATGTAGTACGAAACTGGTTTAGTTCGGACACAGTAGATAATCTTGTTGGTGCTCAACCGAGTACTCCTGTTTTAGATGATCCAAGTATTGATACTAAGCCTGTAAATAATAGCAGTATAATTTTATTAATTGAGGGATATGGAAAGAAATATCTTTTTACTGGGGATGCAGGTAAAAGAGCAATCCGTGACGCGATAACAATAAGAGATATATCAAATTTAACTTGGTTAGATGTACCTCATCATGGGAGCAGGAGGAATCTTGATAGTGAGATCATTAACCATCTGGCTCCTCAGGTTGCATATATTTCATCACCAGGCACTACAAAACATCCCCGTAAATCGATTATTAAAGCATTACAGAAAACTGGAACAATAGTTTATAGTACCTGCAGACATGGAAGTATATGTCAGGGTGATTGGTATACTCGTCCTGATTTTAGGGCTATTGAACAAGCATGGGAAATGGTCTAATAATTTTCTAAATAGTTACAATAAAGTGTAATTATTTATCGAGCTCTATGTCACTTTTGTCACTTTTTGAAAAAAGTAGTGTGCTCGAGACCCGTCGATATGATATTCTAAAACTAGCTAAATCCGCCAAGCTGGGCTTGACCCACTGAGGTTCTAGCTCGAGGTCGCCAGCAATAAAGATATTTTATAAATTTAAACCAACATCTATCTTTAACTAAAAAATCAAAGGCGACCTTGCGGTCGCCTTTTGCGTACTAATTGAGCTAAGTCAGCATTGGTTCGGTCTCACTGACCAGCGCCGTGAGATCAGCATTACTGTACTTTCGCCTGTGAATCTGCTTCCATCTTGAGATTTCGATCGGCTCAGTTGTCGGACGAATATATCTTACATATTCGTATGAACCGGTCAGCCGTCCGCTGAACCCTGGCTCGCGCCTGGTGTAGTGCAGTATCTGGCAGTTCCAGATGCGCTCATCATCTTTAGGTTCAAGGACGAGTTTCCTGAACTCGTTCTGTGAAAGACGTTCGAGTCGCACTTGGACTGCTCGCATTACTTCACCATGGCAGACCATGATGACATTTTTGTCTCCGCACTCTCGATGGAGAGTATCGAACACCCTGTCAACGCGCAGGCACAGCTGATGGAACGATTCGCCGTTTGGCGGACGCCAGAAGAAAGGCTGGATAGATCTGCGCGCCATTTCAACGCCAAATTTTTCGTGCCTCTCCTTGTCAGACATGATATCAAGCTGTCCCCAGTCTCTTTCAACTAGGTAGGATTCCGTCTGCCACATGGCATTTGGAAGGGTGAGCAACGAGGCGGTTTCCATGGCTCTGTTGTAATCGGATGTAAGGTATCGGTCAAAACCATTACCCCACTTATCGAGAAACTCTTTTCGGATGTAAGAGCCGGCCAAAGCTGCCTGTCTCCTGCCCTTTTCCGTAAGGCGGAAACTTGAAGAATGACGATTCATGAATTGTTCTGTGTAAGCGCTATGATCGCCAGCTTCGGACATGCGATTGGCAATATTGCCCTCAGACTGACCGTGACGTACAACCACTAGATTTATCGGCATCATGGCTTTTCTCCTCTATTTTTTGTTTATCAGTTAAACTGTGGCAAGTCAAGGAACGCGAAACGCACTTTCATCAAACTCTCACGAAAATACGGGAAAATGTAAATGTGTGTTTTTATAAGTTAAATTTTTAAAAATATGGCAACTATTATAAACAACCCTCAACCGACAAGCGAAAGGACTGTAGTGGAAAGTTCTGATTCTTCCGGATGGGTTATAACAGTAATCATTTTGCTAATACTTATCGGCGCTGGGCTATTTTATTTTATGAGGCACAGGAGAATAGCTCCCGCTCCCCAGTCTCCAGGTGCAAACATAAATATCACATTGCCAACTGGAAGCAGCGGAAACGGATCAGGAAACCAATCTGCGCAATAAAAAAAAACAATCACCCACAAGGGTGATTGTTTTTTTGCATTTTGCTGCTTTGCTTCTGATATAATAAAAAAATGACTAGCAAAAAGCGTCCTTCACTCCTAGCAAATATTATGCAGATTGCTTCGGTATGGATATTTGCAGATATTGGATACTACACATTATTGCCTGTCGCAGGATTTGATGGCGGGTACAATGGAAGCCCTATTGCTCTTACTGTTTATTATTCTATATGGACAATTATCGCCCTCTTTGCTTTTTGGGACCTGCTCCATACAAGGCCGATAATAGAAAAAAGAAAAACCACATACATACTACTTTTATTGGGCAGTGCGATGGTTGCTGTTTATCTTTACTATGTATTACCCTTGCTTCCTGACATTACTTGGACGCCGTCATGGATGCCACCATCGGAATTGCTACATGCTAGTCCTTGGTATTTTCTGCCAAAATCAATAGACATACTACTGCAACAAGTGCTTGTCCTTGCTCTTGTGCTTTCTTTTTATGTAGAAAATTACAATATAAAGACAATCTCAACTTGGTGCGCAATGCTGTTCGGCGGAGCTCATCTTCTCTTAGCTGTTGGAGGCGGCGGTTTCATTTATGCTGCAGTATTCACTATAGTGGCTGTAGTTTCTTCCTTTATTTTTCCCTATCTTATGCTCGAAAAAAGAAACGGCTTCATATACTCATACTTCCTGCACTGGCTTTTCTACGCCATAGTGATCGTACTGACAAAGCTGGTATTCAGAGTATAGATTCACCATCTCTTTTGAATTGAAAGTTATAATAAAAAGAGTAAAGTTAAGTATTATTAATCTAACTTAAAACCATGAACGAATTTGCAGCAAAAAAATTAGGTGAAGTTCTAGCTTTTTCTGTAGTAGGAATAGAAACATTTGAAAAAGGCCGAAAAGCATTTGAATCGGCTTTTGGAGAATCAAAAGTTGATGAGATCATTGGCAAACTTAGCAAGCACAGAGAAATAATCATGCACATGTGCGAGGAATGCAACGCAAAAGGCACTCTTTTGCCAAAGCTGGATAGCACAGGAAACAAGCTGAGATCTATGAGAGATATGTATGTTGGCGAGGAATGGAACAATCCTACAGAACTCATGGAATGGTCCGGATTTTTTGAAGGTGCTGCCATCGTTCACTGGTCTCTAGTAGATGGAATCGGCGAAGTGCATGAAAATCCCGATCTTTTGGATCTTTGCGAAGACGCGATATATGCTCACAAGGAAATACTTGAGAAAGCCGAGGAATACTTGAGAGAAGTAGGCAAAGAAAAAGGAGTTTAGCTATTTTTGCCTATTATATTTATGAGTGCCAGTTCTATAGGCAGAGAAGGAATATAGGCGCCTGGTATTCTTTCATATGCAGTTAGAAGCTCTACGAGAACAGACGATGAAAAATCTCCGCCGTTTTTTGCTATATTGTCTACAAACGCAAATTCTTTTTCCGAAAGCTCATCTTTAACAGAGTGAGATGATCCGAACCTTACAAGCAAAACGGCTCTTACGGCATGAAGCACAAGTTTTAAAAATACCAACATGTCTATGTTCTGACCAACAGCCTTCCTTATGCTGTCCAATCCTAAAGATAGATTCTTTTCTGAAATAGCAGAGACAACATTGTGCACCAATTCGACTGCTGGAGCACCCGTCACCATTCTAACCTCATCCTCGCTTATCTTTTTGTCTTTCGAATAGGCAAGCACTTTTTGCACTACACCCAAAGTGTCCCTAAAAGAACCGTCTCCCAAAATGGCTATGAGTTCAGCCGAAGAATCGTCGAGAGAATAACCTTCTTTTTTCGTTACTCCAAGTATGACCTTTTTTAAAACCTCTTGGCTAGGCTTTTTAAATGTGTAAACCTCGCATCGGGAAAGTACTGTTTCAGGAATCTTGTGAGTTTCAGTAGTAGCCAAAATAAACACGACATGAGCAGGAGGTTCCTCCAAAGTTTTTAGCAAAGCGTTTGCTGCCGATTTTGAAAGCATGTGAACCTCGTCCAAAATATATACTTTATATTTTGACTCAAATGGCAGAGTGAAAACTGATTCATTCAAGTTTCTAATATCATCAACGCTTGTGTTAGAAGCAGCGTCAATCTCGTATATATCATTCTTTGAGGTTCCGATGGCCTCGGCAAATATCCTTGCTACTGAAGTCTTGCCTGTACCGCGTGTTCCAGCAAAAAGATAGGCATGAGAAATTTCTCCCGACTTTGCTTCTTCTTCTAAAACTTTTACCACATGATCTTGACCGACAACTTCGGAAAAATTGCTCGGCCTGTATTTTCTATATAGCGCTTCTGACATATGAAATAGTATATCAGTATTTGCACAAACGGAAAGCCGCTCGCTTGGCGAACGGCTTTGCACTCTACAGGTCACTTGGCGACCCGGATGTATTGAAATTCCTCTTCCTTTTGCTTGGCTGTGGCGGAAGTTGGGATCCTGTCGATTTGTGACAGGAAGTCTCTTTGCTGATGCGCAAAGATGAGCTTGAGATCTGGATTGTCGAGTTCAGGGATAGAATATCTCACCCAAAGCTCGGTAAAGCTTACCTGCTTTTCCTTGCATCCAGGACAAACATCCCAGACTTTGGCATATCCCACCCTCCTCGACAACTCAAACGGCAATATAGCGAACTTTCTTCCGCAGTCCTTGCACCACAGTGAAGCCATAGGACGTCCCCTGTATGGAAGGAAAACTCTCCTTATACAATACCACAATTGCAAAACATGAAAAATGTGGAAAAGAAAAAGACCGTCTTTTGACGGTCCACCTGTGGGCCCAGGGAAGGCCCTGCACCTTCCCTGGGCAAGACAGGCCTATGCCTGTCTCTTGTGCGTGTAAGTTGCTGAGATTCTGGTGCTCCCCGACGTGTAGAGCTACACTTCCCAAACAACTTGCCAAGCGACATAATACATCAAATGCTATTTATGTCAAATAAAAACCCCGCATTTCGCGGGGCGGGTCCACGGCACCCGAAGGTGCCGTGGAGGTTTGCGAGGTTTAGGTGGGGAGCCAAAAACCTCGGTGAGAATTAAAATTATATATTAAATTAATAAAAATTAAAATGAGATATGAACATCATTAACATATTCTTCGATAATTTTTGTAACTTGGTTAGCATCTTTTGCATCCATCAATTTTAATCTAAGCTCTTTAGCTCCATCCCAGCCATTTACGTATGCTTTGTAATGTTTTTTCATTATCGCAAAACTCTTGTGTGGCAAAAGCTGTTCAAAAAGTCTTGTATGTTCGACAAGAACTGCCAGTCTTTCTTGTATAGAAATGTCTTCCCTTCTTATTTTCCTGTTAAATCTCCAAGGATTACCAAATATCGCTCTTCCCAGCATCACTCCGTCCGCACCGCTCTCTTCTGCTTTTTTCATTGCATCGTCTAAATCAATCACATCTCCATTTCCAAAAATCAAAGTATCTGATTTGTTTCCATTTGGGTCAGTAAAGCTATCTCGTATCTCTACTGCCCTCTTTACATGCTCCCATCTTGCAGGAACAAGAGACATCTCTTTCCTAGTTCTAGCATGAACAGTAATTACAGCAGGATTTGTTTCAAGCAATGCCGGCAACCATGTTTCGATTTCATTCTTGTTGTAACCTATTCTAGTTTTTACACTAACAGGCATGTTTTTTCCATTTTTAGATGCGCCTTTCTTTGCAGCTAAAATTATTTCTTGAGCAAGTTTCGGATCTTTAATGAGAGATGCGCCTGCTCCCTGCTTTTCTACCCCTTTGTCGGGACATCCCATATTTATATCAATTCCGTCAAAACCCAAATCCACAGCAAGTTCAGCCGCTTTCTCCATCATTAAAGGGTTTGAAGTAAAGAACTGTGCAACAATAGGCCTTTCCTCCTCTGTGTATACCAAATCCTTAATAAGATGTTCGTATCCTCCCAAAAAAAGTCCATCTGCAGAAACAAATTCCGTCCAGATAACATCTGGCTTTCCATACTTTGCAATAATTCGCCGAAAGGCCGGATCTGTTACATCCGCCATTGGTGCAAGAACCCTTATTGGTTTTTTTAATTTTTGCCAGAAATTCATTCTGTTAGTAACCTGAGCTTTCCCTCATTATCATAATAAAATTCGATAATATCATATCTGCGACCAAACTTGCTAACTAAAATTGAATAGCAAAAATATAATCTCTAATGGAATTCATATATTTAAAAACAGGCTTGCCACAGTTACTGGGCCCACCCCTCCTGGCACGGGAGTAAACAGACATGACTTATCTTCACATGACGGGTCTGCATCTCCTAAAATTTTTCCGTTTGCCTCGCTTGTTCCAGCATCAACAATAACTACTTCGTCTTTTATCATGCTTGGCTTGATCATGTGAGGAACTCCGGCTCCAGAAATGATTATATCTGCGTTTAAAAAAAGATTATTCCTTTCTTCAATTTGTGTATTTATATCTACGATATTGAAATCTGCTGACATCTGACGAAGCCAAATACTTACAGGTTCCCCGACAAGCTTTCCTCTGCCTACAACCAATATTTTTTTGCCGGAAATGTCTATATTATAGTATTGAAGTATTTCCTGAACTGCCCTAGCGACTGGAGGCATTTTTTGAAAATCTCCTGTTAAATAGAGCTCCTTGCTTTCATTTCCCAAAATATCAATATCCTGCTCTACAGGTACAAGGTTAAGTATTTTTTGTGTATTTATGCCTTGTGGCAAAGGTAGCTGAATAACGATTCCGTCATAGCCTGATTTAGCAAGCTCTGCAACTTCTTTTTCTATTTCTGACTCTGATAAATTATTATATTCGCGAACTGTAGCTAGAATACCTGCCTCCTTGGCAAATTTGCACTTCATCTGGACGAACTTTTTACTAGTCAGACCAGAATCAAAAAGAGTGAAGCAGACTTTTTTGGTCTGCTCTGAGTTTCTTTTTATAACTTCTTCTTTTATATGATCGGCTACAGCCTTTCCGTTTACTCTCATTTTATTCGCCCTTTAACTTATAGAAAAGTTTATTCCCGAACCTCAAATCAATATATTGTATTGGGAGATCATATGCTCTGATAGATGAGATCGCTTGTGTCTTAAGCAGGGCTTCTAAATTTTTGGCGGTTTTTGACAGAGGCTCCTTTAGATCGAAATATATTTCCCCGCCGCCAGAAAGAACAAGTGAAAACTGTCCGTCTTGCTCGGCAACAAGATACTGAGGATGGATGTCAAGCGATTTGGCATATGCAATAAAGTTGGATACTTCGTAAAACTGCGTAGTCGAGGCAATGTAGCTTTGGCTTATAGGAGTAGTCGTTGAAATATTTCCATAATATTTAAAATATGCATCTCCAGAAAAATATGGCGCCTCGGCAAAAATAGTTCCATCCCTATCCATAAAATAGCAATGCGATGATGACGAGTTTGAAGAAATAGTAGATGTCGAAACTTTAGCGGAGCTTTGGTTTGGCAGAGAATCGCACCATATTGCTACAGGCTTTCTTTCTGTGATGTCTATTTTTATTGAAGTAAAATCCTCTCTCTCGATATTTATCGTTTCTATTCTTTTGAAAGAATTTAATAGATGCTGTTTAAGTGGTTCTTTCGGAAAGACAAAAGCATTGTTCCTAGGTACAACAAAGTAGTATGTTCCTGACATAAAGGAGAGTGATTCCTTTTCAACATCGCTTTGCGTAACTAAAATCCCGCCATTCAGTTCGACTTTGGAGATACGCAGTCCTGGCCGATAAGAGATAAAAGAAAGCACACCAAAAAGCAATATGAGAAGAAAAGCGATGAGGGAATATCTCACGATTTTTCTCTTTCTTTTCAATTTCAGATATTCCTCCCTTGAAGGAAAACTGCTATTAATTGCCATATGTAAGAACGATGATTATTTCTTTGAAATAAACTCCTGATTATTCATGTAAGGCCGTAGTACCTCTGGAATTTTTATTGATCCGTCTGCCTGCTGATAATTTTCGATTATCATAATAAGAGGCCTGCCTGACATAGCGGTATTATTTAGCGAGTGAGCAAATTTCATTTTTCCATCTTCATCTTTGTACCTTATATTCAGCCTTCGGGTTTGGAAATCATGAAAATAAGAAGATGAATGAGTTTCTCTATATGTGTTTTCTGATGGGAGCCACGCTTCGATATCGTATTTTTTTACCTGACCGAGTCCGAGATCACCACCGCAGTTGACCACGACATGATATGGAAGGCCTAGAGCCTGCATGAGTTCTTCAGCATTAGAAGTAATTTCCTCATGGAGCTCCACTGATGTTGCATGGCTTGCTTCACACAAAACCACCTGCTCAAATTTATAAAATTCGTGCACTCGCAAAATTCCTCGAGTATCCTTTCCATGGCTTCCGGCTTCCCGTCTGAATGCTGGTGAAAAAGAAAGTAGCTTTATCGGGAAATCTTTTTTATCTAAAACTTCATCCATGTAGTATCCCATTGTTGCCACTTCTGCAGTTCCAGACAGAAAATCTCCATCCTGTGTCTTGTACAAGTCTTCTTCGCCTTGAGGAAGATATCCTGTTCCCATAAAAACCTCTCTTTTTACGAGCGAAGGCACTATCATAGGTATAAACCCGCCTTTTTTAACAAAATGATCCTGAACAAACTGCCAAAGTGCAAACTGAAGCCTGGCTCCATCTCCCTTTAAAAAATATCCTCTGAAACCTGCAACCTTTGTTCCCCTCTCAAGATCCAGCATCCCCAAGTTTTGCATAAGATCTATATGGTCCTTTGGTTCAAAATCAAACTTTGGAATTTCTCCCCACGTTTTTACTTCTTTATTGTCTTTATCATCAGCACCTTCAGGCACAGACATGTCTGGAATATTTGGCACTGCTACCATAAGCACCTGCCAGTCATGCATAACTTTTTTGAGTTCCTCTTCTTCTTTCTGGAGTTCTTCCTTTACTGATTTCATCTTTTCAATCATTCCAGCCTTTTCTGCCGGGTCAGAAACCTGCACTATCTTTTGGCTTACTTCGTTCTGTTCGGCCCTTTTTGCTTCTACAGAGGTAAGAAGCTGGCGCCTTTTGTCGTCAATTGATATGAGAGCATCCACATCGAAATCAATGTGCTTTTTCTTTGCTCCCATCGCTACAAGGTCCTTATTCTCCCGAATGAATTTTATATCTAACATGTTGTAGACAGTGTAACAAAAATATTATGAGCTGAAAACCCTGCTCTGATATACTTATATATATGCAAATTAGAGATCTCCACAAAAAGGATTTCCCTCACCTGATTTCGCAAATACCTGATCCTCCAAAAAATCTCAGAATCATCGGGGATATCCCTAAAACAGAAAAGTACTTAGCTGTTGTTGGCTCTAGAAAATACAGCGAGTATGGGAAAAATGTCTGTGAAAAACTAATAGAAGGACTGTCTGGATATCCTATTACTATAGTATCTGGACTGGCACTCGGCATTGACTCAATCGGCCACAAATCTGCCCTAAAGGCAGGACTGCCGACTATTGCAATACCTGGCTCAGGGCTTTCAGAAAAAGTTTTATATCCTTCAACTCATAGAAACCTAGCAAAAGAAATAGTTGAAAATGGCGGAGCATTAATTTCAGAATTCGAAGACAATTTCCGGGCTACACCATACAGCTTCCCACAAAGAAACAGAATAATTGCGGGAATGTCTAATGCAGTACTGGTCGTAGAAGCTGAACTTCAATCAGGAACTCTCATTACATCAAAATATGCAATAGACTATAATAGAGATGTTTTTACTGTTCCTCATTCTATTTTTTCAAAAACAAGCGAAGGCCCACACATGCTTTTGAGGCTCGGAGCAACACCTATTACCCAGCCAGAAGATATCGTTACAGCGTTAGGACTCAAAACAAAAGAAAATTTATTTCAAAAGAGAGACTATAGCGAATGTTCTACGGATGAATTAGAAGTTATAGAAATATTAAGCGAACCGCTTTCAAGGGATGAGATAATTAGGCTTTTGGAAAAACCAGTGTATGTTACCCAAACTATTTTGGCTTCAATGGAAATAAAAGGTCTTATAGAAGAGAAAATGGGAGAAATATATTTGAAATAATTATCCAAAGTTGGACAAATTCTTCTTTTATAGTAATACTAGATAGCAATGACAAAATTACTTATTGTTGAGTCGCCTGCAAAAGCTAAAACAATATCAAAATATCTAGACGGCAAATACAAAGTTGTCGCCAGTGTTGGTCATGTAAGAGATCTTCCAAAATCCAACAAAAAAGCCATTGATATTGAAGCTGGCTTTGTTCCCCACTATGAGATATCAAAAGGCAAAGAAAAAGTTATTGAGGAAATTGCTTCGCTTGCAAAAAAAGCAGATGAAATACTCCTCGCAACAGACCCCGACCGAGAAGGAGAAGCTATTGCGTGGCACGTTGCACAAGCCACGGGCATTAAAAACCCCAAAAGAGTAGTATTTCATGAAATTACAGAGGAAGCTGTAAAAGAAGCAATCCAGCACCCAAGAAAAATAGATATGAACCTCAAAGAGGCTCAGGAAGCCAGAAGAGTTTTGGACAGGCTTGTCGGATATGATCTCTCTGGACTTATTTGGAAAAAAGTAAGATATGGTCTTTCTGCAGGAAGAGTTCAGTCTCCTGCACTTCGAATAATAATGGAGCGGGAGCGCGAAATAAGAGCTTTCAAGTCTCATACTTTTTGGGTAATTTCTGCCGATGTCCTAAGTGCGAAGAAAATTCCTTTTACAGTTGTTTGCGAAGAAGAGCCTACTGACAAGAAAGTTTTGAAAAATATAATTTCAAAAGCTGAAAAAGCTGGAAAGGAAAACAAATGGGAAGTAAAGGATGTAAAAGAGACGGAAGTAAAGAAATCCCCTCGCCCTCCATTTATCACTTCTACCCTTCAGCAGGCAGCATCATCACGACTTGGCTTTGCTCCTTCGAGAACAATGTCCATTGCACAAAGACTTTACGAAGCCGGTCTAATAACCTATATGAGAACAGACTCTACAAATCTAAGCAATGTAGCGATTGCCCAGATATCTCATATTGTTGAAAAAAAATACGGAAAAGAAAAGCTTCAGATTAGAAAATATGCAACAAAGAGCAAAAACGCACAGGAAGCTCATGAAGCAATTAGGCCAACGCATTTTGACCACGAGAACGCAGGGCACAATGACGAACAAAAGAAACTTTACAACCTGATCTGGCAGAGAGCAGTCTCATCACAAATGATAGACGCGCAGACAATACGAACAAAGATTACTGCTCATGCAAAAGGAGAAAATATTCCTGACTTTTCAATCACAGGATCACAAATAAAATCACCAGGATGGCTACTCGCAGATCCAACTTCTCGAGGAGACGATGTTGAGTTTCCGAGGGTTTCTGTTGGTGAAAAGCTAGATCTCAAAGAAGTTAAGACTGAAGAAAAGCAGACGGAACCGCCTGGAAGATACTCCGAAGCTGGTTTGGTTAAAGAGCTTGAAAAAAGAGGCATCGGCAGACCTTCAACATACGCTTCTATCATTAAAACTCTTGAAGACAGAGGCTATGTTGAAAAGATAAACAAAGCTTTGGTACCAACAGATACTGGGGACGTCGTATCAAGCTTCCTAGAAAATAATTTCCCTGAGTATATTAGTGACGACTTTACTGCAGAAATGGAAGACAAGCTCGATCTTATCGCTGAAGGAAAAGAAGAGTATGTTAAGACACTTAAGAACTTCTATAAACCATTTGTCTCAGAAGTAAAAGCAAAAGATAAGCTCGATAAAGCTACAAATTTGGGTGAGGCTGATCCAAAATTCAAGTGTCCAGTATGCGGAAGCTCGATGATAATAAAGCTTTCAAGAGGAGGCAAATTCCTTTCGTGCTCTCGATATCCGGATTGCGAAGGAGCCCTGACTATGGAAGGACAGGAAATAAAGAAAGATGAGCCGATCGGAAACGATCCAGAAACCGGACTGCCTATATATGTGCTTGTTGGAAAATACGGACCTTATGTACAGCTTGGAGAAAGAGTAAAAGGCAAAGGTTCAACGAAAGCTCCAAAGCCAAAAATGGCAAGCATTCCAAAGGAAAAAGACCTTTCAACTGTTACAGTAAAAGACGCTCTGAAATATTTATCCTTGCCCAGAACTCTAGGTGTCCACCCTGAAACTGGAGAAACTATCACTGCAAACGTGGGACGATTCGGGCCTTATATTGCTCACAACACAAAGCCAAAAGCTGACTTTAGGTCTCTCAAGGAAGATGACGTTTATACTATTGAACTGCCACGAGCGCTAGAAATACTGAAAGAAGAAAAGAAAAAGCGTGGATTTGTGAAGAAGAAGAAGAAAAATTCTTAAATTTATATTCCTTCCGTTACTTATACTTAGAAATATTTTCTGAGCATTCGCATATTTTTATTTTTCAAAAATCGAGGACGTGAATAAAATATTTCTAAGTAACAGAAAAGGCCTCAACTCGGAGGCTTCACGCTTGTACGTGAGACCTTCTCATTGAGACCTACGAACGACGAGGGTCGAACGTTCTCTGGAAATGGCTTGGACGGCCGAGATACATGCTCTGGCCAGAATACGGCTTGCGCATCTTCGCGAGCGTGCTCCTGAGCATCTGGGTCCAGCCCTTGCGAACCTGAAGCTTGCTACGGCGTTTAAACCCCATACGATCCTCCTATTTATTTTATAATTCAAATATTAAATATTGTCAAATATGTAGTGCTATGCAAGATATAGTAAAATTATAATAATGAACGATATAAAAGAAATCTATTCCCTACTTGATAACCCAACAGAGAACGATAAAGAGCTTATTAGAAAAGCTTATGATTTTGCGTCAAAAGCTCACGAAGGGCAAAAGAGAAAAAGCGGAGAGCCGTATTTCAACCATGTTTTCGCAACAGCAAAAAATATTGCAGAGCTACATATGACTACAACTCCGATTGTTGCAGGATTTCTTCACGACACACTGGAAGATACCCAGGTCTCTCCAGAAGAAATAGAAAAAGAGTTCGGCAATGAAATACTCTTCTTGGTTGAAAGCGTTACAAAGCTTGGTGGTATCCGATTCAAAGGCACAGACAGATACAACGAGTCGCTTCGCAAACTTTTTGTTGCCATGTCTCAAGACATTCGAGTGCTTATAATAAAACTGTGCGATAGATTGCACAACATACAGACTCTCGAGTACGTTCCGAAAGAAAAACAGCTACGCATAGCAAAAGAAACCCTAGAAATTTATGCACCAATAGCAAATAGGCTCGGAATCAAAAAGCTACAGAGAGAGCTGGAGGATTTGTCCTTTCCATACGTATATCCTGCAGAATACCTAGAGACAAAAAAAATAATGGGTGCAAAACGTGAAAGCGTAGAAAAGGAACTAGACAAGTTCGAGAAACTGCTCAAAAAAGAGCTTGCTCAGAACGACATCATCAATTTTCACATGGATCACAGAGTGAAAGGAATGTACTCTCTTTATAAAAAGCTTCAAAAATATAAAGGTGATGTAGAAGCCATTTACGACATATCTGCTCTGAGAGTCATTGTTCCTGAAGTTTCAGATTGCTACAGAGTTCTAGGCATAGTACACGGCATCTGGCGACCTCTGCCTGAAAGGATAAAAGATTATATTGCCTCGCCAAAGCTAAATGGGTACAGATCAATACACACAACGATTTTTACCGGCGATGGAAATATTATAGAAGTACAAATAAGAACAGAAGAAATGCACAAGGAATGTGAGTTCGGAATTGCCTCACATATCAGCTATAAAGCCGGAAATTCTAATGGCGCCACGCCGAATATGGCATGGCTGGCCAAAATATTACCTAAAAAGAAAGCGGACACTTCTGCTTCAAAAAACGAGCTTCTTTCCAAAGACGTTCCCACATGGATTAGGGACTTGGTTGATTACCAAAAAGTAGCTGGTGACGATTTTGTCGAAAACATTAAATCTGATTTTCTCGAAGAAAGAATTTTTGTTTTTACGCCGAAAGGCGATGTTATTGACCTGCCAAAAGATTCATCAGTTATAGACTTTGCTTACTCCATCCACAGCGACATAGGAAACCATCTAGCCTCTGCAAAAGTAAATGGAAAATTTGTTTCGATTCATACGACACTTCACAATGGCGATAGGGTTGAAATTGAAGTGAAAAAATCATCCAAGCCAAACAGAAAATGGATTGAGTTCTGCAAAACTAACATGGCGAAAAGAAGAATTGCCAGCTATTTGGAAAATAATAAGTAACGCTATTTTGTTGAGTGATGTTTTTCGCAAGACCCCGCAGACCTTGAGCCGGTTTGGTCAAGGTATCCTGCCTTGACGAATCAAGGTCGAAGACTAAGTGAGCGTAGCGCTGGCGGAGCGAACGGTCTCTAGAAAAATATCACGAGAAAGAAATTTTATTGAGAAACTAATCTATATCGAAAAATTTTTAATTGAATATATATCCTCTTCTGTATTCTCCTCCTCTTTCTTCTGCTCTGGAGTCCTGTCATCTAAAGCTTTTACATCCTCAACTGTCAGCTCCGCAGCAGTCGTGTCTCTAACATACTCTGGAATATTTTCATTTTTTGGAGGCTCGGGGTTTTGGGAGATATGCTTGTCTAGCATCTCTGTTGGAGACTTCATTTTGTTTGATTTTATTAGTTCAAGGATATTCTGGAGATCTTCAGGAGAGAAGAAATCTATCATTATCTTTCCTCCATTTTCCCGCTTTTCAATCGAAACTCTGGTGCCAAGCGTTTCCGTAAGCTTCTCTTCCATTTCCTGAGTGACAGGATCCAAAGTCGCACCTTTTTTCTTTATTTTGTCGTAAGCAATCCTTCTTCCGATGGCTTCTGCTTCCCTAACAGTTAGCTTTTTCCACATTATCTCCTTAAATAGCGTCATCTGCTCTTCAGGCCTGTCGCCAAGCATCATGAGAGGCCTTGCATGACCTTCTGAAATTTTGCCCAATGACAGAGCATCAAGAATTTCTGAAGGCAAAGCCAAGAGCCTTACGGAGTTAGAAACGTATTCCCTGCTCTTTCCTACCTTTTTTCCAATTTCAATATGTTTGAAACCAAATTCATCTATCAGTCTCTGGAAAGCTCTTGCCCTATCTACTGGATTCAGATCCTCTCTTTGTATGTTTTCAATAATAGCGAGCTCAAGCTTCATCAAATCATTCTCTTCGTCTCCAACTTTAATAAGTACTGGCACTTGCGAGAGCCCAGCAAGCTTTGATGCCCTAAGCCTTCTTTCACCGGCAATGAGTTCATACTGCACAGACAGTCCGCCGTCTTCTTTTGGAACTTCTTTTCTGGTAACAACAAGGGCTTGTAGCACCCCGTATTGCTTTATGGAATCAGCCAGACTTTGAAGTTCTGTCTGGTCGAATTCTCGCCTTGGCTGAAAAGGGTTTGGGACTATCTTGTCGACATCAATCCAAAATATTGAATCATTGTAAAACTGTGACATAGGTTTATTTTGTCACTTTATATTATCACTAAACAATTTCCGGCTCAATCTCAAGCCTTATTCCAAATTTCGAATAAATATTGTCCTGTATCATAAAAGCAAAATCGAGCAATTCCTTTGTAGAGTCTGTGCCATAGTTTACCAGTACCAATGCATGATCTGGAGATGTTCCGACATTTCCGATCCTGTACCCCTTGAGTCCGGCTTTTTGTATTAGCCAGCCAGCTGGTATTTTGAATCCGTTAGTAGCCTCAAAAAATTTAATGTCAGGATATTGCAACTTCAACCTTTCAAAATCATCCTTTGAAATAATGGGATTGCCGAAAAAAGAGCCGACGCTTGGTAAAATATTTGGGTCAGGCAATTTACTTTTTCTAATTTTAATTATTGCATTTCTTATGCTTTGAAGCAGGCTGGAATTTTCGGATTTCAATATTTCTTCTACTGTTTCTAACACGCTTGGATACTGCGGGATTTCAGGATCTTTCTTGCTCAACTTAAATACTATCGATTCTATTACCGCTTTGCCTTTTAGTTCATGCTTGAACACGCTGTCTCTGTAGCCAAACATGGCATTAGACGGTTCCATAATCTCTGTTTTACTTTTTCGTTGATCAAAAAAAGAAATTTCTTCAATAACTCTAGAAACTTCAGTTCCGTATGCTCCTACATTTTGAACCGGAGTTGCTCCTGCAGTTCCAGGAATTAAAGAAAGGGCTTCTAAGCCTGCCCAGCCTTTTGAAACAGTAAAATCAACTAGGTCATCCCAGACTTCTCCAGCTGACACCTTTATGTACACATCGGATAGAGTCTCTTTTATTATTTCAATGCCTTTGCTTTCTACCTTTGCCCATAGCATTCCTGAAATATCATCACCAACCACGATATTTGACCCTCCGCCCAAAGGAAAAAAATTCAGATTCTTTGCTTTTGCAAAGTCCGAGGCATCTTTCAAATCTTCTGAGTTTTTAATGCGAGCAAAAAATTGAGCCTTGCCTCCGAGCTTTAGGGTTGTAAAAGGCTTTATATCTATATTTTCCTCAATCTTTAACTTATCCACCGTATTTTTTGAAGTTATATTTTATATCATATATGATATAAGGAAATAACAACTTAAACAACCATGCTACAAACAAAAAAGATTGGAAAAATGATAAAGCAGATAAGAGTGGACAAGGGCATGACTCAGGACGCCTTTGCAAAACAGCTCGGCACTTCTCAGAGCGCAGTTGCCAGGATAGAAAGTGGCAACCAGAACCTCACAGCCTCAGAGTTAAACAAGATTAGCTCCCTGCTTGAAAGATCGCTGGTTAAAATCGAAAACTCAACCGATGATTTTAAAATAGTCGGAGGGAAGAAACTCTCTGGAGCGGTAGAAACAAACTCCTCAAAGAACGGTGCTCTGGGACTTTTTTGCGCATCTTTACTCAACAAGCAAACCACTACCCTGCACGGCATTCCAAGAATAGAAGAGATATCGAGAATCATAGAAATATTCACAAGCATAGGAGTAAAAGTCGAATGGATAGATAAAAACTCCGTAAAAATTACTCCTCCAAAAAAGTTTAAGATGAGCAACTTGGATTCAAATGCAGCGGGAAGAATAAGATCTATCCTAATGATGATCGGATCCCTAGTGCATCACGAAAGAAAATTCCAGATTCCTCATGCCGGAGGATGCAAGATGGGACAAAGAACAATAGCTGCTCACAGGTACGGCCTTGAGGCTCTGGGGGTTAAAATAGTTACAAAAGAAAATTATTATGAGATAACCCGAGAGAAGTTTACCTCTGCAGATATTGTGCTGTATGAGGCAAGCGATACTGCCACAGAAAATTTGCTAATTGCTTCGGCCCTAATACCGGGCACTACAGTTCTTCGATTCTGCCCGCCAAACTATCAGGCACAAGATGTTTGTTTCTTTTTGCAAAAATGCGGAGTAAAGATAGAAGGAATAGGCACAACTACGCTCACAGTTCATGGCATAAAAGAAATAAATAAAAATATTGAATATCACAATAGCGAAGATCCTATCGAATCAATGATGTTCATATCTGCAGCCATAGTCACAAACTCAACGCTTACTATCACAAGATGCCCGATTGATTTTCTTTCTCTTGAACTTTTAAAACTTGAGAAGATGGGTCTCAAATATAAAAAATCAAAAGTATATTTAGCAAAAAATGGTCATACAAGGCTTGTAGATATTACTGTTTATCCTTCAAAGCTTACGGCCGTTTCTGACAAGATCCATGCGTCGTCTTACCCTGGCATAAACACTGACAATCTCCCCTTCTTCGTCCCTATCGCCACCCAAGCAAAGGGCTCAACGCTGATTCATGATTGGATGTGGGAAAACAGAGCGATATATTTCACAGAACTAAACAAACTCGGAGCAAATATAGTTCTTGCTGACCAGCACAGAGTATTTGTGAACGGACCTACAGAACTCAAAGCAAACCAAGTCGTCTGCCCACCAGCTCTAAGACCGGCTATGATTGTTTTTGTTGCCATGCTCGGAGCAAAAGGCACTTCGATATTACGAAACGTGTACTCGATCAACCGAGGTTATGAAGATGTGGCAAAAAGACTGAATGCTATTGGTGCGGATATTACTCTACTAAATGAGTTCTAATATGTCGGAGGAGGGAATCTCTCCCTCGAAAAAATCCATGCCGTCGCATGGATTTTTTCTGGGCACCGGATTGTCGACAAACGCTACTGCGTTCGTAAACCGACAATCCGTTCTCGTCCCTCGCGCAAAGCTTCGCTTTGCTCTCCGGCAAAATCCCCTTTTGGGGATTTTTTGTGCCGGAGGAGGGACTCGAACCCTCACCTCTTTCGAGACTCGATTTTGAGTCGAGCGCGTATACCAATTCCACCACTCCGGCATAATCATACAAAGAATACATACAAAATATAAAAAAATCAATTATGAATTTGGCCGGCACGCTTGTACGTGCCGGCCAATCTATTACATAGCCTTTTTCTTGAAAGCAGGTCGTTTCTGCTCAATCGGCGTCGAATCGTTGAGTTCCCTCCACAATTCACGCACCTTGTTTATGCAGTCGATACAGGCGTGTTGAAGGTTTTCCACTTTGACATGAAGGATCTTGATGACCCGGCCGTTGCTGGCAGTGATAACACGACCCTTTCGATCCTTGCGAAATTCGAGACCGTGAGAGACTCTGAAACCAAGTTTCCTAACACGATCTTCGACCTTGCTACACGACTCGAGAGCCATCGCCTCTGCACCACTCTGATCGATCGCCATCACCGTGTGATCAACCAGAATGTTTATACGGGTAGATGACTGTCCTCGTTGAAAGCCAACCAATATTGCATTCAGCACTTTCTTTTCCACAAACGAATCCATCTCCTGTTGCCCCATGGAGAACATGGGCTTGCAATTCCGAATCTGCTTGAGAAGACTCGGAGGAACATCTTTGTCTAGAAACCCCGGCAAACGGATTAGTCTCACCATATCCTCCTTGCGGTATAACCGCTTCCGTCGTATAGTGTGACATTATTCATGAAAAAATCAAGCCCCAAAAAGATTTTGGTAATTCTTGGCCCGACAGCTACAGGCAAAAGTGACCTGGCTGTAAAAATCGCAAAAAAATTCAAGGGCGAGATTATTTCTGCTGATTCAAGACAAGTATATAAAGGTTTAGATATTGGTACAGGAAAGATTACGATGGCTGAAATGAAAGGCATACATCATTGGCTCCTGGATGTCGTTTCTCCTAAAAAAGTATTTTCTGTAGCAGACTGGAAAAAAATTTCTCAAGAAAAAATCTCTGTAATACACAAAAGAAGCAAGCTTCCAATCATTTGCGGCGGTACGGGATTTTATATCAAATCCATTGTAGACAACATAGTTTTGCCAGAAGTTGTACCAAACCACAAGTTGAGAAATGAGTTAGGAGCAATGAGTATTGAAAGCTTGCAAAAACTGCTCAAAAAATTGGATAGAAAAAGATTTGAAACAATAGATATTAATAACAAGGTTAGGCTAATTAGGGCAATTGAAATAGCCAAATCGCTTGGGAATGTTCCGGAAATAAAAGCTGAAAAAGTCCCATATGAAATCCTGCAAATAGGACTCAAGCTAGAGGATGAGGAATTAAAGAAAAAAATCCATACTCGCCTGCTTTCACGAATCAAAAAAGGAATGATACAGGAGGCGGAAGAACTGCATAAAAAAGGCGTGTCTTTTGAAAGAATGCGAGAACTTGGACTGGAATATAGATACCTTGCTATGTATCTACAAAAAGAAATATCAAAGGAAGAAATGATTTCTAAGCTTAATACTGAAATATGGCATTATGCAAAGCGTCAGATGACATGGTTCAAGAGAGACAACAGAATCAAATGGTACAGCCCAAAAGATACCAGAAGAATAAAGAAAGAAGTAGAAAACTTCTTAAAGTAAATCTATGCGGGTCCGCCCCGACTCGAACGGGGAACGATCCTTTTGGAGAGGATAGTTTTACCATTGAAACTACAGACCCAGTACGGTAATAATACACAAAATAACCCCAAAAACAAAGCCTATATATGTCTTTCTATTTCCTTAAAAATAGACAATAACTTCTTTTTTAGTGAAATATCATAGTACCTGATGCTAACACATCCTCTATATCCATCTTTTTTATATGAACTTGATGTCTTCTTTAAATAAGGTTTAATAAATTGATTTCTTGGAATTTGAGTAGTTTTAGACCAAAAATCTAACTCTCCATCAATATTATGATAACTATGTGCATGAAAGCACACCCTAAACTTGCTTTCATCTAATTCAAATGACCTTCTAAGCATTTTAAGAAATACTCCCACCATTAATGGATCTGAATTTGTAAATGATAATGATTGACCGACTCCTTTTCCTCCTTCTGCTTCATACAAACAAGCGCACATAATCATTATTACTTCTTTTGTAAGATTTACACTTGATAAGATTCTCTTAGAGAATTCATTAATTTCAATTTGCCGATTTATATTCTTAGCAACAAGAACAGCTCGAGAATTGTTTTGTGCAAGAGTAAGTTTATTTTGTATACTTTCTTTTGCCACCTTACTTAATCTAAGATCTTTAACCCATAAAGCAATCGTACTTTTTGATACAGGAACTATTTTACCTATTTCTGAAATAGTCATGCCAGATTTTCTTAAAGCTATGGCTTTATGTTTCTCTAAAACTTTCATCAACAATATAAGTTTATGTAAACTTTATTATAAGAAATAATATAAAACCCTGCAATTGCAGGGTTTTATATTATTTCTTAGTTTCTTTAAATGTTACTCGCTTTCGGAGCTTCTTTGAAAACTTTTTAAGCTCGATTTTTCGCTCCACTTTTCTTTTGTTTTTAGTGGTCCAATACACCTCGCCTGTCTCTTTGTTTCTTAATGGTATTAGTCTATCCTGTGACATAGTGTATATAAATTACCAGAAAATGCTAAAAAAGGCAAATTACCTATACACTAAGCCCTATAAAGCTAAGTATGTGGCCTTAAACTACTATTCTCTTTATCAGAGGGTTTAGACGCGTAATAAGCTCGTAGCTTGATGAATACGCCTTGCCTGCCATATCCTCTGGAGAAATCCTGTAAGATCCTTTCCCGCCTAAAAGCAGGACTTCATCATGAACTTTGGCATTTTTTATATCTGTAACGTCAACAACAATCATATCCATAGAAACCCTGCCTAAGACCTTTGCCAGCTTGTCCTTTATCATAACTTCGCCGACCCCAGATAGTGCCCGAGGAAACCCATGCCAATAGCCTACAGGCAAAATTGCAATTTTTGTATCCCTCTTCATTTGCTCCGTCTGATCATAACCGACATATCCTCCTTTCCTCACAATTTTTATTTGAGAAATAATTGTTTTCCAAGAAAGCACTGGTGAAAGCTTTAGTTTGTCAGAATAAAAATTCTCAGCTTCTTGTGATGGCCAAAGCCCATACATACCGATGCCGATCCTTGCCATATTGAAAAGCGATTCCGGGTAGACGAGGCTTCCCCCTGTAGCTCCAGCATGTTTCAAAAGGTTCAAATAACCGGCATTTTCAAATAGTGCTATAGCTTGATTAAATTTACTTATCTGCTCAAGTGTAGCTGATTTGTCTGTTGGATTTTTCGCCGATGAAAAATGAGTATATATTCCCTCCACATTTATTTTTGGCAAAGATTTTAAAATCTTTATAACTTTTGGCACTTCTTCCAAATAAAATCCCTGCCTGTGCATGCCTGTATCAATTTTAATATGAATGTTGAGTCTAGAAATTTTTAGAGAATGTAATGCTTTCAGCCCTGCAAAATCAGAAACCGTAACTGAAATTTTTTTATTTTTTGCCTCTAGCAATCTTGAAGGCAATGTGTAGCCAAGAACAAGTATTGGCACTTTTATTTTGCTTTTTCTCAACGCTAATGCTTCGACAACCGAATCCACTCCGAGCCAATCTATGCCGTTTTTCTGCATCTCCATAGAAAAATCTACCAGGCTATGCCCGTATGCATTAGACTTTACAACTGACATCAGCAAAATATCCTTTCCTAAAAACTTCCTAAAACTTTTATAATTGGCACTGATTGCTTTTCTGTCTATCTCTATCCACGTCCTGAGCTTTTCCTTTTCTGTAATATTCATTAGATAAATCTAGCAAAATTAAAAAGCCCGATCAATTATGGACTTTTTAATGCGCCGGCTTTCGAATCGGCTTTATTCCTCTATTTTTTACTACTCCCTCGAGCCTATGTGTTCTCCATATCCTGTCTCCATTGTACCCACCCTTCTTTTGCTTTCTCTTTCCTTGAGAATTTTTGTCTTTCATATTCATTTAGTGAGCTGGAATATGAGAAGAGAACTTTGAAGATTTTTCAATTTGAAATAGAGGGGCGCTCAATACTGCAACATATCCTACCCAGTACATCCAGCTGGTAAATAGCGAAGGATAAACCTGAAGAGTAACAATGAGATCCAAAGCCATGCCTATAAGTACAAACGTAAGTCCATACTCGAATGCATTAACCATATTATCAAATTCAGCACTAAACGATAGAAAGTATGCAGTTACCCACGCAAGCACTACGATTCCAAGCTGTGTCCATATCGAAGCCAGTATCCCAAGATTTACAGCTGTTGTTACAAACAATGCCACCACTCCCCAAATGACCACTCCCAATCCCACACCCTGCGCAAGATTATATTTATTCATATATTTTGTTTAGGCTTATAATTCGACCTTTGGCGGGTTGGTAGTCCCCTAGGCAGATTAGAGACAAGTAGTCCGGTGCTACTCTGTAATCTGCTCAAGGTACTATCTGTTATTATTATTTCAAAGTGGGCAAATTTGGAAAGAAATAAAGTAGAGATAAAGTAGAAATTTCTCTTTTTAAGAATAATAAAAAATTTGCTTCGAAATGAGCCCTTAATAAAAGCCTCATTTTTAAATACCATCTACATACTTTAGATAAAATTTAGAACTTCATGACACAAAACCTGTCGCTACCACATTACTTCACAAAAAACACTCCTCGAACAGTAACCATTACATCCTTGTCTATTGTCGAAGTGTCATATGTTCCGTAGTCTGTGACTTCTATGGAATTCGGAGCTAAAACCTGAACAACTCCGCTAGATGCAGACTTTAAACTTCCAATAGATTGGCCACTGCTTTTTGCAATCTGCTCTGCCCTAGACTTTGCATCTTTTATAGCATCTGAAAGCAAGCTAACTCTAAGCTCGGAAAGTTTTGAATAAAAGTATTGAGGAGATTGAGTTGAAATAAGTATTCCAGATCTAGCCAAAGTCTCAGTGCTTTTTGCAACTGCAGTAATTCCTTTTACATCCTCGGAATCCACCATTATTACCTGACGCAAAATAACCTCACGAGGCCCTTGATAGCTTGGCTCACGCCATACTTCCTCCATGTATATCGGATTTACCGTAATCTGGTTTTCCTTTATTCCGTTTTGGTTTAGGAAAGCATTTACTTGAGCAAGATCTTTGGCCAATGACGAGTAGCCGGTAGGGATGCTCTGCTCATACACTCGTCGGTATATGTTAAATGTCCATTTTGCAGAATCAGAAACTACTCTAGTTTTTGTAGAGCCTGTGACCGAAAGAGTGTTGTCCAGAGTGCGAGACTTGTAGAACGCATAGGCGCCCACACTGGAAGCGAGAATAAGACCCAAGCTTATCACCAGAGCTGGTATAAAAAACGGAATCGATATTATTTTATTTTCTTGCATGCAGTTTTTATTAGCTGATAAACTATTTCATATTATTATTCTATGCTTAATATTAGATTTGAATACAAAAAAACTTAAAAAAAAAATTTTAAAAAAATTTCCATATTTTGCCGTATATAAAAAAATAGTGATGACAACTTTTCTGTCATCACTACTAGACACTTTGGATCCAAGTCTCCTCAAAGAATACCTGCATGGTTTTTGCCGTGTCCGGATCATCTATAGTGATACCTGTTGGTAATCGCTTGTTTAAAGAAATTATTGAAACTTTGCTTCCATAAATCATTATCGTATCTTTTATATCTATCCTCTCTGGCAAAAATCTGGTATGTCGTAGCTCCTTGTTGTCCCTTTCTCTCAAATCATGTGCAGTATCGCTCTGCGGTAGTAAAAGCCTTATCGGCAAAAAATGCTTTGTCCTACTTTCTATAAAATCATCCATAAATTCCTTCCCCAGCATCTCTATCCACTTATCCCAAGGAATAAATGCATTTATCGGCTGTTTTGTCTCGATAATATCCTCAAATATAAGCCGTATTTCATCTATCCCACTAAAGACTTTGACCGCTGGCTTGCCATCGTAGTTGCGCCTCAGTTCAAGCATCTCTGGCATGGCGGACCTGAGAATGTTTTCTTTTTCTTTCAAATTTACAAGAAATCTTTCAGGGTTTTCAGCCACCCAGTATTTGTATCTTCTTTTTACATAAAAACTGATTACGCCGTCCAAATGGAGCTTGTCTAATATGACCTGAACGCTAGTTCGTGGAAGCTTAACTTTCTTTGCAATATCCGAACTGGTAGATTCGCCAAGAGCCAAAGCAGCGAGGTAGATTTTTGCCTCTTTGGGTTTATAACCGAATTGTTCGATTACCCTTGAGAGATGCATACCTTTACAATACTACTAATTTATAAAGTGTAAAGGGTAAATAAATTTTACAAACAAATTAGTTTGCCAATATGTCTTTCTTCTTTTCTTCAAATTCTGCCTTGCTTATTTCCCCTTTTGCATATCTTTCTTTGAGTATATCTAGAGCATCCTTTCCATTGCTAGAAAATTTGCCATCCTTTGCCCATTTTATAAAGCTAACGAGAGCTAAAATAATCAAAGCCCACCAAATGAAAGAAAACATCATGCCGAAAAGCCCATATCCATACCCCATGCCCAAGCCATAATTTCCATACCACATCATATGTTTAAAGTTAGCTGATAAATTCTACAATAATTATTACACTTGAGAACATGAAGATATTTCAAAGAAGACAAAACAAAAAGACCCTTTCGGGGTTTTTGTTTGTGCGCCGGGAAGGATTCTTTCATTACATGAACGGTACACCTGTTCTACTTTTTGTTGCTAACCGCACAAAAAGTTATCACAGGTTTTCGAATCCTTACGAAAGCTCCCCCAGAGCTTTCTCCCGGCGCAAAAGAAAAAATCCCTTGTGGGATTTATTCTGTGCGGAGTACTAGAGAATGTTAGAACTGAGATTATGAAAAGTGAGGTGAGTCCTTATATCCCAAATTTATCTATTATTGCAAAATATATTTTTTCTGTTTCTTAATATTAAAAAGGCCAACCTTTCGGCTGGCCTACCTGCGTTTAGCAGGATTTTCCTTACAGGAATGACATGAGGAGATCGTAATCTCCGAGAAGATCGTGCGCTCTCCTCAGTCGCTGAGTGGGATCGATTTCCACTCGATGGAACGTGACCGGACAAACGTGGTCATCGCCGTCGACTTCTGGTTCGCCGAGAGAGTAGGCGTTCGCACCACGAGGTGCGATCGACTTCACTTCTTTGACACCGTACTTT
>CAYXWL010000003.1:0-36752 GCA_964468795.1 uncultured Candidatus Saccharibacteria bacterium
CTTTCTCAACTAGACAAAGTACTTGTATTTCATTATGTCGGGGCTATAGATCTTGCGATTTATTCATTAGCAGTTGCTCCAACTGATCAGATCAAGGGCTTATTAAAAAATCTTAATGCACTAGCTTTGCCAAAATTCTCAGAAAGAACACCTTCTGAAATAAAAAGAACTATTTGGCATAAAATCGGAGTTCTGGCATTAATTTCAGTATTTATAGTCGGTATATATATTGTTATTGCTCCTTTTTTATTTAAATATTTTTTCCCAAAATACATTGCCTCAGTCCCATATTCTCAAGTACTTGCACTCTCACTGGTATTCGCAATATTATCAAGTTTTCTGTATACAATTTTGGAATCACAAAAGGCAACGAAGGAATTATATAATTTCAATATAATCAATTATTCCCTAAATTTAATTATATTATTCCCACTAGTATCCAACTTTGGATTATGGGGCACTGTTTATGCACGTTTAGTAAACAGAATAATCGGACTTGCAGTTTGCGGTTATTACATAAAAAAAATAAATTAGTTGGCATGGAAAAGGTATACAGAAAATTTATTTTTATATTTAATATAGTTGCCTTAGGAGCAGATATTCGGTCCAAAACCATTCTCCTTTTAAATAATATAATCATCCAAAAAAATCTTTATATAAATAGCAAACCTAGAAGTTTTCATGCCAAAATTAAAGTAAACGGAAATAATGCGAATGTGCACTTTCAAGGAACTCTTGATGAAATGCATGCACTAACCGAAATATTTATCGAAAAATGCTATAACCCAACACAAAAAGATATAAATAAGATTTTAGATCTTGGTGCAAATATAGGTTTAGCCTCCATATGGTTTACTTTAAAATTCCCAAAGGCAATTATTCACGCATATGAACCCAATCCCATCATCTACCCAGTACTTAAAAAAAATTTAGAACCCTTCAAAAATATTAAATGTTTTAATGAAGCTATTGGAGATGCCCAGAAAGGGATTACATTTTATATAAGCAAGCGCTCATTTTCTTCTTCTGCTTTTCCTATTACCCAAGGCACACCGATACAGATTAAATCACAGTCCCTTGATAAGGCTATTGAAAGAATTAATGGAAAAGTAGATCTACTTAAAATTGATATTGAAGGAGCAGAGTACCAAGCCTTTAAAAAGGCAACAAAAATGGAATATATATATGAAATCGTTGGTGAGCTCCACCCAGATAAAACCACCAGCTCCCCAGCTGAAATGGAGGCGGTTATTTCAAAAACCCATGTCACAAAAGATGCATTAACTCAGAATAAATCCCTATTCAGAGCCGTTCGCATTTAACTACTGAGTATAAAGTTCAATTATTCTAAACCTATTGTTTGAGGCAACTACCTTGCCTAAGTTCTTTTTAATATTCCAGTTATCATTCTTTAAGTCCTCAACAACATAGGAAACGCTATATAGTTTTAAAAATTTATTTTGTTTAAATTTTATGACCCTGTCTCGCATATATAATTCATCAAAATACGCCTGGCCTCTTAAGGAAACCGGAGTAACCATTGCTTTACAGCGTAGCTCATCATATATCACCTTTAAAACAAGACACTCCTTTATATTACGATTTACAAGATTAGCCTGATGGACAGCATTGCCAACGCCTGCATACTGGCGAAAGTCAGCTTTTAGTTTTATGTCTGAAGTCTCTTCAAATATATGCGATGTTAAATATCGGTTTTCCAACTCATTATCACTTACAAAATGAAACCCAGCGTATTGATTGAAAACTACATAGTTTGATGTCATAAGGGGAATATATTGGGAAAGGTGATTATTGGCCAGGATTACTTTATTTGATATGTGGTGGGAATTAAAATAATCTATTACAAATAAATACTGTTCACCCTGATTTGTTTTTTTTACAGCATTCCATATATGGACATCGCCAGCTACTCCGTAAATCACAATTGCCAGCAAAGGAATAAAAAATAATTTGGAAAGATGCTTATTATTTTTTAAAAATGATAAGTTTGATATTCCAAAAATTATCAATATGACAAACCAGAGATCTATAAATCGTGCCATATGAGGCGAAAGCTCTAAGTCTATTCCTGTAACAAGATTACTTACCAAAGAAACAAGCAGTACAGTGTTTACTATTGAAACAGAAATGAAGTAATGTTTTGGAATAGTATCCTTAATTAACAATGTACCAACTCCTATGCACACAAGAGCGAAAGAGTATATTAATGCTAAGCCTCCTATGCTATGAGTATGTAGAAGGCCGAGCCTCGTCATTGTTTGTGTATTATATGGGTTAGATAATTGAATTAAAAAATACTGAATAAAAGGCAGAGAGCATATTAGGGCGGTAACCCCTGCAATAATTACTCCTTTGCGCGTATCTCTGGCCAGCGGAATAAAACTTAAAATGAAAGTAGATATAAAGGTTAAAGCCATTATAAGAGCAAGGTACGTGTACATGTATAAAGATATGCCAGCAACAATTCCCAGAGATAAAGCCTTTTTATTGTTAAGGGGATCTGTAATAAAACTTATGAAATAAATTAGAAAAAGAAGAAAGAAAGGAAAAACTATCTGCATAGAAACAGGACGGGCAAAATCCCAGTAAAGCGTAATAAGTATTATGGCTACTCCGCATACTTGGTATTTGTCTTGTATATCTAAAATACTTAAAAGCCAAATTATTAGGAGTGCTGAAATCAAAAACCACAGCAACTGGTTCACAATTACTGCCTGCGATATAGAAAAGCCTAGAGCCAAAGGTATAGACCACAACCAGTCACTTACAAAAAATAAAACAGATATATCATCCTTATGTTCCAAAATATATGGATTGCCAATAAAAATATTACCCCTATCTATGTCATTCGAACGGGCATAGTAATATAGTGAATCATCAGCAGCTTCAAAAGGTACACGAGAAAAAAATCCGGTATAAAAAAAATTAATTAAGAACGGCGCTAATGCCAGTATAATGGCTATGGCACATGCAAAAAAATATTTTTTCATCTATTTATTACTGCAATTATATCTTGAGCCTTTTTTTTCCAGCTAAACTGACCCACCCTTTGATAGGCATTATCTACGCATTTTTGGGAATAATCTGTATCGTAAATTAATTTATTAATCGCCTCTGCAAAAGACTTGGGATTGTCAGCTTCTGCAAATTCACAGCACTCATCCTTTAATACCTCTTTTAACGAAGGTAAATCAGAAACTACTATCGGCCGTTTGCTTGCCATGTATTCAAGAAGTTTAAGAGGAGATGTGTATTTTTCTGAAATGTCAGAACCTTTGGAATTTGGCACAACAAGCACATCCGCCGATTTGAGATAAATAGGAATACGACTTCGTTCAATAAACGGCAGTGCGACTATATTTTGAACATTTTTATAGCTCTCTTTAAATTGCGCAAGCTCTGGTTCCGCGCCTCCAAGAAAGACGAAAAGATACTGAGGAAGCATTCTTGCTGCCTCTGCGAGAGTATACACCCCCTTCCATTCATAGAGGTGGCCAGTGTACATAACAATCTTTTTATCTTCGGGTAATCCGACCTCCCTGCGTGCCTGCTCAATAGTATATGGGATATCAAAATCTTTAATATCGACTCCGCTGGGAGAAATATAAATTTTTGATTCGCCTACTCCCATAGACACTATTTCATCTTTTATATACTTGTTGAGCACAAAAATATGGGAAGGCTTTTTTATAAGCTTCTTGAATAGAAATTTTCTTTTTGGAATATCATGAACTTCAAGACATGAATATTCTGGAGAAATGACTGAAAAAATGAGATAGTCACGCGTATATATGATATCCCCCTTATCCCACATTCTGCGTATTCCCAAGCTCAAAAGAAATGAGAGAATATCTATCCAGTAAAATAACTTGCCAAATGCTTCGAATGGGCCGAGAAGGTCAATGCTGGCTATCTTTCGAATTCTAAAGTTTTCCTCAATTCCATAGTACTTGAAAGGATTCTTCTCTGATTCGTTATTCCTTCGATTTGGCACAATGAGTTCTACATTATTTCCTTGCCGAGAAAATTCCTCGCACATTTTCATGATAGCATACCCCTGAGCGCGTGGGGTCGGGATGCGAACATTAGTTATATATTTGATATTTCTCATTTTCTTACTATTATTCCAATAGTCACCTTCTGAAAACTGAAAGAGTGTTTTTCAATAAAATTATAGAGCCTCTTAACAAAGCTTGGTTTTGATGTATTGTTTTCATGATCTGATTTTTCTCTTACTCGTGCGTTGTATGTGTTTTTGGCACCGGCTTTCTTTAACTTATTCTTAAGGATGGAAATATTCCTGAAAAGGAAAATCAGATCTCCGTATGTTCCAACAATTTTAAAACCCGCACGCTTCATTGTATTACGCAAAGTCCACGGAAACATGCTGTTCTGCCTGTATCCTGTATGCTTTTCAGAAATATGCTTATACAATAGCCAACCATCAGGTCTAAGCGAATTACCCACGGTAAAAGCTGCAACTCCACCCTCTTTTAATACCCTTCGAATTTCTTTCAATGCCACAGGCACGTTATTTAAGTGGCCAATAACATGATCACCAAATACAATGTCAAAGTGCCGATCTGGATATGGGAGCGCATGAACATCTCCGCACATAAATTTGATTGGGATATTGAATTTTCTCGTTATCTCTTGAGAGCGTCTGATTGCCTCGTTTGAATAATCGAGTCCGTAAGCCTGTATTGAAGGATAGATATGTTTCAGATACGAAATGAGCTCCCCTGTTCCACTACCAATTTCAAGCACACAAGCACCATTATGAATATAAGGTTCAATCTGTTTAAGTGTGGGGTTTGTATGAGAAAACCTTAAAAAGTCATCGAGATCAGCATATTCCCGACCCCGGCTATATTTTTCATTCCACGCTATTGATTCATTATTCGACATATAAAAATGGGTCAGCTTGGAAAAACTTATTCCATTCCTCAAATGACGGAGGCAAAATATTGTTTTTAATTTTCTTCCAAGCAATACCGTCAGATGAAACATACCGCGGTATATACAACTTGCCTCGAACTCCTACTTCATGACCCAATAAATAGTAGTTCCCGCCTTCTTTCCATACAAAAGGACTGCCAATGCCATAAAAAGGCATCTCGATATTTATTTTAAAATACTTTGCTACCCCTTCAAATATATGGGCGAGGATCCGAGGCTGAGCAGGAGATATGACTGGCAAATTTTTTTCTTTCCAAGCAATACCGTCACTTGAAATAGCATAGCAAACAGACCACTCCTTCGAACTATTCCTTCGTGTGAACCACATTTTATATACCGAACCCTCTTTTATCACACACGGGTACCAAACTTTTGATTTCGAATCTTGACCTACAATATTTGTTGACACAAGCTCATTCCACACTATTCCATTGGCAGATTCCGCGTAACAAATCGAGGTTACTTCGCTTCTGCTCGCTGTACACCACAATTTAAATATGTTTCGCGATTCATCAAAGATGACATGCGGCTGATGAAAACCCTCACGATAGTTTCCTACTGAAACATTTTCATACGGAAACAATACTGGCTCTTTTGACACCTTCCAATCGAGTCCATCCTTTGATTCTGCATAACAAATACTTATTAAGCCATCTGCTGACTTACCCTGATACCACATCTTATATATGCCATTGTGTTTTATCACGCATGGATTGCTTGTCTGAGCCTCATCAAAAACACCCTGACTTTTGAGCGGGATGGCTGGCTCTTTGCCCACATAAGCAAAATTTACGAAGTCTTCAGATTGAGCAATGCCTATCTGTTCTTTGCCGTTAATATCATTAAAGCCGGCGTAAAATAGTGTATATCTCATATTTTAGAGGTGCTTGAATATTCTATCACTTACCTTATCGTCCCAGAGAGGAATCCTGGTCTCTTTTTTTGCCCGTTTTAAGTGCTTAAGAATTTCTTGTGCAGTCTTATCATCCATTTCACTGATTGGGAAAAGTTTATTTGTACCTAAAGTAATTGTAACTGGTCGTTCGGTATTATCTCGCAATGTAGCACAAGCTATTCCCATATGACTAGTTTCCTCTTGGATACCACCTGAATCCGTAACAACACCATTACTTTGACTTACCAACTTAAGAAATTCAAAATAACCTAGCGGCTCGACAACATGCAATTTTTTAAGCAAATTTCCAAGTTTAAAATTAATTAGTTTATTTTTTGTACCTGGATGAAGTGGTATAATCACAGGCTCTACTTTATTTATTTCGTTCAGTAACATAAAGAGTCTTTGGAGTATTTTTTTATCATCCGTGTTTTCTTGTCTATGAATAGTAGCGACTACATATGAGCGAGGCTTGAGTTTAAGTGCAGTAAGAATATCTGATAATTCAATATTACTCTTGAAAGCCTCTAGACTCTCAATCATTATATTCCCTACAGGAATAATTTTTGACTTTTCTACTCCTTCCTTTAAAAGATTCTCTTTGCCGATCGGCTCAGAAGTAAACAGAATATCTGAGAGATGATCCACAATTACCCTATTGATCTCTTCGGGCATTCTACGATCATGACTTCGCAAGCCTGATTCTACATGAAAAAGTTTTATGTTGTTCTTAGCTGTAGCCACAGCTCCCGCAAGAGTCGAATTAATGTCTCCAAACACAATGACTCCATCAATCTTCTTCTTGCTTAGAATCTTCTTGAGAGAATCAAACATTTTTCCTATTTTTTCGGTATGAAATTCACCTTTAATATCCAAGTTTATGTCTGGATGAGGAATTTGCATTTCCTCAAAAAACACTTTTGACATGTTCTCATCAAAATGTTGTCCAGTATGGATCAAAGTAAATTTTATGTGAGGATTCTTGCGGGCACCACGAAAGAATGCTGCGGCTTTGATGAAATTCGGACGCGCCCCAACAATAACAATGTAGTGTTTTTTACTTGCCTTGCTTGCCATAGTATTCTCGCATCCAATCAATTGTCTTCTTTACTCCATCTTCCAAGCTAATTGAGAGAGTATGGTTAAGATCGCGGACAGCCTTTGATGTATCAACCTTCTTAGACTTTGTAGTAAGGACTTCTGACTCTGCGTATTTAATAAGGCCTGGGTCCGCACCTGTATAATCCCAAATAAGTTTTGCCAATGTCTCAATATCATGGTACTCAGAACCTCCAATGTTGTATGTCCCACCTGCTTTAAAATTATCGATTATATTGGAAAGGGTTCGGCAAGTATCTTCAAGATAAGTAGAAGTCCTATGGTGGCCTTTATAGACGGTTATGGGCAGGCCGTGCAGTGCATGGTAGCAAAATTTTGAGTTTACACTTCTGTATGGGTGATACCACTCACCAGGCCCGTATGTATTAAACAGTCGCACTACAACAGTTTCAGTTCCGTGTTGAATCGCAGAATTCCTGATTTGCATTTCATTGACCCATTTAGACATCGCGTAGTCATTCATCTGCTTGATCTCAATTTTATCCATAACATCCTCTGCCATGACATCTTCAAAATCGCCATACACTTCGGAAGAAGAAAAATGAATGAGCTTAAATTTATATCGTTCCTGGAGACGAATTATATTCTTTGTACCAATAGCATTTGATTTCCACACTTGCTCATAAAAATCCTCTCCGTTCCATCGGCCGAACTCTGCAGCAGTATGATAAACAAAATCAAAAGGTCCGGCCTTTTCAAATACTCGTTCTAGTTGTCTGAATTCACCCACATCACATCGAGCATAATTAAATTCAGTCTTTGCCATTTCATGCTCAAATCCAATTTCACCATATTGATGAGTGAGATCTATGCCAAATACAAAATGCCCTTTTTCCCGAAGCATTTTTACGAGATATGAACCAACTACTCCACGACTACCTGTAACAAGTATTCTTTTCATATATTTACTTTACTCTTCTTGCTTTTAATACCACATGTCTTCCCCAATATTTAAAAAGAGGGATTTTTGCAATAAACCTTTCAATGGCAAACGAAAGCGTCTGCATGAATTGCGGTCTATTAATAATTCTTACAATTGGTCCAATCTTTGGGCCATCAATAAAAGCTGCACCCCCCAATCTTTCTACTTTTAATCCATGTTGCTCAGCAAATTCAGCAAATGTTTTCAAAGTAAACTGTCGAACGTGAGCATCACCATGCTTCTTGATACCCTCCATTGAAAAATCTGTGATAGGAACAAAAGGAACAGGTTTAAAGAAGTCTTTTATCCTCTTATAAAGTGTTCCTCTATTATTTAAATTAGGAACAGTAAAAACTACAACCCCATTAACTTTCACTACTCGAATGAGCTCATCCAAAAACGGATGAACATCAATAACATGCTCAAGCACCTCAGAACAGATAAGCCTATCAAAGGATTGATCTGGATATGGAAGCTTGTCTCCCTCGATTAGCAAAAATTCTACATTTTTTACATTATTTTGTGCTGCAATTTTTTTAGCTGTATCAATAAATTCCACGCCAACATCCACACCCACAACTCGCTTGCAAATTTCAGCCGCTTTGAATACCTGATGGCCAGATGCACACCCAACATCAATCATTTCATGCTCCGGCTTTAGATCTAGATATCTGAATATTTCGTTCTCGCGTGCAAGACCTGTCAGTCCGACAATATTATTAGCACTGTACTTATCGGTCAGATATGAAATGGATTTATTCTTTGCAAAAGAATTCCACATATCTATATAGCTTTTGCTTATTTGGTCTTGCATGTTTCTTTAAGAAAATTATATAAATCTGTACCTATCACATTTATATCGAGCTTGGTTCGAACGACTTCGAGCGCACCCTTGCCTAAGATATTTCTTTTAATAGGATCTTGTAATTCTTCAAGTCTATCACAAAGTTCATTAGGGTTACTAGGATTTACAATTGCAGCTGATATATGGTCTTGTACATACCTTTCGATGTCTCCCACCCGACTAAAGACGACGGCTTTACCCAGTGCCAAATACTCAGGAAATTTGGAAGGGAAGGCATACTCTGTCACCATATCGCTTGGCCTAACCACAGTAAGCACATCCGCCGACATAAGAAGCGACGGCATTTCCTTGTGGTCATGTTTACCTAGAAGCTTTACAGACGCCTCTAAACCGTGGGTACGAATAAAGTCTTCAATCGAAGCGTCAAGCGAACTTGCAACAATGAATAACTTGAATTTTCCAGGTGCTTTTTTCTCAAGAAGATCAAGTGCAGAGAGCACTGTATCAAGACCTTGATACCATTTGGTATTGCCTGCATACCCGATGAGTGTGGAATCCCCTTTCCATCTAAGTAGCTCTGCATTAGGAGTCACCTCCGCATTAAAAACTTGAGTATCTACTCCCCCAGGGAGAACGTGATATCTTGTAAGAACTTTTTTGTAATAATCTGCCAGCTTATACGAGACTCCTGTAGCAAAATCCAAAAAATAGGTTTCGCCATAGTCAATTAATTTCAAAAAATTATAACGAAGCCACCCTAGATTATTATAGACTTTCTCTTCTTCTACAATGAGGCTGTGAAAATCTAATGCTACTTTTGCCCGTGTAAGTATCTGAAGGATAGGAGCAAGCCATAGCCCTGCACTTGTTTGTATATAGATGATGTCAATATTGTGCATTCGTGCGTAACGTGCAAGGATTATCGGCCGTAAATATGGGCTACCCATATTCAAAAATTTTTTCTCCTCAAAATTCTTAGGACACACGGGACCGCAATAATGAACATCTGCTCCATTCTTCAGGAGCTCATTTAATACATTTTTGACCCTAATGGGAGTACCTTTCGGCTCTTCTATGTTTCCAGAAAAATAAACGATTACTTTTAGATTATTTATATATTGCATTCTTATATCTCGATACTAATACACTAACCACTATAGGTAAAACGATACACGCATAAGGCTCGGCTGGCAAACGATAGCGGGCATATGAAACAGGTCCAGTAAGTATCGCAAAATATACAATCATAACCAAACAAAGCAATACAAATGTTCTATTCTTTTTATCTAATAATGCAAAAGCGGACAGAGTAAACACAATTAACCAAAGCAACCTCTCCAGAATAATTAACATTTTCCATATTCCTCCATATTTTACTGTGACAGTATTTAGAACCAAATTATAATAAACCAGCAATACTATTTTTATACTTGAACCAAAGAAAAAAGATTCTGTCTTTTTAATATGGAAAAATAGATACGAAATGAAATCTTTTTTTAATGTGCTTTTTATTGCTAAAGTTGAAGAAGCTGAAACAACTTCATACCTTAAAGATTTTTCGTTTATCCCATACCTAGCAAACAATTCCTGCCTAGCCCTTTCCTCAGATAAGCCAGTTTTCCAAGAGACATACATTGGAATATTGTAATAAACAAAGTTGTAACTGGTAATATTAGAAACACTAATAGTTTTGTATATATGATAGTTTCTATAAATCCATGGACAAATTGCTATAAGGAAGCCAAGCCAAAAAATTAAAAACTTTTGTAAAAATAATTTATACTCACCCCAAAATTCATATAAATACCAGCATAAATATATTGCGGGTAAAAACATTGAAATGGGTCTAAACAAAACAGAGACACCTAAAATTATACCTGTTAAAAATACACTATTGTTTGATTTTTTCAGCAAAAAATAGGTTGAAAGTAAAAGCAAAAATACATACGAGCAATCAGAAAGAATAATGAGGGAATGAAGTATTACGGATGGTTCAAGTAAAAATACAATTGGACCCCAAATAGCATATTTAGAATCAAATTTTAAATTTATTATTTTATATATTAAATATGCCGTAAGGAGAGTTAGTATAATCTGTATTAAAGTTACTGCAAAAATAGTTTTAAAGATAGAAATTATCAAATATACAAAAAATGGATAGCCTGGGACCCTAAATATTTCATATACGTGACCCGGATCTAAAGAAAAAACTCCTTGTTTTAAATTTAAAGCGAGATTCCAATACTCTATTGAATCACTCCCAAGTATTGGGACCGCAACGACACCAGTCAAGACCTGCTTAAAATGAATATAAATTGAAAAAAGCCATAAAGGAAAATATATACCCGCACCGATAAGACCAATAGTTATTTTAGGATGACTTTGTATTTGGGATAGAACCTTTTTCATAATATTCTTTTTCATCTCCCACACTCTCAATATCATATTTTACTCCATCTATGACTGCTTTTGCAGCAAGCATTCCCATTTCAAGTGAGTGGTCTTGATTATTATATCTAAACCTTCCAGGCCTACCTATGTAATACAAGTTTGTAATGCTATTTAAGTAGTCCTTAATAACAGACAGATTTTCCTTGTAGTTGAGATCATAAACTGGGTAGACATTTGGTTGTTTTATAATGTAAGTTTGCCTTATATCTTTCTTTGTAAAAAAATTTGCCTTTTCAAATTGCTCCATAGCTAATGAGAGTAATTGTTCTTTATCCATATTCCATATCTCATCATTTTCAAAACAAAAAAATTCTACGAACAAAGATGTTTTACCCTTTGGACTCATATAAGAGGAAAAATTTTTCATTTCGCTAATTCTTGCAATAGGAGTTTTTTTATTTGGAAAATAAATCCATTGATCGTTAGTGATAGACTCCTTGTCGAGCGTAATAAAAAGATAAACTTGGCTTCGGTGTCTGAGATTTCTTATAGAATCCAACACATTCGAAGAGGCATTCGGTTCGATCATTTTTACAAACTCAGTAATAGGCACTGACTCTACCAAATTGTTACATTTTATTAAAATCTCTCCGTCTTTGGTATGTAAAAGAACCCCCGTAATCTTGCTATGCTCCATATAGATTTTTTTCGGTGAACACTCGGTGATTACCCTATAACCCTTTGATTCTATTTTATTTTTAATATTTTCATAAATAAGACCTGTGCCTTTTGAGGGATAATAAAATTCATCAATCAAACTTTTTGGGCTGTTTCCAGAATTGCCTTGGAAAATCTTTTGTATTGTATTTTTGACAACGCTTAAAAGGTTGAGCCCTTTAATACGCTGAGTTGCCCAATCTGGATGAATTTCCTTTGCTGGAATCCCCCATATTTTTTCCGTATAGTTTATGATATTAAAATCGGCTAGGGTTTTGCCGAAGTTTGCTACTGCATAATCTTCAAAATTTTTTATATCTTTTTTAAAAAAACCGTAACTAATTTTTGCCCATATATAATCTATGCCCATTTTGACTGATCCTAAAAATCCTATGTTCTTTACTGCCTGAACTGCATTTACTGGATAATCATAAAATTTACCGTCAATATATTGCCTAGTTTGCCTTTTGACCTTTATCCAGTCATCTCCCAAAAGATCTTCTATAAAAGAATATAGGTATGGATTTTTAGAAAAGAATCTGTGGGGACCGTTATCAGTATAAAAAGTGAGATCCCCTTCTTTAAATTCGTATGTTTTTGCTAATCCGCCGACTTTGGAAGATTTTTCAACTACAATAAAATCCTTACCGGCCTTCGATAATTCCATTGCACACGAAAGTCCTGCTGGACCTGCTCCTATTATAAGAGTATCAGTTCTTATAGTCTCCATTCTGAATCTTAGCCTTATCGGCTTCAACCATTAATTTAACTAGTGCCTTAAAATCTGTCTTCGGCTTCCACCCCAAAACCTTTCGTGCCTTAGAAGAATCCCCACACAAGTGTTCAACCTCGTTTGGTCTAAAATAACCCTTATCAATACCGACGATGACTTTTTTGGTTTTCTTATCAATTCCAACCTCTTTTATTCCTTTTCCTTTCCATTCAATATCAATATCAAGGTTTTTACAAACTTCTTCAACCAACTCTCTGATTGAATGAGTTACTCCTGTTGAGACAACAAAATCTTCTGGCTTTTTTTGTTGAAGCATCATCCATGCTGCTTCCATATATTCTGGAGCATATCCCCAATCTCTATGAGCATCCAAATTTCCCAGCAAAAGCTTTTCTCTTTTTCCAACTTTTATTTCATTTAGTGCAACCGACACTTTTCTGGTTACAAAGTTCTCACTTCTTCTTGGGCTTTCATGATTAAACAATATTCCATTTACAATAAACATTCCGTAACTTTCCTTATACACTCTAGCAATTTCATATCCATACAACTTTGCTACTCCATACGGACTTCTTGGCTTAAAAGGCGTTTTTTCGCTTTGTGGGGCTTCAGATTTGTCCCCACTAAAAAGTTCAGAAGTAGAAGCTTGGTATATTTTACATTTAAGATCCAAAGCCCTTATAGCTTCTAGCAAATTTAATACACCGATTGCGTCAGATTGAGCTGTATAAAAAGGTATATCAAATGACACTCGCACGTGAGACTGCGCGGCGAGATTGTAGACTTCGTCTGGTTTTATTTTTTTTAGAATCTGGAGAAGCGAATCGATATCTGTCATATCTCCGTAATGCAATTCGTGAGAATAGATTTCTTTTGTATTAAAAATATGTTCAATATTGTGACGATTAAAGGTACTGCTTCTTCTAACTAAACCGTGAACCTCATAACCTTTCTTAATCAATAGTTCTGCAAGGTATGACCCGTCTTGACCAGTAATGCCCGTGATAAGAGCCCTTTTCTTAGTTTTCATAACCACTTCATTGTACCTATTTTACTGTTTTGAGCAAATCATTAAAAATGACATTCTCATTACATACATTTTTATACATTGTAGCGAATTTTAATAACTGAGGTAAATGCCTCTTTAATTTCTTTTAAAGAAAAGTTTGAACCCCCTCTCTTTCTATTAACAAATACTGTAGGTACTTCTATAATTTTTACTCCCTTTTTGAAGAGCTGGTATGAAATCTCAGATAAAACTATGTACCCTTTTTGTCTAATTTTACCCATATCAAGTTTTTGAAGCGCTTTTCTACCATATACTCTATAACCGTTTGTGTAATCATGTATGCCCAGTCCCAAAACTATATTTGCGTAAAAATTTGCAAAAGCACTAAACAACTTTCTCTGTATAGGCCAACCAACTATCTTGCTTCCTTTTATATATCTTGATCCTATAACCAAAACATCATCACCACCCATTGCGATTAATTTTGGAAGTTCTTTTGGATCATGAGAAAAGTCTGCATCCATTTCAACAATCCTATCGTAATCTTTTCCGAGTCCATATTTAAAACCCTCTAACACTGCTGTTCCTCTGCCCCCCTTACCTTGTCTTTTTATCAGAAACAATCTTGATTCGCTTTTTTGTTTTTCTCTAACAAGATCCGCTGTATTATCAGAACTGTCATCCACAACTAGAACGTCAATATTATCACCCAAAGCAATCAGTGCTTCCACCAACTGTATTATATTTTCACTCTCGTTATAGCATGGAATAATTACTAATGTTTTAGGCATCTTTTTGTATATAAAATTCTAATGTTCTCATTATGCCTTCTTTTAAATCAATTTTTGGCTTTACAATATTATTGAATTTAGTCAATTGAGTTTTCTTATCAGGCTTAGTTAAATCATGACTGATTTTAAGTTTTTTGTCTAATTGAGCCAAAATAATCTGTAGTACTTTTTTTATACTCACTGGCATAGGATTGCCAACAGTTATTGTCTCTTCCTTACGATCTTTAACCGCTATCAGATTATGGACTAGATCATCAATATAGATAAATTGGAGTCTTCTAGTGCCCTTCCCCCACAAAACCATCTCATCTTTTGCCTCAATTGCTTTTATGATAAGTGAAGGAATCAAATTTGCGGTATCTGGATTAAAATCATTACCAGGACCATATACCGCTGCAGACCTAACTATCGTAATGGGTGTTTTATTTTCTGAAACAAATGATTTAATAATTGACTCATTAATATATTTACCATATACGTACCCATCAACAACATTATCTGTTAAAGAAAAATACTCAACAATTGAAGAGCTCGTATATACTATTTTTTTAACCTTTGAAACTTTTACCGCTTCAAGAAACGTTATGAGTGGAGTAACATTTTTTGCTAAAACTTCAAAAGGAATTTTGGTGTGTACCGCTATATTTTTTTTGTAACTCGCTAAATAATAGACAACATCAATATTTTTCAGTATTTTCTTACAAAAAACAATATCGTTTAAATCACCGTAAAAAACTTTTGCACCTTTTATTTTAAAACTCTTATCACGTGAAGTAAGAAAGACTTTTGAATTTGTTTCTAACATGCTACGAGTAAGCGCTTTGCCAACGAATCCACTTGCTCCAACTATAAGAATATTTTCCTTTTGCATATAGATATTATTTACAACCATTAAAAGCAAAACTGTCCACCCTTACTTTTTGCCACCCTGCCATAATCTTTTCAAAATATTTATCTAGCATAAAAATCATAGTAATTCTTACCAAAATACCCAAGCAGATATATGTTATCCATGTTTGCAACCCAGCTGTATTTTTTATAGATACAAAAGATATTTTTATATTGTTTTCTTTTGCCCTTTTTTTAAAAATTGGTTTAGCTTGAAATAAATACCAGCTAGATGAAACTATTACCAATTCCTCTCCTTTATATTCATTGCACAATATTCTGGCTTCGGAGAAAGTGCCCACTCCGCCTTTCAGATTTCTAATTCTTTTATCGACTATCCCCTTATGTACAAGGTACTCCCAGGATAACTCTGAGAGTGTTTTGCTACCCTTTTCGTACGGCACATCACCGGCAATAATAAAATAGTCATCTATATCTGAAACCTGAATTGATTTATCTAGTCGTAATAGGGTTGTTTTACACAAATGACTTTCATCCTCAAAATGACACGTAATAGGAACTATGTATTTCATTAATTTAAAAACGTTTTAATGAGTGTTGCTATCTCTTTTTTTGTTAAATCAGAGTTGTTCCCGAAATAAAAACCAAAATTATGAACATATTCAGCATTGGGCAAGACGTATTTTTTGGCTACATGCTTTGTAAAAAAAGCTTGATTGTTAATGCTACCAGCAACCACCGGCCGTATTTCAATCCCCGCCTTATTCGCTTTTTCAATATACTTATCCCGTGCTTCTTTTGATCTTGTTATTACTGGGAACGCAAAATTTGAAAACTTGGTTAAACCTTTTATTTGAAGTGGAATAAAATCGGGATTTTTGTAAATAGATTTTAGTTGTAGAAAGTTTTTTTCACGCTTATTTATCATTGAGTTTAGATATTTAAGCTGGTTTGTTCCTAAAAACCCCTGGATTTCTGTAGGTCTAAAATTAAAACCAATATCATAAAACGTGTATTTGCCATAAAAATCCTCAACGTTATATTTTTTTCTAAAGAGTTTCTGCTCTTCTTGTGACAAATGCCTATCCCAACCGTGAGATCGCACAATTCTAAGCATTGTGTCAATTTCTTTATCATCGGTACAAACCATACCCCCCTCTATAGTAGAAAGATGATGACCAACATAAAAAGAAAAAGTTGATGCGTCGCCAAAATTGCCTAGTTTCTTTCCCTTGTATTCACTACCCAATGATTCACAGTTATCTTCAATAAGCAAAATTTTATTTTTATCGCAAAAACTTCTGATGCTCTTGATATCGTCGCTCCAGCCCAATAGATTTGTTATAAATAAAACCTTAAATTTGTGTTTTTTATATGATTGCTCAAGTGTTCTAGGAGAAATGTTTAAAGATTCAATTTCAATATCAATCGGCACAGGATTAAGCTCCAAAGTAATCAGAGGCATTACATTTGTTGCCCATGTCACAGCTGAAAAACCAACACTATCTCCTTTTTTTATTTTGCCTAAATTGATTAGAACCTGAATCAATGCAAGATTGGCCGAGGAACCACTGTTAAACATCACTGAATACTTTCTTCCTTGCCATTTTGAAAAATTCTCTTCAAAATACTTACACTCTTTTCCGATTGAAAGTTGCTCTGCATTCTCAATAAATTTTGAAAGTGCTTTTTTAGTTGCCTTCTCGTTATTAAATGTTGATTTTATGAGCTTTATCATGTGTGTTACATACAGCTAACTTTCTTTTTGTAAAGATAATACTTTCCAAGCGAACTTTTTTCGTAACAACGAATGTTTTGGTCTGAATTAACACTGTCATTGCTTACTAGGATAAAATCCTCAGTTGGTGATTTTATTGCGGACTTATCGCCTGCCACAAGAAAATCATCCATTGACAGAAATTGATTATAATTGCTTGAGTTTAAAAAAACCGAAGCCTCTATGCTGTTATAAAATAACACTTTATGGGAAGAATCAATTTTTGACAAGGTCTGTTGCAATTCTGAATTTCGTGTTCTTTTTATGACAAATGAGGTATCTGATATAAAAACAAGATGAACAAATTGAAATATAATCAAGAAAATTGAAAAAACTTTTAAAAGTTTTAACAGGACTGGCTTATCAAAAAAATATTTACTCAATTTTAAATAAGCTCCTATAAAAAATACGTAGACTAAGAGATGTGCTGGGAAGAAGTACCTATACCACCCTGTGCCGAAAAGATACGCTACCCAGTTAAAAACTATGTAAGACATTGCAATTACTTCAACAATACTTACCTCTAGAAAACGCTTTGCTAAAAATTCTTTAGCTAAATAAAACCCAAAAACAGCTACCGCAATAGTGAATAATATAGGAGTTGATTCTGTCACAAACCTTAAAAGATTGTGTGTAACAATAGTAATGGATGAGGCGGAAGAGCTGTGTGTTCCGCCAAAATATAGCATTTTTTCAATAAACTTTATTATTGATCCGCTGGAGAGAGCGTGTATCCACAGCCAGGCAAGTATGGGAATAATATATCCTAAAATAAAAAATAATATTTTTTTTCTTGTCTGATATTTTTCTGTAATATGCAATTAGTCCAATCACCAAAGCAAAAGATATTCCCACCAAAAAAAGTGGTTTTACAGAAGCGGCTAGGCCGGTAACCGCACCCGATATGAACAAAAGACGCGAATCTGTATATTGTTTTTTTTCACAAAGATAAATCATAAATAAGCCAAGAACAAATAAAGCTATTCCTGGCACCTCTCCTTGTACCGGCCTGCCATTGCCATAAAATGGAGAAAAAGAGAGTATGAGGAGGACGGTCATGACAGCAGGCACAAAACCGTATACAGCTCTAGATAACAAATATGCGGATATAAGGAGTAGAAGCATATAGAAAACCATAATCAATCTGGCTTGAACAAGACCAACTCCAAATAAATAGAACATGCCAGCAATAGGCGCAATTACTGGATAGCTGGTAGTGAGTAAAATATTGTTCATTGGGAAATAAACCCCTGGCGATGTTTGAATACCGATAACTCCATGCAAAGCCATGTTTTTTGCAACTTCAGTAAATACACCTTCATCCACCCACACCTTTGGAGTATCTAGAAAGTGAAAGAAAACCAAAAACAAAGATAGAAATGCAACCCCTGCTCCAACTATAGTTTTATGGCTTTCTAGTTTCATTTAATCATTACTAGATTTTTAAATCTGGCGCCTTCTCACAATCATACACTGTTGCACTAATTTTTTTATCTAGCTTATGATAGATAACTTTGCATGAGTCAAAATATTTTTGATATACAGTGGATGGATCAATGCGTGGAATATCCAGCACAAAATAGTGCTCCTTATATTTGTTAAGTGAGGCCACTTTTTCTTTAATGTCAAACTTAGGATCAATATACAATCTCTTTCTATATTTACCCATTATTTGAAGTTCATTTCCTCCATTGTCATTATAAGCAGTTACATAATGAATTTTTGGATTATTCTTGATGTAGTCCATAGCATCATTAACTAAGGCTGTAGATGATCCATTCCATATACCAAATAGATATTCTTCAATAAATACTGCGTTATAAACAAATCCAAGAGGTATTAAAAAGAATACAATTAGATTCTTATATTGTTTTTTATACAGTCCAAATATTACTGCAACGATGGAAATAATCCATGCAAGCGCCATGAAAAGGAAAGATACATAAAAACCAATAGGGCCAGATCCTCCTGAGAAAGGATAGACGAAATTCCATTTCAAGTTAATTATTCTTGTTATCCATTCCGATTTTGGATGAAGAGGAGGGATAAAATGAGGTAATGATTGAAGAAGCACTAATAAAATAGCCAGAATTGAGCCAAGCAAAAGCATTTCTTTGTATCTATAATTCTTGGTTTCAAATATTCGTGCAAGCACAACCGAGGCGATAATGGTCAAAGGCAACACTAGGAGCTGCCAATACCTGTCGAGAGCTCCCAGAGAAAAATCAAAAAGAATTACATAAAATATAAAAGCAAAAGCCATGAAGAAGTAGAAAACCTTTAGTTTTCTCCACTCCTCCTTGTTCATGAAAAAAGGGATAAGCACAAGGAACGGAGATGAATATAGAAGCGCTTTGATGCACTGAATTGCAGTCTGAAACCAACCTCTTGCAAAAAAACTCGATGAGTTGGCAAAATGCTCCCAATATTTGAGAGAATACTGCAGGTTAAAAAACGGAAATACATACTTTGAAAGCACTAGAAGCAGTACAAGTATAGATGCACCTAACAAAGTGAACATGCCATACCTAACTATTTTTTTAAAGTCGCTAAAATAATTTTTCTCAACTGCATAGTCGACTACAACAGCGGCTACCGACAACAATGCGGAAATCTTGATCATAAAACCTCCAATAATGCCTACAAGAACAAGAGCAATCCACCTCACGTTGTCCTTAGAATATGTAAATTTTCCTTCTTTCCACTTGAAATATCCTATGAGCATAATGAGGAAAAAGAACGGCATCACAGCACCATCAACATCAATCATCAAGCTAGCGAGCAGTGAATAGAAAGAAAGAGTAAATATAACAGCAGATATCTGTGCTGTCCTTTCAGAAAAAACAAAACGTACCAAATAGTACAGCAACAATAGATTGATAAGTCCGAAACCAAAAGGAATCAATCTGAAATTTGCATCGCCCACTATAGGACCCAAACGAGTATATATAAATTCTGTAAGTGGCGGATGCGGTACTGATCCGGGAGGGAGAATTTCCGGATGTGCATACATGCGCCACTTATACTCATCCTGATGATATGGAATATCTAAACCAAATAAATGCAACCCGATAAATACAGCAACTATGCCTATCAATACAAATGCAGGTTTAGATATAATTTTCATAAAAATTGTAATTACAATAGTATCATTTCGTTGAAATTTAATACCTATTTACTTTGTTTATTATTTATTTTGTAGTATTAATATTTTTCTTTTATAAATAAAGTAATAGTATTTTACTGCATTAAATCATGCTTGACTATTCAATATAAATATGATATTATATACCTCAGAGAGGGGTGCTAAATGGAGGTCGCTTTCTTGCGTTTTGTTTCCAGCAAGCCTGTCACGTGGCTACTGAGAACAAGAATCATCTCCACGCTTTTGTTCCCTTTGATTTACTGGACAAGGGTGGTGGAACAACTACCTGATGACCCTGATTCTATCAGGTTCATCTTCCTCGTTTCGTATGCACAAACTTCACGAAACGAGCTCAGCTGGATGTCGCTAAACACATCCAGACTTGCCGGAACTCTGGCCGATTACTACAAAAAAGCAGTAGTAATTGGTGGAGAGTTTCGTGACAACAAAACTTCCGGCGAGTGGAACCACAAACTGACCTATATTCCAAGCGACAGAGCATTTTGCATTGGAAAAGTCAGTAGCACTACGGATGAAAGAGAGGCAATCGTTGCCAAAGCATTATCTCTTTTTCCAGGTGTTAACCTCGACAACTCGATTGTCGTGTGCAACGGGGCCCATGCCAGACGTTTGAGTGTGGTGTGGAGACACTTCCATCCTCATTCAAAATTATACATCGTCAGCACCGATCCGAGGGCTGACGATGATCCGGAGAACCCTATGCTAGCCCAGAGGTATTGGCAAACATGGCTTGTTGCCAATCTTGTTGGGGAAGTAGCGTATAGGTTACTCGGGGTTGACCGGTTCGCCAGAAAGAACATGAGCCAGCCGGTTGAATGACAGAAGGCTCGCCTGCTTCAGCAGACGAGCCTCTTTTCTTATATTTTTTTAAATCGATATGCGATGATAAGCGGTATCATCTTAAACCCCAGCTTTGCCGCTTTCCATACACTGCCAGTATACATAGATTGCCCAACTCGTGGCTTAAAAATAATCGGAATCTCAATAGGATAAAATCCTTTCTTAAGCGTCCAGATCATAAACTCAGGAGACCACTTCCCTCCTCCCTCAGATAGAGGAAATAAAGGTATGATTTTTTGCAAAGCTTCCCGAGTAATAAGTTTGTAAGTACAACCTACATCGGTAAGAGTGGGGCCATTGTGCAGGACCTCGAGTAGCTTAGCCACTGCCCAGTTGCCAAATCTTACAGAAAAAGGCATGAATGCTCCTGACCAAATAGACGCTCTAGAAGTTCTCGTACCAAATACAACAGGAAAATCATCGCTATACAAAAGAAATTTATTAATATCATTTGGTTCGTGAGTGCCGTCTGCCTCTGTCATGACTATTATATCTCCAGTTGCTTCACGCAAACCCCTCATTAGTGCATGCCCGTATCCTTGATTTTTATTTTCAATTACAATTCGCGCTCTGGTTTTTGCAACTTCTTCTCTTGTATTTCCCAGAGCGTTGTTGTCCACCACCACAACCTCATCAACAAATCCTGTGGCAAAAAAACTATCTATAACCCCACGGATAGAGTCCGCTTCGTTATATGTCGGTATAACTACACTGACTTTCTTATTTTTATACATAAGATTAGCTTATCTCTGAAAACAGCTTATTCATAAGGTTATCAAGACTTTGGTTTTTTACAAACAGGGAAAGAGAATCCTGGATCTGGATCTGCTCATGGGCATAAAGCAATTTGTCTATTGAAGCAGCGACTGATTTTGCGTCATCTTCTGTAATACAGCTTTGTGGCAGTTTGCCTTCAAAAGACTTGTTTGAGACCAGCGGTATGGCTCCACAGCTGGCTGATTCAACTATTGTCTTATCAAACGAGCCAGCATCGGTTAAATTGAGACAAACCTCGATGCTACTGTAAATTTCCGGGAGCTTGTCCATTGAAACTCCCTGTCCAAAATGGACGATTTGAGATAGTCCGTTTTTGGAAACATATTCTTCAAGAGATTCTGAATACGCCTTGTCCTTTTCAGCTACAGGACCGACGAGAGACAATGAAACTTGCCTGCCAGAATCAACCAATATTTTTATTGCAGAAAGCGCAAGATCAAGCCTTTTTACCGGAGAGATTCTGCCTATCATACCGACAGAATATTTTTTTCGTACAACGCCTTCGACTGGCTTGAACATATTTGTATCAATTCCAGCTGGCATTATTACAGTCTTCTTATACTTTGCTGTATAAGAGTACTCTGAAGTGCAGAAAACTTTTGTTGAAAGCATGACGGCAAAATTTGTAAGAGCATTTCCTGCCTTATGGTTCCTCCACATATAAACCGGCACACCATTTAATTTCCAATATATACCTCCTAAAATTACATACTCCTGATTCATGTGAACAAAAACCTTGTCATATGATCCGTTAATGAGATGGAGATATTTGTAAAAATTTATTATATATTTTATCCTGCCAAACTTGTTTTCTTTGCCTAAAGAATAAACTGTTACATTATTCGGAAGCGAGTATTCGCCTTTTGACAAGCAAATGACGCTGATTGACTCGGCTTTTTCTGCCATCTTTTCTATCCATGTGTGGAAAAAACCAAGGATAGGATCATTCTTATCAACTTTTTGAGTAAACACCAGTAATTTCATTCCGTTAATTTATATCTAATTCTAATACGTCATTATTCTTGTATTTGAAAACAAAATTGTGAGAAAGAGTAAAACTGCAAAAAGCCACAAGACCTCCTGAGAGAACCTGGGAAACGAAAGGATAGATATGCAGGAGATCAACAAACACATACATAAGTATCGTGTTCAAACCCAATCCAAAAAGAGAGGTGCCGAGATACATTGCCATTTGCTTATGCTGATTTACGCCGTGGCTTTTGAATGTCCAGAACTTGTGCAGAGTGAAGCTAAAGAAAAAGGCAATTATAAATGCAGAAACAGAGGAGGTGATGTAGTAAACCCTTAAAATGGAATTTAATACAAAGAAAACAGACAGGTTGACGCAAGCTGATAAGCCTCCAGAAATTATGAATCTAACCACTACATGCTGAGTCAGCTTTCTTATCATTACTCAATTATAACATCCCCATAAACGCCCTGAAGCAAAGGAACATCTTTGTTTGTAGATAGCAAGAGTTCTATATTCTTGCTGATATTGCTCTTGAATATGAGCTGGCCGTGCTTATCATTTGGAAAAGCTTCTTTATATCTTCTGTAAAAAGCCTCAAAATCTTTTATAAAGCAGTGACCTCCAGCCCCTCTTCCGTTTTTGTGGACTGGCTTAGCATATTTGTGCGACATAAAAGGGTCATTGGATATAGCTTTGTGTATTACATCCCAATCGCAGTGGAGAGATGTGGCGAGGTCATACATCATATTGAAGAAAATAATCTGTATGAATCCGCTTACGTTGTGAGAATACTTTATCATCTCGGCTTCTGTGCTGGTGCATACAAGAGAAAAAGGTGCTTTGGGCAAAACTTCCAATACTTTTTGAGCGGCTTCTTTGTGCTTTTCTGAATCTACAGGATAGCCTACAATGCTTGAAAAAGGATTCGAGGTGTCTTGCCTTGCTGTAGCTTCGCTTAAAAATTCTGGAGAGTATAGCAGGATAATATCAGGAAAAGCCGACTGAATCTCGACTGTTTTTCCAGGAACAATGGTGGACTTCATAACAGCTATCTTGCCTTTGCCAACCAGAGGAATAACTTCTCTTATGATATTATCCTCAAACCCGTTTGGTGTCGTAGGCGTTGGCACGGCAATAAAGACTATATCGCATTCGGCAATATGATCTTTATTTTTATCGTATTGTGGTTCCTTGCTATAGCGAATTACATTGTATCCTCTTTCTTCAAAATCATCTGCATAATTTTTTCCAATCCATCCCTGACCAATAAAACCGATTTTAAGGCTTGTAACCATCTTTTTTTATATTAGCTAATAATTCTACATACCTCTCTATATATTCTTCTTTGGTAATTGAGATTTTTCTCAAGTCTTCCTGCATTTTTTGTGAAAACACTTCACGCAAAGAATTGTTTGATATAAGATCAATTATGGCTTTTGAAATACAACCTGCATTGTGAGATTCGCAGACAAAGCAGTTTACGTTATTCTGAAAAAGATCTGTTTTTGCCAAACCTACTTTTGTTGTAACTATCGGACAGCCTGATGCACCAGCTTCAACCAGAGTCATTCCATACCCTTCATATTCTGAAGTCAAAAGAAATAGATTCGCAGTCTTGTAATAAGAAATGAGATCCTCTCTCCAACCTGCAAATCTAACATTTTTTTCAATTCCCAGCTTTTTTGCCAAGCTTTTAAGCTTTGATTTCTCCCGTCCAGCTCCGCAAATCACAAGACCTGAATGAGGAAATTTTTCAAAAACTTTTTTGACTGAATGCAAAGCCAGATCAATCCTTTTTTCAGGAGAAAGCCTAGATGCCATGACCATTGTAAATTTGAACTCCGGGAAATCAGCTCTTATATCGTCTTTTGCCACAGACTTTATTATTCCCTCAATATCTACGTATATCGGCAAAACAGAAATATTTGCTTTTACCCCATGAATATTAGTCAGGATAGAGTCTCTGATAAAACTGCTCACAACCCGTATTCCATCAGCCGAAGGAAGAACGCTTTTAGATATCTTTACTCTAAGCTTATTGAGCAGGCTGTGCCTAAAATGCTGGCTCAAAAAATCCGTATGAACCTGAACTTGAAGCGGGAAAGAATAGATGCTTTTTAGCTTTTTCCCAACCAAACCGGTTTCAAAAGGATCTTGAGTGGTTATAACAGTATCTTTTGACTCAAGACTGTTTTCCCTTGCCACTTTCTTTGCAACAGCTACCGCATCAAAATAATAATGTAGTTTTGATAGCGAATTTGTAGGATAAATATGCAGATTGCCTTGGTGAACTTCATCAAGAGCGTCTTTTTTTAATGTAAAGACTACAATGTGATACTGGCTTGCTTTCTCTGCATAAGAGGATGATCTCAGCCTTACGTTGCTGTTTTCATCGAATATCTTTTTGTCTGTCCCTATTGATAGGACTTTCATGTAAGTAATTTATGAACCTTTATAAATTCATCGGCAATTTCTTTCCAAGTGTGAGTAAAGGAGAATTCTGAAACCTTCTTTTTGGCAAGAGAATAATTGCCCTCATCTAACATAGAAATTATAGCATTTTCAATTTCAGATTCGTTAAATGGGTCAACAAACACTCCCGCGTCACCTATTCTGTCAATGATCCCGACCTCCTTCGTACACACAAAAGGCCGATTATAGCGGATTGCATCCAGAATCAAATTTGGGCTTATGTCTCCAATTGAAACCAAGATAACCGCATAACTGGTTTTAATAATATTCATGAATTGTGAAAATTCGATGTTATCCGTAAAAAGTTTGACATCTGGATGCTTAAGCCTAACCCTATCGAACACTCTATTTAAGGTGTCGGAATTTTTCCATGCCAAATTTCTAGCCGAAGCCACAAATATTTTTTCTTTAGGGACCAAGTCGGTCTCTTTTTCTCCATAATAGTTCTCGATTATTTCTGTTCTTGCAACCGGCAGATCGTATGCTTCAATAAAAACTTTTCTTTGCCACTCAGTAGAAAAAATAACTTTTCCGCAATTATTCAGCGTCCACTTAGTTAGAAAGAAAATAATCTTATCCTTTGCAGAAAAATTTTGCCTCTCTTCTCTATAAAAATTCCTAAACAAAATCATCTTGCCGGTTCTTTCAACATAGCTTTCCCATAAAAAATCTCCCCCTGTCCTTATAACTACTTTTTTGTTCAATATTTTACATGCCAAAACAGTCGGAAGGCCAACAGAAAAAGTATCCAGAGCTATCACATAATCTGATAATAATACTTTTGGAAAAACTTTTAGGAAAAAATATGCGTGCCTTATTCCGCTTGGCAGATAATTTTCCAATGTGAAAGTAGATACCCCTACGCTATGCCCCATCAAAGAAAGCTCGTTAGCCAAATTCTTGCTGTACTGGGCTGGTCCTCCTATTTTCGGCGGGTATATACCTGTTGAAATTAAAATCTTCATATTCATGCTAAACACTATCAAAAACCCTCTTCATTTCAAGTGCAATGCAGTCCCATGTGTATTTATCCTTCACCCTGTTAAAAGCCTTCTCTACAATGCGGTTCGAGAGAGGCTTGTCCTGAATAAGTGCCATTACTGTATTTGCGATGCTTTTTGGGCTGTTTGGCGCACAAAACATGCCTGTTTCCCTGTCATCAAGGAAATCTGCTATACCGCCAACCGGAGTCGCAATGACCGGTATTCTGGCTGCCATAGCCTCAATAAAAGAATTGCCGAAGCCCTCAGATCTTGAAGGTCTTATAAAAATATCCGATACGGCAAGATATTTTGGTATATCGGAATAATCCATGTAGCCTAAAAACTTTACCCTATTTTCCAAAGAAAGATCCTTGGTTAATTTTTCCAGCTTATGCCTATCTTCCCCACGGCCAATGACAAGCAGTTTTATATTTTGCGGAAGTCTAGACAGGGATGAAATGAGATCATCAGTCGCATTTTTATATGTCAGACGTCCAACGGTAATTAGGAAGATGTCTGCTGGGTTTTTATCCAACTCTGATTTAATCTTGTTCTGGGTTTCTACTCCCACCTTCTGAGAAAACAATTTTATATCTACCCCGTTTGGAACAAGAAAACTCTGGCCGTTAAATCCGATTCTCTTTGCCCTATCAAGCAGGAAATTGCTTATGGCTGTAAGCTTGTCTGTCTTTCTAAGTGCCAGCTTCCAGGCGATAAATATCAAACCTCCCCAGCGATATGTCAAATGCGATTCCGAATCCCCCTCCTGCAAAGTTAGGACTACAGGAATGGCAGGTTTTCTTAATATCCTATTCAGCACATTGCACAAAAAAGCAGCGCCACTGCCGAAAGTTATCATCATGCCCCAAAAAAATGAGTACTGCCTTTCTTTGTTTAGCTTGTAAGCAAAATACGCTCCCCTTAACGGAAGTAACATCTTGTCGAGTAACGGCCTTTTGCCATTACCTATTCTAAAGACATTTATGTTGTCTATTTTTTCAAAAGAGGGCAGATTTCTATCAAGCATTGCGGTAATAATATCGAATTCATAGCTCTTATCGAGTCTCTTAGTAATTTCTTTTATGGCAACCTCAGCTCCACCGACAAAAGGATGAAATGCCGTAGAAAAAATCAGAACCTTTTTCTTTGGAACTCTCACTGCCATATTATTTCTTGTCTTCCATGCTTAGGATACTCCTTAAAACATCCTCAGGAACTTCCTTCGGACTTCTAGGAGCATTGGCATGACCATGTGATTCTTTCTTATCATCTTTGTGGTTTTGTTTTTTATCTTCATGGCTAGAAGCATGCTTCTGACTCTCCTTTTGGTGAGACTCTGGCTTCTTTATTTCATCCTTTGCTTCCTCGTTTTTTTTGGAATTGTTTATGATGCTTGATAGAGCTTCTTTTAGGCTCGACACGTTCTCTCTTGTCGGATTTTTTTTATTGTTCAAAGAAAAATTTTCTTTTGGCTTTTCATCTTTGACTTTATTTTTGAGTTCCTCTGCAGCCTTCATAAAAGCCATTTTATTTTCATCAGCCTTTGGAGCGTCTGGCTTAGGTGCTTCATTGTTTTGCCTAGGTGCATAATGATTTGCATTACCATTGTGATTGTGATTTACCTGAGCTCTCTCTGTCCTGTCTGGCCTTTCTCTTTCTATAGGCGCAGTTTCTCCGTTCGGGGCAATCTGCTTTGCCTCACGAGCTGTTCCAGATTCGTGCCATTCGATAATATTTTTTTCCACTTGGGCTCTCGGCATAGCAAACTGCCCCCTGGAGTTCTCGATAACATCGTCCTTGAAAGTTATTTCAGGCTTTGGAATAGGAGCGATGGCTGCAGCTGAAAAAGGCCTGCTAGATACTCCGTCTATCATCAGCTTCAAATATATTTGAGTAAACCCAAGGTTCACCAAATCCGTAGCGTTAAATTCTGGCGCAAATTCTTTTTCTAAAACTTCCGCATCAAAAGCACCCACTCTGAACGAGACCATTGTTCCCACGTTTCCAAACACCGCGTTCCTAACCTCCTCCTCCATCTGCTCTATATACTGATGAGCGATGGTCAAGTTGAGCTTGTACTTTCTGGCTTCCGACAAAATGTCAGCAAATGACTTATTTGCAAAAGACTGGAATTCATCCACATACAAATAGAAATTCGGAGCCTTTGCAAGGTCAGACTCTGACATATCGGCTCTCGACATCGCGGCAAGGTAAATTTTTGTAATGAGCATTGAACCGAGGAGTCTCGCATTACCATCGCCGACTCTTCCTTTTGAAAGGTTTATGATAAGAATCTTTTTTTGATCCATGAAGCTTCTAATATCAAAAGAAGATTTTGACTGGCCGATGATGTTTCGGACCAAAGGGTTTGAGGCGAACTGGCCGATCTTGTTTTGGATAGCCGGAGTAGCTTCTTGGGTATATCTGTCTGTATATTTTGTATATTCATCAAACCAAAAAGCCCTTACCGCAACGTCTTTTATATTGTCCATCACTTTCTTTCGAAAGTCCTTGTCGGTGTACATTCGGTTCACGCCGAGAAGGGTTGCCCCTGGATATTCCAAAAGAGCAGCAATGGTGTTCTGCAGGATGTAAGCCATTCTGGCAGACCAGGCATCAGCCCAGATTTTTTCAAATGTTGCCATGAGCCCAGCGACAACCAAGTGTCTCTTGTCTGCTCCGACATCTTCCATGATGTTAAATGAAACTGGATATTCCAAATCGAACGGAGCAAAATATAAAACATCTTTAATTCTCTCCTGTGGAACATACTCCAAAAGCTTTTCAGCAGTACCTCCGTGAGGGTCGATAAAAGCCAAGCCATTGCCATTCTGAATATCTTGAATAGCCATGTTTTCGAGAAGAGTAGACTTACCCATACCCGTCTTTCCAATCACATAAAAGTGCCTCAAGCGGTCCTTGGCCTTGATTCCAAACTTAACCTTCTTATTCCGAGCATCCGTCTCGGCAAAATATGTAATTTGATTAGGATCCATGATTTACAAAATTATATCATTTTATTTTATAAAGAAAAAACGCCGAATTTGCTCGACGTTTAATCAGGAAACTGTGTAAGCAGACTGAATATTTTATGAGCAAGAAGTGGCTCCGTTTAGCTCATCCACCTCACCCTTTGAAACCCCAGTATTATCAACGCACCAATAATTGTTTCCATTGTCTGGCACTTTTAATAAAACGTTTGCAGCCCAAGTGTCAGAAGCACTGTTGCATCTTGTTGCAATCGAGCCTGTATCACCGCTCAATGCAATCGATGATGTTATTGCTGTTACAATGTTTGGATCGTTGCACACTTCTGTATATGTCTGGTTGTGACTTCCATAAACTATTTCAGCCTGTGGCCTGATTCCCTGCAGGTTTGCCTTTATTGTTGCATTTGCGCCTTTTTCTCTAGCTTTGTTTAGAGAAGCCAGTACCACTGAAGATAGAATTCCTATAATTGCTATCACTATCAAAAGTTCAATAAGTGTAAAACCTTTTTTGTAATTCATTTTCATAGATGTGTATATTATACACTAAAAAATTATTTTCTACTCTGAATTTAGAGCTCCAAGTGTATATCGGTTTGATGCAGACCACAATAGCCAAGAATCAAGTCCAACTTCGTTTGTAGCTTTGATCTGTGATTTAACTTCAGATGGACCGTAGTTCATCCTAAGGCCGAAATCTTGAAGCCAAGGTCGAAGTTCCGCCAGAGTTTCTCCCGTGCTGCTCGCCAAGGCCTCTCTCCTGTCTACTGCTGACTGCATTGCATATTTTATCACCTCATAAGGATGAGCCTCTGGATCCTTGTAACCCATAAATGTTGGCGGATAATGAGACGGGTAAACCATCGGGGAAACATAATCGAAATATGGCAATGCGTCTTCAAGAAGCTGGCCTATGCCCATATCATCACTGGCAGTCGTTACCATGCCGAAAAGATCAGCAGATATTTTCAATCCATTGTTTGTGCTGGTTGCACGCAGGTTGTCATTTAAATATGAGAAGAAGCTTTTCAACACCAAATGCTTTGGAGTGGTAGAGCTGAAAGGAAATGATATGTCCTGCATATTTCCATCCGAAGGAAATCTGATGTAATCGAAATTTATTTCATCAAATCCGATCTTTCTCGCCTCATTCGATATTTGAATTATGTAATCCCAATATTCTTTCGATCCCGCATCGATCCAGGAAATTCCCTTCCTGTCTTTCCAAACAGCTGTGCCAGACTTGTTTCTTACTGCCAAATCAGGCCTGTGCTTTACAAAATATGCATCTTGAAAAACTGCCACCCTGCCTATCACATAGACTCCTTTTTTATGGAGGGATTCAATAAAATCTCTCATGTCGTCCACCCTGACTTCCTCTGAACCGAAAGCTTGGAGCTTTGGGTCCGTTACCTTGAAGACTATTTTTCCACTGTAATCCTTTATATCAATAACAACAGTGTTTATTTCAGTGGTATCAATAATTTTTACAAGCGAATCTCGGAGGCTCTTGGTACCTGCCACCCAGCTTGTCATGTATATTCCTTTTACAGAATGAGGAGTGCTCACATACGAGGGAACAAAGACGGGCTCTTTTTGTGTTGTTGCTGCGGGCTTATCATAAGACGCAAGCGCAGATTGGTTGCCTGTATAATGAACGCTGAATATTTTTGGAAGAAAGAATAAAGAAATACTGGCAGAAGCCAGCAAAACGAACATAGCGATTGTTTTTAAGTTGTTAGAAGTAAATTTTTTCATTTATCTACTTTATCTCGGCCTCTGGAGTATTCTCTTTAAGAATAGATTTTTCGATTGTATTATCTTTCGGATAAATAGGAGCCGTTTCAGCAAAGACAGGCGTAACTTTTTCTCTTTTGATTCTTGATTTGGATGTCTTCTTTGGAATTGTTATTTTTACAGATAGCGAAATGAGGGTTAGACCTGAAATAACTATCAAAGACGTCTTCCAGCTTGTTGGCAAGCCCAAAAAAGGAATAAAGAAAATAAATATCCCCAAGAAAAATGTACTCTTTTTGCTGATCATAATTTTATTAAGAGCATTATAACCCCAAGACATGAAATTACCAAAAAACGTCTTTACTGGAATACTAAAAACACTTTCCTGCAAGAGAAAGTGTTAGAAAATGTTTTTAGTATTATCTAGTAATGAATAATATTTTGAAAGCCAAGAAACTAAATGGTTTCGACCATGAGCATGTTAGTAGACAAACCTTTTGTATTAAAAGGTACGCCTCCTGTAACAACCACTTTGTCCCCTTTCTTTACCAGCTTTTCTTTCAAGCAGTAGCTTCTAACCATTTTAATAATATCCTGAATTGAATCATACTTTGGCACAGTAAGCGGATTGCATCCGAATGAAAGGCAAAGCTTGTTAGAAGTAGACTCGTTTGCAGTCAATGCAAGTATAGATGCGTGAGGCTTGTGCCTTGATACCATCCTCGCTGTAAAGCCTGAATCCGTAAGGGCAACTATGACCTTCGCACCAACGTCGTGAGATGTTTTTACAACTGATCCGGTAATAGAGTCGGTTATCTGAGTCTCGCCTTTTTCTCCAACTCTTACTATTTCCCTCTCAGAAGCATTTTCTTCCATTTCTTTTGCAATTGTAGACATGACTGTTACGGCATTTACTGGAAATTCTCCCAATGTCGTCTCTTCAGAAAGCATGATTGCGTCAGTTCCGTCCAAAATAGCATTGGCAACATCTGAAACCTCAGCTCTGGTAGCAACTGGGCTCTTTATCATAGATTCAAGCATCTGAGTTGCAGTAATCACAGGCTTTCCAGCATCGTTGCACTTTTTTATCATCATCTTCTGATAGCTTGGCACTTTCTGGAAAGGAACTTCTATAGCCAAGTCTCCTCTCGCAATCATAATGCCGTCAACTAGAGAAATAATCTCATCTATATTAGAAATAGCCTGAGGAGTTTCAATTTTTGCGATTATTCCTACATTAGATTTTTTCTTTTTAAGAATTTCTCTCAGCTCGACAATATCAGAAGGTCTTCGCACGAAAGAAAGAGCAATGAAGTCCACCTTGTTCTTTATTCCGAACTCAAGATCTTTTAGATCTTTGTCAGTCAAAGACTTTATAGACAAATCTGAATCTGGCAGGTTTACGCCTCTTCGGCCTTTTATATCTCCCCCAACCAAAACTTTGCAGACAACCTCCTTGCCTTTCACCTCTTTCACTTCAAGCTTCTTCTTTCCATCATGAAGGAAGATAATATGTCCTGGTTTTACTTCTTTTGGAAGAAGCGGGTAGTTTACATACACTCTCTTCTCGTCACCGATTACGCTTTCATCGGTTGTCAAAGTGAAAGTCTGACCGACTTTTAGCATGATTGATTCTGTGGAGAAATTCCCGATTCGAATCTTTGGTCCGCCAAGGTCCTGCAAAATCGCGGCTCTCTTGCCTGTTTTTTCCATGGCCTTTCGCAAGTTGTTTACCCTATTCTGATGCTCGTCAAAATCTCCGTGTGAAAAGTTAAGTCTCATCACGTTCATGCCTGCCAAAAGAAGCTTTGAAAGCATTTCCTCGCTCTCTGTTGCCGGTCCGATAGTCGCTACAATTTTAGTTCTCTTAATCATTGTGAGTCGCAAAAATTAAATATAAATAATATCTAGACGAAGTCGAAATAATACACTAATTAAGCCGTTTTTTCAAGCTTTTAATTTTTCGACTTTACATCCTTGCTCAGGATTTTTCCCTCGTGGTCTAGCTCGTATATGTGAACCTGACCAGTTTCAAATTCCACTTCAGAAATTTTTACCTCATCCAAATTTTCCAAATGCTTTATTAGAGCTCTCAGCGTATTGCCATGTGCCACAACGAGAACATTTTCGCCATTTAGCAAATCTTTTTTAATATTTTCCTCGTAATAAGGCACGACTCTGGCATGGACATCTTTCAGAGTTTCTCCTTCGGGAATTTTAACATCCCAACCTCTTCTAATTTTGTTAAATTCCTCCTCTCCTACTTCTTCTTTTATCTGCCATTTATTCTTTCCTGTGTGAATTCCATAATGCCTCTCATTTAGCGCCTTATGAGGAGTGAATGGAACATTTTTTCCTGAACCCTCCTTTATCCCCTCGTATGTTTCGTGTGTTCTCTTGAGCTCCGAAGTATAAACCTTGTGAATATTCTCATCCTTTAGTAGCTTGCCTGCTTCGACTGCTTCTCTCTTTCCTTCTTCGTCCAGCGAAACATCCGTCCACCCCGTCCAAAGCCCCAGCTTGTTCCATTCAGACTTTCCGTGCCGGATTAAAAATAATTTAGACATAAACTATTTTGAATTAATCTTGAATACGCCCTTTCCTGGGAACTCTGCCTTCTTTCCAAATGACTCCTCGATTCGAAGCAACTGATTGTATTTTGCTGTTCTGTCTGATCGGCAAAGCGAACCAGTCTTGATCTGTCCTGTTCCGAGGCCCACAACAAAATCAGATATGGTTGCATCCTCTGTCTCCCCAGACCTGTGAGAAATGATGGCATTGAATCCTGCGTTTCTTGCCATAAGAACCGCGTCAATAGTCTCGCTGACTGTACCTATTTGGTTTAGTTTTATAAGAATTGCGTTTCCAGATTTCTCATCTATTCCCTTTTTCAGTCTTTCGATATTTGTTACAAACAAATCGTCTCCGACTATTTGAATCTTCTTTCCAAGCTTTTCGGTCATCAATTTGTAGCCTGCCCAGTCGTCTTCTGACAATCCGTCTTCGATAGAAACTATCGGATATTTTGAAACCCAATTTGCATAAAACTCTACCATTTCCTCGGTTGAAAGCACCTTGCCTTCTGTTTCAAGGTGATATTTTCCGTCCTTGTAGATCTCGCTAGCAGCTGCATCAATAGCAATTGAAATATCTTTTCCTGGATTGTATCCAGCATTTTTAATGGCTTCCAAAATAATTTCGATAGCAGCTTCGTTTGATGGAAGACTCGGGGCATATCCTCCCTCATCTCCAACGGATGTATTGAGTTTTCGTGATTTCAAAATCTTCTTTAGCTCGTGGAACACCTCGGTTCCCCATTGCAATGCCTGAGAGAAAGATTTTGCCCCAGTCGGCATAATCATGAACTCCTGAAGGTCAGTTGAATTTTCTGCGTGCTTTCCTCCGTTTAAAATGTTCATCATAGGAACAGGAAGCATCACCTTCTTTGACTTTGATATTTCCTTAAAGTACTTCCATAACGGCTTCCGTGTTGAAGCAGCTACTGCTATTGAAAAAGCCATTGAAACACCCAAAATTGCGTTTGCTCCAAGTTTTGTTTTGTTAGGAGTATTGTCCAGTTTGATAAGAAATGCATCCAGAGATCTCTGGTCAAAAGACTTGCCTTTTACTCCCTTTGCTATTGCTTCATTTACATTCTTTACTGCTTTTAGAACTCCTTTTCCGCCGTACCTTTTCTTGTCTCCGTCTCTAAGCTCGCATGCTTCATGGCTTCCAGTTGAAGCTCCGCTCGGTACTGCTGCTCGTCCGAAAGATCCGTCTTTTAAGATGACATCGACTTCGACAGTCGGATTGCCTCGAGAGTCTAGAATTTCCCTTCCAATCAGTTTGCTTATTTTATGCATTCTATTTTATTTAATTTCAACTGCTAAAAAAGAGATTATAGCAGATATTCTAAGCAGAAATCCACCACAATCTCTTTTTTATTTTATAAGAATATTCCCAAAATCCATGCGCCCACCAATACTAGTAGGATGATTTTTCCTACAGATATCTGAATAGGCTCACCTTCAACATGATTGCCAAAAATTGACTTGCTCTCTCTGTCCGCACAAGCCACGATTATGATAAGCGATGATATTGCGAGCACAAGCATAGAGCCAATAACTCTGTTCAAAACCTCCTTATCTTTTATAACCTCCCAGATTGCCATAACGCCGATAATTGCAAGAAGAGTTATGCAGATAATCAAGAGTCCAGAAGTCACATACCTCACGCCTGTAAATATTGGCACAAGTGAGTTCTGATCCTCATTTTGAACTGTATTAGTGCTCATAGACTTTGATGCGAACATCACTATGATTGAGGCAAAAGCTACGATACCTACTGTGGCTAGCGACTTGAACATTACGTCTCCATCTATGATTTTCCAAATAGACAGTACCGATATAAATGCCAAGAAACCTACGCACAAAATGAAAAACAGGGTAACAATATCACCGATTTTTTTCGTCATTTTATTTTCAATATGATAATTGAAAATTATACCACTTTCTTCATGAAGGGGTAAATGGGAACTGTGCAGTGTTATACTAGGATTCAAATCTGGGACCTACCGAGTGAGAAGCGACTTTTTCGCTTCGCAAGACTTTTTGCGACTTTTTAAAATGAGAGTACCGTGCTTTGTGCGCGTGCCAGGATTCTTTCCTTACAGGAACTGTACACCTTTTCTGTTTTACTCCGTAAAACTATCAAAGGTTTTCGAATCCTGACGAAAGCTATAACATAGCTTTCTGCACGCAAAAATCCCCGTACGGGGATTTTTCTGGTGCGCGTGCCAGGATTCGAACCTGGGACCTACCGAGTATCAGTCGATTGCTCTAGCCAACTGAGCTACACGCGCATACCTCAACCAAACTACATTAGCAAAAAAAATCAATTTTAACAACAAAAAAGGAGGCACTGGCATATACTGCCACACACCTCCTTGCGAGGGCCGGTCATTTCCAGATCGGCTTCCCGCGAAACACGCAATCGTTGGACGAGTTCGGCGGGGGTGTGGTGCGCACCTTGATGTGCACACCATGTCCCAGCCATTCGAAGAACCCAATAGTGAGACCGCTCATCATCATGATGAACGAGAGGAGGCTCAGAGTGGTCGGCCACTGCATCTCCGGTCCGGGATGGACCGAGACACGGTAGGCCGCAACGAGAATCGAGAGAATCGAGAGAGCAATTCCGAGAAGAACCAGCTTCCCTGCGAAAGACAATTTCATCATTGTACTCTCCTCCTGCGTTCCAACGAAAAAGGGTTAATTTCTACGTATAATTATACATCATGTGTTATGTACTTGTCAATAACTAAATTTTTGGTAGCAAAAATACCGCCATTTTTAGCGGTATTTTTGATTCTCATTTTCTGTTTTGTTCCGTTCACGACCGGTCTTTCCCGGCGTCATGCTGATTTTAAGACAAGACAGCAATATGTCTATTAGATCCTCGATCGAGAGACCCAATATCGACTCACGTTTTCTTACAAAGTAAGAAAGTGTTTCAAATTGAATTAATCCACGAGCAGCTTCCGCTACCCGTGCCTTGTTACGACTTACTCCCTGTCATTGAGCTTACCGTGATGCCACATACGTGACGCTTCGGGTATTCCCAACTCCCTTGAGTTGACGGGCGGTGAGTACAAGACTTGAGAACGTAGTCACCGCGGTATGTCTGACCCGCGATTACTAGCAATTCCAACTTCATGGGGTCGAGTTTCATCCACCAATTTGACCTGGGGCGACTTTTCTAACGATTGGCTCAGGGTTACCCCGTCGCGGCGGGTTGTAGATGCGATTTTATTATTGGTGTAGTCCAAGG
>CAYXWL010000004.1:0-9457 GCA_964468795.1 uncultured Candidatus Saccharibacteria bacterium
AATACTAAAAATAGCTACAGATGAGTGGGGTTTAAGAACTCCAAAAAGAAAAAGGCTTGGAGGTAAACCTTTCTCAAAAAGCTATATGTATCTTTTGTTTACTAGCCAGTTTTATGCCGGATACTTTAACTATGGAGGTAAAACATACTTAGGTAAACATGAACCAATGATCACCATGGAAGAGTTTGATAGGGTTCAAGTAATCTTAGGTAAGAAAGGTAGACCGAGAGCGCAAAAGCACGAGTTCCCTTATACTGGAATTATGGTTTGTAGTGAATGTGGTGCACGTGTTACTGCATCAGAAAAGAAGAAGTTAAACAAAACTACAGGAAAAATAGAAACTTATGTTTATTATCATTGTACAAAAAGGAAGAAGTACATTGATTGTAAAGCAAGACCAGTAACAGTTTCTAAACTTGAACACGACATAATGAAGATTGTTGAGAGTAATCTTATTGATCCAGAATTTTATAAGCTTGGTTTAGAGACTTGGAGAGAAGTTCATAGTATTGAAACAGATCAAAGGCAAAAAATATATGAAGCACAACAAAGAAATGTTGAAGATACACAAAAGAAACTGGATAGGGCTTTAGCCTTTCTCTTGGATGGAACAATAACTAGAGAACAATACAACATTCAGAAAAAAGATCTTGAGGAAAATTTGATGAAAGAAAAAATAAAACTTGGAGAAACGGAAAACCGAGCAAAGAAGTGGACCGAACTAACAGAAAATGTTTTGCATTTTTCTGCCTTAGCCGTTGAAGCTCTAAAACATGGAGATATTCAAAACAGAAGAGAGATACTGAGTAGTTTAGGTTGGAACCACAGACTTGAGGCCAAAAAACTGTTTGTAAATCTACATTCTTGGTTCAGTGTGATGAAAAAGGGTGAACAAGAGCTTCTGCCAGAAATCAAAGCGTTGGAACTGGAAAAAATCGTTGATACGCAAGAACGGATTGAAGCTTTCGCCTCAATCCGTCCTAAGCTGTGCGCCGGGAAGGATTCGAACCTTCGTAGGCCGAAGCCGAGAGATTTACAGTCTCTTGTAATTGACCACTCTACCACCGACGCATATTGATTTTTGCGAACAAACTAAGAATATCAAAAAATAGCTTTTAATCAAGATAGCAAATTCAAGATAAAATGTAACCTTCTTTATTGATAGCAATTCTATTCCTCTTCCACAGCAATAAAATAAGCACTGAAAATAACTCCGATTACAATTATTGCTACTCCCAAATGATAAATCGCCTTTGAAATCTGATCTGTGTACTCTAAAAGATTGAGCCGAGCCAAAATATAATTCCAGTCATGTCCTTCTGTTCCCCCGCCTAAAAGAGGCAACTGCCTAGCTACCGCATCGCTGGCATACAATGAGACATTTATAATATTTTGGCCAACCCACATCAAAACAACTGAACCAGATATTCTCTGATATGTAAGAAAGAAATAAATTGAAATAAGTAGCGGGAGGAGGACCTGAAAACCGCTTCCCATAAAAACGTTCATAAAATTGCCAAAGAAGAAGAACAATGTATGACCTGCCTCGTAAAAAATGACATTTACATTGTCTATGAAATGCCACTCCTTGTATGTAGAAATATAGTTAAAAAAATACGCACTGATTAACATCAAAAGAAATATGCGTATTGTTTTTTTCATAATTATATAATAACAAAAAACACCATTTCTGGTGTCTTTTGCTATGCCGTCACCTTCTCATCCACAAACTCGTCAGAGACAAACGATCCGTTTCTTCCCTTCTTTACATTGAATGTAAATTCTCCGCCCTTTATATCAACATTGATAGTTCCGCCTTTTGATATTCCTTTGCTTACCATAAGCGAAGCGATAGGAGTTAGGATTTTTGATTGTATCAACCTTTTTAGTGGCCTTGCTCCGTATTGAGGGCTGTAGCCTTCTTTTGCAAGGTGATCCAGAACATTTTCTGTTAGGACAAGCTTTATTTCTTTCTGAAGCAGTCTGTCCTGAACAATTCCTACTTGGATTTTTACTATCTCTTTGATTGATTCCTTGCTCAAGATATCGAATACGATAATGTCGTCGAGTCGGTTTAGGAATTCTGGTCTAAAGTGATCCTTTAGAGCCTCCATAACTTTTGACTTTGCATCCTCGTAGTTTGCCTTGTCAGATGATTCCACTGCAAATCCGATCTTCTCCATCTTGTCTATGAATCTTGCGCCAATGTTTGAAGTCAGAATTATGACGGTATTTCTAAAGTTAACGACTCTTCCCTTCGCATCAGTTAGCCTTCCATTATCGAGAACCTGAAGCAAGATGTTGAACACTTCTGGATGAGCCTTTTCGATTTCGTCGAACAATATTACAGAGTATGGTCTGTGTCGTACTATTTCAGTTATTGTTCCGCCTTCCTCATGACCTACATATCCTGGAGGTGCGCCGATTATCTTTGAGACGCTGTGCTTCTCCATGAACTCTGACATATCGATTCGCACAAGAGCTTTGTCATCGTCGAACATGAATTCTGCCAAAGCTTTTGTCAGTTCTGTTTTACCAACGCCAGTCGGACCCAAAAATAGAAATGAACCGATTGGCCTATTTGGATCTGCGATGCCTGCTCGCGATCTCTTTATCGTATCTGAGATTTTCTTTACTGCCTCGTCCTGGCCTATAATCTTTTTCTTCAAGACTTCTTCCATTCGAGACAATTTTTCAGCTTCTTCTTCGAGCATTCTGCTTACAGGTATGCCCGTCCATTTTGAAACAATAGTTGCTATGTCGTTTTCTGTAATTTCCTCTTTCAAAATTCTTCGAGAGCTCTGGAGCTTTTTTAGTCTCTTTGTCTTGTTGTCCAAATCTTTTTCAAGCATTGGAATTCTTCCATATCGAATTTCCGCAGCTCGCGAAAGATCTGCTTTTGATTCTGAAACCTCGGCCTCTCTTCGAAGCTCCTCCAGCTGTTTCTTTATTGCCTTTATGTCTGCAACAGTTTCCTTCTCGTTGTTCCACTTTAGTTCTATTTCTGAAGTTTCTTCTTTGAGATCTGCAATCGCCTTCTCGATATCTTTGATTCGAGCTTTTGATTTTGGATCTGTCTCTTTCTTTAGTGCCTCATGCTCTATCTGAAGTTTTACTATCTTAGAGTGAGCAGTCTGGAGCATTGGTGGCTTGTTCTCAAGAGCAATTTTGAGATACGACGCTGCTTCATCAATGAGGTCCACTGCCTTATCTGGCAAAAATCTGTCAGTTATATACCTTGATGAAAGATTTACTGCAGCAACTATTGCCTCGTCTGTGATATGCACGCCATGATATAGCTCATATTTTTCTTTAAGTCCTCGCAAAATAGTTATGGCATCTTCTGTTGATGGCTCGTTTACATACACTGGCTGGAATCTTCTTGTCAGTGCAGGATCTTTTTCAATATGCTTCTGATATTCCTTGAGTGTTGTTGCGCCAATAGCTCGCAATTCACCTCGTGCAAGAGCAGGCTTTAGCATGTTTGATGCATCGAGTGATCCTTCGGCAGAACCGGCCCCCACTATTGTATGAATCTCGTCCACGAAAAGGATTATCTTGCCGTCAGACTTTTCTATTTCCTTTAAAATATTTTTCAATCTTTCTTCAAACTCGCCTCTGTATTTTGTTCCAGCAATCAATAGTCCTAGATCCAGAGAAACAAGTTCTTTATCTCGCAGAGACTCCGGCACATCTCTCATTGCCATTCTTTGAGCTAGACCCTCGACTATAGCAGTCTTTCCTACTCCGGCTTCTCCGATAAGAATCGGGTTGTTCTTTGTCCTTCGAGAAAGTATTTGGATGATTCTAGAAATCTCGTCGTCTCGGCCGATTACCGGATCAAGCTTGTTCATTCCCGCAAGCTTTGTCAGGCTTCGTGTGTATTTTGAAAGAGCCTTGAACTTCTTTGGCGAATCTGTTTCAGAAGTTTTGGTATTTCTGATCTCTTCAATGACCTGAAGTACTGACTCCTTATTTATCTTAAATTTTGACAAAAGATCCTTTGCTGAGCTTGGCACGTCTATAAGAGCCAAGAACAAATGCTCTGTAGACACGAATTCATCGTTTAGAGCTGTAGTTTCTTTTCCCGATGCCTCAAGAGTCTGAGCAAGTTCTGGCGTAAGGTATATCTGGTATGAAGCCGATAGAGTTTGTCCGGCTTCTGATCCCTCAATTGCTTCAAGCAGAGAATCTGTAAGCAGTATTGTGTCAATTTCAAGCCTGTCCAAAATCGAAGAAACAACACTCTCTTCCTGTAGAATAAGAGCCGTTAAAAGATGAAGAGGATTAACATGATTCTGGCCTCGCTCAATAGCCAGCTCGTGGGCCTTTTTTATCGCTTCTTTGGCTTTGGTAGTGAAATGTCCTAGTGGAGGCATAATGTTTTGCGAATTATACTTAAAAATATAGCAAAGTCAAATGAACTTTGAATGAGACTACTCGGCCTTTTTTGGCTCTGTTAAGCTAGAAATTTCCTTTTTAAGAAGTTGGGCTGGGTAAAATGTCCTTACCGCGTCTGAGCTTATCTTTACACCGACAATATCTCCGGATAGATTGAATAATGCACTACCCTCCACAAGGTCTCTGGTACTAAGGTCGGTATTTATGGATGATAGATACTTACTAGTACTTGTTCCCATAGTAATATCTTTCATTTCAAGAGAAGTTACCCTTCCTACAGTAACAGCGTTATTGTCACTACCTCCCAAACCTATTACAGTTTGACCGAGCTTAGGATCTGCATCACCAAACACGACGGGATTAAACACATAAGACTGCTTCTTGTCCGATTTATCTGAAATATTTGCCTTGAATATCATGAAGTTCGTAGGTTTTTCAGGAACTATAGGAGTTAAGTTAAATTCTGTACCGTCAGGCATTATCCCAGTATAAATATTGCTCGTTATCACATTTTTCCTGTCTGCAACAATACTGCCGTCCTTGCCAATAATGAGGCCGATGCCGTAAAAGCTGTTTGTCCCAAGATATGTGTCTTTTTCTTTTATCCTGACTATGCTATTTGCATTTTTATTTATGGAACCGATAATCATATCCTCCTCTTTTACAACCACTGTAGTAACTTCTTTTTGGGTTGGAGAAGTAATCGTAGAAGGAGTAACTGTTTCAATAGTTTTTTCTACAATTCTGTTTATATTTCTTGTCACTTCAACAGGCGCCTGCTGAAGAAGCGATGTGGTCATGATGCCTGTTGCAATAGATGTAACGAAGCTCACAAGCAAAGTCAAAAGAACAATTTGATTTTTGTTTAGATCTTCCATACAAAATATTCTATCACAAATAAATTTGGCAAAATACTATTTTACAACTTTCTTTAGTGCAGAAACCAAAGTGTCCATATCTGCTTTTTTCGTCTCTCTTCCCAGAGTAAACCTGAGGCTTGAATTTGAACAATCTTTTTTGCCTAAGCTCTCTACAACATACGATGACGAGTCTTCTTTCAAATTCATACACGACGACGAGTAGGATGCGCATATTCCCAGCACGTCAAGAGAAATTACGGCAAATTCCGCATCTAGGTCTGGAAAACAGATGTTTATGTTATTGGGCAGTCTCTCTTTTTGCGAGCCGTTAAGAGATGCTTGTGGAAATTCTTTTAATATTTTTTCAATTCCGTAATCTCTTATATCTGAAAGTCTCTCGTATTCGCTTTCTCTTTTTGCCAAAGCTACTTCAAGTGCCTCCGCCATACCCAAAGCCCTTGTTAAGTCTTCAGTTCCGCTCCGCAAGCCTTTCTCCTGCCCTCCGCCAAACATTATTGGATGAATTTTTACTCCATCTTTAACAAATAAGACCCCAGCACCTCTCGGTCCATACATTTTTATTCCATCCTGAGTCATCATATCTACGCCAAGCTTTAAAACTTCTATATCTAAATAAAGCGAAGCTTGGCAGGCGTCCGTGTGGATATATGGCAAAGCTGTTTCGTTGCTTCTTCTGTATTCTTTTACAATTCGTGCAATCTCCTTTACTGGCTGTATTGTTCCAATCTCGTTGTTTGCATACATTATACTAATCAAAACAGTGTTCGATTTTATGTTCTCTCTAATATCACTTGTTTTTACAATGCCATCCTCGTCCACTTTTATTTTTGTCACTTCTCCACCCCTTCTCACTATCTCGCCACAAACTTCCAATATTGCCGGGTGCTCAATTTCGGAAACAATAAAATGAGGAGTGAACCCGTTTTTCCTGTGAGCTTCAAATATTCCTAAAAGTGCCATATTGTTTCCCTCAGTTCCGCCTGAAGTAAACAATATCTCCTTGCTTTGAGCGTTCAATGCATCTGCGACTCTAGATCTGGCTTCCTTCAAGAGATCTTTTGCTGAAATAGCCTCTGAATAAAGAGCCGAGGGATTGGCGGAAAAATTTTTTGCCTTATTCATTGCAAGTTCCACTTTTTGGGATACTGGCGTAGTTGAGGCGTAGTCCAAAAAAAGCCTTTTTTTTGCGAAAAAACTCATAACGGATATCATATCGCTTATTTTGCAAAAAACCAAAAAATATGCAATAATTTGCCCATGATTTTTGATCCACTAATTATTACATACGGCTTAATTGGCTTAGTAGTGATACTTATTGGATGGATCATTAGGCTTGAAATTAAACTAAGAAAGCTGCTTTTTGGAAAGGATGCAAAGTCGTTAGAAGATTCAATTGTTTCGACTTATAAGAATCTTGAGGATTTAAACAAATTTAAAAAAGATTCGCTTTCTTATTTCAATACAGTTGAAAACAGGCTAAACAAAAGCATCCAAGCTGTTGAGACAGTTAGGTTCAATCCGTTCAAAGGCACAGGAGAAGGCGGATTTCAGAGCTTCTCTACATCCTTTTTAAGCCAGAATGGCGACGGAGTAGTCATTTCAAGCCTTTACTCAAGAGACAGAGTGAGCGTATTCTCAAAGCCATTAGAAAAATTTGAGAGCCCATTTGAGCTAACCGAGGAAGAAAAAGAAGTTATTGAAAATTCTAAGAATTCTCTAAAATAGACTTCCATGAATTCCAACCCGAAAAACTACCATGCCAACACAGAATACAACAACAAAAGAGCGTGCTCCCGTGGTAGCCATAATGGGTCATATTGACCATGGCAAGTCCACTCTCCTCGCCTATATTAGACAAAGCAAAAAGCCTCTGAACGAAGCCGGAGGAATAACCCAGCATATTTCCGCATACGAAGTTCTGCATACGGCCAGTGATGGTGCTGTCCATCCAATAACTTTTCTAGACACTCCCGGACATGAAGCTTTTTTCGGCATACGAAAAAGAGGAGCAAAGGTTGCAGATATAGTAGTGCTTGTGGTATCTGCAGAAGACGGAGTAAAGCCTCAGACTATCGAAGCTTTCAAGCTCATAAAGGAAAGCAACACTCCGATGATTGTTGCCATAAACAAAATAGACAAAGAAGGCGCAAATATAGAGAGAACAAAACAGACTCTAGTAGAAAATGAAATCTACATAGAAGGTTGGGGTGGAGACATTCCTTTTGTCCCACTTTCTGCAAAGACTGGCCAAGGCGTTGATGAACTTTTGGATATGATACTTTTGGTTGCCGAGATGCAGTCGCTGACCGGAAATCCTGATCTTCCTGGTGAAGGCATGATACTTGAAAGCAACAGGGATATTAAAAAAGGCATTTCTGCTACATGCGTGATAAAAAACGGAACAATCGAGAAAGGCATGTACATTACTTCTGGGATTGCTACCGCGCCAATTAGAATAATGGAAAATTATTTAGGCAAAGCTGTGGATAAAGCTACATTTTCAAGTCCGGTAAAAATAATCGGTTGGGATACGTTGCCTGAAGTCGGAGCAGGATTTAAAACTCACAAAAACAGAGAAGAAGCCAGAGAGGAAATTGAAAAAGAAAAAACAAAGATGAGAGAGAAAACAGACTCTTCGGATGAAATTGTTGCTGGAGAAAACTTCACACCTGTCATTATAAAAGCAGATACTGGAAGCAGTTTGGAAGCCACACTTTCAGAAGTAAAGAAGCTTGGTTCCGACCGAATGAAAGCCCGTGTCATTTCTTCGGGCATAGGACCTATATCAGAAAACGATGTAAGGCTTGCTGATGGCGAGGAAAAATCAATCGTAATCGGTTTCAACGTAAAAATTGATGGTCCGGCAAAAAGCCTAGCGGAAAGGAATGAGATAGAAATAGAAGTCTTTGACATAATCTACAAGCTGAATGAATGGCTAGATGACGCACTAAAGAACAGGACTCCGAAGATAAAAGTTGCAGAGCCGACTGGCACAGCCAAAGTGCTGAAAGTTTTCAGCAAGATAAAGGACAAGCAGATTTTGGGAGGAAGAACTGAAAAGGAATCCATAAAGCTTGGAGCTCAGGTAAAGATAATCAGGCGAGACGAAATAATAGGAGAAGGCAAGATCAGAGATCTCCAGCAGAATAAAAATTCGACTGACGAGGTCAGAGAAGGCAATGAGTTCGGGGCTTTGGTTGAAGCCAAGATTGAGATTGCTCCTGGAGATAAGTTGGAAAGTTTTATTATTGTAGAAAAATAAAATGAGCAACAGGGACGAAAAAATAACAGAGATTCTAAGAGAGCTTGGCGCCAAGTTCCTCCTTTTAAACGGCAACGGCACTTCCCTGCTCACTGTTACAAAAGCAGAATTAACAAGAGATGCGAAGCGTGCTACTATTTTCTTTACAGTTTTTCCGCAGGAATTCGAAAAAACTGCCCTTGAATTTGCCAAAAGAAAAAGGCCTGAATTCAAGGAATTCGTGATGCAGAATTCAAAGCTTGGACGAATTCCGCACATGGATTTTGCAATAGACGAAGGAGAAAAAAATAGACAAAAGATAGACCAATTATTGAATGAATAATTGTTCGGCGTAGTCGCCAAGATAGCAAGGCAAGAGTCTGCAAAACTCTTATGCGGCGGTGCAAATCCGCCCTACGCCTCCAAGCCCAGATGATGAAATTGGTAGACATAGGGGACTTAAAATCCCCAGGCCTTAACAGCCGTGTGGGTTCGATTCCCACTCTGGGCACAATAAAAAACTCCTCATGGAGTTTTTTATTGTGCCCAGAGAATAAAACTCTGGGAGAGTTATATATTGGGAATCGAAGCCCGATTGAGATTTTTTAAAAGCAAAGCGCATTAAAAAATCCAATTGGGGGTACTGATCCTGTAAGGATCGATTCCCACTATAGTATTTCCATGTGGTCAGGAATAATTTTCTGCTGAAAATTTTCCCGACCCGGACTCGCGCCGTCGCGCTACGTCTTGCACATGTACGAAAAAATTCCCGTTTAGGGAATTTATTTCGTCATGTGCACCCACCAGGGATCGAACCTGGGACATTCTCCTTAAGAGGGAGCTACTCTACCAGCTGAGTTATGGGCGCAAACGAAAATTGCCAGACAGCAATAAAAATATAACAAAAAACGAAAGAAAGTCTAGTTTATAGTGG
>CAYXWL010000005.1:0-10909 GCA_964468795.1 uncultured Candidatus Saccharibacteria bacterium
TCTTCAATCCCAAACCAGTCAGGATTTGAATACAAATGGCTAATAAACGGTTCCCCAACAGATTCTGATCCTTGGGAGTATATGCAAGTATTCAGAACCAAAGATGATGCAGAAGGTACAGCAAAGATATCAGTAAACCTAAAAAACAAAAGCCGAATTCTTCAGTATGCTTCAAATACTTTTTATATCACTTTTAATAAAAAAACCGTATCTAGTGAGCTATAAGATATGAAAAAATCGAAATTTAAAAAAATAATATACGGACTTGCCATAATGTCATTCCTTGTTTTTTCTCCTATTGCCCAAGCTACCGATTACAAATTATTAGCTCCTCTTCCAGGAATTGGTGCAAAGTCAGCGGATTCAACAAATCTATCCTCATATCTTCCAGGTATATTTAATCTAGCTATTGGTTTGGCTGTTGCATTGGCGTTTGTAATGATTGTATTCGGAGGAATTATGTATGCTGTGTCAGATTCTATATCTGGAAAACAAGACGGCAAGAATTTCCTAACAAATGCTATCTGGGGACTTCTTATTGCGATTGGTGCATATACAATTATTTACACAATAAATCCTCAGATGCTCAATTTCGATTTGAATATTTTCAGACCTGGTGCTCAAGCCCCAGCCTCAGCAACAGGGATAACAGGAGCACCAGCAACCGGAAAAGTGAGTTGCCAAGGAGTTGATTGCATATATTCCTATACAAACTCGAATGGGACAGTTGTTTCTTATAAAAAATGCTTTAACTGTTCCCTATACAGCTCTTTCCCAACATTAAATTTCAAAGAAACCTTTGTTAATGGAAAAACCGCACAAATCAATACACTTTTGGGTAATAAGCTGGTTGGTCTGCAAAGTATGCCCGGAACTCCTCAATTTAGAATTAATGAATCATGGCCTCCAACAGTAAACCATGCGGACCAACTTCAATATGAAGGAGCGTCAGTGGATATTTCCATAGCTTCGCCAAGCGCTTCTTCTATAACCTCTTTTTTGCAAAACGCGGCATCAAGAAATATGTATGCAAAATATGAAGTATCAACTCCAGATCAGAGAGATGCTTATATAAAAGCAGGGGTGCCAGCGTCTGGAATAATAGTTGTTCCATATATTACTGGCGAACACTTTTCAGTAAAATAATGAAAAAAATATTTTTTACATCTTCTATAGTTTTAGCATTAGCACTCTTTGCCTTGATAGGTTATTACTATATGAGCCCAAAAAACTCAGGAGGGGATAACAAAAGCGGAAATATTTTTAAAAATTTCTTTCCTTTTGGTGGAGAAACTGGAGCCGAAAATACCGGAACCAGCACTGAAAACAGTAATAATAACGAGATTGTCCAGACTCCTACAACTACGCCTATCTTTGACCAAAAACTCAGGAAAATATCATCTGAACAGGTGAGTGGAGCAGGGAGTGCTGATTACAAGGCTGGAACTGTAGTTAGGTACATGGAAAGATCAACTGGTCATATATATGAAGCCGAGCTTTTCTCTCCAAAAGTAGTCCGAATCTCCAACACTACTATTCCAGTCGCATACAATGCTTTATGGAACCAGAAAAATGACATGCTGGTATCTCAATATTTAACAGACGATCTAAAAATAGAGACTTATTCTTTTAAGATAAAAATAAGCTCTTCTACTGAAAGCACAATAGCCGGCACAGCTTTGCCAAAAGGAATAAGCGATATTTCTTCTACTGATAACAGTATTTTTTATCTCATAAACGACAACGTGTCTTCTTCTGGTTTTGTCACAAACTTTGATGGATCAAAAACAAAAAAAATATGGTCTTCTGATATAAAGAATTTAAATTCTCAATATATAAACTCATCAATAGTAGCTTTGACAACAAAGCCTGCCCAAAACATTCATGGATATTCGTACTTTGTTAATACCAATACCGGTGCTGTAAAAAAAGTCATTGGCGGAGTTGCTGGTTTATCTACTCTGGCTAGCCCAGATAGCAACAAAATATTGTATATCTCACAATATTCGGATGTAAATATGTTTGTTTTTGATCAACAAAAAAACTCTACGATTAAAGTTACACCATCTACATTTCCAGAAAAGTGTGTTTGGAGCAAGCAAAATAAAGATACTCTTTACTGTGCTGTCCCAAAAAGCGTAATTGACGGGACAAGCCTTACGTTATGGTATAAAGGTCTATCTGCATATATTGATGATATATGGAAGTACGATCTAAAAAATAATACTTCATCCATAATTGCCGACTTGTATGACGAAAGTGGGGAAGAGATAGATGTGATAAAACCCTCTCTTTCGACAAACGAAAAATATCTAATTTTTATAAACAAGAAAGACAATTCTCTTTGGAGTCTGGATTTGACTAAGTAGGGTAGGGTTAAACAACCATAGCTGACTTGTGGTATTTCTTCTGAATATACATCTCTTGGCCTATAGCAAAAATATTGCTTGTAATGAGATACAACGCCAAAGCTCCAGAAATGCTGTAAGCAATAAAAGATATAAGGATAGGAAAGAAATACTTCATCTGTGTTGCCATAGCTTTTGCCATATCGTTCTGAATTGATGAGCCAGCATCCTGTTTTGGGGTAGCTAGGCTTATCTGCACATATGTGCTTAATCCGGCAATAATAGCCAAAATTAAGCTCTTCTCTGAGATATTTATAAGATGAAGGAAAACCATGTTTACATTAAATCCGGCAGGCAGAGAAATGAAGCTGTACAAATTTGCACTGTTTATTAAAGGTAAGCCAGATTTTATAAATACATTGTATAGTCCGATAAGAATAGGGAGCTGAACCAAAAGAACGATAAAGCCTGCAAAAGGGTTTATGCCTTTTTCTTTGTAATACTCCATAGTTTTCAGAGTTAACTGCTCCTTATTATCCTTATATTTCTCCTTTAGAGCATTTAGATCCTTTTCCGTTGTTCTCATCTCTATCTGAGCTTTTGAAGCCTTAACAGACAAAGGAAGAAGAATGATCTTTACAATAACGGTAAAGATAATAATTATTACCCCCATATCCAAAAAGGGGAGGGCTGATATGAGGAATATGAGGCCGTTATAAAGAGGTTTTGAAATTAAAGCATGAAAAATTGTTGACATTTCACTATATTAGCACACCTGCATCTGAAAGTAACTTTTCTACCTCATTCTTTAAAACTGAGAATTCTACGTTTTTAGGATCGTTTTTGTAAGAAAAAAGGCACATATATCCTGGACTGATCCTATTTATTACATCTCTAATAGCGGAGTAGCCCATTCTTCGAAGCTTATTCCTAAGCACAGCGGTTTTCGCTACTTTTTTCGAAGCTGAAAACGCGAACTTTGTATCAAAATACGGCTCATTTGCTGGATTTTTTGATACAAACAAAGACAGGTGCGGAGATAAATATCTCCGAACTGTCTTAAGCAGTATGGCGAACTCTTTTCTTTGCATTCTCCTCTTCTTTGGGAGCATTTTGCTTTTTTTTACTTAGAAACAGTTGTTAGAGCCTTTCTTCCTTTCCTTCTTCTCCTAAGCAATGTGTTCCTGCCTGTCTTTGATTTGCTTCTGACTAGGAAACCGTGTGCTTTTGCTCTTTTTCTCTTCTTTGGTTGGTATGTTCGAGACATTTTTTTAGTTTAAAGTTTATTCACAACTTGTACACATATTATTAACATATTCGGGACTATTTAACAAGTACTAATCCCTGGATTCATTTTATATAATGATACCCATGATGGATAATAAAAAACTTTGGGATAGCGTTCTGGTAGAAATGGAACTCAATCTTTCAAAGCCGAACTTTAATACTTGGTTCAAAGATACATCCATTGTAAAGATTGATAATGGAGCAGTTTACCTTGGTGTTCCAAACACTTTTGTTCAAGACTGGCTCGGTAGCAAGTATCACAATATGATACTGAAAGCCCTGAGAACTCAACTCTCAAATATCCAATCTCTGCACTACACTATTATTAAGGAGGATATGAGGGACAAGAAGGAGAGAGAGCCTGTTCCTCAAATTACCAAAGAGCTTCCTATCGCCGACGTTTACATAAACAAGGAAGATAACTTAAACCCTCGATACACTTTCGATTCTTTTGTTGTAGGACCTTTCAATGAGTTTGCATATGCAGCAAGCCAGGCGGTGATTAAAAAGCCGGGGATTGTGTACAACCCTCTATTTATATACGGAGGGACAGGCCATGGAAAAACACACTTGATTCAGGCGGTTGGAAATCATTTGAAAAATTCAGGTGCAAGAAAAGTTTTTTATACTACATCTGAAAAATTCAGTCAGGAATTGATCAGTGCTCTCCAACTGAATAAACCTAATTTCTTTAAAGAGAAGTATAGAAAATACGATGTTCTTATAATGGACGATATTCAGTTCTTTTCAGGAAAATGGAAGACTCAGGAGGAGCTTTTCCATCTATTCAACCATCTGTACGAAAACAATAAGCAGATTATATTTTCATCAGATAAGCACCCTGGATTGATTCAGGATTTGGAAGACAGGCTAAAATCGAGATTTAGCGCAGGAATGATTGTAGACATACCAACACCGGATAATGAATCGCGAGCAGCTATTATCAGAACAAAATCAGCATCATCGCCGTTTCCTTTATCAAAAGATGTTATTGATTACCTAGCATATTCAATAACAGGAAACATAAGGGAGCTTGAAGGTATTATCAATTCAATTACCTGCCAATCAGAATTAAAGGGGAGGGAGCTATCTATTGCAGAAGTAAAAAATTTCGTTAAAAACAATACAAAACCTAAAAAACTTATATCAACAAAAGAAGTTGTTAAAACTGTTGCTGAGTTCTACAACATAGAAGAACAGCTTATATATGACAAAACCAGAAAGAAAGAGATTATAAAACCAAGACAGGTAATTATGTATCTTTTGAGGGAAGACTTTAATATCTCATACCCTGCTATTGGAGAAAAACTAGGTGGAAGGGATCACACTACAGTGATGCATTCTTGTGAAAAGATAAAAAATGACCTAAAGAGTGATGAGGCTCTTCTGCAAGAGATAAACCAGCTTAGATCTATTTTTGTCTAATTTAGACACACTATTTGTTAGTGTCAAAGTTTCCATGAGGATAAGTATGTGTATAGTATGTAGATAGCCTAGGGTAAATACCTTAGCAAGTTGTGGTTATATAATAGCTTTCCAAAAGAGTATATTTCTTATTAAACTGTTGTCCACATATTTCACCAGTTTATCCACAAGCCAAAATCAAATATATGGCTATAAATAAGGATTTATTCAAATATCCACTTATCCTAGTCCCTAATAGTAATAAGTATTCTAAAAAGATAAAATAATTCTAATACTATGAATATAGAATGCATCAAAGATAAATTAGCCTATGCTGTGGCTAAAGCAGAGAAGGTAACATCAAAAAACATAACCCTTCCTGTTCTTTCTTGTGTTCTATTGGAAGCCGATGGTTCCAGTTTGGTTATAAAAGCTACGAATTTGGATATAGGAATAGAGATTACTTTGCCAGTAAAAGTTAACAAGCCCGGTAGAGTGGCAGTATCAGGAGCAGTTTTGTACAACTTCATCTCCAACATAACAAATGACAAGAATGTAAGCTTGGAGCTTATAGGGGATAATTTAAGGGTTTCAACAAAACATTCAGAATCAATAATAAAAGCTGTTTCTGCTGATGATTTTCCAAATATACCTAAAATAACTAGCGACAAACCTTTTACTTTTAATGTTCCAAACCTTATTAAGGGATTGAAGTCTGTAATGTACAGTTCTTCTGTTTCTACAATAAGACCTGTTTTATCTAGTATATTACTGGCTTCAGAAGAGGAAGAGGTTGTTTTTGTAGCCACAGACTCTTTTAGATTGGCAGAGAAACGCGTTTCTGTAAAAAAACACAAGGATTTCAATCAGATATTAATACCATTTAAGAATGTAGGAGAGATAATCAGATCTTTGGATGATATAAAAGATGATGTAAATGTGGTGCTTAATGAAAACCAGATATCATTTTCACATGAGGATATATATGTAACCTCACGGGTGATCGATGGGAATTTCCCTGATTACAAGCAGATTATTCCTAAAGAGACTAAAACCGAAGTAACTGTTCTAAAACAGGATCTTGTTAGCAGTCTTAAGATCGCCAATATTTTTGCAGATAAGTTTAGCCAGGTAATATTCAATATCAACCCAAGCGAAAAGACTTTGCGGATTACCACAAAAAATATGGATGTTGGAGAAAATATTAACAGTATTGATGCTGTTATAAAAGGGGAGGGTCTTAATATCAGCTTTAATTATAAATATATAATGGACTGCTTCCAGTCTATAGATTCTGATAGTATTTCTCTATCTTTTTCTGATATGAACCGCCCAATGATAATCAGAGGGGTGTCTGATAAGTCATTTCTTTATTTGGTAATGCCAATGAATAAATAATGTTCAATATATCTTCTTTCTTAAATAAATTTTCCAATGATATAAATAATTCTGAAATTCAGAGACTGGAAATTATAAGAGTGATAAAAGAAGTTTCAAATATTGATATTAACCTCGATAATATAGAAATAAAAGATTTGGTGGTCTATATAAAAGCATCACCTGTAGTTAAAAATGCTTTATTTATTAATAAAAATAAAATTATTGATAAAGTAGCTGAATCTGGAATAAATATTATTGATATAAAATAAAGCCTACAAAGCTTTATTTTTAAAAGTAACCGTTGTTTGTTGCCCACTGCCTTACCGAGTATTCCCAGTGATCGAACTGAGGATCGCTGGCAGGATTGCTTGGAATAGGTCCTCTAGGGTTATCTTTATCAACCCAATATAGTATGGAATGCACACCTCCGCTTAATGTTTCTTGTATTGATGAGTAAGGGATATTAGGATCAGTAATAGGATTTTGGACAATATTAGATATTCCTCCTTGCCACTTACCCCTTAAAACTGGCTTAAGATCGTATGAATCGTCTATTGTAGGCTTTGTAAAACTTTCGTTAGGAACTGTTTTTACAACTTCATCCATAAAAGCTCTCCACATAGGCGCTACAATAAGCCCTGAAACTTTTTTTGCCATAGGTGTATTATTATTGTTTCCTGCCCATGTTCCAACCACTACGCTTGGAGTGTAGCCAATTATCCATGCATCCTTGTAGTTGTTTGTTGTACCGGTTTTAACAGCCACATCCCTTCCAGGGAAGTATATAACTGAGTTTGAGCCGTACAAAGGAGTTCTGGCCACATTATCATTTAATATATCTGATATTTTTCTAGCAACTTCTGCATCTAAAACTTGATATGGTCTTGGTTTAATTTCTTCTATAACATTTCCATTTTTATCTTCTATTTTTTGTATTGGTGTATAAGGATTTCTCATTCCTTCTGCGGCAAATACACCATAAGCAGATGTTATATCAAGCAAAGAAACCTCACCACCTCCAAGAACTAGAGTTAATCCGTACTGGTTTGCATTACCAAGATCGGTTATTCCCATATTTTCTGCCAGGTTTATCGAATCTTTTATTCCAGCTAGATAAAGTAGTTTAACAGATGGTACGTTTATGGACTGAGCCAATGCATCTCTCAATGTCATTGGGCCTCTATATTTGTCATCATAGTTAACCGGAGAATAGCATCCATCTTCGCTTGTAAAGTTGTCGGCACTGCATTTTGCTGAGAATTGGGTAGGAACATCAAACAAAATAGTACTAGGAGTATACCCTTTTATAAATGCTTCAGCATATACGAATGGTTTGAATGTAGAACCTGGCTGTCTTTTTGCCAAGGTAACATTGAAATTTCCATCAATATTTGTGTCAAAGTAATCCCTTGATCCAACCATGGTCAGTATAGCTCCAGTTTTTGGGTCAAGCGCTACAAAGGCATCATTTGATCCGTTAAAGTTTTTCTCGTTAGATTCTGCATATTGCTTTGCAATAGCTTCAGCTTTCGCTTGCCACTCATAGTTTAAAGTCGTAGTAACCTTCAATCCGCCTTGCTCTAAAACGTCAGCCCCATATTTTTTCTCAAGATAATCTTTAACAAACATCACGAAATGAGGAGCTTTTATTCCTCTACTGCTATCTGGAAGAAATTCTACTTTCTCATTTTTTGCTTTGTCGTACTCCTCTTGTGTTATTTTCTTATCCTCAAGCATTTCTTTCAAGACAAGATTTTTTCTTTCATCCAATTTATCCTTGTGCTTTCCGTACGGAGAATAATATGAAGGAGCTTGGGGAAGGGCAGCTAAGTAAGCGGCTTCAGCTAGTGTTACGTCCGATGATGGTTTTCCAAAAAAATCCTGACTCGCTTCTTCTACTCCGTATATGCTTCCCCCGTAAGGATTCTCATTTAGATACATGCTCAAGATCTCGTCTTTAGTTAGCATTTTTTCAAGTTTCAAAGCAAGCACAAGCTCCTTTAATTTTCTTGCAGGAGTTTTGTCATCAACTAGTATGGATTTTTTTACAACCTGCTGAGTAATCGTCGAGCCTCCTTGGGTAAAATTAAGAGTAAGAATATCAACTATTATAGCTCTGAGTATAGATGATGGCTTTACTCCGTGGTGGGTATAAAAATCTTTGTCTTCTATGGATATTGATGCCTGCTTTATATAAGGACTGATCTTGTCGATAGGTACAATAGTTCTTTTTGCATTTTGATACACATCATAAAGAAGAATTTTTCCAGTACTGTCATAAATTTTTGTAGACTGAGTAACTTTCCTAGCCTCAATAGTATCCAAAGAAGGTATCTTAAATGTTGAAACCCATATAAGAAGAAGACCTGTTACAATGATTCCGCAGGAAAATATAAAAATACCTATGTTTCTTAGTCCGTGTTTGGCTAGGAGTTTTTTCATTCAATGTTATATTAGCACAAAAGAATATAAAAAAAAGCACCAAGTGGTGCATTTTTTTCATTTACCATTCATCCACATCATCGAAACTGTCGTCTATATCTTCTTCTTCAGCAAGAGTATCAAGTGATTCTGGTGCTTCCTCAGGATTGTCAGCTAGAGGATCCAATGGATCACTGAGAGTGTCGACTTCCTCTGCTGGAAGAACTTCATCGTCTCCAAGAAGATCATCTTCCTCACCAAGCGTCATTCCTTTTCTTAATGCATCATCCTCATCTCTTTCCCGATCTTCTTCTTCAAGCTCGTCTTTGTCAAAATCATCCATATTATTATGTTTCAATATTAATTTTCCATATTTGTATCAGATTATATTTTTTTTGCAATCAGGCATTCAGAATGTTTTTGTGGATAACCCTAATAATGCAATTAATTGTATTTTTGACCCATTTCTGTATAGTACAAATATGTTTATAGACGAACTAACTTTAAAAATATCTGCAGGAAAAGGCGGAGACGGAATTGTTTCATGGATGCATGAGAAGGGAATTGATCATGCTGGCCCAGGTGGTGGAGACGGCGGAAGAGGTGGAAATGTCTATATAAAAGGTGTAAGGGATATAGGAAGGCTTGCAGAATATAAGTTTATAAAGGAGATATCAGCTGAAGATGGCGAATCAGGCTTATCCAACAAGATGCATGGAAGATCCGGAGAAGACATTGTCATAGAAGTGCCTATCGGAAGCGTAGTGAAAAATCTTGAGACCTCTGAAGAAATAGATATTTTGAGCGAAGAGCCCGTATTTTTCCTAAAAGGCGGAAATGGAGGATTTGGAAATGATCATTTTAAAGGTCCGACAAACAGAAGACCGAAAGAGTGTACTCCTGGTAAGCCGGGACAATCTGGAGAATTCTTGATCGAACTTAAGCTTGTGGTAGATCTTGGCTTGGTCGGATTGCCGAACGCGGGCAAATCAAGCCTTCTCAACGTTTTGACAAACGCCAGAGCAAAAGTGGGAAATTATAAATTTACTACGCTTGCTCCGAATCTCGGCGACTTGTACGGTTTTGTTATTGCAGATATTCCGGGATTGATAGAGGGAGCCTCAGAAGGGAAAGGTTTGGGCCATAAATTTTTAAGGCATGTATCCAGAACAAAAATGATACTGCACTGCATTTCTTCCGAAAATGAAGATGTTGTTTCTGCTTATAAAACCATACGGGAGGAGTTGGGCAGGTATGATGAGACAATGCTTGAAAAGCCAGAGATAATTCTGCTCACAAAAATTGATGTGGCTGAACCAGATTCTCTTCAAGGAAAAATCGAGGCGTTAAGAAGTATCAATAAAGACATATATATAGTATCTATAATTGATGATGAATCAGTAAAACAGCTTTCCGATAACTTGGTTAAAAAGATGAGAGGTATGTAGATGGAGCTCGAAAGGGCTCTTTCGTTATTTCAAAATACGTGCTTATATAGGCAGTATCAGTTTTTTAATAGGAGTTCTTAGACTTATACTATATATATGAATGATCAATATAAAATAACGGTAGGTCTGGAAATTCACGCAGAACTAAAGACAAAGAGCAAAATGTTCTGCGGATGCAAGAATTCTCCAGACTTGGGAGAGCCAAATGCATATACTTGCCCTATATGCCTGGGCCATCCTGGAACCTTGCCTGTAATTAACAAAGAGGCGGTTAGAAAAGTACTTTTAGTGGGTACGGCAGTAGGCGGTGAGCTAGCTGACTTTACTGAATTCGACAGAAAGAACTATTTTTATCCGGACATTCCAAAAGGTTACCAGATAAGCCAGTACAAGTATCCTTTAGTTAAAGGGGGATCAATAAACGGAGTTAAGCTTACTAGGATTCATCTGGAAGAAGATACTGCCAAAAGCACACACGACACTCCTGGTGTAAGCTTGGTTGATTTCAACCGTGCAGGAGTTCCTCTCATGGAGCTTGTTACGGAGCCTGTGATTCATAGCGGAGAAGAGGCTATGAAATTTGCAAAGGAGCTCCAGCTCATATTGCAATATCTAAATGTT
>CAYXWL010000006.1:0-29308 GCA_964468795.1 uncultured Candidatus Saccharibacteria bacterium
GCGGAATTGGTATACGCGCTAGTCTTAGGAACTAGTTCCTTACGGATTGAGGGTTCGAGTCCCTCCTTGCCCACCAAACAAAAGCAGCGGTTACGCTGTTTTTGTTTGTACCTAAGTGGGCAAGGAGAAAGCTCTGGGAGAGCTTTCGTGGGGACTCGAAGCCTGTTTGAGATATTTTTGGAGTTATGAAATTACGAACAAAAATATTCAAACACGGGTACTGATCCTGTAAGGATCGAGTCGACCATTATTTTGACGAAAACAAAATTATCTGTGACTGAGTCACAGAATTTACCATCCCTGCTTTTCCGAATTATTTGACATAGATATATTTTAATGATATTATTATGAATGGAGGTCACATATGCCAATTGAAGTTGGTGGAAGATACACCTTTCGCCAGAACCTGAGAGGCGTAACGACACCCTCTCTGCTTGATGGGAGGACGGCTACAGTTGTCCGTCCAACACCAGACAAGGAACTCTTTTACATCAAGTTTGATGGTGATGAAAGAGAAATCACCGCTTGGACAAAAGAGCTCCTGCCTCTGGAAGCTACCCCCGCCGACGCAAAACCCGCGTGACAGGCGGGTTTTTCATATCTGGCCCTCGTGATATGCTTTATGCATATGCCTATTCATGCGTTCACCGACTATCTTTCCTTAACTGTGGGATTAGAGATGTATATACGTATGAATAAAAACGATACGATTCTTCAAGGTATTAGTAAATATTACTATGTGATTGCGGCAATGTTAGGGGCATTTTTAGGATCTCACCTGCTTGCACTCGCAGCCACTCCTTCCTTGTTCGCTTCTGGAATTACATTCAAAATATTCATGGGCAATAAGACTATTATCGGTGCTATTGCTGGAGGAGTAATTGGAATAGAAATTGTAAAAAAAATATTGAAAATCGAAAGACGAACTGGAGACGGCGTTGTTATCCCACTCATCTTAGCTATCATTATTGGGCGAATAGGCTGCGAATTTGCAGGAGTTTCTGATGGCACCATCGGAACAATATGCCATCTACCTTGGTGCTTTACTCAAGGAGACTCGTTTCCTCGCCATCCACTCCCTCTTTATGAGATAATGTACTTATTGCTTTTACTTCCTAGCATGATTTTTGCATACAAACGAAAATTATTTTCTGAAGGAACCCTCTTCAGGATCTTTACTGTGCTCTATTTTGGCTTGAGATTTTTACTTGAATTTCTTAAGGATGACCCTCGACCATTTTATTCGCTTACAGTTATCCAAATTTTCTGTCTTGTATGGTGTGTCTATTATGTGTATAGTATGATCGGACAAACGTTCTTACGAAACAACAATTCCCTACAGGAGCTCAGATGAGTTACGAAAAAGAGGTAGTTCAGTCGCAAGGTGTGTGCTGTGCAAACACGCGCACTCTCGACCATTTCTGTGGAAATGGTTCACTGATCAAAGGCAACATGCGTTCCCGATGTAACAGTTGCGGTGCAGAGGTTCATGCGGAGGCTTGGAAATCAAACGATAATCCTCCTCGCGTTTACATGCGAAAGTACTGCCCGACACACGGAGTGACGAGTAGCCGCATCTCAAGCGACGCACGTTTCTACTACAATGTCAGTGATGGAAAAGCATGCGGCTGCGAGCCAGGAGGGTGCAAACCGTCCACTATCGGCGAAAATGCATCTACTGCCTCCACATTGCACACCTGCACTCTTGTAGTGGAAATTGTGAGAGATTGCAACCTAGCATGTCCTACATGCTATGCGGACTCTCCTCAGCGAGAAGCTGGTGCGCACGGCACGAACTTGTCAATCGATGACTTGGCATCACAGGTCAACAATGTCATCGCAAAACAAGGCAAGATTGACATCTTGCAACTATCTGGCGGGGAACCGACACTTCATCCGAAAATCTTTGAGCTCATTTCTTGGGCAACGGCACACGAAGGGATCTCTCAAATCCTCCTCAACACAAATGGAGTTAGACTGGCAGAGGAATCCTTCGTAGCAAAGCTCGCTACGGTCGTACCCAAAGGTAAATTCGGCATTTATCTGCAATATGATGGTGCCGATGAGCCAGGGCAATTTTTGCTAAGGGGTGGAGACTTTCGGAAAATCCGTGAGAAGGCTCTCATGAATTGCCGGAAGTATTCACTTCCTGTGGCTCTAGTCATGACAGTGACACACGATAACAAGTTTTCCTGTGCAACTGCCATCAACTACGCTCTCCAGGATGACAACATCCCTTGGATTGTCTTTCAACCCGAATTCCTTTCGGGCAGGAACGACAAGTCCAAGCTCCTCGAGGTGCCGATCAATGTTGCTGATGTGGTGCATTCGGTAGCTCAAGGTAGTCTCATGGCTCTCGATTCATGGATTCCACTACCATGCAGCGATCCTAACTGTGGCACTGTCGGCTTCCTTGTACGGATGGGCGGAGTTTGGTGCTCAGCATCAAAACTCATCGATCTCAGCAGTCTGACCCACCTAATCGCAAATCGCATGAACTTTGATGTGGATTTCAATGTGAATACATGCGGATGCGACAACTACGAACTAGCTGATTACCTCACACAGTATGGTGTCAAACGTGAGGATATCAAAATGGTCTTTGTGAAGCCATTCATGGACACACGCACATGGGACTCAGCAAGGATTGCATCCTGCTGCACGCACGTGCTAACTCCCACAGGTGAAGTCGATAGTTTCTGCCGGTTCTATGGGCTGAAAACATAGCTACAAACATCTCTCACTATCCACGCCCAGGATTCCCCTGGGCGTGTTTTTTTATTAGAATATATTTATGGAACCAAACAATCAAATCCCAAATCAGCCACATTTTTTTAACGAGGCACAGACCAGTCTCTTGTACACATGCCTAGGATTATTTTTAATTAGTACAGTTGGAACCACTATTAAACCGTTATTTATTTTAACTTACTCCTGGTTTATAGCAGTACTGGCTGGATGTATATTGGTTCTTGGCAGTTTCATTGTTGGTCTTATAAATATTAAGAAAGATGGTGGAATAATGCTTAGTAGCTCAGTGATCCTTCTTTTTTTTCTAATACTTGTCGGCTACGGAACTTGTATTTACAACATCACGGCATTTGATGGGTTCAGAGGTTTATAAAACTCTACAGTAAGTTGTTTATTTCATAAATACATTTTATCTCTTTACAGAGCCATTTTTCGGTGTTTATCTAACTTGACTTTTATACATTTTGTGATAAAATAGTAAGCAGAACAAAGACTGGCATTTCGCCAGTTTGGACAGTTATTTGACACTTCACGCAAGGAGACAACATGAACACATTGCAGTATGTTTCGGTTGGACTCACTGCACTCTTTGTGATCATTGGCATTTTCCGTCTGATCACACGGAATGCAACTGATGAGTCTACAACTCCGTCTTCCGTCCCTCGCGACACTCCCAGTAGCGACTCCGGGAAAGACTTCTGGGGTAAGCTCGGACTTGTCGATGACACGCCAAACTTGATTCGCGCAGTTGTAGCAGGAGGTACCGGAAACGGTCCTATCCTCTACTTCATCGACAATGTGCCAGGTCGCATTTATGACTCAGGCACAAAGAAGATGCGCGACCTCGAGCCTGGAGAAGACCGCTACAAGGATGAGGGTTTCCTGGAAAGGATTGTCCGAAATATAACAGGTAAGCGTGTTTACGGACTTCCCTTCATTCGAAGCTTCCGTCCTATCAAGATCGACCGGGTGGTAAAGAAAGAAGCGAGGGCAGGTGGCGTGGCAGTTGCACTTGAGGATCAACTCGATGCAACAGGCCTCGTGACCAAGTACGCTCTGTATGGCCAGTTCTATCGGCCAACATACCATCCAGCACTCGACACCGACGATGGGGTCCGATTCGCAACGAACTCGTATGCTCTGCTCAGAGTCGTTGACCCCGAGCCCGCATTCACTGTCTACAAGGATTCCCTCCTTCAAACAGTGGATGAGATCAAGGACGCCTTCATTTCTTCCCAAGTTCTCAAGTTGAAATGGGAAGAATACAAGGATAAGGGGTCTGATACTCGCGATGGTGAAGCGAATGAAAGCAAATTCGACCTCACCATCTTTAATAAAATGCTCAAGCCAACTGGTCTTGAGGCTGTTCAGCTCACATTCAGCGATCCTGAAATTTTCAAGGGCGCACCTGAACTGCAGAAAGCGCTTGAACAAAAGAAGATCGCAGAAGAAAAAGCTCATGCGCGCCGAGCCGAGGGCGAAGGAGAAAAAGATTATCATATCTCCGTCGCTGAAGGACAAGCAAAAGGCCTGGAACGTCTGGCTCAAGCAAAAGCACGTCGTTTCGACGAGTTGTTCAATTCCTTCAAAGGCAAATTCTTCAGCGATGAAGATGCTGCCCGAGAAGCAAATGAACTGATTAAGGCAGAATTCAACGCTGACGCTGTGTCAAAACTTACGGGAGTCTATGCTCCTGGAGGTCATGCTGGCGTTCAGCTGTCTGTGCCGACAAGACAAGAAAAAGTCATCAAGTCGGCATGAGGTAAACGAATGGAGACACTCAAAGAATCTTTGACTTTGCTAGGGGCTAAGCTCAAGATATTTGGCTCTTGGCTTCTAAACGAGCTGAGAGCTGGATACTCCTGGGCAAAGCCTAGACTGACCAACCGAAGAAATGCAAAGAACTTAGGACTTCTGGCATTTCTAGTCTTTCTGGCGCTTCTCATGTACGCATTTGTAAAGGGAGCAATTATTCTTTACAAAAGCGCACGCAGTGAGGCTTCAGCTTTGACCCAATCGTTTGGAAGCAGTATTGCACTTACTGCCTTCTATATCGTTCTCCCACTCTTGGGCCTTGTGTTCTTGTTGTGGGTTAACGGAAAAACCAAAGCTCCATCTTCCAAGAAGAAATCCGAGAAGTGGATGCTCTGGGATCGAGATGTGTGGACAAGAGAAAATGAGTACGTAATTTTCGTTTTCTTTGTTGTTTTACACATTGGGATCTGGAACACGTTTCCTGAGTGGTTTAGAGAGCACATCCTTTTCAATTTCCGATATTGGATTGGACTGGTATGTGTGATCTTTTCCACCATGATGATTGCGACTGGGAAACAACCGCTTCATCAGGCAATCGGGAAACCAGCAACATACATCATGGTAGCTTCCCTTATCTGGATACTCTTTGGTAACCAGATAAAGAGCTACTTTGATGATAAGCCTTCGATAATGACCCAGCAAGGATCCGAAAGCTCTATTTCTACCAGGAACTCTGCGAATCCGAACTCGCATGTCCAGCAGGTCGTTTACGACATTCTGGAGCAAGAGTTGCCTTCTACCGACGCTTTCAAACTGACGCGGATCGCTTCATGCGAATCCGGATTCCGCCATTTTGAAGACGACGGTATTACACCTCTCCGTGGCCGGAAAAAGGACACGGGAGAGATCGTGCCGACCGTCAAAGGTGTTTTTCAAATCAAGGAAGATGCCTGGCCAGAGCTAAAGGATCTCGGATATAACATCAACCGACTCGAGGATAATATCCGAGCAGCGATCTGGATCCACAAAAGGGGTCTCGACAATCGCTGGGACTGCAACGAACAGGTGGAGGAGGAGCTTGGCTTAGCCCGGCGAGATCTCATTACTGTAGTTGCCCCTGTCGGAGAGTGGAGCGAGCCACTCGACGTGACGACGAGGTACTGCACTGGAGGGCAAGGTAAGCACCTTTGGGCAAAGGATGATCGAGGTAACGAGTATGAACTCGATCCGACCAAGCCTACTGCTGCCATACCCACACTCTCCTTTCGCTTCAAGGCGTTTGGTGATGAGCCAGAAACCTTGGAGTTCACCTGCGTGAAGAAGTAAACCAGCCGCGCTACCGATCAGATGATCGGAGCGCGGCTTTTTCTTTACAAAAAAACTGCCTTTAAGGCAGTTTTTTTGGATTAAGGAGTGATAAATGGTCTCGCAGTGTTTGGTATATCTGTAACTTCTATTCCAAACGTGCCAATAACAAACCAAATTATTCCATATACCGAGAACATTATTACCATACCAACAATCCCCCACCATATCGCATTCTTTGCTTCTTCCCTTGCTTTGTCACCAGATTCAAGCGATAGAAATTTGACTATACCGTATATGAAATAGATGAAAGCTAGAGCGAAAAGCAATTCAATAATTGGATTCAAAATAACACTGTTTAATTTCTGTAAAAAAGGAACAATAGTTATTTTTGACATGCAATTATCTTAATAAAAACTAAGGAGTTGGTACGTTAGGAATTGTTATTACGGCTGGATTTCCGATGTTTAGCGTGTTCTGTAACCAACCAACCAATCCATATAGAGATGCCATCACTGCAATTGCGATGATGCCGTAGATCATTAAAGTCTTTCCCTCATCTGCTTTCTTTATATCGCTACCAACACTCATAAGATACTTTACTACGCCCCAGAAGAAGAATACTACAGCCAAAGCAAATAATATTGGGACAATCTTACCAATGATCTTTCCAATATCGGAAACAAGTGACGAAACTCCTGCCAAGTTGTTCTGGGCAAATACAAGTCCAGGTGCAAAAATGAGAGCTCCGTAAATAAACTTTTTCATTATTTTATTTATTAACTTATTATAATAATCTTAATTATAGTACAAAATTGCCAAAAAACAATGAGTTTGTGGATAATTATGGTCGAGGAGGAGCACTTAGGGTATCGTTAGGATTTATACCTACCAAGTCTCCGGCAAAATTTAATATTCCGTAAATTGAGAACATTACGAACAGAGCTATAATACCCCAAAGTATTTTCTTCTTTCCTTCATCTCTTGTCTTATCATTTCCTGCGTCGTTCAAGATAAACTGTGCAACTCCCCAGAAGAAGAACAGAATTGCTATGGAGAACATTAGGTACCATATCAAATCCACCAATCCGCCGATATCGTATATCAAATCATAAAAACCTTTTAATGCTGCGAAACTCAGTGAAGGAACTAGAAGCAATAATAGCAAACCGATCTTTTTCATAAATTTATTTTACTTTATATTCTATTAATATAACATTTTTAAAACTAAACACTAATGCCTGAATTGTTATTGCCATTGTTGTTTGTAGGCAGTAGAGGGAGTTTGTTTGTGTCTCCTATTTCTAGATCAGAGGCTATAAGGCCGACTATGACTCTGAAAGTCAAAAGTATAAATAAAGCCAGAATGCCCCACATCATATAGTCTCTTCCCTTTTTTATACCTTCTTGACTACCAGCATTCAAAATAAATTTTGAAAGCCCCCAGAAGAAGAACATAAAAGCAAAAGTTACTAGAATTGGAAATATTGCATACAGCATTTTTATTGCTTCTGAAATAACTCCAGGAAAGTTGCTTTGACCTAAAGAAAAAGCCAGGGTTGGTATTGGAAATAATAATAACAAAGCGAATATTTTTTTGAATTTCATTTTTTTATGTCTTAAGCAGGTCAATGGTATTCTTTACGACTTCCGCAATTGCTGCTGATCCAAGAAGTATGCCAGCACCAATAAGTGACCAGAGCAGATTCTGTTTTGCATCGCCAATCTTCTTTTCATTGCCTTGTGCAGTTATAAACTGGAATCCGGCATATATGATCCACAAAACAACAAAAACTGCTGCAATAGGCATGACGATGTTGTTCAATATGGCATATACAAAATCCATTAGTGTACAATCAGCCTGTCCCCCTTTACAGACAAAAGGATTCTCAATATGCACATTAATCTGCGTTGAACCGGTTGTATTAACACTACCTGTGGGATTAGTGTTCGCAACTCCACCACCTCCAGATGACTGAGCAAAAACAAAAGCAGGAGCAATAAAAACAGCAAGTAAAATCAAATATACAAAAATATTATTTATTTTTTTCATTTTAATTCTTAATTATATCTGGCACGTTCTGGTTTGAAATGAGAGCGCCGGCAATCAAGTGGACTATGAGCCAAGCAGCCATCATGAGTGCTATTCCTTGAGCCACTTTAAACAGCATGCCGTTTGCTTTTGAAAGCTGAGACGAGCTTCCTCCAGATGTCATATATAGATAACCAGCATAAGCTATAACTATAACCGACAAGGCTATTGAAATTTCGATTGCCCAGTTTACGAGCTTTACAGTTGCATTGACTAGGTCGTTAAAATCGCACTCTCCGGCTCTGCCTTTATCATCTACACACTCGTATGTTATGCCAGTCTTACCCGCATTAGCTTGAAGAGCAAAGGTCACAGATGGCGCGGTAATGCAAGATACAATTGAAAGCGACATGAATATCAAATTTATTTTTTTCATCATGCTATTTTAGTAAGTCGTTAATTTCCCTGTCAGCAACAGAAACTGCTTCGCTTGTCCTGCTCTTGCCACCAGTTATTGACTCTATCATTTCTCTTAGAACTGATGAAGTGTCTACTGGATTCGGATCAAGCCAAGATTTAGACATTAATGCCGAATTATAAAATACGCTCCTGTATGCGTCAGAGGGTGCTGATGCAAGCAAATCTCTCCTGACAGGAGGCAGGTTTGTAGCACCCTCAATGGCAGTTCCGACAGCTGGTTCAGTAAATGCCATTGCTACTGTGTATGCACCGGCAAGGCTTTTTGACTGCTTTACCAAAGCTAGGGCGTACATATGAGCAAATACTGTCTTTCGAGCCACATCCTTTGCTTGCGGAACATAAGTTACGTCAAAATTTAAATTTGAGTTCTTTTGCTGAATAGAAAATATTTCACTTGCAAAGCCGAAATAGAGTGCCAAGTTCCCTGCTAGGAAAGAGTTCAGAGATGAAGGCAATGACCTGTTCCAAGTGTAGTTAGGCAATGTTGGATTTGAAAACTGAGTATAAAAATTTACAGCTGCCAAACCTGGTGCTTGCGGTTTTCCATAAGAATTTGAAATAGCAGAGTAATAACCTCTTTCATCTCTCTCCACAATAGGCGTCCCAGCCTGAAGCATAAGCATGGATATTATTTCCTTTGCGTTGTTTATATTCCTCCACTCTCCCATGGCTAGAGTGCTCAATATGACATTTGCGTTAGAATCTTTTTTTGTGATTTTAGGAATCAGAGCAGTGACTTCTTCCCATGTCTTAGGAGGTTGCGGTATGAGAGCGTTTGAAAATATGTCCCTGTTCCAATACATCACCATCGGATCTACGATAAATGGAAATGCCATCACTCCCTCTTTTGTAAGGAAAAGCTCACCTTCTTCAAGGAAAGTGTCCTTGAATTTCCTTTCAGAATAATTTTTATAAGGCACTACAAAAAGCTTGTTTCTCTGCTTGTATATGTAATCCTCTCGCAATATTACGATATCGGGACCGTTGCCTTCCGCCAAAGCCTCAACAAACTGCGTATCAAATGTCGAAGGATCCTTTTTCTCGTATTTTATCCTGTAGCTCTTATTTGAAAATAATGAGGACGCTCTAAATGCTGCATCATAAGCCTCGTTGCTTATTGTTCCCCACACCAATATGTCATAAGTTTGCTTGCTACTTCCCCCTCTGACTAGAGCAAAAATAATCAGTGATGCCAGTATGGCTATCCCAAAAAATGTCGTAACCGCAATTTTGAATGGACTCATAACTTTTTAAATATTAATCCGTAATGATGGCTTCCGGCTGACAACTCTCTTTCCTTGTGAAATCCAGCCTTTTCAAACATTGAAACTGCAGATTCTTTTGTAATAACAAACTGTGGCTGTGGTCCAATGCCACCAAAAGAATCTTCCCAGTCAACTACGCACACCCTGCCGGCTGGCTTCAAAATTCTCTTTATCTCCTTTATGCAAGCGTCCTTGCTTTCAAGCTGGAAAAGTATGTTGTTAAAAAAAATGAGATCAATCGAGGACGACCTCAGTTTAGTGCCATTTTCTTTGTCTATATCTCCCCAGATAACTTCGATATTATAAGCTCCATTTTTGGCAGCGGAATTTTTTAGCTTGGTCAAAAGATCTTTTTGTATGTCTATTGCGTACACCCTGCCGGTTGACATTAGATGCTTGGAAGCTGAAATACTAAAATGACCAGAGCCTGCACCAAAGTCGGCGATTTCCATGCCAGGCTGAATACCGCATTGATCAACGATTTTTTCCGGATCAGAGAACATACAATTATTATAGTACGGAAAAAAATAGCATGCCACGTTGTTATTAACAAAGACAAGACCCCGTTTGCACGGGGTCTTGGAAAAATTATCGAGAACGAGCAGAGAGATGGTTGCTCATCTCGATTGCCGCATCAAAGAAGTTTCTGAGGCATGCGCTGTCACAACTCTCCAGTTCGAACGAGCTGTCATTTCTCAGTCTACGATCTCCATCAATATACCTGAAAAGATGAGCTACTCCACTTTTGTCAGTTACTACTCCGGAGTAGTACACAACTTCAAAGTTCTTAGTCAGAATAGCAAACTTGAAAGTTTGCTTTCCGATCTTGGCACGTACCAAGCAGTTGTAGGCTTTCATCAGAATGACTGGAGAAGTGGTCGGAATAGCAACGCCACAATCACCAATCTCCGAACCTGTAAAAAGAGCAAGCTTCTGGTTTAGATCGGGCGTGTAGGCAGGCTGACCTGACAACCCCGAGGAACTCGCTAGAGTGATCGTGAGCAGAAAAATCAAGAATATCCTCATGGCTCCTCCATGCGAAACGTTTCTGTGGTAAAGCCTACCAGAACCCTGTTTTTTTACAAACGAAAAGCCCCACACTGTTAAGCGTGTTGCTTTTCAGTGCGGGGCGATAAAAGCTAAGTAAGCGAAAGGACTCCGGGATGATCCCAATCGAAAAAGACGCGCTTTTCCCGAATGGTGACATCATTGTTCAGAGGACCGACGTCATTTCCCGGGTACAAGGAATGGATGACCGCCACGGGCCCCATGTTCTCATCCCGAAGCTCGTAGACAACGGTGACAAGATCAGTCAGAGGAGCAAGAAGATCCACCCTCTCAGTCCTGACGCGAAGGGCCGAACTCCTCTTGTTCGGATTGAACTTCTCGAGCGCGCTCTCCGAATAATTTGAGAGTGCGTCAGTGCTTTCCCACCCAACCAAGCTTCCGTAACTCATCTCGAAGCTGTTGGTACCGTAAGCGCCATCATCGTAAGACTCCCAGAACTCCTCAGTCATCTGCCTACGAAAATGGCTGTCAGCAAGCATTTTAGCGAGGCTTGGCCAGCGAAAGAAGTTGCCAGCCTTAGCCACAGAAGTACCCCTGAAATGCTTTTCAGAAATACGCTTGTCGGCCTCTCCTCGAACAATGATCCGAAGCATCTCGTCTGCGCGCTGAGCCCAAAGCTTATGCATTTAAATCTCCTCGATTTAAGTATTGAACACAGATTCCTCTAAAAACTCCAAGTAGATACTACAATATATAAAATATTTGTCAAACGAAAAGCCTCGTATTATCCTTCAATATTTTTAGACTTTCAGATTTGGAAATAAAATTTCGTTGAGTGATGTTTTTCGAAAGACCCCGCAGACCTTGAGCTGGTTTGGTCAAGGTACCTTGCCTTGACGAATCAAGGTCGAGGACTAAGCGAGTGAAGCGCTGGTGGAACGAGCGGTCTGGAGAAAATATCACGAAAAAGAAATTTTATAGACAAATCAAGGAAGCAATGGAATCCCCTTCTCGCAGTTTCATAATCCTAACTCCCTGAGTCTGTCGTCCAAGCACTGGGATTTCCTTACTATCAACTCGAATGACCTGAGACTTCTTTGAAATAGCCACGATCTCTCCCTCGCCTTCAGCAAAAATCTTTGCAGAAATGAGCGGACCTGTCTTTGGAGTGACATTTGCTGTTTTTATTCCAGATCCTCCTCGATTTTGGATTTTGTATTCATCTATATCTGTGCACTTGCCGTATCCGTTTGCAGAAATAACCATGAGATTTCCGTTGTTCATAGAATTCGGAACTACTTCAGCTGCAATCACTGCATCGCCCTTTCCGAGCTTTACTGCCCGTACGCCCATTGCTGTTCTTCCCATTTCTCGAATATCAGATTCTTTGAAATGAATTGACTGACCCTTTGCAGTAACAACTATTGTCGTGTCTTTTGAGTGAGAGAATGATGCAGAAACCAAAGCGTCTCCATCGTCTAACTTGATAGCAATAATTCCCGAAATTCTAACATCATGAAATGACGCTGTTGCAACTTTTTTTGCAACGCCATTTTTTGTTACCATCATAAGAGAGCTTTCGGATTTCTTTACCTCCTTTGGCATAGGCAGGATGGAAGTTACTTTTTCACCCTCTGACAAAGGCAAAAAGTTCTGTATAGATTTTCCTTTTGTCGCCCGTCTACCTTCTGGAATATCATACATTTTTGTCTGATAGGCTTTTCCTTTGTTTGTGAAGAACAGAAGATCAGAGTGTGTTGAAGCAATCAAAAGATTTGTTACAAAGTCTTCTTCTTTTGTATCAAGATCAACAACACCAACACCGCCTCGCTTTTGCTTTCGGAATTCATCCGGATTTGTTCGCTTTATATATCCGCCCGCAGTTAGCACAAGAGCATTTTCCTCATCAGGAATTAAATCTTCAACAGATAGCACTGCTGCCCCGCCCTTGATTATCTTTGTTCGCCTCTCGTCACCGTATTTTTCCCTAATTTCCTTTGACTCCTGCTTTATTATTGAAAGCACTTTCTTTGGGCTGGCCAAAATAGCCTTGCACTCTTCTATGAAAGCCTGAACAGCTTTTAGTTCATCCTCTATTTTCTTTCTCTCAAGTCCAGCCAGTCGAGAAAGTTTCATTTCCAAAATGGCTGTAGCCTGTATTGCAGAGAACTTGAACTCAGCCATGAGTCTCTTGTGTGCCTCTGGAGTATCTTTTGAACTTCGGATAAGTTTTATAATGGCATCAATATGATCAAGAGCTTTCTTTAGTCCAAGCAAAATGTGCTCACGTTCTAGAGCTTTCTTCAGATCATACTCTGTCCTTCTTCGAATTACTTCGATTCTATGAGAAATAAATTCCTGAAGAACACCTTTTAGAGAAAGTGTCTCTGGCACACCATTTACCAGCGCCACCATGTTATAGTGGAAAGGTTCCTCTAGCTGTGTGTGCTTGTACAAATAATTCAAAACTGTCTGAGGATGGGCCGTGCCCTTGAGCTCTATAACTATCCTGATATCTTCTGCTGATTCGTCTCGAATATCTTTTATTCCTTCAAGTTTCTTTTCTCTAATAAGATCAACAATTCGCAAAATTAGGTTTGCTTTGTTTACTCTGTATGGAATAGAGGTGATAACTATCTGGAACTGGCCGGATTTTGTCTCTACTATCTCCGCATTTCCTCGCGTCACAACAGAACCCTTTCCGCTAGCGTATGCATGAGCAATATCTTTCTGATTGAACGCTAAGCCTCCAATTGGAAAATCCGGACCTTTTACAAACTGCAAAAGATCCTCTGTAGTCGCATCCTTGTTGTCTACCAAATAATCTACCGCATCCATCACTTCGCCCAAGTTGTGCGGAGGAATGTTTGTTGCCATACCGACTGCAATGCCGAGAGTTCCGTTTAGCAAAAGTGTTGGAACAGTAGTAGGAAGAACTTTTGGCTCTTTTCGTGTGCCGTCGTAGTTTGGAATAAAATCTACTGTTTCTTTTTCAATGTCTCGAAGCAATTCTGAAGCAAGCTTTGTCATCTTTGCTTCGGTATATCGCATAGCCGCTGCGTTGTCTCCGTCTATTGAACCGAAGTTACCTTGGCCTAGTACAAGAGGATACCTCATAGAGAAATCCTGAGCCATTTTTACCATGGAGTCGTAAACTGCGACGTCTCCGTGCGGATGATAATTACCGAGCACTTCTCCAACAACGGCTGCAGACTTTCGGGATTTTGCTCCGGCCGTAAGCCCAAGCTCGTTCATGGCGTACAGCACTCGCCTGTGCACCGGCTTTAGTCCGTCTCGAACATCAGGAAGTGCTCTGTCTGTAATAACAGACATGGCATAGTCAATGAAAGATTTCTTCATTTCTGCAGTTATCTCCTGAGAAATGACGTTCACGTGCGCTGGAATCTCTCGATCATTCTCTTCGTTCTGTACAGGTTTTTTTGCCATATTTAAGTCGGTCTATTATATCATCTTTTGACTAATAATTCTACTGCGTTTGTGCGTCTCTGCTTGGATACGGCAGGTCGCCTTCGGGCTGTGGTGCCTCGGCAGAAGCTCCATTTGAAATAGCAGTAGTAGAAGAAGAACTCTTGTATTCAGCTGAACCAAGAAGCTCTTGCATCATGCCTTTTAGTTTAGTAAATTGGCCTCCCATTTCTGTAAAACCGCTAGAAATATTCTCCTTTATTGCGGAAGTAGGAGTAACCTCTGTAGTGTTTGGCTTCCTGATTTTCTTCTCTCTGTCCAGAACATCGGGATAAATAACTGTAAGCCAAACCACGAATATAAGACCTGCAAAAAGAAAAGAAGTGAGAAAGGCGATTTTCTTCTTTGTCTTCTCTGGTTTCTCTCTCAATCTTTCAATTAGGTCGAGCATTTTTTTAATTATAATAAATTAATAAATAAATTTTTTTAGCCGAGAGCACGTGGCCCTTAGGCAGACTGACGGAGGAAGGAGTCTGCGGTAAGCAAATAAAATTATTTTTATTTTTAACAAAAATCTGCGAATGCTCAGAAAAAGATTTTAATTAAATAGCTTCCAGTACCACAACTTCCCCCTCCTTGCCCTCCATGTCTTTCTTTTTTATTGTCAGTTTGTCTATTGGTTTTACTGACTCTTCCCCTGATTCTTTCAAAAATGTTTTGAGAGCCGTCTTGTCACCAACACCCTCAAAATGACTTGGAATGATTATTTTCGGCTCAAACGAAACAGCCACTTTGTGAGCTGTAGCAGGATCGAGCACTCCGTCTCCTCCCACCGGCACACAAAGAATATCAATTCCATCCAGAGCCTCTTTAGCTTCGGCAGAAAGTTCCTTTTCTGAAAGTGCTCCCAAGAAGCCAAGGCTCATGCCCTCGAGCGATACAGTATATATAGTATTTATCTTCTCGCTTCCATCGTATTCAGTTTTAGACAAGAAGCCTTTTATGAAAACTCCTTGGACTTCGTACTCTCCTGGACCTTTTATTACAAAAGATTCTTTTTCGCCTCGAGAAGTCTGCTCTGATCCGTTGTGTTCAGAACTATTTACCACTGAAATCAAAGTAATATCGCTTCCGAATTTTGTAGACTTTATTTTTGAATCTTTTGAAATAGGATTGACTGCAATAGTCGTGTCTCCGAATGAAACCTTAAAGAAATCCGCTCCGTGGTGTGTGATTATCATAGTGCAGACAGTATAACAAAAAATCTTCAGGCACAAAAGAAGACTCGGCCTAAGCCGAGTCTCGGTTACCAATAGGATTTTGTCTTCACGCACCGCACAATACCCCTAGCTCCCCACATCCATATCACAATTGTATAGACAAAGAGGAACCACAACACAGGATTCTTATGATCCTCCCTCACCAAAGGCACTGAAACCAGTCCTGTAAGCGGATAGTGCGTCACCACCATAAGCACATACAAAAGGAACTTCATGGATCCTCCCGACTAAAAGTCTACACTCTATTTATATAAATTTCGTGAACAGAAAAGGCCCGACAGAATTGCGCGTCGAGCGCTTTCCTGCCGAGCCTGGTGGTGATCACAAGAGAAGATAGATCACCAGTAATGCGGGCATTGCTGAGGCTAACCCCAGCTTGATTGCCCTACCATAGTTTGTCATAACTGACCTCCTCATGTATTATACCACAAATAATATATAACTGTCAATAGATAATTTGTCTCATTAAAAACGCGTTGCAAAATAGACCTTTTAATGTATACTTAGCCCTTGTATATTATTAGCCGCAATAAGCGTTAACCCTGCCCCCTCCCGAAGCTTTCTGTTCGGGGCAAATCGCTTTGAGCACATATACTAAATGAGCAAAACAGTAGAAGAAGTAAAGGATATAGTTCTTGAAGAAGAAGCTGTATCAAAAAAGGACGGAATAATGTCAAAGATCCTATCTGCGACAACCAACCCTCCTGGAGTAGACGATGTAGTAGAAGGAAAAGTTATAGGCATTGAGAAATCAAAGGTCTATATTGACATACCTCCATTTGGAACAGGTATCATCTACGGACGAGAGTTCATAAATGCAAGAGATATTATAAAGAAGATCAACGTTGGCGACAGTGTTGCTGGCAAGGTTATCAGCGTAAACAACAAAGACGGTTACATTGAAATATCTCTAAAGGAAGCAAGACAGGCCCTTATCTGGTCTGAGGCAGAAGACGCTATCCGAGACAAGAAGATATTCGAGCTTCCGGTTCAGGAAGCAAACAAGGGAGGGCTTATCCTTTCTTGGCAGGGCATCACAGGATTCTTGCCTGCAAGCCAGCTAAAAACTGAGCACTATCCGCGAGTAGCAGATGGAGACAAGGACAGGATCTTGGAAGAGCTAAAGAAGCTTGTTGGACAGAAAATATCTGTTGCAATAATCGGCGCATCTCCAAAGGAAGGCAAGCTTATTTTCTCAGAGAAGAATCCTGAGCAGAAAAACAAAGACTATATTATCGGCAAGTACGCTCTAGGAGACGAAGTTACAGGCGAAGTTACTGGAATGGTAGACTTCGGAGTATTCGTAAAGCTTGAGGAAGGTTTGGAAGGACTAGTTCATATTTCTGAAATTGATTGGGCACTAGTTGAAAATCCAAAGCTTCTATTCCACATCGGAGAGAAGGTAAAGGTAAAAATAATTGAGATCAAAGACGGAAAGATTTCTCTATCTATCAAGGCCCTAAAGGAAAACCCTTGGAAAGATGCTGAGAATAAATACAAGAAAGACGACGTTGTTGAAGGAGTTGTTATCAAATTCAACAAGCACGGAGCTCTTGCTTCTATCGAGGAAGGAATCGCAGGACTTGTTCACATTTCAGAGTTCGGTTCAGATCAGGCACTGCATGACAAACTAGAACTTGGAAAGACATACAAGTTTAAGATTTCTATGTTTGATGCAAAGGAACAGAAAATGACTTTGAGTTATATAGAAAAATAGCAGAAAAGGCGACCGTCGGGTCGCCTTTTTTGGTAGTTGTCGAAACATCAGTGTTCCGGCTTGCCGAAAGCAACAACAATGTCTCCATCGGGGTCAAGCAATGTACCCCAAGAGAGACCAACTTCTGAAACTTCGACTACCTTATGCATGGCTTCGTCGAAGCTGAAAATCTCTTCCTTGTGGCAAGTAAAGCCTGTGCCAAAAGGCTTCTTGGGCAGAAAGTAGTGAAAGACGTACTTTCTGGCCGGTGTCCCACAAACATTTACACACATGCGTGCCTCCGATCAAATAATACCACAAATATTGTTTTGTGTAAAAGGAAAGGCGACTCCGATGGAGTCGCCCTTGAAGTGGTTCAGTTGAGATCGCGAAGGTGCGTGCCTTTGGCAGTGTCGTAGACCTTGCCGATGAAGTTGGTCGAGTAGTGACTGCGTTCCCAGTAAGACACAGCGTCATTGAGCGTAGCGCATTCCCGTGTTCTCACCGGAGTGACCGAAGATTCCCCACGCGGCCAGAACTTGATCGTGACAGTGTTCACCTTGATCTCGCTGGGCATCTCGCACATTTGAGCCTCCATTCAATAAATTAACACAAAAACATTTTTTTTCAAGCTAGTTGAAAGCAGTCATCGCCTTCTCTACTCCACCCTCTACAAAAGTTTCAAAAGCTTCGTTTGCTTTTTTTGAAAATTTTTTAAGATACGCCATTTCTTCTGGCCTAAACTTGCCTAAGATGACTTTTGTTACCGCATCCTCTCCTTGTGGCTTTCGCAACTTGCCTGAGGGAGTAGTCGGAGAAATTCCAATCCTCATTCTGGCAAATTTTTCAGTCTTTACCGCCTTAATAATGGACTCGACACCTTTGTGTCCGCCAGATGATTTGTTGAAAGAAATCTTTGCGCTCTCAAAAGGCAGATCGAGGTCGTCATATACAACCATAAGTTTCTCTGCAGACTTTATGCTGGTTATGAGTGGCTTTACGGCTTTGCCAGAATTGTTCATAAAAGTTTCTGGCAGAATTAAAACAACTTGAGATTTACCGACTTTTATTTTCGCAACCTTTGCACTGAGCTTTTTGTCCTCCTTCCACTCTGCGTCGTGTGCTTTTCCAAAATTTTCTACCAAAATTCTGCCCGCGTTATGCCGTGTTGCTTCGTATTCCTGTCCTGGGTTTCCTAACCCTACAAATATATGCGCCATAATCCCCTATATTACATTAAATATTGAATTGAACCAACATTTGTGATGTAATATTTACAACACACTTTTTTCCATTGTGTCAAATGGTTATTGGCTGTATACTATGCTTCATGAATCAAGAGGAAAGTCATATAAAAATTGAGGAAATTAAAAGCCCAAACGATCCTTCCCTCCCCTCCAAGACCACTTTCAAATCAGCAATCAAGGAAATAGCGATCTTTGCAGCAATAGCTATCGGCATTGTTCTGCCTTTTAGAATCTTTATCGCAGAGCCTTACCTCGTTGACGGCCGATCAATGGACCCTACTTTTTCAACCGGAGACTACCTTATAGTAGACAAGCTTTCTTATCGCATCGGCGAACCAAAGAGAAACACCGTAGTAGTTTTCAAGTATCCGAACGATCCAAAAAGAAGCTTTATTAAAAGGATCATCGGCTTGCCTGGAGAAACTGTTGTCATAAAGGATAATACGGTAAAAATCATAAACAAGGACAATCCTGAAGGCTTTACCATTGACCAGTCTTACATAGTCCACACATCAGAGGATTCAATAACTAAAACTTTGGGTGCTGACGAATATTTTGTAATGGGAGACAATAGAGCCGAGAGCTTCGACTCTAGAGCATGGGGTCCGCTTGAAAGAAAGTATATGCTGGGAACTCCTGTTTTAAGGCTTTACCCTTTAACAAAAATGGGCATACTTCCTGGTGAGGATAAAAAATAATATGAACAAGAAAGAAAATGAAAAGTCTCATGCAGAGACAATGACAGACAAGATCGGAGAGATCGCTGTGCATTATGGTTTCAATATAGTTAAGCCTCCTCATATCACAAGCGATGACATTTCCAAGTCTAAGCAGTTCAAAGAATACGACCACTACGAGGATTCGATAGAAAAAATCGCCCTGACCAGATGGTACAACGACAACAGACTCGATTTGGAGTCACAGCCTCTTGCCATACATTACAAAAAGCCTCTTCCAGGTCATCCGACAAAGAAAAAGGGTTCAAAAGAGATGTATGGTTTGGAAATAATGGGAAGCATTAGATCTACCAGCGAGGCTCTGATAATAAAATGCACTCTGGCAATACTCGAAGAGCTTGGATACAAGGACATCGTGCTTGATATAAACAGCATCGGAGACAAAGAGTCGGTTTCCAGATTTGAGCGAGATCTCAATACTCACTACCGAAAGTACGGCCACACTTTGCCGGCCAAAATAAAGCAGGATTTCAAAAAGAATCCTTACCTCGTACTCAAAACAATAGACATAAAGGAGTTTTTGGATAACGCTCCTCAGCCTGTCGGTTCTCTTTCAGACATCGGCCGAGCACATTTTAAGGAAGTTTTAGAAAGCATCGAAGCTTTCGATGTTCCGTACAAGATAAAACCTACTGCCCTATCAAACAAGCTGTATGCTTCTTATACTGTTTTTGAAATCAGGCATGTATCAGACAAAAAAGATGAGGACGGAGAACTGCTAGCCTACGGATATCGCTACAATCACCTAGCAAAAAAAATAGGACAGAAAAAAGAAGTGCCATCTGTCGGAGTTACCATAATGGTCAAAAAGCATCCAGAGCTTTCAAAGAAAATTCCGGTCAAGAACATAAAGAAGCCAAGATTCTACTTGGTTCAGCTAGGAACAACTGCCAAACTAAAGGCACTTAACGTAGTTGAAATGCTTCGAAAGCACAAAATCCCTGTCCAGCATTCTATAACCAAAGACAAGATAACAGGACAGCTCAACGGTGCAGAGTACATGAAAGCTACTCATGTGCTAATCATGGGTCAAAAGGAAGCTATCGAGAACAGCATGGTGGTAAGGAACATTTTGACTCGAGAACAGGAAACAGTCCCCATAAACAACTTGGCAGATTTCCTAAAAAAGATAGACAAGAAATAGGGCTTGAATTAAGGGTTACGCTGTGATATATTAGACCCACTATGATAAATGCTGAAGTAGTAAGAACAGGTAATGAAAATAACGTAAATCTCATCAGGAGATTCACAAAAAAGGTCCAGGGATCTGGCGTTTTGCCGAGAGTTAGAAGCATCAGATACGCTTCTCGAAAGGCTTCTGAATATGTAAAGAAGAAGAAGACTTTGAAAGTTCTAAAGAGACGAGAGGAAATTGCTGATATGATAAAGATGGGCAAGATGAACGAATTCCAGCCTCGAGGCAAGAAATAATTCGTAAGTAAGAATGCAGAAAGAAACTTTCAGCATCACTAACGAAACAAAAAGCACGCTCCCTAGCGTGCCTTTTGAAAAAATCAAAGATTCTGCTCTGGGCAAAAGCTATTCCCTATCTCTAGTTTTCATCACAAAAGCTACTTCTAGAAAATTGAACCGGTCATATCGCGACAAGGATTATCCTACAAACATACTTTCATTTGAGCTTGATAAAAAAAACGGAGAAATTTTCATAACTCCCGATGTTGCAAAAAAAGAAGCTAAAAATTTTGGCAGAACATACGAAAATTTCATTGCTTTCTTGTTTATCCACGGTTTAATGCATTTGAAAGGAATGGAACATGGGGCTATAATGGACAAAGCAGAAGCGAAATTGCGCAAGCAATTTCGAGTGTGAAAGTTAGAAAGTACCTAGTTAGAAAGTATGGTGCATTTTCTTTCGCACTTCCAAACTTTTTAACTTTCTAACTCTTAATGATGCGCAACATCACAGTAGGAATAGACATCGGAACATACCAGATAAAAGTGGTAGTGGCTGAGTTAGTGAAAGAAAACGGCAAAAATACTCCTAAAATTTTAGGCACCGGCACGACCGAATCAAAAGGCCTTCGGCACGGCTACATTATAAACGGCGCAGACGTAATCCAAAGCATCAGCACGGCAGTTAGGCAAGCTGAAAAAACTTCAGGCGTAAAGATAACAAAAGCCTACCTTGCTGTAGGTGGTATCGGACTGTCAGGCGTAACCTCAACCGCAAGCACCATAATAAGCCGTGCTGATCTCCAGATTACAGAGCTCGACATAGACAAGCTCACGCAGATTTGCGAAGAATCCGTTCCAACATCTCTCATCCAAAACAGGAGAATCCTTCACTCAATTCCTCTTTCATACAAGATAGACGGCAAGCCGGTCATGGCAAAAACTCCGCTCGATATGAAAGGCACAAAGCTAGAGGTAAAGATGCTTTTTATAACATGCCTCGAGCCCCATTTAAATGATCTTCTGGAGGCAGTGGAAAGAGCTGGCATCCAAGTTATTGACGTTATCGCCTCTCCTATCGCTGCCTCTTTCGTAGCCCTGACTAAACAGCAGAAGATGGCAGGTTGCGTTCTGGCCAACATCGGAGCCGAGACTATTTCCATAGTAGTTTTTGAAAACAACATTCCGATTTCCCTAGAAGTTTTCCCTATCGGCTCAACCGACATAACAAACGACATTGCTTTGGGACTAAAAATTCCTCTTGAAGAAGCAGAGAACATCAAACTCGGTGGTGTTGGATCAAATCAATATTCAAAAAAGAAAATAGAGGAAATAATTTCTGCTCGACTGGCTGACATGTTCGAGCTCATTGATAACCATCTGAAGAAAATCGGACGAAACGGACTTTTGCCTGCCGGCATTTTTATTAGTGGTGGAGGCGGAGGAATAGGAACCATCGAAGACTTTGCAAAAGTTTCTTTGAAACTGCCGTCTCGAATAGCGCACCTGACTTTGGGCGATCCAAAAACTTCCATAAAAGACTCAACATGGGCAGTAGCATTCGGCTTGTGCATGCTTGGCTTCTCAAAGGAAGAGAAAGTAAACCTTGGACTAAAGAACACTTTAAATAAATCAACCGAAAAGATTTTTGGCTGGCTAAAGCAATTTCTGCCATAAAAATACGGTCTTCTATCGCCTTGAGCCTGCCGAGCAGGAGTTTATAGCTTTTGAAAAAAAATAGTTAAAAAATCGTTGTAAAATAAGGTTTTTTCGAGTATTTCCCTAGCACAAAACTGGTGCTCGGTCAATAGTTTTTATTTACTTTCTTTTCTGATATAGTACTGGTGTCAGTCAGACAGTTTTAGTTTTTTAATTACACAATATACATGCCTCAAATCAAACCAGACGTAGAAGCATTTGCGCGAATAAAGGTACTCGGAGTTGGCGGATCTGGAAAAAATGCTCTAAACCACATGATTAACTCTAAAGTTAGAGGTGTGGACTTTATTGCAGTCAATACAGACTCTCAGGACTTGCACCATTCGCTTACAAAAAGAAAAATTCACATCGGAAAGAACCTAACTCGAGGACTAGGAGCCGGAATGAATCCGGAACTTGGAAAGCGAGCAGTTGAAGAAACAAAAGAAGAAATTCAGGAAGCAATCAAAGGCGCAGACATGGCCTTTATCACATGCGGACTTGGCGGAGGAACAGGAACAGGAGCTGCACCAGTAGTAGCAAGAATCGCAAAAGAGATGGGAGCTCTGACAGTCGGAGTAGTTACAAAGCCTTTCTTCTTTGAAGGACAGCAGAGAATGAAGCTTGCCGAAGCAGGTCTAGAAGAATTGCGACAAGCAGTGGACGCTATTATAGTTATTCCAAACGACAGACTGCTTTCAACTATCAGCAAGGAAACTACAGCAAAGAACGCATTTGCAATGTGTGATGATGTTTTGAAATCTGCCGTAGAAGGAATCTCTGACCTTATTACAACACCAGGTATCATCAACATTGACTTTGCCGACATCAAGGCTGTCATGGCAGACGCTGGATCAGCCCTCATGGGAATCGGCGTGGCTTCAGGAGAAAAGCGAGCAGAAGAAGCTGCAAAAATGGCTATCAACTCCCCTCTTCTAGAGGTTTCAATAAACGGAGCAAAGGGAGTTCTATTCTCTATAGCAGGAGGAGACGACCTTGGAATGTTCGAAATCCAGGATGCTGCAAAAATAATCACAGAATCAGTTGACCCTCAGGCAAAAATTATTTTCGGAACAGTAAAAGACGAAAAGCTAAAGAAGGGCGAAGTGAAAATTACTGTTATCGCATCAAACTTCCCTGAAAACTTTAACCGAAAGACACTTTTCCAAACAGCTCAGCCTAAGCCAGAGGCTCAGCCAATGCGACAAGTTGAAAAAGAGCCTGTAGAGGAAAAAGGAAAGATCTACAACTCTATTCCAAACGAGCCGGAACCAAAAAAGGAACTTCCGAACGATGACGATGACGATGAGTGGGGCGCAGTTCCAGCATTCCTAAGGCGTAGTAAACTTAAATAAGAAAAAAACAAAAGCCTCCCAAAGAGGCTTTTGTTGTGCTCCCTTATTCTGTATAATGTCGAGACTATGACATACGATCTTATCATCATCGGTGGCGGGCCTGCCGGAGTTTCAGCTGGAGTATATGCTGCACGAAAAAAGTTGAAGACGCTACTTATCGCTACTGAATTTGGCGGACAGTCTGTTGTCTCTGATGGTATAGAGAATTGGATCGGCACGATCAAGATACCCGGCACTGAGCTTGCGCACAATCTCAAGGCGCATCTCCTCGCCTATGCCGGCGATGTCCTTACCGTGAAAGAAGGTGAAGCGGTCTCGAATATCGAAAAAGACGGAGAGGGCTTCAAAGTAACAAGCGATGCTGGTGAGTACACAGGAAATACTGTTCTCATTACCACAGGAAGCACCCGAAGAAAACTCGATATACCTGGTGCAGCAGAGTTCGATAATAAGGGCATCATTTACTGTGCTTCATGTGACGGGCCTCTTTTTGCCGGCCAGGAAGTGGTGGTTGTTGGAGGAGGCAACGCTGCATTCGAAACTGCCGCACAGCTTCTTGCTTACTGTCCTAAAGTCACTCTGCTCAACCGAAGCGAACGATTCAAGGCGGATGAGATAACTGTCGAGAAGCTGCGAGTAAATCCCAATCTCATTATCACTACAAACGCAATTCCGAAAGAAATAAAGGGTGATGGATTCGTCACAAGCATCATATGGGAGGATGCTCTCACCAAAGAAACCCGTGAAATAAAAACTCCGGCTGTGTTTGTTGAGATTGGGCTCATACCTACCACATATTTTGCAAAGAATATTCTTGACCTTAACGCACTCGGACAAATACCAGTCGATCCTCGTAACCAGAGAACCCATGTGCCTGGCATCTGGGCTGCAGGTGATTGCACTGACGGACTCTACCACCAAAACAATATCGCTGCGGGCGACGCGGTCAAAGCTCTGGAGGATATATATCTCGCTGTTCGAATGAAATAAAAGAAGGGCGCCCGAAGGCGCCCTTTTTTTGACAAACAGAACAGGTGCTACGTGACCTCCTTGGCCTCGTAACGTGTTGGCGAGGTCCATACCCCACTTTTCTCCCTCCGCACGAAAATGTTCCACGAAGAGAAAACAAAGAGGAGCAGGTCATAGATGCGCATTATAGGATAGATCGGCACGTATCTCACGATGTCCAGCCGACGCTCCTCAACAGCACACCAGATTGTCTCGATCACGACGAGACCGATGTAGATGCCTAGTGACATCCACGAGTACTTGAGCCCGAAGTAGTACAGCGACGTTAAGTACACGAGTGGCAGGAACTGATCAAAGAACATGAGCCTGCAACTCCAGTGCATCATGGAGAACGGACCCGACCAGAGGATGCCGTGCTTGCGCATGTTCATCCACAGACCGCGATTCCACCTCCAATACAGCTGATTCGTGTAGTCACGCACTGTCGCCGGATCCTGCGTATAGACGACAGCATCAGGCTCGAAGACGATACGCATACCCTTCTTCGAGGCTTGGATGGTCGCGTCCATGTCTCCGATACGCGTGTCCGCACTCCATTCGATTGCGTATAGAGCTCGTTTAGAGTACGTCCCTGCACAGCCTGGCACAACCAGAATCGCATTAATCCGTGACTGTGCCGATTTGTGTAGACGATGGAAAGACCAGTACTGCACAGCCCTGTGAGCTGTGAGCCAATTGTAGGGCTCACTTTTCGGCCGCCCACACACGATCTCGATTGTTGGTTCCCTGACAAGCCGCTCACGCACCACGTCAAAGTACCCTTTGTCGATCGTCGTGTCTGCGTCAAAGAAGCAGATGTGAGTGTATGCATCGAACATACGCACTGCATGACTTGCCCACCCAAGCGTCTCCTCTTTGCCACGCACGGGTGATATCACAGGCTTAACACCGCATTTCTCGACTTCGGCTACCGTATTGTCCGTGCAGCCGTTGCAGAGAATGTAGATGTCTTCAGGAGGAATCCCGGCCTGGAGGATGCTCCGCACAGTCGCGCCTATCTTCCTCTCTTCATTGTGAGCCGGAATGGCGACGGCGAAGTGAACCCGCTTCAGAACCCACAGGCTCTCGCGTTTCTCAGTCTTGAACCTGCGATAGACCCACAGGATCAGTGTCAATGAAAAATACGAGATCACGGAGAGCAGGATGAACAACAACCCATTTCCCATCATTCAACTCCATATCTTACCTCAAAGATGTAGCCCTAAAGCACTTTTTCTGTGTCTAATTAAACAGTTTTTACATGAAAAGTCAATGTAGGAAAATTCATAGACAAATCATGATTTTCATGGTAATACAAGAATACCTTTTCGCCCTTAACCGGGGAAAAGACGGGGCCTTTTTGGAGTTCACCGAATTGGCGCCCTTTGACAAACACGGGTAATTCCCCGTCATATGGATTAGGAGATACGACATGCGTATCGGTTTTTTCGTTTTTTGGCTCGCTTTTGGCCTGGTCACGGGCACACATGCCCAAGACAAGGCGACTCCAGCGTCCTCTGAAGAGGTTAAAGCTCTTCAGGTCCAGACAACTCGCCTCCGGGCAGAGCTTCTCAGGATGCAGAAGGAGTTGAACTCACAGTCCCGCCAGAGCAAGCAGGATCGAGAAGCTTTCGAGAAGAAAGCCGAAGAGCTGCACGAGGCAGAAATTCGTCAGCAAAAACTCACCCAGAATAAGCTTGATGAAAGCAAGGCTGCCGCATTGCAGGCAGCGCAAGCGCAAAAAGACGAGGCGGTGAAAAACAGGAGATTAATCTACGGCGCAGGTGCCCTCACGATTATCGTGGGAGTCATCTTGATCTGGATCGGCCTACGCCGACCAGAGAAAGCCGTAGCTGTTCGAGTGTACAGTAGTGCACCCCGACAGGAGCTCAATGAGCTTCCGATCAATCCAACACCCCTCCAACTCAAGAAGTATGCGGAAGTCACTGAGCAGATGACGGGAAAACCCCTCAATCCAGTCGCCTTCCGCCTACGTCTGCAGAACGGGACAACCGTCAACTGCGAAGCCCTACTCTTTGCCGATCGCGAACCTGTGATCGAGAAAATTGAAGGGCAAAGGTGCCAACCCATCAAGTGGGAACACCGTTTCAAGAGAGTTGAACAGACTCTCTCAGACTCGACAACACAACGATAACAACAACTCTTCTAAAAAAGGAGAAGAAAGCGGACAGTCTTTCGCGCATCAAGTATTCTGTAAAGTGGGTCATCGCCCTTCACCGGGGGTGATCGCATAATATCAGAAGAACGATTCTCGAAAGTGCACTGGGTTGTAAGTATTTTGCGCTTACATATAACGTGGGTCATCGCCCTTCACCGGGGGTGATCGCATATTAAAGTAGGTCAGAATACCCAAGGCCCTTTGCCGAAACTTTCGGGAAGGAGCGGAGGACGATGACGCGTGTACAGAGGATGGCTGCAGTAATCACGGGAATCGTGATGACTGCAACCGGGAGTGGAGTTGGGTTCTATAACTACAAGAGAACCCTCCCCCATGCTCCAGAAGCAGTTGAGGTGGTACAGGCACCGGCTCCGGCCGTTGTCGTTCCTCCTCCCCCTACTCCCGCTCCGCAAACCATCATCGGTTGCGGTGAGCGGCAGTACACTGTGGTCAAAGGCGATACCTTGACGGGAATCGCAATTGCCCAGTGGGGCCCCAGAAACGCATTCCAGTATCGAAAGATCTGGCATGACAATGCGGAGAAGGTGAAGAACCCAAACCGCATCTACCCCGGCCAGGTCCTTGCGATCAAGGACTGCATCGAAAAAGACGAGACTCCGGTGACAGCACAACCGGTGCACAAGCCAGTCGCGAAAAGACAACCGTCACAGAGCAAACACTCTGCGGCAGTCGCTCCTATCGAGCCTGCTCCAGCACCACAGGCTGTGCCGGAACTGCCCAAGCAGGTGAATGCGGAACCACAGGCAAGTGCACCTCCTGCAGTTCCGACACCAACACCTGCTCCTGCACCACAACAAGTGCAGGCGCAGCACACCCCAGCTCCGAAGCAACCCGAAGGAATCGTGCTTCCAAAAAACGAAGTGTCGATTCCACCGGAATTGCCAAAAGCTGAAAGCGCACCCCCCTCTCAGCAAGTGAGAGAGGTCGGGCCTCCTCACCTTCTCCCAGGTTCAGCCTGGGACTCGCTGGGAACATACCCGGTGGAGAAGGATAACATCATAAACCAGTTCCATGTCGAGCAGGCATACCTTCTCGCCAAGGCGCTTGGTTTTAACATCGAGCCATACGTTTCAGTCGACGTGGTCAAGGACTCGAAAGAGTACCCTTGGAACAACAAGACGAAAGGCTCGGCTGGATTGAGACTCCAGAAATCGTTCGGTCATGGAGTCATCAACACCAACTTCGCCTACGCTGTTGAACAGCGGCGCAAACTTGATCATTCTCCCCAAGAGACGAGGAAGGGTTTCATGCTTTCAAATGACGGATGGTTTGGTTACGACCAACCTGTCCCACATGTGAAAAGCGGCCTCTTCCGAAGCACACCGGGCACACTCTGGTGGACTGCAGGCAATATCTCTCCCTTTGAACAAGGCAATTGGATAGTCTTAGCTCGAGGGGAACAAGGTATATCGCTTGCGAAAACAGCCAGCACTTACTTCATTCCTCTCGGCTGGGTTCAGGCCGGCTACGACACCAAGGGATTCTCTTGGAATCGTCGCCTGACAACAGGAGGCGGAATGCAGGTGAAGTTTCCCTGGAACACTGGCGTTGTCGGTGTCACAGGAGGATACGAGTGCACGAGAACCCTCGGTGGGTCATCGGCAAGCGTATGCGGCCCGACGGTCAAGATGGATGTCTGGACCGGTTGGCTCGGCCATATCGGAGGAGGGAAAAAGTAATGTCCATCCTCAATGGCGGCGGATGCTCAGGGCTCTTCCACATGCTTGCGGCAAATCGCAGGCTCGGCGTGCTCGTGCTTTCCCTCGGGATCGCAGGAGTCACCACACTGGTACGTACGGATACTCCCGGGCAGCGCCTGGGCACAGAGGCCGTCCTCGTATCAGTCGAGGAAAAGATGGCCAAAGAAAACCCTTGGCTCCCGACACAAAGCGAGAGCCTCAGGGCAAACTTCGATCGTCTCAACCCCACACCAACCGAGGAGCAAGTGAGGTACGTCCTCAGTCTCCTCGAACCCTGCACTGACACAGAAGTGCATGATGTTCTTTCCGACCCGGCACAGCGCCGGGAAGCCGCTTGGCTCTACTACCTCGATACATACTCAAGGTACGGAGCACAGAGAGCGAATCAGCTCTTTGCACGATCGCGTTAAATCTGTCGCGAGACGACAGAACGCAACAAAGGGGACCCATCGCGGGTCCCCTTTTCTTTTACATGAAAATGAGGAATAAATTTTTTATAACGAAAAACCCCCGGCCAAAATGGTCGAGAGCGAAGAAAGAACAGAGAGCGGGAATGCATCGACATCGATGCGGTGGTGAAGCGGAATATGAATTGTGTGATGGTCGGTTGCGAGCAACGGACCGAAAGAACTGTGTGGGTGAAGTGTGTGGGTGTTGTTGAGTGGAAAGCCTAGGCGATCCTCTCAAAGTTTTGACCCTTAACTTAACCTACACCTATAGTATATACCTCTCATTTTTCCTGTCAAGCGGTTCTACATAATTTTTTGCTTTTTAGCTAAAAAATGATATAGTTTCAATGTTTTCTGGCCCTATCGTCTAATGGTTAGGATGTTGGACTTTCAGGGCTGTAAGAGGGGTGAGGTCGGGATTGGGACCCGACTGCAAGACCTGTGATAGTTTTTATGAGCTTTGCGAAATAAAAACAGAACAGGTGTACAGATTCTGTAAGAAT
>CAYXWL010000007.1:0-24232 GCA_964468795.1 uncultured Candidatus Saccharibacteria bacterium
GCAATACCAAGGCTCATTGATATGAAAGTCGAGCCTTTCCTTATAGTTTCTACTGTAAATGTCATTATTGGACAAAGATTGGTTAGAAAATTGACGGAAAAGAAGGAAAAATATTTCCTCACAAAGGCGGAGATAGAGACATTGGGCAAATCAATAAACTTAGACAAAGTTCTAAATGCATTAAGAGAGGAAAAAGTTATTGGCAAATCTGATAACTGGGAAAAAGTGCCATTTTACAGGCCGAAAAGCGGAATTTCAGACGAAGAGGCTTTTTCTGGACGATCAGGAATTCATGAAATATTGAAAGTCAGTCCAGCAATAAAGGAAGCCATATTAAAATCCGGCACTACTGATGATATACAGAAGATAGCAGAGGAAGAGGGAATGCTAACAATGACTGAGGATGGAATTTTTCAGGCGGTACAGGGTTACACCACCATTGAAGAAGTACTCCGCGTTATATCAGAGTAACGCCTAAATTTGGAAGCCAGCTCGCTCCCAAATTAAAAATTCTCGTCACCTTAGCACTAACTAAGGCTCCTCTTATTTTTAATTTCTCACGTCGCAATCTTCTCAAATTTAGACGTTAGTGATAGTTGCATTTTCTTATACACATTTTTTAAATAAGAAAAATTTTTTTTGATATAATAATAAAAATATTATATGGCACTTTTTGAATACACGGTTTTAAATAAAGAAGGTAATACCATCAAAGGCACAATGGAGTCTAAAGACAGGTTCTCCTTGTACCACGAAATCAAGAAAGACGGAGGCACTGTCATTTCTGTTTCGGAAGTAAAAGAAAAAAGCCTTCTGTCGTCACAGATTTCTATGCCGTTTGGCAACAGCGTAAAAATGCATGACAAGATTACTTTTTCAAAAAACTTGTCAAAGATGCTTGATGCCGGACTGCCACTTACAAGAGGGCTTTCCATAATGGAGCGTCAGTCAAAGGGAAAGATGAAAACAATTCTTTCTGCTCTAAACGATTCGCTTTCCAAGGGAAACACTCTAAGCGATTCGATGAAAAAATACCCTGATGTTTTTTCAAGCCTTTTTGTTTCTATGGTGAAAGCAGGGGAAGAATCTGGAAATCTTTCTTTTGCCTTGGCAAATATAGGCGAACAGCTTGAAAAGTCCTATCAGCTTACTAGGAAAATCAGAGGGGCTCTCATGTATCCTGCGGTCATATTGTCTCTCATGGTTGTTATCGGAGTTTTAATGATGGTTTACATGGTGCCCACCCTCACATCAACGTTCGTGGGACTTGGCATACAGCTACCTCTTTCTACAAGAATCATTATCGCAATCAGCGATATATTGAAAAATTATTTTGTGTTTATAATAATCGGCGTTGTTGTTTTGGCAGTGGCGCTTACATATGCGCTCAGGACTACACTGGGAAAGAAAATTGTTGATAATATTTTCATAAAAGCTCCGATTCTGGGAGAAATAATCAAGCAGATAAATTCTGCCAGAACAGCTAGAACAATGTCATCGCTACTTTCTTCAGGAGTAGACATTGTAGTGGCTATTGGAATTACAAAAGACGTAATACAAAATCATTATTACAAGAAAGTTTTGGATGAAGCTCAGGCCAGCATTCAAAAGGGCGAGCTTATCTCAAATGTTTTTCTGAAGCATAAGAAATTATATCCATTGTTCGTTAGTGAAATGGTGGCAGTGGGAGAGGAAACGGGAAAAATTGGCGAGATGCTTTTGTCTGTCGCGGCTTTTTATGAGGATGAGGTTGATCAGAAAACAAAGGACATGTCTTCGGTTATCGAGCCGGTACTGATGATTGTTATCGGAGTTGCTGTGGGATTTTTCGCCCTCTCAATGCTAGGTCCTACATATAGTTTGGCAGACGCTATATAAAATGTTCAGCAAAAATAAAAAAATTACTCCCATCCAAGGATTTACTCTTGTTGAGCTTGTGGTCGGCGTGTCAGTGTTTACTGTCATTATGATCTCTGTTTACAACGCCTACATGTCAATTTCAAATGTCGTTCATGCAAGCCAGGCGAAAATAGAAGCCATAAGCCTTATAAACGAACAGCTAGAAGTAGTAAGAAATATGCCGTATGCGGATGTCGGTATATACGGAGGCATTCCTTCTGGAAAACTAACTCATATACAGAATATAAATAAGGACGATTTCAATTATCAGGTTACGACGACTGTTAGAAACGTAGATGATCCATTTGACGGAACTCTCGGAGGAACTCCAAACGATCTTTCTCCCGCAGATTTCAAATTGGTAGAGATAGAAGTTTCTTGTAGCAATTGCAAAGCCAGCTTTCCAAATATAGTGGTAACCACGAGGGTTGCTCCAAAAAATCTTGAAACTGCCTCAACAAACGGAGCTCTTTTTATAAAAGTGCTTGATGCAAACGGGAATCCTGTTTCAGATGCAAATGTCCATATAGAAAACAATTTAGTTACTCCTCACATAGTTATAGATGACGTCACTAATGAAAGCGGGGTGTTGCAGGTGGTTGATGCCCCACCAGGCATAAATGCATACGAAATCACGGTTACAAAACAAGGTTATTCAACTGATAGAACTTATTTGCCAAGCATTTCTAATCCGAACCCGACGAAGCCACATGCGACTGTCATTCTTCAGCAGGTTACCCAGGTTAGTTTTGTGATAGATGCGCTCAGTATGTTTAACATAAGCTCAGTTACAAACGCTTGTAACCCAGTAGGAGGCATTCACTTTAATTTGACTGGAGCAAAGCTCATAGGAAATCCAAAAGTTGAAAAATACAATCAGAACCAAGTTACAAATGCTGGAGGCTTGCTAACTTTAAGCAATATCGAGTGGGATACTTATACTCTTAGCAATACAGATTCAAACTATGATTTGATTGGATTAAATCCTATAAATCCGCTTCTTCTAACACCTCGAAGCGTTCAAAACGTTCAGCTAGTAGTTGCTCCAAAGAATCCAAGAACCCTTTTGGTTACAGTAAAGGATAGTGTTACAGGTTTGCCTCTGTCTGGGGTTTCAGTGCACATTACAGGTTCAGGCATTAATGCAACACAAATTACTGGTCAGGGATATTTGGGCCAAACAGATTGGTCTGGCGGTCCAGGACAGTCAACATCGACAAATCCGAACATGTACCTTTCTTCTAATGCAAATATTGAATACAGCAATCCAGCTGGAGATATAGAGTTAAAAAAAGTTCTAGGCCAATATCTTTCTTCTGGGGAGCTCATCTCATCCTCTTTCGATACAGGCTCAGCTTCAAATTTCCAGACTATAACTTGGAATCCAATATCTCAGCCGGCAAATGTCGGGACTCCTAACGTAAGAGTACAAATTGCTACAAATAATGATGGAGCAACCTGGATTTTCAAGGGACCAGACGGCACGGCATCTAGCTATTACACAACTTCAAACCAAAATATCAGCTCAGTAAATGACGGCAACAGGTATTTGCGCTATAGAGTTCTGCTTGATACGGCTACAACCACTGAAACCCCAAACATTTCAGATATAGCATTTACATTTACTTCTTCATGCATGCCGCCTGGCCAAGTGGCATTTCAGGGTCTTTCCGGAGGAACTTATACTCTAAGCTTCAGCAAGACTGGATACGTTTCGCAAAATTTGGATGTTAACGTTAGTTCAAACTGGCAGTACTCTGAATTGTTCTTAGTTTCAAATTAAAATGAAAAATGCCAATAGTAAAAAAGGATTTTCTCTTGTCGAGCTTCTGGTTTCAGTAGCAATCTTTGCCTTGATCAGTATTGCTGTCGGTACGTTTGCAAAAGACATCTTCTCTTTGAATTTTCTTATGCAGGGAAATTTAAATGCCCAGCTTGATATGAGGCATATATTGAAAGTCATGGTCACTGAAATGAGAGAGGCTGGGCCTTCGGCCATGGGAGCGTATCCCATCTCGCTAGCATCTTCTACAGCCGTTACTTTTTTTTCTGATGTTGATAATGATGGGATTCGGGATCAGGTCAGGTATTTTCTAGACGGTAAGACTCTCAAAAGAGGTGTGACTGCTCCAAGCGGAACCAACCTTGTGTACAACATGGCAAATGAAAAGATAACATCACTGGTATCAAATGTAATATCCAGCTCTACACTGCCGATTTTTCAGTACTACTCGGCAAATTATACTGGCACTACATCCCCATTGTCTTTTCCTGTTGATGTGCCATCTATTCGATTGATAAAGATTACAGTTATAATTAATAAAGATCCTCGACATTCGACAGGGTACATACTGACAAGTTCTCAAGTTAACCTAAGAAATTTGAAAGATAATTTGTAATGAAAAAAAATAATTATAAATCTGGTTCGATATTGGTACACGCATTTGTGTTCGGTGCGATTTCAGTCGTAATGATTGGCGCACTGGTTTCTTGGGCGAGCCTTAACATCAAGGCTTCAAAGGTGGGTGTGTATAGGGAACAGGCATTGCAGATATCCGAAGCTGGAATCGATTATTATAGGTGGCATTTGGCTCATAGTCCAACAGACTACTATGACGGACACGGAGCTACATCCACAGGACCTTATGTTCATGATTTTTTTGATAAAGATGGAGCTAAAATAGGAACGTTTTCACTTGAAATAACACCTCCAAGAACAGGATCAACACTGGTAAAAATTAAATCTACCGGCAGTGTTCTCTCTGACCCAAGCGCCAAAAGGGTAATTCAGGTTCAGCTGGCAAAGCCGTCTTTGGCAAAATTTGCAGTTGTTGCGAACGCAGATATGAGATTTGGTGAGGGGACAGAAGTTTTTGGCCCCATACATTCAAATGGTGGAATAAGATTTGATGGTCTGGCTCACAATGTCATAACAAGCGCAAAAGACAAGTATGACGATCCTGATCATATCGGCAACAATGAATTCGGAGTTCACACCCATGTAGTTCTGCCTTCAAAAACTGTAAATGATACCTTCAGGGCTCTCGAGGCTCCGCCTTCAAGCGTACAAAATAGAACGGATGTTTTTGAAACAGGCAGGCAATTCCCGGTTCCGGCGGTTGACTTCGTGGGAATGACAACCGATATTTCAAAAATAAAAGCAGATGCTCAGTCCGGCGGAAAGTACCTTTCTAGTTCTGGTGCAAACGGCTACAGGATAGTGCTAAAGATAAATAACACTTATGATTTGTATAAAGTAATAAACCTGCTGGTTGCTCCAGGTGGGTGTTCAAACTCTCTTGCTCAGACAGGGTGGGGGACATGGAGCATTAGAACTACCGGTAGCGGAAATCAAACTTTGGTTGGAAACTATCCGATACCCGCAAACGGATTAATTTTTGTGGAGGATAATGTCTGGGTAGAGGGACAAATAAACAATGCCAGAGTTACAATTGCTGCTGGTAGATTCCCTGACAACCCTTCTAACAGGCCTAATATCATCGTAAACAGTAATCTTCTATATACTGATTACACAGGCAAGGATGTCATATCATTAATTTCACAAGGAAACATTACAGTCGGCCTCTCTGGTGCAAATATACTTAGAATCGATGCTGCACTTGTAGCACAGAACGGAAGAGTCGGACGATACTATTATTCATCTTCCTGCGGAGCCAGCTATATTAGAAGCAGTATAACGCTGTACGGAATGATAGGTTCAAATGACAGGTATGGTTTCGCATATACTGACGGCACAGGATATCAGAGCAGGTACATTACTTACGATGCAAATCTTCTATACGGTCCTCCGCCAAGCTTTCCTTTGACTTCGGATCAATACCAGACAGTTTCTTGGGAAGAGTTAAAATAAAAGCATGAATCAATTATCAAAAGGCTCAACAGTTGTAAATGTAAGTATTGCTGCGGTATTTATCATGGCTTGCATAGGGGGTGGTATCTATTATTTCAAGCGCGACAATGCTAAAAGGCAAATAGACGAGGCGGAGAAGAGAGTCGAAGTAGAAGGAGCAAAGCTCGACAATCTAACTAACAGATATGCCAGTGAAAGGCAGGCGATAAAACAGCTTCAAGACCAGTACTATATTTTGCGAAACGATGTTTTGAAAAGAACTGACAGATTTTTCGACAATCCGACATCAAACAACCCAAAGATCAGGATTAAAATTGCTGATAAAAAAGTAGAAGAGGACATAAATAACAGACGACAGGAGATTACCAAGCTCTTGAAAAACTGGGATGACATGATGGAAAAGATTAACTCAGAAAGGTTCTCAGACCAGACCATCCCAAGCATTTTGAGCATAATTAACGATGCAAAAGGGGGAGTAGAATACGTAAATTTGTATATTGATAAGCTTCAAAATGTTCTGTCCCAAGTAAACTCTAACACTTCGCAATATCAGCAAACCGAAATATATGTGCTTGGAAACATTATTGAGGAAAGCAAGAATCAAATGGCACAAATTTCAAACGCGGTAAATACTATACAGACCAATGTTCAGACCGCTATTGCAAACAGCACCTCTAACAATCCAACTTCCTCAGGAACTTCAACAGTTGTTGCTACAAATTCTGGCACAGGACAGAGTGCAGGGGCAAATCAGCAGGGAAGCAGTTCCAACATTTCTAACCCGATTGTAACCAACTCTCAAATTCAGACTCAAGCAGAAATTTTGGCTCAAGCTCAACAACAGTTGCAACAGCTTCAGCAGAGTCTTTCTCAGCTCGTGGCTTCTTCTACAAATCCCGCTTCACCAAGCAATGCCGTGGATCCTAACTCTGTTTATCTGCCATATTATTCTCAATATTACTACCAAATGGGCGGAGCACAGACTATTATTGAGTACCTTCAGTCATTGCCTGCTCCTGTTATAGACAAAACGGGCTGGGCAGATGCCAGCCGTGACTCAAATTCCGGGAACCCTCTGCTTTTGGATGGATCAAATTAAGGCCCTCAAGTTAGTAGGTAGTACTGTATAGAGCTTTTTGGTATATTTAAGAAATGAAAAAACAAAAGAAGCTGGTAGTTGGAAACTGGAAGATGTACCCACTTATGCTAGATGAGGTTAAAAAGCTGTCTAGCGTAGTAAAGAAAATTTCCTCTACATTAAAGAGGACAAATGTAGTAGTCTGTCCTCCTTTTGTTTATATCCCGCTTTTGCAAAAGCTTCCTACGAAAAATCTATTTTTGGGCGCACAAAATGTAAATGCTGAAATGGTCGGAGCTTTAACAGGGGAAGTAAGTTATGCCCAGATAAGCCAGTTCAAGGTTGATTACGTCATTGTCGGACACTCAGAGAGGCGAAAGATGGGAGAGGATGATGATTTAATAAATAAAAAAGTGAGATCAATTGTTTCTGCTGGCATGAATGCAATACTTTGCGTTGGAGAGTCTACTCGAGATCACAATGGAGATTATTTTAATTTTGTAAGAGAGCAAATAGTTAGAGGGTTGAAAGATGTTTCAAAGAAAAATATCTCTCAGGTTGTTATTGCCTACGAGCCGGTATGGGCGATAGGGGCAAGAGAAGCAATGTCTTCGCGAGATCTACACGAAATGTCTATATACATAAGAAAAGTATTGAGAGAGCTTTATGGAATACTTGGCGATAGTGTGCTTATTTTATACGGCGGGTCAGTAGACAGGATGAATGCTGGTGAGCTTGTAAAAGAGGGAAACGTGTCAGGACTCTTGGTTGGCAGGCAGAGTCTCGACGCAAAAGGTTTTGCAGAAATTATAAAATCAGTAGATGCAATTAAATAAGAGAAATAAATGGCGATTAAATATATAGATGAATTAAAAGACGAAGAGTTAGAAGGTAAACGAGTTCTATTGCGAGTTGACCTAAACGTGCCAATAGTAGATGGACAGGTGAGGGATGCATACAGGCTTGAAAGAGTTATTGAAACTATAGATTTTTTAAGGTCAAAAAATGCTATTACAATAATGATTGCGCATTGCGAAGGCAAGGAATCAACAACTCTTGCTCCAATGTGGCACTATTTAAACGGCTATTTCCCAGTAGAATTTTCTCCGACATATTTTACTCCAGAAGCTATAGATAAAGTTTTAACCTTGCAAAACAGAGGAGTAATTTTATTTGAAAATCTACGAATCAACCCAGGTGAAAAGGAAAATGATTTGGAGTTTGCAAAAAAGCTAGCTCAAATGGCAGATATATATGTAAATGATGCATTTAGCGTGTCACACAGAAAACATGCATCTATTGTCAGGGTTCCAGAATTCTTGCCTCACTATGGAGGACTACTTTTAAAGCAGGAAATACAAAATCTCTCAAAAGTTTTTAACCCAGAGCATCCTTTTGTGTTTATATTGGGAGGTGCAAAGTTTGACACAAAGCTTCCACTGGTTAAAAAATATCTAAATAGCGCAGATACAGTTTTTGTCGGAGGAGCACTTGCTAACGATGTGTTCAAAGCAAAAGGCTATGAAGTGGGAAAATCCTTGGTTTTAGATGGAGATTTTGGTTTAAAAGAAATGATAGAGAATCCAAAATTTAAAACTTTTTCCGATGTTACTGCGGTAGAAGGCGATAATGTTTTATTCAAGAAACCAGAAGAAGTTACAGCAAATGAATATATTGCAGATGCTGGGCCAGAGACAATAAATGATATTCGAGAAATTTTGAAGGATGCAAAGACTATTGTTTGGAACGGTCCTTTTGGAAACTATGAAATGGGTTACAAAGATAAGACAGATTCCTTAGCAGAACTTATTGCAGAAGTTACAGAAAAAAACGGGGCAACAAGCATAGTCGGGGGAGGAGACACTCTTGCATCAATCGCATCACTAAATCTAAACGAAAAATTTAGCTTTATCTCTACTGGTGGCGGAGCAATGCTTGATTATCTTGTAAACGAAACTTTGCCAGGCATAGAAGCTTTAGAAAAATAAACTTCCAAATTTGGAAGTTTGAAAATTCAAATTGGACTTTAATATAAAAATTACAGGTTCTCGGTGATTTTTCTTATATTTCCTTCAAATTCTTTTGGATCGCCTTCTACTTCCTTGTTTGGAAACACCCAGATGTGTGCGTGTTCTATTTCATCACCAACTATTTTTGATAAGATCCAGTCCGTATTGAACGCCTTTCTTTGAGCTAGAGCTACTTTTCTTGCTACTTCAAAATATTCGCCGACGTTCGGCACATCCCATACCCATCTGTGGTGGTCTTTTGGAATAACCTGGGTGTGGCCAGGGGATTGAGGATTTATATCTAAAAAGGCAAAAAATTTATCATCCTCATAGACTTTGTAACTAGGTATTTCTCCTCTAACAATTTTGCAAAATATACAATTTTCCATGAGGCTATTATAGCAGATATCTTTGAATTATTTTTTCTCCAGACCGTTCGCTCCGCCAGCGCTACGCTCCATTAGTCCTCAGTCAAAATCTGTCAATGAACCTGCATTAGCAGGACGTTGACAGAACCCGCTTTTGACTTGCGGAGTCTTCCGAAAAAGCAATTCAAAGATATCTGCGTGGTAGAATGACGTTTAATGAAAAAATATTCCCTAAGAGATCCTATTCCAGAACACATAGACAAGCAGTTCGAGGTGTATTCTCCTTTGGTCAGATCACTACTCTATGGAAGAGGGATTGAAAGTTTAGAGGAGGCGGAGAAATTTTTGAATCCGTCTTACGACTATCATGTTCATGATCCTTTTTTGCTTTCAGATATGGATAGGGTTGTAGATAGGATTTTGTCAGCGGTTGAGAACAAAGAGAAGGTCGCCATTTTTAGCGACTATGATGCGGACGGAATTCCTGGGGCGGTTGTTCTGCATGATTTTTTTAAAAAAATAGGTTATGACAATTTTATAAACTACATACCGCTTCGAAACGAGGAGGGATTCGGTCTAAATCACGAGGCAATAGACAATCTCGCATCGCAAAACGTACATGTAATTATTACTATTGATTGCGGGATTACAGACATTGAGCAGGTGGAAACTGCAAACAAGCATGGCATGGAAGTTATTATCACAGATCACCATTTGCCTGGCGAAAAGCTTCCAAATGCATTTGCAACAATCAATCCAAAGAAAGCTGGGGATGAGTACCCAGAAAAAATGCTATGCGGATCAGGAGTTATTTTTAAAGTTGTTCAGGCGCTCATTATAAAGGGAAAAGAAAGGCGATTGTTTGAAATAAAAGACGGCCATGAGAAGTGGTTTTTAGATATGGTCGGCCTCGCAACACTTTCCGACATGGTTCCGCTTTTGGGGGAGAACAGAGTATTCTCGCATTTTGGCATAAAGGTATTGCAAAAAAGTCCGAGAGCTGGACTCCAGAAACTATTAAGTCTGCTTAATATAAACCAAAATACTCTTACAGAAGACGATGTTGGCTTTATGATTACTCCTCGCATAAATGCAGCATCGAGAATGGGAATACCGCTTGATGCCTTCAAACTTCTATCAACAAGCGACGAGGTGGAGGCTGGAATTTTAGCAAGACATTTGGATGAGAAGAACAATGAGAGGAAGGGTCTGGTGGCAAGCATGGTAAAGGAAGTGAAAAAGAAAATTGAAAGAAGGGAAGAAAGCTTGCGAGACGTTTTGGTGTTTGGGAACCCAGATTGGAAGCCGTCGCTTTTGGGTCTTGTGGCGAATAGTTTTTCTGATGAGCATGAAAGACCGGTTTTCTTTTGGGGAAGGAATGGAGAAAGTAATGGACTAATAAAGGGATCGTGTAGGGCGGGAGGCGACACAAACATTGTGCATCTTATGGAAAAGGTAAAAGATATATTTGTTGATTACGGGGGACATAAGGGGGCAGGAGGTTTTTCTTTGCAACAAGAGAACATTCACACGCTCGAAGACAGGCTCAACGAAGCCTACAAAGAGCTATTGAAAGAAGGCACTTTGGAATCCTTTGAAACTGTCGACAAGAAAATTTCTATTGATGATGTAAATTGGGATTTATATAGGCAGATTGAAAAGTTTGCGCCATTTGGTTTGGACAATCCAAAGCCACTATTCCTTTTGGAAAATGCAGTAGTCAGCACAGTGAAGCAATTTGGAAAAGAAAAGAACCACATGGAACTTCGTTTTAAAAAAAGAGACGGCAAGGAAATTCCAGCAATCGCATTTTTCTGTACTCCCGAAAAATACGGAGTACCCGTAAAAGAAGGGGGATATATAAACCTTGTAGCTACTTTGGAAAAATCTGTATTTCGAAACTTTCCAGAATTAAGGTTAAGGATAGTAGATATATTTTAGTACGTAACAGGTTTTTAGATTGCGTATATAAATAAGGTGTCGAAAGGCACCGTTTTGTTTATCTAAATTTTATTTTTATGTTATATTCTGTTTCAGAAAGGAGAAGTAAGTGAGCAGAGTAAAGGCTACAACCAAACGTTATCGCCCTCGCAGGCACTACGTGCTTCCGGCTCGCAAGCAAGAAGACAGACAGCTTCCAGACACGTCGGCTCGTGATCACGGCAGTGATCACATGAGCGATGAAGATGTCGTTTACACTGACGAACGCTTTCGTCAGGAAAACACGGGTTCCTAAAATGAAGTCCGAGCCAGCAGGTGCTGTCTCGGACTTCTTTGCTATAATAAAAACATGACAATTATTTTTACTGATGGAAGCTCGCGTGGCAACCCTGGCCCAGGCGGATGGGGAGCGATAGTTTTGACAGATGACAAAGCTGTGGAACTCGGTGGGAGAGAAGATGAGACAACCAACAACAGGATGGAAATGACCGCAGTTATTTCAGCCCTAGCTTTTGCGCAGAATGAAACTGATATTACTTTGTACACCGACTCGGCGTATGTTTTAAATGGGATTACAAGGTGGGTAAAAGGGTGGGAGAAAAATAACTGGAAGACTTCAACAAAGGAAGACGTGTTAAATAAAGACTTGTGGCAGAAAATGGTAGAGTCTACAGTTCACAAAAATATTAATTGGCAACTTGTAAAAGGTCACAGTGGTACAGAAGGAAATGAAAGATGCGATGTTATAGCAACATCTTTTGCGGATAACAATCCAGTAGTTTTGTATAACGGCTCGCTGGAGAGATACGGTGTAGGGGTTTCAATTAATAATGTCTCGTCCGACAAAAAATCTAAATCAAAAAGCAAAGCTTATTCGTATGTAAGCATGGTGGGTGGAGAGATAAGAGTTCACAAAACTTGGGATGAATGCAAAGCAAGGGTTAATGGAGTTTCTGGAGCTAAATTTAAAAAATCTATTTCACCAGCAGATGAGGAAAATATAATAAATGAATTCGCTGGGTAGAAAGTTTTAAATCTGTTTAATTATTTTCTCAATTTCAGAAACTTCTTCCTCCTCATATCTCTCAAAAAGCACGGATATTTTTCTGCTGAAAAATTCCTCGAGCTCGCCCGACGCGCTCCCTAGGCTTTTTTCAAGACATGAGTCAACGAAGTTGCTGAAATTTCGTTTGAATTGTAGTTTTCTAGAACATACGCAGGCTTCTAGCATGGTTTCGTCAAGGCACCCCGTTCTTGACGAATAGAAGCCGAGGACCGAGAAAAATTTCCCGCTGGGAAATTTTTCGCTTCTAGAAAACTACAAGTCAAACTACGAAATTTCGTAGAAGAGTGTTGAACGAAATAATTTAATTTAATGATAAAATATATTCATGATTTTGCCTCTACTATTTGGCTTCATTTCCGGGATCGCTTTTGGCTCATTTATTTCTCTAAACATTTGGCTCTATGTCTCAGTCGCACTGCTCGGTGCGATTGTTTTTATATATAAATATTTTGCGGGTGAAGAAATAACATTAGTAATAAACATTGTGTTGGTATTTATTGTTTCACTACTATTTGGTTTAGTCAGAATGCACTTTTCGGATCTTAACAGAGGTTCTGTATTAGATCAGTTTGCAAACAAAAATATAGTAGCTGTTGGAACGATTATTTCCGAGCCAGATGTTAGAGAAGCAAATACAAAACTCACTGTGAAACTGCATAACATAAGCTCTGGAAGGGAAACAATCCAGGTGAGTGAAAGTATTCTAGCTACTGTTCCTATTTATCCTGAATATGAGTATGGCGATGAAATTGAATTAAAAGCGTTTCTTGTTTCACCAAAAAATATTGTGTCAGATGATGGAAGAGTTTTTGATTATCAAGGGTATTTGCGAGCCCGAAGCGTGTGGTATGTCGCTCAAAAAGTTAGAGCAACTCTTGTCTCCCATGGAAACGGTAACCCTATAAAATCACTGTTATTCAAAACCAAGAAAAATTTCACAAGCTCAATCGGCAGGGTTTTGCCAGAGCCGGAGTCGTCGCTTATGGTCGGCCTTCTGCTCGGAGCAAAACAGTCGCTGGGCAAGGATTTGCTTCTAAAATTTCAGCGTGCCGGTGTTTCGCACCTAGTTGTTCTTTCTGGATACAACATTGCAATCGTAGCAGAAAGCATAATGAACGCGCTTTCTTTATTGCCGAAAAGAATTGCTTTTGGTGGAGGTGTAACATCAATAATTTTATTTACTATTTTTTCTGGTGGGGGAGCGAGCGCATGGCGGGCAGCTATCATGGTTTTAGTTGCACTATTTGCAAAACATTTTAATCGTGATTACAAAGCATCACGAGCTTTGGGTTTTGCCATTGTTTTAATGCTCGCACCAAATCCACTGCTACTTGCTTTTGATCCGTCATTTCAACTTTCAGTTTTGGCGACCATTGGTCTGGTTTTCATGTCACCATTAGTTGAAAAATATTTTGAAAAAGTTCCAGAAAAGTTTGGAAAATATCTTCCACTTCGCGAAATAGTTTCAACAACTGTGGCGACTCAAATAACCGTTCTTCCGTTTCTTATTTACAATACCGGATTAGTTTCATTAGTTTCTCTGCCTGTAAATATTTTAGTTTTGGGTACTGTTCCGATAACAATGTTTTTCGGTTTTCTAACTGGAATAGTTGGGTTTTTCTCAACTTATCTTTCGTACATACCAGCACTGTTTTCTTACATACTTTTAAAATACCAATTAACAATTATTCATATAGGTGCAAATTTTCCATTCGGAACAATAAAACTTCCTGCGTTTTCGCCGGAAGTTTTACTCTTAATCTATGGAATTATTTTTGCGTGGTTTCTTGTGAAGAAGAATGTTATTTTTGTGCAGTGACAAAATTCTCCTCGATCTTCGTCCAATTTAGATTTGTAAAAAAATCTTCAACATACTGTTTCTTCCCGCTAGGCTGATAGTCTGCAACGTATGAGTGTTCCCACATGTCGAGCGCTAACACTGGCACACAACCCTGAAGCTGTCCCAAATGTTGTTCGTCGATCCAAGCAGGCACAAGCTGTTGTGAGATTTTATCCCAGTACAAAATTGCCCAACCGACACCTCGTGTCATAGCTAATGTTTTGAATGCATTAATCGCTACATCAAAAGATGGTGCAATACTTTCAAGATATTTTTTAAATTCAGAATTTTCTGGAAGTGGTTGCGAACCGCCTTCAAGCGAACCGAAATAAATTTCGTGGTTCCGCATTCCATTGAACTCAAAACCTATTCGTCGCTGGAGTTCTCCTAGTACGTATGCATTGGCTGTCGGATCACTCATAAGACTTCCTACTTTTTCAAAAATTCCGTTTAGGTTTTTTACATAGCCTGAATAGAGCTTCAGATGCTCCTCAACATTTTTTGCTGAGATTCCCTTGAGTTCTGGAATGTTAAATTTCTTTTCTTCGAATGGTTTCATTTTATTTATGTGATTAGACTTTGTTGACTCTTTTTATTTTTTGAGACTTCGCAAGCCGGGTAGGCGAGACTTGAGGAATTTTTCACCAGAAAAATATCCGTGCTCAAAAAATGAAAAGAGGAGAAAGAAGTCTAACGTCAATATGCTTGATAATATGTATACTATATCATATGGAACGTTTGCTTACTCATATAAGAACGTACCTCAGATGGTATATTTTATTGCTTTTCCTCATCATTAGTCTCTCACTTTGGTCCTTAGTTTATTATGAAGGTGGGCGAGGGGAGCTTAAATTTGAGGTTTTAGATATTGGCCAAGGAGATTCGCTTTTTATTGAATCGCCGACAGGAATACAGGTTTTAGTTGATGGGGGTCCGCACAGAAACCTTATCAAGGAAATCTCCAAAGCTGTCTCTTTCTACGACAAGCATATAGATATGCTAGTTGTTACAAACCCTGATGCAGATCACTACGAAGGGTTTATTTCATTATTAGACAAATATTCTGTTGATGTTGTTCTCGAGCCAGGTACTGCAAATCCTTATCCTGCATACGGCGTTTTGGAAGACAAAATCAGACAAAAAGGAATTCAAAAAATTTTGGCCAGAAGAGGACAGAAAATTGATATAGGAGGAGGAGCTTATATCGAAATACTTTTCCCCGACAGGGATGTCTCAGGCCTTTCATCAAACGACGGCTCAATAGTTGCAAGGCTCGTATATGGAAAAACTTCAGTTTTGCTTCAGGGAGATTCGACAGAGAAAATAGAGCACTATCTTGTCAGCACTTATAATGAAGATATAAAAAGCACAATATTAAAAGTCGGCCATCACGGTTCCAGAACTTCAACAAGCAGAGAGTACGTCGAAAAGGCAAAGCCTGAGATTGCCGTCATTTCTTCTGGAAGGAATAATGATTACGGGCACCCTCATAAAGAGACTCTGGAAACTTTAAGAAGTTTAAATATTCCAGCTTACGATACATGTAACAACGGCGACCTCATATTTGTATCTGATGGAGAAAATTTTTTCTTTAAAAATAAAAATCCTAAAATTGCGACATTAGGTTGCAAGTATTAAAGAAAAAGACCGGAATCGCTCCGGTCTTTTTCGTTTGCTTAGATTTTTCTCTGAGTTCAAGGCGCGAATGAGCAACGCGACCAAGGTGTATAAAAATACTACGCGGGAGTGTGCGGAGTGAGCAACGAAGAAATCAGAGAAAAAGATTGCAAACTATATAACTCCTGCTTTTTTAAGTGTCTGAAAAGCTCCGTTTTTCTGAATAGTCTTGATCGCCTTTGTAGACAATGTAAGTGTCATTGTTTTTTTAAGTTCAGGAATATAGACCCTCTTTTTCTGAAGGTTAGCATATCGTCTCTTTACGCCAGTCGGGTTGAACTGAGTTGCTCTAGTTCGGTTTGAATAACCGCCGCCTAGCTTAGAGCTCTTATTAGTTACTGCGCATACTTTTGCCATGAGTCGTATGCTATCATATTATTACAAATATGCAAATAGATTTTGTATTTTCAATATTAATATTAATTGTCTCAGTCATAATCCATGAGGTATCTCACGGCTATGCTGCATACTATCAGGGCGATAACACGGCAAAATTTGCTGGCAGGCTTACATTAAACCCAATAAAGCACCTAGAACTTTTCGGATCATTTGTACTGCCAGTCATCTCTTATCTAACGGGCGGTTTTATTATCGGATGGGCAAAGCCTGTACCTTTTAACCCATATAATTTGAGAAACCAGAGATGGGGGGAGGCAATAGTGGCGTTTGCGGGACCTCTTTCAAATATAGCCATAGCTACAGTATTCGGACTTTCATTGCGGTATGCAGGTGTTTCCTTGTCAGAGCCGATACAATATATGTTTGGACTTATTGTTTATATAAATTTAGTACTGGCAACTTTTAATCTGGTTCCGATTCCTCCTTTGGACGGATCAAAGATAGTATTTTCTATTTTCCCAAACAGTATGGCTGGTACGAGAGATTTTCTTGAAAAAAACGGGCTTTTGCTCATGCTTGTCTTTGTCTTTTTTCTCTGGCAGTTCATTTCTCCTGTCATTGCGTGGGAGTTTCGATTTATTACGGGTTTTAGTGCTTAGAGTATTGCTTTTTTTAGAGAGATATATTAGAGTACTCACCAATGTCAACGATAAATCAGTTAATTAGAAAAAGCCGAAAGAATGTAAAGACAAAGCCAAAGGCTGTTGCCCTTACTCGAGGCTTCAACAACCTGACCAACCGTCCGGTATTTTACTCATCTCCATTCAAGCGAGGTGTTTGTACAAAAGTAACTACAAAGACTCCAAAGAAGCCTAACTCAGCTATCCGAAAGATTGCCCGAGTAAGACTTACAAATGGAATGGAAGTTACTGCTTACATCCCAGGAATGGGCCACAACTTGCAGGAGCACTCAGTGGTACTACTACGAGGAGGAAAGGTAAAGGATGTAGGTATCAGGTACACTATTGTACGAGGTATCCTAGATGCTACAGGAGTAGATAAGAGAATGAAGGGACGATCTCGATATGGTGCAAAGAGACCTAAAAAGTAAAAAGTTAAAAAGTACAAAGTAAAAAGATGCGAAGAAAAGTAACTAATAGAAATATTGTAGGAAAGGACCATGTATACCAGTCTGAAAAGGTTGGAAAGTTTATAAACTATGTCATGCTCCGAGGCCAAAAGGAAACAGCACGAGGTATCGTGTATCAGGCTTTTGATGAAATCAAAGAAAAGCTAAAAGTAGAAGACCCAATGGAGGTTTTTGATACGGCTCTAAAGAATACTGGTCCCCTTACAGAAGTACGATCAAGACGAGTTGGAGGTGCAAACTACCAAATTCCTCGAGAGGTTAGACCTGAAAGGCGATCATATCTATCAATGAAGTGGATTATTGATGCAGCAAGAAGTGGAAAGGGAAAGCCTATGGCATCAAAACTAGCAGATGAAATCATCCTTGCTTCAAAGAACGAAGGTTCAGCAGTAAAGAAGAGAGAAGATACTCATAAGATGGCGGAAGCTAACAAAGCGTTTGCCCACTTTGCTTGGTAATAAAAAACTCCCACAAGGGAGTTTTTTATTACCAAGCAAGTTTCTAAATTTGGCGATCTACTTTTTTCAAGTATAAAAATGCTCGTCACCTTACTAAATGTAAGGCTTCTCGCATTTTTATACTCTCAACATCGTATCTCATCCAAATTATGAAAACTTAAATTAAACAGCGCATGGTCTAGCTAAAAATCCAATTATGAAGATTTCTTCATAATTCCTCTTATGTTAATTTTCAAAAAAGGTTAATATTTAAATATGAACCAAAAAAGAGGATTTACTCTTATAGAACTTCTTGTAGTAATAGCTATCATCGGCGTATTGTCAGTAATCGTAGTGGCATCGCTTAGTCAGGCAAGGGAAAGGGGCAAAATTGCCAGAGCAAAAATGGACTTAACGCAGATCAACTATGCTCTTGGCCTACTCAGCAATGACACTGGCAAATGGCCAAATGGTTGCCCTGCAGGGGAGTGGGAAAATCCAGAGGTTTATCTAGATGATCCTTGGGCAGGAATCGTTTCAATAATTGCGGCGCCAGGGACTCCGCCTGTAAGCAACGGATTTACAAAAAATTCTTGCAAATGGACTGCAAGCGATCTTGCAAACTGGAAAGGGCCGTATATGAAATCCATTCCGCTTGATCCTTGGGGGCACAGATATTTGTTTGATCCGGACTATTGTGATGAAAATGGAAAAGCAGTAGTAGCTTTAGTTTCTTTGGGTCCTGACGGGGCAGAAGAATATAAAAGCGGTGCATGCAACCTCAATAACGGATTTAACCCTAGCGGTCCTCCGCCGGGAGATGATGTTGTTATATATCCCGGAAGTACGCAAATTCCTATTCCATAGCATAAATTTTAAGGGCTCCGTGCGTTGCACGGAGCCCTTGTGGTTCGAGGTTAGTTCTTGACGACAAGCTTGTGGAGCTTGCGAAGCGGGATCCAGACATGGTGCTCTGGATCATGCCCACTCTCGGCGGCGGCGTCTATCTCGGTGATGTTCACCGGATATCCTTCTGCGTCCAAGGCCTGCACCTTGACTGGAAAAATTCCAGTCTGCGGAGCTGGGCTGATCCCAGCTTTCTTGAGCACATCCTGAGCAATCATTTCACCCCTCCGCATATAATTTAATCATGGTCTAACTCTCGTTGCAACGTACAAGTTTTTAGTATATAGTTTTACTGCTGCCGATTAAGGCATTTTTATTTATTACTAATATATTATGAACAGAGATTATTCATTGGATAAGGTGCGAAACTTTGGAATCATCGCACACATCGACGCAGGTAAGACAACAACATCCGAGCGAGTGCTTTTCTATACAGGAATGACGCACAAGATCGGAGAGGTGCACGAAGGAGAAACAGTTACAGACTGGATGGAGCAGGAGAGAGAGCGAGGAATTACTATTACTGCTGCAGCCATTACTTGTTTCTGGAATCCTACATACAAGCCAAAGGGTCAGAAGCCAGAATTCCGATTTAACATCATCGACACTCCTGGGCACATTGACTTTACTGCCGAAGTAAAGCGATCTCTTCGAGTTCTCGACGGAGCGGTTGTGGTATTTGACGGAGTGGCCGGAGTAGAGCCTCAGTCAGAAACAAACTGGAGATATGCAGACGATGGAAACGTACCAAGAATCTGTTTCATAAATAAACTCGATCGAACAGGAGCTTCATTTGAGCGAAGCTACGCGTCTATTCTCGATAGACTTACAAAGAAAGCAGTCCGAGTTCAGATTCCAATCGGACTTGAAGACCAGTTCCAAGGAGTTATTGACCTTGTTCGAATGAAGGCCTACTACTTTGAGGGAAACATGGGAATGAATATCAGAGAGGATGAAATTCCAGCTGAGTATTTAGAGGAGGCAAAGAAATTCAGATCAGAGCTTATTGAAAAAGTCGTAGAGCAGGATGATGCTTTGATGTCAGCATACCTTGATGGAAAAGAGCCGTCACTCGAGGAACTAAAGGCAACACTACGAAAGGCAACCCTAAAAGTTGATTTGGTTCCTGTATTTTGTGGATCAGCCCTAAAAAACAAAGGAGTACAGCTTGTGCTAGACGGCGTGGTTGACTACCTTCCATCTCCACTAGATATTCCTCCAGTTCACGGAGTAGATCCAAAAACAAATGAGGAAATTTACCGAAATGCATCTGACACTGAGCCTTTCTCTGCACTTGCCTTTAAGCTTCAGAACGATCCGTTCGTGGGACAGCTTACTTTCTTCAGAGTTTACTCTGGAACAATAGAAGCTGGAACATACGTATACAACGCAACAACAGGCGAGAAGGAGAGACTAGGACGAATCGTAAGGCTTCAGGCAGACAAGCGAGAAGAAGTGAAAAAAGTTTTTGCCGGAGAAATAGCTGCAGCGGTGGGACTAAAGTCTGCAAAAACTTCTCACACTCTTTGCGATGAGAACAATCCGATTATTTTGGACCCAATCAAGTTCGTTGCACCAGTGGTATCACTTCGAATTGAACCAAAGACAAAAGCAGATCAGGAAAAAATGGGTATGGCTTTGCGAAAACTTTCAGACGAAGATCCAACTTTCGTTGTGTCATCAAATTCTGAGACAGGAGAATCAATCATTTCTGGAATGGGAGAATTGCACCTAGAAATCATGGTTGACCGAATGAAGCGAGAGTTCAACGTAGAGGTAAATGTAGGCAAACCACAGGTGGCATATCGAGAGACAATCCTTGGAACTGCAGATGCTGAGAACAAGTACATCAAGCAGACTGGAGGAAAGGGTCAGTACGGTCACGTAAAGATTACTCTAAAGCCAATGGAGAAGATCGAAGAGGGAGCAAAGATTCCAAAGAACGTCCACAGATATGAGGAATTCGAATTTATTGATTCTATAAAGGGAGGAGTTATTCCGCAGGAATTTATTCCAGCAGTAGAGAAGGGAGTAGAGGAAGCAATGGAGAGAGGAATTGTCGCAGGATTCAAAATGGTAAACGTATCATGCGAACTTACTTTCGGTTCATACCACGATGTTGACTCATCTGAAATTGCATACAAGATCGCAGCATCACAGGCGTTTCAGGATGCGGCTAAAAGAGCGCGACCAGTTATCCTCGAGCCTATCATGAAAGTTGAAGCAGTAATGCCAGAGCAGTTCATGGGAGACGTAACAGGATCTCTATCATCGAAGAGAGGACAAATAGAAGGGATGGACGAGCGAGGAATGCTCAGAGTTATTCATGCCAAAGTTCCTCTAGCAGAAATGTTCGGATACACGACCGATATCAGGTCTATGACTCAGGGAAGAGGATCAGTGATGATGGAATTCGATCATTATGAGGTGGTTCCTCCGAACGTAGAGAAGCAGATTATTGAGGCAAGGAAGTAATAATACCTCTAAATATTACTAAAAAAGGCTTTAAAATAAGCCTTTTTTAGTGTGTGTATTTATATTGACATAAATACACAAAAGTGATATAATTTATTAAGATTAGGAGGGAAACAGTATGGTTCAGCTGATTAGGCTCCCCAAGGGGAGGCTTGAAGCTTTTGAGAGCTCAGGGAGCATTATGTGTGGTCCGCATACCGCGGACTGGATGCTCCGGACTCAGGGCGAGCAGCTGGACTCAGCTGCTCGCCCGAGTTTGATGCGCATTCTCCTTATGGGTGTTGGCCCGTGGAGAATGGTGAAGATGTTGAGGAGTCGCTTTCCTAAAGCGAGAATCCTCGACATGAGCTCAGCCCCGATCGAGTATTTGCATGCTTCGATTGATCTCGGCCTCCCCGTTGCGATATTCGTAAAGGGGAAGCCGATGCACTGGTTGTCGGTCGGTGGGTACGACGTCGAGAAGAAATTCTTCTACGTCTTCGACTCCCGTCAGCATAAGTACGGGAAGATGTCGGAAGATCCGACACTTCCAATCGGAAACGCACAGATGAGCTACGATGAGCTCCTCTCTGTGTGGCGCGGGGTTCCGTTTTTCCGAAACCTCGCAGTAGTTCTGTAAAGTTTGCCCCATGCTCCGGAGAGCATGGGGCTTTCGTATTAAAATAATTTGATTGAAAAACTCGAACGGGATACAATATGTATACGATGAGTACTACTTCTCATAAAAAATCTAAATCAGATTTTGATGTTCTTAAAGATCAGGATGTAGAGTTAACTAGCGATAACCATCTTCATCATGTAAAGCTTCACAGGATACACGGCAAGCCAAGTACTACTCAGGATTTATCGGACAGTATTCACACTGGGCAGAAAAATGTTCCCCAAGTTTCACCTTTTGCAAAGGTAACAGATTTTGTTAAGGAGTCTCCTATGCCTGAAGATGGCTTTAAGTCTGCAATGAGAGAGGTTCTGCATTATGTCAAAGGCATCTCAGAAAAAAAGAAAGCAAAAATCCTCGCTTTTGATCTGTCTGTTTTTGAATCAAGCGAGGATTATGACAGAGTGGTAGAGATCCTATCGAGCGCCCTCAAAAATGGGACTTTAACAAAGCCTGAGCATGCTGGTATTTTGGATATCATAAAGGAGTTTGGGAACAAAAGAGAGGAAAAGAAATCAGAGAAATCAGAAATAGTTGAAAAAGATACAGAGCCTGAGGAACAGATGGACTATGTGGGAATAGAAAGAATAAAAAACTATTCTAAAGATTCATTGCCGGAGCTGAGGGAGGAATACATTTCTGAATATATTAAATGGGAAGAGAAGAGCCGGCATGGCAAAAAAATGTTTTCAAAGACCATGGGTTCTCTTGGTGGGAATAGGCCACTTCCTGCAAGACTCACTCAAAAGCACAGCGAGCTAGACATTGCGGAAAAAGAATACAACTCTCTATTAAATAAAATATCGGTGGCAATGAGCTCAGAAGAAAAGTTGGAATTTTTGATAAACGAGAGAACAAGCTTGAGCGAGGAAATAAATTCAAGAAGGGGAGAAAAGGAAAGAAAAATCATCTCAAGCGGATCAAAAGTCTGGCAGAAAACGGACGTTTCAGAAAAAATAATTATTTCATCAGCTTTGCTGTCAGGGGACGCTCAAAGCATTTCTTTTTCGACTTCAGTTTCGCATGGAGGTTTTGAAGGGTATAGAGCGCCAAGATCTGCTCCAGAAAAAGCAACCAATTCCGCCACGGAAGCAGGTGATATTTCGGAAAAGCTTGCAAGGTTTATTGAAAAGCAAAACGAGAGGAAGCAAAATCTGGTTCAGCCAGTATCGGAAGCTAAAGTTTCTGCCAAAGAGCCTGCAAAAGCTAAGTCTGGTTTTTTCTCTAGCTTTAAAAAAGCATTAGGACTCGACGAGGTGGAGGTCAAAAAAAATATTTCTCTGGTTAAAACTGAAAACCTATCAGTTTCTTTGCCTAAAAAAGAGGAGGAGAGCGGTATTTCAGACAGTATACTGACGCTTTCCAACAGGATCCCTTTCCATAATGGAGTTATTGACATTGTGGATACCGGTGTTGCCAAGAAAGTACTTCTGAATAATATGGAGATTGCCAGCGAGGTTCCATTGGGAGAGGGGAATATAATCTGCCTTTTTGACAAATATCAGAATGGACGCGAGTTTTCCAATATAAGGGAGGCTTTCAATATAGCCTTTGACAATACTTTTGCGTTGGAAAATAAGGCCGAGGTAATAGAGGAAATTCCTTTTGAAGCAGGAAAAATTGCTGTTCTTGTGGGGTTTCCAGACCAAAGCAGTTCTGTAAAAATTCTTCTTAATGGCAAAGAGATTGCCAGAGGAAAAATGGGGAACAAGGGTCCAGAGGTGGGGTTGGTAGAGGTAGAAGGGGTAAAGAGCGGATGGCTTATGGCAGATACCGTATACGAAAGAGCTTTCAAGAAAGCTATCCCCGTGCTAAAGAAGCTGAAGTAAAAAATGAATAATACTATTATAAAAGACGTTGCAAAAGAGTGGGATCTATCATCCCTTTCTCAAAACAAACAGGCAGAAATGGCTGAACGTCTTGGGCGTATGCTTTATCAGGCTTTGCTTGTAAGATCGCTTGATATTCTTTCAGAAAGCGAGCAGGATGAGCTTGATTCTATTTTGGATAATGATGACGCAACTCCTGAAAAAGTCATTGCTTTTCTGAGGTCTAAAATACCCACTTTCAATACTTTATTAAAAGAAGAGAAGGACAATTTAAAGTATTACCTCTTTGGATAAATAGCTAATCGGCCAAGGGTTGACTATTCTTTTTTCTTCGTCTACCATGATAGTCATCGCTTTTTTGCGATGGATTTTGTTTGTAAGGGGTGAAATTCCCAAAATTCAGCGGTAAATATTTATTTCTCGAACGCTGAGTTTTTGGAATTTCCAAAATGGCATTATTAATTAATTTAATTTAATACATATGGCAGGTGAATTTGATCGATCAAAGCCACACGTCAACGTAGGTACAATTGGACACGTTGACCATGGTAAGACAACATTAACAGCAGCTATCCTTAACGTTCTAGGACGAGCAGGAAACGGCTACAGCGCAAAGGTAGTCGGTATCGATGGTATCGATAAGGCTCCTGAAGAAAAGGCACGAGGAATTACAATCGCCCTTTCTCACA
>CAYXWL010000008.1:0-15447 GCA_964468795.1 uncultured Candidatus Saccharibacteria bacterium
TCCGTGTTAGAGGCGGCCGGAGATTATCGGATAAAAGCTACCCTGGGGATAACAGGCTGGTTGCACCTAAGCGTCCATAGCGACGGTGCAGTTCGGCACCTCGATGTCGGCTCATCTTAGCCTGGGGGTGAAGAAGCTCCCAAGGGTATGGCTGTTCGCCATTTAAAAAGATACGCGAGCTGGGTTCAGACCGTACAGAAGTTAGTTAGTTAGATAGTTAATAAGTTAGATAGTTAATGCACATGCATTTACTTTCTCACTAGGAACTTTTTAACTCAGTAACTGTTGTACAATCTGAATCCTTAGAGGGATTTAAAAACTGTTAACAATACATTTCGTTTTATTAAAAAGATAGAAGAATCAATCAAATCACGGCGGTCTGTCGCAAGACGGATTAAAGTTGATTTATATCGGTGAAGTCCCAATGGATAACACCGAGGGAAGGAATTAGTTAGATAGTTGAATAGTTAATAAGTTAGATAGTTAATGCACATGCATTTACTTTCTCACTAGGAACTTTTTAACTCATAACTCATTTTGCCCGTAGAGACTAAACATCAACGAGTTAGTTTGATAGTTAACAAGTTAGATAGTTAATGCAGATGCATTTACTTTCTAACAGGAACTTTTTAACTTTGTAAACTAATTTAAGTTATAGTCCAATGCAATGAGCAATCATTGATACCATGCGTGAGACAGGTTGGTCTCCTATCTACTGTAGGCGTTGATTTTTGAGAAGATTTGCCCCTAGTACGAGAGGACCGGGGTGAACTGACCTCTGGTGTGTGGGCTGTCCTGCCAAGGGCACCGCCCAGTAGCTATGTCGGGAAGGGATAAACTCTGAAAGCATCTAAGAGTGAAACCCACTTCAAGATTAGAAATCGTTTGAGGCCCGTGAGAGATGATCACGTGATAGGCACTAGGTGGAAGCATAGTAATATGTGTAGCCGAGGTGTACTAATTAGCCGATTCTATTAGGAAATTTGAACACCACATACTTTCTTCTGTTACATGGAATGAATTCCTGCCTACCGGCAGGCGCAGGCCATGAAATACTTTTACAATAAAATAAATCAATCACAAATCGATTTTTGTGTTTTGGTGTCTTGACGTGAGGGTCACACCCGTTCTCATTCCGAACACGGAAGTTAAGCCTCATAGTGCCGATGATACTCTTCGGGGGAAAGTAGGTAGACGCCAGAACAGAGAAATCGATTTTTTGTACTCAAATTATCGCTGGGTAACCACCGGTCAGGAATAATTTTTTTGGTAAAAATTTTCCCGACCCGGACTCACGCTGTCGCGCTCCGCCTCTGAAACGATATAACATATCGTTTCAGCTCATTCCGAACACGGAAGTTAAGCCTCGTAGAGCCGATGATACTGTTTATCGGGAAAGTAGGTAGGTGCCAGAACTAAGTTTTCAAACTTTTTTAATTTCAAAAAAATTATTTATTTAAAAAGGGGCTGCACTGTGCAGCCCCTTTTCCCTACATGCCTTTTATTCGGAGACCTTCGCTGATCGTAACTACGCGCAGAGAACTTGTTTTGGCGTAGTTAACGATCTCGGAAAACAGCTCTGGGGTAATGCTGTAGTCATTCGGCGAGTGATCGACATGATGGGCAAGCAGGATCAGCCAGGTCTTATTTTGCTTGGCGTCATCCATCCACTTTTTCACATCCGAAATAGCAACATTTCCGCCAAGGTTCTGGCGGGGAAGTGAAAACGGATCAGAAGATCCAGTCACAATCCCGTTTATGGTGCTTCTTGCTCCGCTGTATCCGGCATTTCTGACAAAGCTTTCGACGCTTTGGTTCACTCCGCCAAACGGATAAGCGAATGTGATCACATTTCTTATGCCCATGGCGTGGAGGTCATCTTTTGCTCCTACTATTTCGCTTTGCCACTCAGATTGGGAAATTGTTGTAAGGTCCCTGTGAGTTCTAGTGTGGCTGCCGATTTCATGGCCCCTGCTCTGCATGTCGAGAACATCGCGGGAGGACATGTAATCATCGGACCCGCTCATTTTTCCCGTAATGACATACTCTGTCGCTTTGTACCCGGCCTTATCCAATACTGATACGGCGGTATTAAACGCACACAGCCTGTTGTCATCAAAACTGAAAGTTAAAAGTCCCTCGCTGGAACTTGTAACTTGAGACGCCTCTGACGGGGCAGTTGGCGATCCCTTACCGCAATTAATGCAAAAAATTGCGGAGAGGAGGACGCTACACAGCATATTCTTTTTCATATGTCTCCTTGGCAAATAACTTTCTTTGGCTATTATCATTTTTTCTCATGAAGAGCGCATTAATTGCCAATTTAGCTTTAAAATTTGGCCTATTTAATTTATACTTAATACGATATGACTTCATGGTCTGCCAAAAGAAGGTTTTATTACGGAGGAGTATTTATCTTGCTTGTAGGCATTGTCGCGTCTAGCATTTTTTGGAAAGTGTTCTACAAAGCCCCAACATGTTTTGATGGATATAAAAATGGCGACGAGAAAGGTGTAGACTGCGGAGGCAGTTGTACAAATATTTGCACATCCGAAGCTCTAAATCCGGTAGTCTTGTGGTCAAAGGTCTTCAATGTTTCAGGAGATGTTTATACTGCAGTTGCTTATGTTGAAAATCCAAACTTAACCACAAAAAATCTTGGCGCAAAATACAAGTTTAGTATTTACGATCAAAACAACCAGCTTATAACCACCAAGGAGGGCGAAACTACAATACCTAGGGGTAAAAAGTTTGCAATCTTTGAAACTAACATTTTAATAAAGTCTTCAAAACCAAAATCTGCTGATTTAAAATTTATATCGTTCGGAACATGGCAGAAAGATAATGAGCCAGACCCTGAGGTAAGCACTGCTAATACCACCTTATCTTCTACTTCAACAGTGCCAAGAATCATGGGTACTATTACCAATAGAGGGCTTTCAACCATACCTGAGCTTGAGCTTTCTGTTTTTGTGCTAGACGGAAATGAAAATGTGGTAGCAGCATCAAAGTCTTATGTAAACGATCTGGCTCCAAAAAGCACACAGGACTTTGTATTTACATGGCCAAAACCTTTCAATTTGGGAGTCGAGGTGTGCGAGAAGCCGGCAGATATTGCCCTGGTTCTCGACAGGTCGGGAAGCATGCGTTCGGAGTCTAAAAATCCACCAGAACCTTTTTCAACTGTAGTTGTGACGGCTAAAAACTTCGTCAAAAATCTATCAGCAAAGGATCAGACTGCGCTGTTCTCGTTTGGTGACAACTCAAGGTTGGAAAGCCAGCTAACATTAGACAAGGATACATTAGCTTCTCTGTTAAGCAAGCTTTCACTGAGCTCGACCACAGAGCAGACAAATATTTATGACGGCCTTCTTGGTGCATTAACAGAACTTGGTTCTGAAAGAGCCCGAACGGATGCAAAGAAAGTGGTTGTTCTACTTACAGATGGTATCCCGACCGAGCCAACAGACCCGAATGTAAAGGACAATCCATTTATTCTTGCCAAAAAAGTTGCTCAGGATCTGAAAACTAATGGTGTGGAAATATATTCAATCGGATTGGGCAGGGAAGTTAGCGATGAATTTCTAAAATCCATTTCAACAGATGATAGCCATTATTTCTATTCGCCGACAAAAGAGACTCTGAGTTCAATTTATACGAAAATTAATTCCAGCCTTTGTGTAAAGAAGCCAAACGTGATTAATGTAATATACAGGATTCCTTAAGCTTGGCTTTTCTCGCGCTATTCTTTTTGTGGTATCCTATTGCTACCCGATGATCGAAGCTATAAAAAACCTGTTTAAAAATGTTGATTGGCTTCTATTTGCCTGTGTATTTTTGGTCTGCCTTGCCGGACTTTTCACAATGAATTCTTTTGTCAGTAGTAGCAATTTTTATGAAAAGCAGGTTATCTGGATATTGATATCATCTCTGGTATTTTTAGGAGCAAGTGCTATAAATTGGAGTTTTTTGAAAAACACCAGAATCATTGTTACTCTTTTTGCTATTTCCGTGGGGCTCTTGTTTTCATTGTTTGTGGTTGGAAGCGTGTTTAAGGGTGCACAAAGCTGGTTTGATCTCGGGTTCTTTTCTTTTCAACCCGTTGACCCGATAAAGCTAGTGGTAATACTCATTTTAGCCAAGTACTTTTCTAGAAGACACATTGAAATTGCGGATGTAAGGCATATCTTGGTTTCAGGATTTTATGTTTTTGTCATTTTTATTTTGGTTTTCCTCCAGCCAGATTTCGGTTCGGCTATAATCATATTTTTTGTCTGGCTCGGAATGGTGCTGGTTTCAGGAATTTCAAAAAAGCATCTGCTTGCGGTGTTCTTTATGGGACTCATCTGCTTTGGAGGTTTGTGGATGTTCGTGTTCAAGCCTTATCAAAAAGATCGAATAAAGAACTTCGTCAATCCGCTTACTGATATCCGAGGAACAGGCTATAACGCTTATCAGTCTATGATTGCCGTAGGTTCCGGGCAGGTTTGGGGCAAAGGAATCGGTTATGGAACTCAATCAAAGCTCCAGTTTTTGCCTGAGTACCAGACTGACTTTATATTTGCAGCATTTGCTGAGGAGTGGGGATTTATAGGGGTGATACTTTTATTTTTGTTATACGGCATTATATTTTGGCGTATGCTTAGCATTGCATTTAAGGGGGGCACAAATTTTGAAATACTTTTCGGAGTTGGGCTTACGATATTGTTTCTGGTTCACAGCATAATTCATATAGGAATGAATATCGGCCTTTTGCCGGTAACCGGAAATACTCTGCCATTTATGAGTTATGGCGGAAGCCATCTCCTTGCCGAATTCTTAGGACTCGGGATGCTTATGGGTATGAGGGGTTCGTCTAGAACGCTTCATCGAGATATTGTAAAAAATGAGATGGTTGGGGTTTAATATGCTATCTTTTTGCTTAATTTCTGCGTTGCTCGTTTCGTTTTCTCCTGCAGAGTACTACTTGTGCACTTTAGTCGTAAACAAAACATCGCGCCTTGAACTAAAGCAAAAATCTAAGCAAATTATTTATAGAAAATGTGGAGCTTGTAAAATTTCGTTGAAGCATTTCATTTTAGGAGACTTCGCAAGCCGGGCAGGCGAGACTTGAGGAATTTTTCAGCAGAAAAATATCCGTGCTCCTAAAATGAAATGGTGAGAAAGAAGTTTTATCTATATAAGTCGAAGGTTTTCTGTAGCATGTGCTCAATAGAGTATTGCTCCTCTATTTTTTTATGTAAATTTTCTCCAAATTTTTTGGCTTCTCTTGGGTTGTCCAGCATATATTCAATAGCTCTAACTATTTCTCCAGGTTTTCCTTTTGTTACAAGTATTCCGTTTGTGCTGTTGTCTATTATGTCAGGTATACCACCCACAGATGAGGCGATAGTAGGAAGGCTTGCTCTGCCAGCCTCAAGGATGGCATAAGGCAAGCCCTCTTTAATAGATGTGAGAGTAAATATATCAAAGGCTTTTAGGTACTCTGGAGCATTTTTCATAAAACCAACGAGAAAAACTTTGTCCCTCAATCCTTTTTCCATTATAATTTTTTCCAGCTTGTTTTTTTCTTCTCCAGTACCGATTATAAAAAATTTAATAGGTTGGCTGATTTTTGAAACAGCATTAATGGCATATTCCAAGCCTTTGTTTTTGTGAAGTTCAGAAATGGTTCCAATCCAAGTGCTTTCGTGGTCAGGATTTCTTCTAATAATAGAAGAAATCAAATCTCGGGCCTCATTTTTTTCTAGGAATTCTATTTTTTCAACACCGTTTCTGATAAGGTAAATTTTATTTCTCCTAACAAGCGGTAGGGAAAGAGCATCTTTTTCTTCTTGTGGTGCGATAACTATAGTCTTGTGGCAGAGTATGATTGTAATCCATGAGAAAAAGGAAACTAGCATTTTGCTGAGCGGATTTCTGTCTTCGTTCCATGTAAAGCCGTGCACGGTTTGTATTATATTTTTCCTAAAGAGTATACGTCCCGCGAGTGCCCCCATTCCAGATGCTTTCGGGCTGTTTAAATGCAAAACCTGCGGTCTTTCTTTCAAAATAATTCTAAATATAGCAAAGAAACTTTTAATTTCTTTTTTTATAGAAATATCGCGTTGGAGGTCGGGAAGTTCGTAGACTCTTATGCCTCGTTCAAGGAGCTTATTTTTTAGGATTTCTCCGGCTCCGGTTATAACAACTGGTTCATAGTTTTGAGGCAGGTTTGTGGCTAGGGAATAGACATATTTTTGAGCCCCTCCCCACACGCCTTTTGTGATAACAAAGCAGACCTTTACTTTTCGTGCCTCTGATTGCATATTTGGCCATTTTAGCATAATATTTAGCCATATTGTATATGAATGACCTGACTAAAAAGGAGGCATTGCTACTATTTTTCGGCGATATTTTTTTGTTTATATTTTCTCTGTGGCTGTCTTTGTGCGTTAGGTTTGCCGAAATGCCAAATAAGGAGAGATTCCTCGATCACTTTTATCCGTTTTCAATTCTTTTTCTAATATGGGTAATTGTCTATTTTATTGCGGGCCTTTACGAGAAACATACTCTCATACTAAAGAGCAGACTGCCTTCAATCATATTTAATGCTCAGGTTGTAAATAGCATATTTGCTATAGTTTTCTTCTACGCTCTTCCTGTATTTGGCATTACCCCTAAAACAATACTGTTTATTTACCTTGTCATCTCATTTTTTGGTGTTCTGCTTTGGAGGCTTTACGGCATCGGATTCATCGGGACTCGGGAAAAACAGCCTGCTCTTTTGATAGGAGCTGGAGAGGAAATGAAGGAGCTTCTTCGGGAAGTAAATGGCAACAGCAGGTATGATATTTATTTCGTTTCTTCCATAGATGTACACAATATCGATTCAATAAATATTCAGGAGGATATTGTTACGCCGGTTTATTCAAATGATATAAAGATAATCGCCGTAGATTTTTCTCACGAGAAGGTTGCTCCTCTGCTTCCGCATCTTTATAATCTTATTTTCTCTAAGGTCAGATTTATCGACTCTCATAGGATATACGAGGACATATTCGATAGGATTCCGCTGTCTCTCGTAACTTACTCTTGGTTTCTAGAAAACATTTCTGTTTCACCGAAATTCACTTATGACTTTCTAAAGCGAGTGATGGATATTTCAATAGGCTTTGTGCTTGGAACGATTTCTCTCATCTTCTATCCGTTTGTCTATATCGCAATCAAGCTTGATGACGGCGGAAACATTTTTATATCTCAGGATAGGGTAGGAAAGGACGGCAAGCTGATAAGACTTTACAAGTTCAGGTCAATGTCTAGAAACGAGACCGATCTTTCTTCAAGCAAGTCTAACAAGGTTACTAGGGTTGGAAACATACTGAGAAAAACAAGAATAGACGAATTGCCTCAGCTGTGGAGCATAGTGCGCGGTGACTTGTCTTTGATAGGGCCTCGCCCAGAGCTTCCGTCAGGTGTTTCTGTCTATGACAAAGAGATCCCTTATTACAATATAAGACATTTGATAAAGCCGGGTCTTTCTGGCTGGGCGCAAATATACCAAGAGAATCATCCTCATCATGGAACAGCAGTCAATGAGACGAGAGAGAAGCTGACATACGATATTTACTATATAAAGAACAGATCTTTCTGGCTGGATATAAAAATTGCTCTGAAAACTATAAAGGCATTAATCTCAAGAACTGGATTATAGAAAATGCCTTTGATATAATTTTGCTATGAGCAAAAAACTTACATATTCTATTATTATAATTTTGGTTGCAGTAGTTGTCGCAGTCGTCATTGTAAAATACAAAGATAATGCAAAAAAGCCGGAGGGCAAGCCTCTGCCATTACCCCCTAATCTTGATATAAAAGAATACGGCCTTAGCGGAAAAGTAACTGCAATAAGCGGAAATAAGATTACCCTTAACGTAGGCAGGGTATACACTGGAAATGATGGAAATTTTGTAAACTATGAGGACAAGAAAGTGACAGTTTCTCCAGATACAAAGATATCTCTCATCACAAAAAGTGCTGATGGAAAGTATCTTAGGAGTCCAGCTACAGTTTCAGACATTGTTGTCGGCACAGAAATTACTACATACTCAGACAAGAACATTAGAGATCTAGGGTCTTATACGCCAACCAGAATAGATATATTTAAGCCTTAATTTAAGCCATAAAATCGGCTGTGGATAACTATATTGACTTTCATTTACAAATCATAATTTATCGTGTATAATATAGCTAGACGCTAACCCGAGAGTTAGCTCAGCAAATTGAAATTCACCAAGGAGTGTGCCATGCATCGCCGCCGATTCGCTTACGCGTCCGTCGTCGTTCTCGTCGCGCTCCTTTCAGGAGCTTGCACCGGAGGTGGAACCCCCACCCCAGGTATTACGTCGTCCATCACGGCGCCATCGCCCGTGGCACCTACCCCACCTGCGGTAGACCCGGCGAACGGCGACTTCCAGGTCGTAAGCAACCAGTTCATACCAGATTCTGGAGCAACGCTTCATGCTCAGGATTCATGGTACATGAAACAGGTGTCCTGGTGCAGTGAAGGAATGCACGTTGGTCCCGTTCTTATTCGAGATGACGGACAGAGACTCGTTGGCACCACTACGAAGTTGTGCGACGGTGGTTCACGTTACATGAACTTCCAGATCAAAGAGATTGTGGACCAGCGAATGCTGAATTTCTCAGCTGGTCATCGGGTGGTTGTGAAAGTTGCAACCGTCACCAGTCTTGCCGATTGGGACAACGGGCAGGTCACATTTCGTGACGTTCCTGAAGTAGTTTGGAATGTTCAGTAGCATTGCCAAACATCTGGCAGAACTTAACAATAGTACATGTTGAGTTCTGCCAGAGAGCAAAATAAGGGCCGACAAAACTTTACAGTTGTCGGCTTTTTGTGTGAACAAATATTGCTAATAAAATATATTGGATTATAATTTAGTATATGATTTTTTCAAAAACAAAACTATTTTCCATATTTGTATTAAGTTTTTTTATTTTTTATCCAAGTATAACTAAGGCGTTTATGTGCAGCGAGGTAAATGGGGGGTACGTTGTTAATGGATATGCATTAGGTCCAACTTCAGTAACTACAGGTGTTAGTTATGACTACACACTTTCAGCCACAGTTAATCCAGGTGGAAATGCAGTATATGGACTTTCAGGACAGATAGATTTTGGGGATGGCAGAACTATTAATTGTTGGGATAACGGACACAATAATGGTGGTGCAGATAATTGTTCCTCATCTGGTTCGCATGTGTATTATTCTCCTGGTGTTTATACTGTTAGTTTTAGTTCTTATTTATTTAATGGAGGTGCGGGGAAGATGTGCGACGGGACTTTTCAGGTACAAGTATCAGATCCAGCACCTAAAGTCGGTACAATCTGCGTAGCTTCGAATATTCCTACATCATGGACAGTTTCCGGACCAGGGGGGAGTTTTTCAAATGGAGGAACTTCCTGGTGCAGAGATGATCTTGTCGGAGACTGGTCATTGTCCAATGTTCCAACCATCACTGGATATGTCGGCCCGAATATAAACAACCCATCGCCACAGAAACTTAACCAAGGAGGAGGCGTAAGTTGGGATATTTCATATTCACCGAAATATAAATGCAGTGCAGGAGGATCATGCGTAGCTGTATTAGACAATTCAGGAACTCACACTAGTCCAAATTGTAATAACTCCTGTGTTGCTGCGGCAAATCCTGTGCCGAGCGTAACTATTGTTGCTAATCCTTATAATGTCGGCAGTGGAGGATCTTCAAATATTTCTTGGGCAGTTAGTGATGCGACTTCCTGTACAGCCTCTGGAGGTTGGGCTGGTTCAAAGGATGCTTCAAATGGTACTCACTCGCAAGTTATAAATAATATTACTGCAAATCCAACAACCTTTACACTTACTTGTACGAACAGTAATGGAACTACTGTAGCATCTACCAATGTTGGAATTATTGCTGGATGTTCAGTAAATGGAGAGTCAAAGGTTAGTGGTGCCTATACTATCGTAACATTTAAGTGTAGTGGTACTTTCAATAATCCTGCCGGAGTCAATTCAGTTGACTACCTGGTTGTAGGAGGTGGTGGCGGAGGTGCTGGAGGGAACTTAACTGGTGGTGGTGGAGGAGGAGGTCAAGTGAGATCAGGTACTAACCTTGCAGTAGTACCAAGCACATCCTATCCTGTCGTAGTTGGTGACGGCGGGCCTGCTGGTGGTGAGCCTGATAATACTGGTTCCAATGGTAATAGCTCGTCTTTTAATAGTGTTGTTTCTGTTGGAGGCTCAGGTGGAGGAAATGGAGGTATAAATGGTGTATCTGGAACTATTGGTGGAGGTGGTGGAGGAGGCGATGCTGGTCCGGGTAGCGGAGGGGCTGGTGGTGCGGGTTCTGTCCATAGTGGTGGAGGTGGTGATATGAACGCTGGTGGAGGTGGAGGTGGAGCAGGTGGAAATGGTTTAAATGGAGGCGGATCAAATGTTGCTGGTAATGGAGGAGTGGGTACTCAGTCGCCAATTGATTCCCTCTACTATGGCGGAGGCGGAGGCGGAGCTTCTATTGACTGGAACCATGCTGGAACTGGCGGACTTGGCGGAGGTGGAAATGGCGGAGGTGGAAACTTTACATCAGGAGGAGCGGGTACTGCTAACACTGGCGGAGGTGGAGGTGGAGGTAGGTTCCAGGTGCCTGGAGGAAACGGAGGTTCTGGAATAGTAATCCTCAAATACCTCACCCCAACGATTAACTCTGCTCCAACCAGTCCCGTAATTACGGGACCTGTATCTGGATACGTGAATATCGGTAATACATATTCTCTAGTTTCGACGGATCCAGAATCTAACCAGATTAGGTACGGAATTGATTGGGATAACAATGGTACGGTTGATGAGTGGTCACCAAATGGCGGTTATGTAAATTCGGGAACATCTAGATCTGCTGTTCATACTTGGGCTTCTACTGGAGCAAAGACATTTAAAGCTCTTGCAGAAGACAGTTCTGGAGCTCAGTCAGGGTGGACATCTTTTACAGTTAATATTGCCAGTGCTCCTGTGGATGGTGCCTGCGGTCCTGCAGCAAAGGCTTATGCATATACTGATGGAGCTTTTGTAGGGGCAACATGTTCTTCTGGAACGGCGTACCCTGCACCCCAGTTTCCAGCAGCGGATTCAAGCAGTCAGTGGATTTGTCAGGGTTCAAATGGTGGATCAGACAGCCCAATTTGCGTAGCTAGCAGGGTAGGTAGCGGAATAAGCTTGACTGTAACAAAAACAAAAGGAGGGTATGTTATCAGCTCGGATAACGTAATCAACTGCGGAAGCTCTTGTTCAAAGAGTTATCCTTCTCCAACCACTGTTACGCTCCAAGCTTATCCATCATCTTCTTACTGGAAGTTTGCAGGTTGGTCAGGCGATTGTAATGGATTGGGTAGCTGTGTGCTAAATGTTAATGCAGCAAAGACTGTAAATGCCTCGTTTATTTTGAGAGCTTTCGACTATATAGAATTTTAATCAGATATTTTGTTGGATAAGAAAAACCTGCAATTTGTGAAAATTGCGGGGTTTTCTTTAATACATCTAATTTCGAACTGATTGCTTTTTGACCAAAAATTCATATAATGTCGGAGTATGCGAATGCCGTTAGAAATAGCGGAAATCCGTATTATCAAGATAGATATCTAATTATTAATTTTTTAACTTGGATTAACTGCCGTGTGCAGGATTTCCTACTTCTAAAGGGATGAAACACAGAATACTGTCAGTAGTTTTGATACTCATTTTCGCACTAGTCGGATTATTTGTTTACAAGTCAGAAAAGGCAAGCCCGGCAATTTCTCCAAAGCTTGCACAGTATTCTTTCAAGCTGGGTCTTGATCTAAACGGAGGAACAGAGCTGACATACAAAGCAGACATATCCAAGGTAAAGGGGGACATTGGAGGTGCGATGTCTTCTCTCCGAGATGTTATTGAAAGGAGAGTAAACATGTTCGGCGTATCAGAGCCGGTTGTTCAGGTTGAAAACCCAGGACTAGCTACAGGAAATAAGGATTATAGACTATTGGTAGAGCTTCCTGGGATTACTGATATAAATCAGGCAGTTGCTCTTATCGGCAAAACTCCACAGCTTGAATTCAGATTGCTAAGGCCTGAGGCAAAAAATCTTACAGCAGAAGAGATTCAGAAAAAAACAGTTGACGAAGTCTTTGCACCGACAGGACTTGATGGAAGGTATCTCAAAAATGCACAGCTCCAGTTTACAACTTCTGGAAACGGCCAAATTGCAGGCCAGCCGATTGTCGCTATCGAATTTAATCCAGAGGGACGAGATCTCTTTGCAAAAATCACTAGAGAAAACAAGGGAAATGTTTTGGCTATTTTCCTTGATGGCGTAGTAATTTCAAGTCCAGTTATAAGGGAGGAGATTACCGACGGAAAAGCTGTAATCTCGGGCGGGTTTACTCCTGATGAAGCAAAGTCTTTAGTTAGAGATTTGAACTACGGAGCCCTTCCGGTTCCAGTCGAGCTAATCTCAACACAGACTATTGGTGCATCGCTCGGACAAGATGCTAAAACTTCTGGAGTTAAGGCTGGTATTGTAGGCTTTGCCTTGATCGTGGCTTTCCTGATACTTTGGTACAGGCTTCCTGGATTTGTCGCTTCTATTTCACTTATTATTTACATTATTATTTCTCTAGCGGTGTTCAAGCTAATACCTGTCGTATTTACAGCAGCCGGCATAGCAGGATTTATACTCTCTATCGGTATGGCGGTGGATGCAAATATCCTTATATTCGAGCGAATGAAGGAGGAGCTAAAGCGTGGCAAGAATGTACACGATGCGCTTCACGAAGGTTTCTCTAGGGCATGGTTGTCTATCCGAGATTCAAATATTTCGTCTATGATCACAGCTGTTATCCTGTTCTGGCTTGGAACAAGCGCAATCAAAGGATTTGCTCTAACGCTTGGCCTTGGAGTGCTCATCTCTATGTTTACAGCAATAACTATTTCAAGAACATTCTTGTTTGCTATTGCACCTAAGCCAGTTTCAGTTCCATCAAGACTATCAAAATTTTTGTTCTCTAATGGTTTGCATGTATAACTTCTTAACTATTTAACTTCTTAACTAAATTATATGTTCATAGTAAATAACAGAAAATTTTTCTTCGCACTCTCAGCACTCTTGGTTATAGGTTCCATAGTGGCGATGTTCGTGTACGGACTAAACCTCGGAATTGATTTCAAAGGCGGGTCAGTTTTGGAAGTAAGCTATGTAAACACAAGACCTGAAATGTCGGGAGTAAAATCATCTCTTGATTCTATGGGTCTAGGAAACTACATCCTTACGCCTTCAGGAGAACATAACTATGTTTTGAAAACCAAAGATCTAACACCAGCAGAAAAAACTGCAGTGCTTTCAGCATTTCAAAAAGATCCAAACAATATTGCCAAAGAAGAAAGATTTAACTCACTCGGCCCTGTCGTTGGCAACCAGCTAAAGAACAAGGCTCTCGTTGCGATCGGACTTGTGGTGCTTGCTATTGTGCTTTTCATCACATTTGCATTCAGAAAAGTTTCTTTTCCTGTAGCTTCATGGAAATACGGATTGGCGACAATCATCGCTCTAGCTCACGATGTTATTATTCCGACAGGAGTGTTTGTAGCATGGATTCATTTCCATGGCGGTGAAATTGACCTGCTTTTCGTAACAGCGCTTTTGGCTATCCTCGGATACTCTGTGCATGACACTATTGTGGTGTTCGACCGAGTAAGAGAGAACCTTCGATCTGTTCCGAAAGGAGAGACATTTATTGAAACAGTCGGCAAGTCTGTAACACAGACATTCGGAAGATCAATCAACACATCACTTACAATTTTCCTCGCTCTAGTATCTCTCTATTTCCTCGGAGGCGAATCAACTCGAAACTTTGCATTCGTGCTCCTCATTGGAGTTATTGCCGGAACATACTCTTCGGTATTCGTAGCTTCACCGCTTCTTGTGACACTTGAGAAGATGCAGAAGAAAGCTTAAATCAAAAACCCGCCAAAGCGGGTTTTTAGTTTGAGTGATATAATAAATATTATTGTTTAAATAATAAATATGAGTGGATTAGATGAGGCACTGAACAATTTAGAAGCAAGGAAAGAGGGCATAAACGAGCTTCAGGAAGTACTTGAGGAAATAAAGGATAACGAAGAAGTTGTGAATAATCTTGATTATGATTTTAATCAGGAAAATGTAGACTGGAACTTCTTTGCCGATCTCTCTCCATCATCGCGTGAGGAAGTAGTCCCTCTCCTTAAAGAAATAATGGAGGCAGAATCTGCTAAGGAACTCGATCACATTAGAGAGCTCTCAAAAAAGATAGCAGAAGTTCTCAGAAACGACGCTTAAAATAAGGCTTTTTTCGTCAAAATAAGGGCTTGACTCTACTTTCAATATGAGTATACTATCTAAGTGCTCTAAAAGGAGCACTTTTAGTTCATTGAAAATTTGTTACGAAATTCCCGCCACTATCACCAATAGGGGGCGGGAGAGAACATTATGCAAGTTTACGTAAGTAACTTTTAAATGTTCCGGAACACAGATGTTTATACGAATTCATCACAAATCAATTCACAAGCACAAGAACATATCATTTTTTGTTTTGTTCCGTTCACTCAGCAAAGATTCAAAATCTTTTCATAAGAGTTTGATCCTAGCTCAGGATGAACGCTGGCGGTGTGGATAAGGCATGCAAGTCAAACGGCCGCAAGGCAGTGGCGAACGAGGTAGTAACACGTGGGTACCAACCCTTTAGTCAGGAATAACTAGTCGAAAGATTGGCTAATACTTGATAGTCTCTTCGGAGTAAAGATTTATCGCTAAAGGATGGGCCTGCGGAGTATCAGCTAGTTGGTAGGGTAAAGGCCTACCAAGGCTATGACGCTTAGGGGGAGTGAGAGCTTGGCCCCCACCGATGGTACTGAGACACGGACCATACACCTACGGGTGGCCGCAGTCGAGAATCTTCCGCAATGGGCGAAAGCCTGACGGAGCGACACCGCGTGATGGATGAAGATCCTCTGGGTCGTAAACATCTTTTATAAGGGAGAAAGTTTATTGATAGTACCTTATGAATAAGGGGTTGCTAAACTCGTGCCAGCAGCAGCGGTAATACGAGTGCCCCGAGCGTTATCCGGAATCATTGGGCGTAAAGGGTGTGTAGGTGGCAGTGTTAGTCAGTTGTTAAAACCCGGGGCTTAACCCCGGAACCGCGACTGAAACGGCACAGCTAGAGGGCGCGAGGGATGTATGGAACTCATGGAGTAGGGGTGAAATCCGTTGATATCATGGGGAACACCAAAAGCGAAGGCAGTACATTGGCGCGTTCCTGACACTGAAACACGAAAGCGTGGGTAGCGAATGGGATTAGATACCCCAGTAGTCCACGCCCTAAACGATGATCTCT
>CAYXWL010000009.1:0-1260 GCA_964468795.1 uncultured Candidatus Saccharibacteria bacterium
TGATCCTGTATATGCAAAGCCTCCTGTTAGTGATGGTAGGTAGAGTGATGATGAAAATGTAGATGATGCTGTAGAGAAGAGACCGTTGAATCCGATGACTGTAGATGTTGAGTTGTAGCCTGTGTTTGATGTGAATGGGAAGACAGATGATGATCCGCTAACACATGTACCATTCACAGCGAAGCATCCAGATGTAATGTTGAATCCTACGTTTGATGTAGAGGTTGCCTGACCGTTGATGTCTAGACCAAGTACAGTAGTTGTTCCAAAACCTGAGCCTGAAATTGATAGAGCCGCAAGTGATGTTGTTGAGAGACCATCAACTGATGTTGTCGCAAGGTAGAAGTTGCCTCCTGCGTTTCTGAATACCCACTGTGCAAGACCTGCTCCGGCAGAGAGGGAGAGTTGATGAGTAGTCGAGGAAGCAACCGTAAGCGCGTATGGGAGAGTAGGAGTTGTCGTGCCGATACCTATGGTACCAGTATTCGCAAGAATAAACTGAGTAGCACCATTGTATGACTGAAGCTGTATATTACCAGCAGTTGCAGCAGTCACACCAGTTCCATATCCAGCTCTCACAAGAACATTTCCTCCATTTGCAGAACCAAAACCGGTTTGTCCCGTACCTCCTCGAATTAGCAGGTTGGATCCATCCGCATCATTCCCATCGACTCCAGCAAGAGTAGGTGCAAAGATGGTGGAGTTGAAATTATGCGCATTTACAGGAGAATTGTAGTTTAGACCTTGACTATTCGCATAGATTGTAAATGTTCCACCTGATGTAAATGTTAGTGTCTGTAGTAAGCTCACATCACCGTTCACTGAGAGTTTCTTTGTTGGATTTGTCGTACCGATACCAACATTTCCATTATTAAGCACGGTGAGCAGCGTCGTAGTTGCACTCGCAGTTGAAGATGCGACAGCAAAGATCGGTGAGTATGAAGTGTCGGATGTATTTCTGTGTATAGATAGCTGTGCCCAAGGACTTGTTGTTCCCACCCCCAAATACCCCGCAGACGTAAACGTCGAGGTGGCTGTTCCTCCAAATGCAGCATAGTTGGCAGAGAAGCCTGTTGATGATGCATTACCGCTTAGAAGTACGAGTGATGTTGTTGCTGACTGCCCTGCTGCTGGATGTGTGAATGCGTCATATGATGTGAGGAACCCAGCATCATTGTTAAACCATGACAGCTTCACTGATGATGATGCAATTGTCTGTACCAATCCATTTGATCCTGTATATGCAAAGCCTCCTGTTAG
>CAYXWL010000010.1:0-3992 GCA_964468795.1 uncultured Candidatus Saccharibacteria bacterium
CATACCTATCCCTTAGCGACATAAGTTGACAAGAACTGTGGAAACGCTTAATGTATTCTCCATACCGAATTGGTATAATTTAAGTAACACAAAACAGCCTCACGGCTGTAGAGTGTCGACCTTTAATTTCAGCAACCACTACCCTTTTGTTTGAACGCTTGGGGTAGTGGTTGTTGCTATTACGAACGGAACTTGAAGCACGACTTTAATAGTCTTGCTTACAGGGTCGTTTACAATAGCGATTTGCCCTTGTGGATACAATGTTGTATCGATAACGGCAAGTGGTATTTCTTTCATGGTAGTAATTCCATGCAACTATTATGTATTATTTCTCTCTTTCGATCTGACAGAGATGCTTCCATGCGTTGCCATGTAGGGTGCTTTTATATAAAAGCACAAAAAAACACTAACAAAACTTTGCTCGGCACTGAACAAGGTAGCTTTTTTAAACTAACTCATCCCAGTGGTAAGCTGGAACTTAACGATAAATCGTCTTGTTCCAGTACCAGGCAAAACTTTTTTAGTGTTCTTCTCTGATAACTGCTTGTGCGAGCCCCCTTTACGTAATAACGTGTCTGACTTACCAGGTCAAACGGAGAGTACTTTTTCTCAAAATTCTTATTTCCTGATATAATTATACTACTTTGGTTTTTGCATGCAATTAAATATCATTACTCAACAACTACACAATGAACAAGTCAAGATTTATTTCAATCCTTAAGACTGCAATACGGCACCGAGTAAAGAAGAAAACCTCTGTCTGTCGTTGTGTCGATTGTTATAATGAAAGACAAAAGCGTCTAGGTAAGACTGCACGTATTTCTTAGAGATAGACTTGTGCGTACCTTTGATACTTCTCTTTATATGAGACCAGAACCTCTCTACGCTGTTTACGTGTATATTAGCTCTAGCATAGACTTTTCTACCATGGTCGACAGTTTCTCTCTTATAGCCCTCTGTTGAGTTCTGATAGCTTCGGCTTCCGTCTGTCATAAGGAGTGTATTTTCTCTTTCCACATTCTTATCCAAGAACTTCTTTACTTCCCAAGCTGTCATATCCTGTGTAGCTTCTGCTCTCATTTCACCACCTCTCTGAACCGCAGCCATAACAGTAGTCTTAGCCTTTACTGCTTCACTTAGGTTTTCATTGTTCTTTCCACCACTTCTTCTACCACCAAGGTATGCTCCGTCCGTCTCTACATCACCACTTAGTTTGTCACTGCTTTGTCTTAGAGCCTTTCGGATCTGGTTAAGCATCCTCCATGCACATTTATATGTTACCCCGAGCTGTCTTTCTAGCTCTTTTGCTGAAATACCGCTCTTAGCATTAGAGAATACGAAAATCGCATGAAACCATAGTGTAAGAGGAGTAGGTGATTTGTGGAATATTGTATTAGCTGTTGGAGCTATCTGAAATCGGCACTTTGAGCATTGAAATTGTCGTCTGCCTTTTAGCTGTCTGTATTCTCCGCCACATGAGCATTTTCGAGAGTGTAGGCTGTCGAATATGAACTCTGTGCATACCTCGTCGTTTGGGAACTGTGCTTTCAAATCCCTTATTGAATATTTAGTTTCCTTTGCCATGCTTCTATCTTAGCAAATGCAATTATGTTGTCAAGGGATAGATGTGAAGTTTTCCACATTGCAGAGAAATAATTTGTTTTGTATATTTGATATTCGTGAGCGCGAAAAGGGAAATATTTTCGATGGCTCACTTTGTTCTTTTTAAGAGAGAAATCTGCATGAAACACAGACGACTCTCGTCATTTCCGGCCGGAATGATGTTTATTATTTGGGACCCAAGCGGGTCCAGCGAAATTACCAAATCGAACACTCGTAAAGATGCAATCTTCGAGTGTTTTTGTGTATAATAAATTCATGTCAGAATTATTTTCTACCTTACCAAGATCTCTCAGGATAGGCGTTTTGCGCGGGGGACCTTCGCATGAATATGAAAACTCTCTTTTGTCTGGTGACAATATGCTCAAGGTTCTTTCAGAAACCCACAGACCAATAGATATTTTTATTTCAGAGGACGGAAAGTGGCATATTGGCGGAATTGAAAGATCTCCAGAAAGGATCTTAAAAAACGTAGATGTTGTATGGAACGGATTGCATGGAACATACGGGGAGGATGGGGGGATTCAGGAAATACTTAACCATCATGGAATAAAGTACACAGGTTCAGACAGATATGCATCGAGCATTGCCATGAATCGCTGGCTTACAAAAGAGCACGCCAAGATTTTAGGTATTAAGACACCTGTTGGAGTGCTGGTCAGAAGCGATGATCAGCTTTTCTCAAAAGCAAAGGAAATTTTCGAATCAATTCCAGGGCCTTTGGCTGTTAAACCAGCCAAGTGGGGATACGCCCTCGGGTTTTATAAAGCGGATTCATTTAGCGAATTGCTAAATGCTTTGGAAAAAATATTGGAAAAATATGACAGTGCAATAGTAGAAGAATATATTTCAGGCAAGCACGCCACCTGCGGAATAATGGACGGATTTAGAGGACAAAAAAATTATGTTCTGCCGATTTCAGAATTTTCATCTATATCAAATGACTTCGTATATCCTACAAGCTTTACTGACAAACAGCTGAGGGAAATAGAAGAATCTGCTAGAAAAATGCATGCCGGCTTGGGATTAAAACATTATTCGATGTTGGATTTTGTAGTATCGCCAAGAAGGGGAGTGTATCTGCTTGAGATAACCACTTCTCCTAAAATTTCTGAAAGCTCCGCATGGGTGAACTCACTCAAAGCTGTAGGGGCAAGCCTAAAAGATTTTGCTCATCACACCATCAGTTTGGCTTTGAATAGGAAATAGAGCTCCAACGCAGTGTTGGAGCTCTTTTGGCTACTTGCGGATGTAGAACCGCAATTCCGCCGTCGAATGTTTCGGGTCATAGTGATTGAGCAGGAACTCTTCCAAGCTTAAGAAGTCCGTCCTCCCACTGACATTTTCCGTCAGCTGATAGAAAACAACTGACTGGCTTGGAATACGGGGGTTTGCTCCAACAGGTGTCTTGCTCAAACGAATGAGCGAGGTGCCATTTTCGCCGATCTTCTTTGGGAACTTTCCGTACGAAGCCAACCTTCCGACATCCACCATTACCAAGGCAGTTCTAGGGCGCAAGTCGTCCTCTGTGACTGGCCAGAAGCCATTACTCGCCATAATCATTCTGACTTCCTCGATACTTTTAAAATACAGTCTAGTCAAATATTCAAATAAGACAAAGGCCGTGCAGGGACACGGCCTTTGGTAAAACTTTGGTGGTTCAGGTGATCTAGCTCATTCGGAGACATTTGTCTCCGGGACAGTCGTTGGTGTGGTTACACCTTGTGCAGTCCAGTTCGCGATGGATAGAACCACCGCCCACGTGCCAGATCTCTTCCCGGGCAACTGCAAGGCGATTGCGGAAGTTGGCTTCGACCGAGTCGTCCGACAGACTTGACCCGTTGCGGGGCAGTTTCGGAAGGACTTCGTTCACATGCTCTTGCAGATCTCTAGAATCGAACATACGAACCTCCGTTTTTTATTCTGCTCCTAAGTTAAAAAAGTGTCAATATGAGTATATTAAAGTGATGCGATCTATTTTACAAATGCCCAGCTTGGAGTATCGAAAGTAATTTCTCTTGGGACCAGTCAGCTTTTGGTTCAATTCGCTTAATCATCCATGTAGAGGCACTCGGCGTATTGAAAATACATCTTTGGTGGACCTAGGGAGAATCGAACTCCCGCTACATCCATGCCATGGATGTGTTATACCACTTAACTATAGGCCCAGTTTAATAAATTTTATTATAAAAGAGACTTGTAGATATGCAAATAATTTGGTATCCTAGTGCGTATCTGGGCCCGTAGCTCATCTGGCGGTTGCGAAGCAACAAGGTTATTATAGCCACATCATTTGAGCATATTGTTCTGGGCTTGATAATGTAAAAGTTAAAATTTGAATATGGGCCCGTAGCTCATCTGGTAGAGCACAT
>CAYXWL010000011.1:0-2791 GCA_964468795.1 uncultured Candidatus Saccharibacteria bacterium
TGTAGGTCAGGCTACATCTACATCTAACGTTGGATTCAACATTACAAATGGATGTTATGCAGTGAATGGTACGTGTGTAGGTACATATGGAGATACAAATGTAAACTCTTACATTGCTGCATCAACTACAATACCTAAGACATATACAGCTAATACATTTACTGGCACAAACACATTTAACGGAAATCTAATAGTAGGCTCACTCAACGGCCCTCTACAGGCAAACGCAGGAACAGTATCTGCTACGACATCTATTGGAGCAATATATGGAGGCACTGGTCAGACAACATATTCAACGGGAGATATTCTTTATGCTTCAGCGCCAAATACTCTATCAAAACTTCCAATTGGTGCAGCTGGCTTAGTGCTAAAAGTTGTAGCAGGAGTTCCGTCTTGGCAGACAGATCTTACGACAGGTGGAGGTGGTGGAGCTACAGCTTGGTCAACTTCTACAAACAGCATGATTGTTTATCCAACAGATACAACTAATGTTGTAGTCCTTGGATCAAACGCAACATCTACAACTGGTAATATATTTGAAGTTTCAGGGAATTCTTTGTTCGGAGGAAATATAAGAGTTACCGGAAACGCCTCATCATCTTTGATTTCTGCCAACTCAGCATACTTTGGTGCTACAGCAACTACAACTATTACAAGCTCAGGACTTCTTGGTGTTGGAACATCTTCTCCGTCTGCACGACTTGCAATAAACTCTGTAGCAGGCGATCTATTCTCACTATATGTAGGTTCAACATCAGCTCCATGGCTCACAGTATCTAACACTGGTTTTGGAACAACCACACTTTCAGGCCTCAACATCTCAGGTCAAGCCACATCAACATCTAATGTTGGATTCAACATCACATCTGGTTGCTATGCTGTGAACGGGACATGCGTAGGTTCCGGCTCTTCATCGGTATTCCCATTCACATCAGTCTCAGGCTACAACTCAACATCAACAGTAATCGGATTCACAGGAGGACTATTCTCTACAGCATCATCAACATTCTCATCATCTGTATACCTACCATCACTAACACAAGGCTTTGCCTACACAGGATCAAATGGTCAGCTAAACACAATCGCTTCATCGTCAGTGAAGTTGTCATGGTTTAACAATGACGCTGGATTCCTCACATCAGCTCTCACATCTCTAGGCTCAGGCTATAGCACAACTACAGCTACATCTGTTGCATTCTCAACTACAACACTAACTGCTAATGGTCAGACAATCGGAATCAAGATTGTTCCTACAGCAGGAGCTCTAACATTTACACCAACTATCTCAGGCACACTAGACAACTCAGGTCTAACCAACTCCACAATCTCAGGAGTGGCACTTGGCGGAAACCTCTTCAACCTCACTGCTACAGACGGAACACTCACATTCTCAGGTTCATACAATGGATCTGCAGCTAGAACAGTGGGATTGAACCTCGGCAATCCAAATACATGGACAGCACTCCAGACATTCAACTACTCATCCACAACATACGGATCATCACTCTTCTCCTCATCAACAAATGCAGTTGTTGGCATGTTGTCATCAAGCAATGCTTCAATTAGCACACTCTCATCTTCCAATGCTTCCATCGGCACACTATCACTCGGTGCAGGACAAGGCTTCGCATACCTTGGTACAGGGGGAGTGGTGAACACAATCGCTTCATCGTCAGTGAAGTTGTCATGGTTTAACAATGACGCTGGGTTCACAACATACGCTTTCCCATTCACTTCTAACACAGGCTACAACTCAACATCAACAGTAATCGGATTCACAGGAGGACTATTCTCTACAGCATCATCAACATTCTCTGGAGCTCTCAATCTTCCATCTCTTGTTAATGGAAGTTTGGCTGTATACAACGGTCTTGTTGGATCATATGCCACAACTACAGCAGGTACAGGACTTACATACTCTGGCAACTCATTTAACGTAAATACAACACAGAACATTACTAACCTCTCAAATCTAACTGGAAATGGAGTAGCATATACATCAAATGGAAATGGAACACTAAATACAGTTGCTACATCATCACTATCTACAAACTCATCTCTATCCGTATCAGGCACACTAGGAGCTTTGCTTGGAGGATCAAACTCAACCATCTCTCTAAACTTGGCTAATCCAAACACATGGACAGCACTCCAGACATTCAACTACTCATCCACAACATACGGATCATTCACCACCGCATCAACAACAAACCTAAACCTAGGAGGATCATCATTCATATCTCTACTCGGTACAGGACTCTCTAATGTAGGAGGTGCCCTAACAATAGATTCAACAGCTCAGAACAATGCAATCAACTCTTACATTGCTGCATCAACTACAATACCTAAGACATATACAGCTAATACATTTACAAATACCAACACATTCTCCGGATCTACGCTTCTGTCTGGACTCTCACAGGGCTACACATTTATTGGTTCTGGTGGTCTTGTCTCTACTATTTCTACATCTACGCTTGCAGGTCAGGTATTCCCATTCACTTCTAACTCAGGCTACAACTCAACATCTACAGTAATCGGATTCACAGGAGGACTATTCTCTACAGCATCATCAACATTCTCATCATCTGTATACCTACCATCACTAACACAAGGCTTTGCCTACACAGGATCAAATGGTCAGCTAAACACAATCGCTTCATCATCAGTGAAGCTGTCATGGTTTAACAATGACGCTGGATTCCTCACATCATATGACGCATTCACACATCCAGCAGCAGGGCAGTCAGCAACAACATCACTAGTACTCCTAAATGGTAATGCATCATCA
>CAYXWL010000012.1:0-35254 GCA_964468795.1 uncultured Candidatus Saccharibacteria bacterium
AGCTCATCTGGTAGAGCACATCATTTGCAATGATGGGGTGGCAGGTTCGAGTCCTGTCGGGTCCACAGAAAAAAGTCCGCCTTGTGCGGATTTTTTAGTGACCCGAAGTAAAGCGAAGCTTTACGTCAGGACTCGAACGACGGAGCGACTTTTGATTTAGCAAAATCAAAACGCGAGTCGGTGCCTAGACCAAAAATTTCTGATGATAAATTCTTGAGTCGAAGGAGAGATTCCTGTCGGGTCCACAATCAAAAAGCGGCGAAAGCTGTCTTTTTGTTTGATGGACACGAAGCGAGTAATTGGTATTACTCGCGTCAGGACTCGAAAACCTGTGATAGTTTTTTGCGAAGCAAAAAAGAACAGGTGTATCGTTCCAGTAAGGAAAGAGTCAGTCGGGCCCACAAAATAAAACTAAATTATTTTTGTAATAAAACGCCTAGCGTTTTTTGTGTATAATATTAAGTAAATGAAAATTTATCGCCCTCTACTTTTTTTAACAATATTTATTTTTATCTTTGCTCCGGCATTCACAGTTTTTGCTCGGAGCAAGTCTTCATTTATAAACAGCGTTCATACAAGCAAAAAAGTGGTGGCTCTGACATTTGATGCTGATATGACGCCAAAAATGCTCAATCAGCTGAAGAAAAATAAAGTTTCAAGCTGGTATAACAAAGACGTCATTGATGTGCTAGAAAAAGCAAACGTGCCAGCCACTTTATTTTTAACCGGCATGTGGGTACAAGCATATCCAGAGATTACAACCCAGCTTTCAAGCAATACTCTGTTTGAAATCGCAAATCATAGCTATTCCCATCCGGCATTCAGCTCTCCTTGCTATGGATTGTCAAAATTGACTGAACCAAATGATTTGTCTGAAATAACCAAGACCGAGGAGTTGCTCTCAAAGCAAACTGCTCATCATTCAAATTTTTTTAGATTTCCGGGCCTTTGTTACGATGACAACGATCTCGAACTTGCAACAAGTCATGGCTACATAGTGATAGGCGGAGATGTCCATGGCAATGATGGCTTTGAAAAAAATACAAGTAAGATTGTTAGCCAAGTCGTTTCGCATGTTAAACCAGGGAGCATAGTGGTGATGCATATGATGGGCGGTCCTAATGCTCCGCATACTGGAGATGCGCTTCCTGCTATTATTGAAAAGCTCAAAAAAGAGGGCTACGAATTTGTAACAGTCTCCCAGCTTCTAAAGCTTTCCGACAAGTGAGATCTTAAATGGATTGTAAAATTTCTATTCATGTGCGATAAATGAAATATGCACTGGGAAAAGAATTTTACAAAATGGGTAGGATCGAGATCTTCTGTATTATTGCATACAGTCTTTTTTCTAATAATGTTTCTTCTTCCTTTTTTCGGCTTTAATCTTGATTCGGTTTTGCTCATACTGACCACCGTTGTTTCCCTCGAAGCAATCTATCTTTCAATTTTTATCCAGATGACTGTCAACGAGAACACACAGAGCCTAGAGGAGGTGGAGGAGGAGATAGAGGAGATTTCTGATGATATTGACGAGATCCAAGAAGATGTCGGTGAAATCCAGCAAGACGTGGATGAAATCCAGGCCGACGTTGATGAGATTCAGGTAGATGTTGATCAGATAGAAAAGGATACTGATAACACAGATAATGTCAGTAGATCAGATCATGAAAAACTGGAGAGCATAGAAACGACATTAAAGAGACTTTTGGAGGAGGTTGAAACTTTAAAAAGGAAGTAGTACTGGCCGGCTTGCTAAGTGAACTTTGGTTCACCTATAATATAGGCATGGAAGAGTATGATTTTCATGCTAAAAAAGAAAAATGCATCCTACACATGGATGGGGATGCTTTTTTCGTGGGCGTAGAGGTTGCTAAAAATCCAAAGCTCAAAGGGCTTCCGGTTGTAACAGGCGAAGAGCGAGGCATTGCTTCCGCGCTTTCTTATGAAGCAAAAGCTCTGGGGCTTACACGCGGTTATCCGGTTTATAAAATAAAAAAAGAGTTTCCGCAGGTTATCATTTTGCCCGGAGATTACAGGTCGTACGCTCAATATTCTGAAATGATGTTTGATATTGTTCGGAGATACACTGATGATATCGAGGAATACAGCATTGATGAATGTTTTGCAGATCTTACCGGTTTGGACAAGCCATCTTACATGACTTACAGGGAAATGGCCGAAAGAATTAAGAAAGATATTGTCCGCGAGCTTTCTCTCTCGGTGTCTGTCGGGCTGGGACCGACAAAAGTCCTGGCAAAAGTTGGATCCAAATGGAAAAAGCCAGACGGGCTTACTGTTATAGAAAAGGAAACTGCTTGGAAATTTTTACAAGAGACACCCATTGAAAAAATATGGGGCATAGGACCTCGCACTGCCCATTATTTGAAAACTAAAAAAATTGAAACGGCTTTGGATTTTTCACGCCAAAATATTTCTTGGATCAGGGAAAAATTGGCTAAGCCTCAGGAAATAATCTGGCATGAGCTCAACGGCTTTCAAGTAATGGAAATAGATTCTGCTCAGAAAACAGAATACTCATCGATGCAGAGAACTAGAACTTTCCACCCGCCTACAAACGATGTCCTTTTTCTGCTTTCTCAGTTGTCAAAAAATACCGAGGAAGTTTGCGCCAAAGCCAGGCATTACGGGCTTGTCCCGAAATCAATATCCTTTTTTATAAAAACCCAGAGCTTCAGGTACTTCAGCTTTTCTGTGCCCTTGGATATTCCAACAAATTCTCCAGAAATTATTATTGGATTGGTTAGAAAATATTTTAAAAAAGTTTACAAGAGAAATGAAAACTACAGGACAACCGGTATAACTTTGCATGAATTATCTCCCGCTGAAACTACCCAACTAGATTTGTTTGGCAAAAGTTCAATTCCTAAAAAATTTGAGGAGATCCATAAGCACCTCGATGTGCTAGAAGAAAAGGTAGGAAAACGGCTGGTATATTTAGGTACAACTGATAGAGCCAAAAAAAGAAAAACAAAGGGCACTGACTCCGATGATTTAGACAGGTCGCTACTTTTTCTCTAGGCTGTTCACGTGCATTTCATGGCTTCTGCTTAGACTTTAAATATGGCAAGAAAGAAAATCGGAATTCTGGCGCTCGTAGTGTCTTTATTCTTTTCTAATGTGGTGCTGGCGCAAAGCATGTCCACAGCCTCAAGCACAGGCACAAGAAGCAATCTTCCGCCTATGGGATATTGCGGGGTGGGCGTGATGCCTGTTGTTACGGAGCAGGCGTATGATGTGAACTGGAATGCTTCCGTATCAAATGTAAATGCAAAGCCAGAAGACTATGCGTGGGTAGGCACTGATGGATTTACAGCAAACAATAATCAGACTACTTACAGATATTCAAATCCGGGAGTAAAGACGGGCCAAGTAACTATACATTCTGATCAAGGGGATTATAGCTTCAATTGTTCTGTTATTTTTCCAAATATTCCGCCTCCAAATAATCAGTCAAGATTGGGAGCAACCTGCCAGCCAAATGTTACAGGCATGCAGGTTTTGTGGGTGTCTACAGTTTCAGGAGTGCCCGATCCAAACAATGCATCTGTCGAATGGTTTGGAAGCGATGGTCTTGCAACAACAACAAACCGAGTAAACTACAAATACAGCACAGCAGGATTAAAAACAGCAAACCTTACCGTGAGAGCTGGGGGAGAAGTTCTGTACATGACATGCCAGGCTCTTGTTGCTTCTACCTCAAATTGTTTTATTGCTACTGCAGCCTATGGTACGCCTCAGGAACCGGAGGTTATGGTTCTCCGTCATTTTAGAGACGAGACTTTGCTGAAAAGCAAGGCCGGTCAGATATTTGTTGATACGTATTACAAGGTCAGCCCTCCAATTGCCGATTATATAAGAGACAAAGAAGATCTCAGGGCCATAGTCAGAGCAGGCCTTGCTCCGACAATTTATATATTAAAAAAATCTGGCTATGAATAGAGAAAGGGCGGGTGAACATACGTCACCTCGCCCTGTATTGCTCAGCTTCCCACAACCTTGCGCCTGCGTCCGCTTGCCAGTCCGCCTTTGCGACCAGCTTCGCGCGCCTCTTCCGATGTCCACTCGTGAGCGGTACCGCTCAGGTGAGCGGCCTTGCCACCCTTGGATGCGATTTCGCGTTGCTTGTCGCGATCCATTGAAGCAAAGCCTTGACCGCCTCTTTTCTGACCCTGCATCTATCCTCCTTTGTACGTGCCAAGTACTTTTATATACTACATTTTGACATTCGTCAATAATGTATTTCCCCAAATCCTTATTGCATTTTAAATATTTGTGCTAAAATATCCGTCATATAAGTTTTAATAGTAATGTTGCTAAATAAATACATGAATAGAGAAAAGATAATTTCAATTGGAGCGGTGGTACTAGTTGTTGGAGCTATTGTTGGTCTTGCTGTTTTTGGAGGTTCAAAAATAAAAAAGCCGGTGGCTTCAAACGTTCCACCTGTTGCAACAGTTAACGGTGTTGCAATTGGAAAGGACACTTATGATGCTCAGCTTGCAAATGCAATAACAGCATTTAAGGCTCAGGGAGTTAATACTGATGATGCTACACAGCTTTCACAGATTAAGACTCAGGTTCTTAACGACCTTATTGCAAACGAGCTAGTAAATCAGGGAATCGCAAAGGCTGGCATAAAGCCTGCTCAAGCAGATATAGATGCCCAGTTTAACAATATAATCACTCAGGTTGGAGGAAACGATAAGTTTCAGGAACAGCTAAAGGCATCAAAAATGACTGAAGCTCAGGTCAAGGCAAACATTGCAAGACAGCTTTCGGTTCAGACTTACCTTGTTCAGAACATAGATGTTAATTCTGCAACTGTTACTGACGCAGAAGTAAAGAAGTTCTACGATGATAATACAAAGGGTCAGAAGAACGCTCCTGCATTAAAAGATGTTGCAGCACAGATCAAGCAGCAGCTAGTAAACCAGAAGCAACAGGTACTTATCAATGCTTTCATTCAGAAGCTAAAGGAGGGAGCAAAGATCGAAACAACTTCAAATCTATAATAGCCAACAAGCAACACTCCTATTAAAAAATACCGCCTCATCGGCGGTATTTTGTTGTTTAACTTTTTAAGTATTTGTCCACATTTCTTCTGTGCTCATCGTAGGTAGCAGTACAGTGTATCTGTCCGAATTTATCATGGAGGTAAAACAGGCAATCTGTTCTTTGCGGATTGTAGGCCGCCTCGATTGCTGCAAGCCCTGGATTGGCAATAGGGGAAGGAGGAAGGCCAGGATTTAAATAAGTATTGTATGCAGATTTAATTTTCTTATCGTCAGGGCTTATTTGAGGCCACCATCCTTCGCCTTCATCGCCTTTGGCATATTGCAAAGTAGCGTCTATTTGAAGTTTCATCCCTCTGAAAAGCCTGTTCCATATAATGCCAGATATGAGGCGCATATCATTTTTTCCAGCAGCCTCTCTTTGGATAATGGAAGCAATGGTCAGAGCAGTATCAGGATTTATGACTTCGTTTTTCTTAGGTTTTTTTATTTTAGATGTTTCTTTTTCGAATTCATGGAGCATTGTTGCGGTCACTCCGACAGGATCCTCATTTTTTGAAAGCATATATGTCTTCGGAAAATATTTTCCTTCCAAATTTTCGCTGTTAAGAGCAAGGTGCATGTTTATAAACTGCATTTTTTCAAACTCGCTCCATCCCAGCTTGTCTCCGACAAGATCCGCCACTTCTTCTTTTCTCATGCCTTCTTGGATTTTTACAATTCTTACAGTCGGGTTGGCCAGGTTTTCATAAAAAGAAAGCGAAGCAATAAGGCTCGGATCAAAGCCGTAATACATAAAAGCAGAGGTCAATCCGAGAAATGATACTCCGGCAATAGTAGCAATGTATTTTAGTTTTGTTTTTTCCTTAACTGAAGGTTTCTGCTTTTTTGTCGTTTTCATTTTAAAAATATTTTATCATAATTTTAAAAAATGGACGCAATTCTATTTAATCTATATAATGAAATATTATGGGAATGAAAGAATTTTTAATGAGAAAAATGCTGGCATCAAAGATGAAAGGAGTGCCACAGGAAGAACAAGACAAGATCTTGGGAATGCTAGAAAAAAATCCGGAGTTATTTCAAAGAATCGCTTTAGAAGTGCAGGAAGAGATGAAGAGAGGTGCAGATCAGATGTCTGCCACTATGAAAGTCGTAAAGAAATACGAATCTGACCTAAAAGGTCTAATGTAAGTTTTTTAAAATCATGTCTAAAAAAATCTTTGTTCTTGCAGGTCATCCTGACACAGACAGCATGTGCTGTCGCTTGGTTGATAAATATGTGCAAGGAGCCAAAGATGCTGGAAATGAAGTCAGATTTACTTATTTAAGCTCAATGCAATTCGATCCAATATTGCATCAAGGATACAGAGTAATCCAGGAGCTTGAGCCGGATCTAAAGAAATTCCAAGAAGATGTTAGGTGGTGCGATCATTTCGTAATCGTCTATCCATCATGGTGGTCTACAATGCCTGCATTGCTCAAAGGGCTATTCGACAGGGCTTGGCTACCTGGTTTTGCCTATAAATTTATGCCTAGCGGTATTGCTTGGAAAAGATTGCTCAAAGGCCGAACTGCTACGGTCTTTATAACTTCAGATTCTCACCCTTGGCTTGCAAGGTTCATGTTTGGAGATAATGTAAATGAAATTCGTGACGGTATTCTATGGTTTGCTGGTTTCAAGCCAAAAATAAAAAAAATTGGTCCAGTAAAAAAAATATCTGAAAAGCGAAAGGAAAAACTGCTTTCAAGATTTAAAAAGTTCGGTGAAAAAATCTATTGATATCTTTTAAATTGGTGCTATCCTAAAGCTAGGAGGCTTGTGTGGACGAGAAAAGCAAATTTCCATACGACGGCCTAGGACTCGACATCTGGTCAGCAATGGTTCCAAGAGAGCGAGACGGAAGAGTTTTCGATCGGCGCAAAGAGGGAAGGCGAAAAAGCGATCGGAAGCCACAGAAGCTCGAGGAGCCAGTAGGGCCGAAGGATAAGAGAGAGGCTCTTCTGTCCAGAATGGACATGTACATGTGAGAAATACAGCTTGGCGCTTTGTTTAGCGCCAAGCTGTATTCTTAATTTAGAATTTAGACAAATTTAATAAAATTAAAATAGAGTGTTCTTTTGATAATATAAGGTGATTATTGTCAATTTCATCCTTGCCAAACGCCATAATTTGTTTTAGTATGGCGCGTGGATGCACCTTTACACTTTTATCCTAGGAAATGAAATTCCTAGGCCAGATGAGGTATCGAAATGCTAAAAATGAGGTTGGCTCTCAGTCTTTTGGTTCTGATTTCGCCGAGTGCGATCTGTGCCGGACAGGCAAAGTCAAATGAGGCTCGGTCCGAAGCTCCGGCAACTGCAAAGGATGTTCGCCAGCTTGGCAAAACCTTGCGTGGTGAGCTCAGCAGAGCAACTGCCAAGCTTTCAGCTAGTCAGGCTGAAGCCTCGGCAAAGGCCGAAGAGGCCGTCAAAGATGCTACTCGGAAAGCAATTTCCGAGGCCAAACTGTCCATCCAGAACGAGCTCGAGTCACGCCAAACAGCTGAACGGGAGCAGGCAAAGAGGCAGGCAGAGCTCACACGTGTGAGGTACCGAAACGCTATCTTGCTTGCGGTACTTCTGGCCATCCTCATTTCAGGTGGAGCTTACGGCTTATTCACCTGGAAAAGAGTGAAGTATGGGCTGATTTTGGATGAAGGAGGATCTTTCTCTTCTGTAGAGGAGTACATCCAGTCTGTACCAAGACTGAATAAAGACTTCCAAACAACAGGACTTGCGAGCATCCCCGCAACCATCGTCGTGCCGAATAATGGCACAGAGTTTGATGGCGCACGAGTCGCGTGCGTAATCATTGCGGGCAAGACAGCAAAGGAGACTTCAGTACTATTCCATGGTTACAACGACGATCGTCCTGTGCCATGGACCCACCGCACAAAACATGCAGTGAAAGTAGTAAGAGGCGAGAAGTCCGACGACCACGCTTCCATTTCGTAAACCATCAACAACAAGGAGAAAGGGAAAAATCTTTCGAAGCGTGCATGTTGGTTTCTGACAAATCGGTTGTTACCTTCAACGGGACATCACGATCGGATTCCGCATGCTCATCGAGGGATGATGCTGAAAAACAGGTTCCTGAGTAGTTCCATGAAGCAGTTGTTACCTTCAACGGGACATCATGCATAGTGGATACAAAAAGTTACCATGAATCAGTGTCCGAACTTCGAGGAGGTATCATGCTTCGAAAGGTTTGGAAACGCAGGGACTACAACATTGGAATGGAGGCAACGATTGTCGTTTTCCTCTGTTCCATCCTCATGCTTCTTCTCGGATACTACATCGGAGCAAAGCATGAAGAGTACGTGCACCTCATGGCGGTTGCAGAGGCGTCACCAATGCCTCTGTCCGAACTGAACATCCCGGTTCCGAACGTAAAGGTGGACCTTCCACCTTCTTCGTGCGAGAATCGGACCTACGTGGTCAAGAAAGGCGAGTGGCTCTATCGCATTGCCAGCAAGGAATATGCTGGCAGGAGCTATCTGGCACATCTCATAGCAGAGTCGAGTGGGATCAGAAATGAAAACCTGATCTACCCAGGCCAGGTTCTCACTCTCCCATGCGACCTATCCAATCTTCCGAAGCGGTCTGTTATTCAGACGGCATCGGCAGAAAGGAAGATTGCAACTAAGCCTGCCAACTTGGCTAGGACTAACTCTCCCTACAAGACTTGGCAAGAAGCGCTGGATGCAATAAAGAAGTCGATTGAGGAAAAAGGAAAGGAGCAAAGTCCTGATGACAGTCCAGTTCTTGCTCCAATCCCAAGCCTTGATCCAGGGCCGATAAATGAGGAAAGAGGCAAAACACCTGAACCAGGTGTTGCTGTGCCCCCAGAGCCGCCTAGGCCGTTTCTTGAGCCTTTAAAGGGTTTACCGGCTGTTCCGCCGGAACCACCACCTCCGCATGAGGGGATAATTCTGCCCAAGCCCAGTGCGGATGTGGGGCCGAAGATTACTCCGTGGACGTCCTCTATACGGATTTCGTGGCCTTTCGAGGAAAGATGACAAAAAGGATTTGTGCTCTTCTCCTTAAAAGAGAGCTCCTCGCCCTGGAGGTCAAGGGTACTGCAGATTTACCTCTGCAGTTTTTTTAAATCTTCATTGCTTTTTAAGTAACAAAGAAGTTAAATGAATATAGAACCGTACAGGAGGTGAGTGATGGAAACAACTATGTTCGTTCGCAATCGTCATCAAGCGGGTCAGAGCTGGGTGGATTGTGTGAGGATCGTCAAAGAAGGCGAAAAGCCAATTACCTTTAAGCAGGGACAGCCGGTGCTCCTGCAAAAGGCAATAGTTAATTCGCAAAGGGAGGGAGTTGTGGAGACTCTGCTCAACCCTGCGAACGCAACAAGATTCATTGTGGTCATTTTTCCAAACGGAGAAAGGTCCGCATTTCGTTATGATGAGCTCTTGCCTGTAAAGCAAGAGACTCTCCAGGAAAACAGAATTCCTGGCGTTATAGATCCGGTTTTGTCGCGAATCACTGAACCTCTTCTTTAAGAGCGCAAGTAAGTGTAAGGTGTGGGAGCTGTAGCTCTCACACCTTTTTTGCAATAAAAATTATTTGACTATTTTAATAAATAAAATGCTAAAATTAATAGCATGAAAAAGTATAAATCTGCAGGGTTTGTAGGTTTACTAATTTTAATCATTCCTCTGTGCGCTTATTCTGCTTCTAGCCCGTTAGATATAAATGATAATGGCATAAGTGATAATACTGAACAGCAAGTTATATTGGATCATGACGTTTCGCTCCCAGCAGGCGAATATTTTTTTAAAGATTTGATTTTAAAAAATAGCGCGACTTTATATGCTGAGCCTGATTTAAATTCAACCAATACATTCAAAGGTGTAAAAATAAATGCTGATAATATTAGTATCGAAAATGGTTCCTCAATTTCTGCTTATGGAAGAGGCTACGCCTTCGGAATCGGTCTTGGTTCTCCAAGCAACTTGCCTTCTGATGAGAGTAGCGGAGGAAGTTACGGGGGAGCAGGCAAGAACCGTACTGCAACCTCAACTTATGGATCAGCAACGCACCCTGTAGATCTGGGTTCGGCTGGAAAATATTATTATGGGAGAGGAGGGGGCGCAATTCATATTGTTGTCGCGGGAGAGTTAAATAATAGTCGATCTTAATAAAATTTTCTTTACATCAATAGTGGTAAACTCATTGTTAGGTATTTATATATGGATTAATTTTATTAATTCAATAAAATTTTTAATGTAGTTAGATCAGAGTAATCTAAACTTTAAAAAAATATATTTTAGTGTATAATATAAATAATACACTAATTTAATTTCTGAGATGAAAAATTTTTATTACTATATTCCAATTTTTCTTCAGAAAGTTGGGTGGCTATTGTTCGGTACAATATATAAAGTATTTTTTCATATCGAAATTCGAGGCAAGGAGAATCTTTCTCTTGTCACAAAGCCTGTCATATTGGCAGCAAATCATACAAGTGAACTGGATGTAACAGCGGTGGAGTTAATCTTCCCGCTGTTTTCAAAATTTTATCCAATATATTTTGTCTCCGATCCGAAAGAAAAATTCAAGTCTTTTGGATGGAGAAATTATATATATGGTGGGGTCTTTTTCAACGTGCTTGGAGGGTACCCAATACACTCTGGACACAAGGATTATGCTGTCTCTTTAGAGAACCATATCGATCTTTTGAAGAAAGGTCAGACAGTTTTCATTTTCCCAGAAGGGAAGCGGACTCAAGATGGATCATTAAATCCAGCAAGAGGCGGTTTAGGTTACATGGTAGCTGCAACAGACTGCATGGTTGTCCCTATTGCAATTAACACTTTTCATAATATTTCATGGGTTGATTTCTTTTTGAGAAGAAAGAAAGTGGTTATAACAGTGCTCAAGCCTATGACAAAGGAAGAGATCATGCCCATGCAAGCTCCTACAGTCGAGGACTGTCGAGCCGGAAGCCAAAAAGTGTTGGACAGGATTAATGCATTATTATTAAATTTATGAAATATTCAGATTTATATCCAAATTGTTATATTGATACAGACCCTCAATTAAATTTAGAAAATAATGGGTTTCTAAGAAGGTTTATAAATATTTTTTTTATCCCAATACTAAATTCTTTACCAAAGAATTTTAAAAACATAATAAAAAAAACTAACAACGCGGCTTCTGTCGTAATAGATAATGCTACCACTCATAAGGCTTTGGAGGTAATGTATAGTCACGGAGATCTATTTTCTGTTAAAAAAATTAGTCACAGGTTTTTTAAGTATATATGGTTTAACCTGGATAATACAAAGGCTGTTAGAAATCGTTTAAAATTTGTTAAAAGGGAAATATCTACACATCTAAAAGAAATTTCTAAATTCGATCGTGAAATAAATATATTGAGTATCGCCTCAGGATCCTCAAGAGCTATAATTGAAGTGGTGAAATCAGGTGAATATATGAAGAATGCCAAACTTTCTCTTACTTTTTTAGATAAAAGTGAACATGCAATTAGTTATAGTAAAACGTTATCTACTGACATAAGTCATCTCCCAGTTAAAATGCAATGGATACAAGATACAGTAGGTAATTTTTTAACAAATCAAAAAAAACAGGAATATGATATAGTGGAAATAGTTGGGTTACTTGATTACTTTGATGATGAGAAGGTGGCATCTATTTTTTCAGGTATATATAAAATTTTACAAGTTGGTGGTGTATTAATTACTGCCAATATATCTCACAATAAGGAAGAGAAGTTTGTAACCAAAGTTATTGATTGGCCAATGGTATATCGTACCGCAGATGAGCTTGCAGTACTAGTTAATAGAGCTGGATTTGATTATAATAAAATGAAGGTATTTTATGAACCGTTGCAAATACACGGAATGGTGATAGCAAAAAAGTAAACCATGAATATCCAAGCCACCTTATTACTAATTACTGCATCAATTAATTCTTTGTTAAGTTTGTTTGTGTTGCTAGGAAAACGTGATAAAACAAATTACATTTATTCAATATTTGTACTTTTTGCATCATTATGGGCAGTAGGGCTAGCTTTCTTTTTAACAGAATCTGATCTCTTAATATCTCAATATATAGCTAATTTTTATTATATTGCAGCCGCAGGCATACCTACTTTCTTCTTGTATTTTTCTTTGGTTTTTCTGGCAGAAGATAGATCTGATAATCGATTTAGACCTTTTCTTGTGATTCCATTTTTTTTACTAGTACTAGGATTTATATTCGATAAAAGTTTTTTGATTAAAGAAGTCTATCTAACTAACTGGGGGAAAGACGTAGTTATTAATAAAATTAATTATATAATATTTTCTATTTACTTTCTGATTTATGTGATACTCGCATATTTTAAATTATTGTATTCATATTTAATATCCCCCCAAGGACAAATTAAAGACCAGCTGAAATTTATAATATTAGGAACTTCAATTGGTTTTATATTCGGAATGGTTTTTAATCTTATTTTGCCAGCCTTTGGTGATTACAGTCATATATATCTGGGGCCATTATTCTCGATTGTTATGGTTGCATCAATTGCTTATTCAATGACAAAGCATAATCTTTTCAATATGAAAATTATAGTCACTGAATTACTTGTATTTATAATGTGGCTTTTCATCTTTATAAGAACAATTGTTTCGACTAATCTTTCAGACCAAATAGTTAATGGAGCTTTTTTGGCAATTTCAGTAATCATTGGATATTTCTTAATTAAAAGTGTAATTAAAGAAGTGCATCAGAGAGAAGAAATTCAAAAGCTTGCAGATGATTTGAAAATGGCCAATCAGGGACAGGCGAGCCTTATGCATTTCATGAATCACCAGATGAAGGGCCGGCTGGGGAATATAAAAAATATCTTTGCTGAACTTTTGACAGATGATTATGGTGAAATGCCGGCTGATACAAAGCCATTACTTGCAAAAGGTTTGGATGAAGCAAACATTGGAGTAAATTATGTGCAAAATATCTTACGAGGAGCAAGTGCTGAAAATGGGACTCTTCCATATGACATGAAGACGATTGATTTTAAAGCTGTCGTGGAGGATGTTTTTGGTAGACAAAAAGAATATGCAGAAAGCCGGGGCTTAAAAATTACTTTTGAACCAAAGGACGGAAATTTTGAGATGGTGGGTGACAGCATCCACTTGAGCGAATGTGTAAAAAATCTTATTGATAACTCGATAAATTACACGTTAGAAGGAAGCATCAACATATCGCTATTTAATAAGGCCAATATGATCAGGCTTGAAATTAAAGATACTGGTGTTGGTATAACAGATGAAGACAGGCCTAAGTTGTTTAAGTCTGGAGGTAGAGGTTCTGATTCACTAAAGATAAATGTCAATTCGACCGGATACGGTCTTGCATTCGTAAAGGGTGTTATAGAAACTCACAAAGGTAAAGTTTGGGCTGAATCAGAAGGCAAAGGCAAAGGCTCTACATTTATTGTTGAACTGCCGAAAAAAATCTAATTAAACAGTATATACAAAAAGTTTTTTGCCTCTTTTTACGCCAGAGGGCAACTGCATTTCTATTATTTCATTAGGGCTAACTTCTCTTATTTCAAAATCACAGGAAACAATTTTTGTTCCTGGTTCAGCATGATGTTTTATAAGTTTGTACAGGTCATTTACAATTGGCGACAAGAAGAGAAAAATATGCGTTACATTTTCTAACCTTGAATCGAAAAAATCATCCCTAACTATTTTTATTTGCTTGTAGTTCCTAGTTTGAAACTTTGAAATATAATAGGGAATAAGTCCGACTTCCACACCTACTGCATTGATGTTTGGATTTGTTTCTACGGCACTAATAAGTACTTTTCCATTTCCGGATCCTAGGTCGTACAACACAGAGCTGTCGTTCAGTTTCATGGCATTTATCATATAAGGCAAGACATGGTCAGGAACTTCTAGAAAAGGGGCGTCAGTCGTAAATTCTGAGATGATTTTAATAGCAATAATGATTGTGATAAATAGGGCTATGCTTGTCCCTATAATATCTATTGCAAAAAATGTATATATCATTACTCTAAAATATACAGTATTTGTCAATTTGATACAATTAAACCATGACGCAGGAAAAGGAATGGGAAAGGGAATATAAAAGGTCAAAATTTTTGACCAAAGAAAATAAGCCTCAGGCAGATGCGGTCAGATTTGTCAGTTTTTTGAGAAGGCAAAAATTTGATGCAGAAAAGCCAAAAGTTTTGGATCTTGGTTGTGGTACAGGCAGAAACTCATATTATTTTGCTGAGCATGGAGCAAAAGTATCTGGAATGGAAATATCTAGAACAGCAATAGATCTCGCAAAACAAAATGCAGAAAAGGCAGGATTCAATATTGATTATAAAAAACTAAGCATTGGTGAGACCTTCCCATATGAAAACAGCGAATTTGATATCGCTTTAGATGTCACAAGTTCAAATTCTCTTAGCGAATCTGAAAGAGAAATATTTTTAATTGAGACGCACAGAGTTTTAAAGAATGGCGGATACTTTTTTACAAAAGCACTTTGCAAAGATGGCGATGAGAATGCCAAGAATTTAATTAAAAAATTTCCAGGCAGTGACAAAGACACATATATACTACCGGATATTGGGGTAAAGGAGAGAGTGTGGTCAAAGGAGGATTTCGTATCAACATACGAAAAATATTTTCAAATACTGCACATGGAAAAGAAAACTAGCTATACCCGGATGAACGAAAGATCTTATAAACGAAATTTCTGGATCGTCTATATGAAAAAAGCCTAAAATTTGCTAATATTATCTTATGACAAAGAAAACTTTACTTTCTGGTGTAAAACCTACTGGACGACCGCATATTGGGAACTATTTTGGAGCCATGAAGCAGTTTGTGGAGATGCAGGATGAATATAATTGCATGTTTTTTATTGCCGACTATCATGCTCTCAATTTCATCCAAAATTGTGAGGAAATGAAACAGCAGATAATTGATCTGGCACTGGATTATTTAGCAATTGGTCTTGATCCAAAAAAAGTTTTGATATACAAGCAGTCTGATATTCCTGAACACGCAGAGCTGACTTGGATTTTCGATGCCATCACCACAATGCCGTATCTTATGCGAGCACACGCATACAAGGATGCAGAGGCAAAGAATAATGAGATAAGCGTTGGAACATTTAATTATCCAATGCTTATGGCGTCAGATATTTTGATGTACGATGCTGATGTGGTTCCTGTCGGCCAAGACCAGAAACAACACATAGAATATTCTAGAGATACAGCACAAAAATTTAATTTCACTTTCAAAAAAGAAATTTTTAAATTGCCTCAGGAAAAAATAATTGAGGGCGTTGCTGTTGTACCTGGAACTGACGGACAGAAAATGTCGAAGAGCTATGGCAACACGATTCCACTTTTCGCTACTGATGAGGAAATTACAAAAGCAGTTATGAGTATAGTGACTGACTCAAGTGCGGTTGGAGAAGGTGGAAGACCTGAAAATGTATATGCGATCCATAAGCTTATTCGAAGCGAGGAAGAACTTGCACCTATTTACGAAGAGAATAAGGGAAAATACAAAAATCTGAAAGAAATTTTGATCACAGATTTAAAAGCGTTTATCGGGCCGATGCGAGAAAGAAGAACTCAGCTAGAAAGCGATGTTGATCATGTACTTGATATTCTGAAAGAGGGCGGAGAACGTGCGCGAGCAAAAGCACAGAAAAAAATGGATGAAGTCCGTGAAGCGATAGGGGTAAAGCTATACTAATAAAAAAAAGAACCCGCGCCATGTGACGCGGGTTCTTGGGTATTTCACTACTGTTTTGCATCTGGAAAGCGGATTTCATCGGCTGTCTCTACCAGTTGGTCAAGCAGGCCGAATTCCAGTGCTTCGCCAGCATTGATCCAGTTGTCGTCACTGCATTTTTCGAAGATCTGATCGAGGTTCTTGCTGGTCCTTCGAGCCAAGATCTCCTTTGAGTTCAGGAGATGTCTGTTGGACTCAATGAACACATCTCGCTTTTTCGGATCCGTGAGCACATCCCACGAAATATCAAATTTCGTGTGATGAATCAGGATATGTGCGTTTCTGGTTGCTACCCGCCATGTGCAAGCCTGAAGAATAGTGCAGGCAGCGGATCCTGCTGCAACCAGTGCAACACCTATGGTTGAGCCTGGGTAGAACTTGATCATGTCGTAAATATCGAGGCCTGCATAAGCACTGCCTCCGCCACTGTTGATTGTGATTAGGATCTGAGGTACCCCATTTGCATAACGATCCTGTAGCGCCTCCCTAACATATCCGCTTGTTTCAGGAGTGATACGGCCGGAGATATCTATTGCGTTCCTCTTCAAAAGCTTTGACTGAATTTCAGTCATTTGTCACCTCTACTTAAATAATACAATAAAATTATCTACTGTCAATAATACTAGGATTTGAATTATTCGTGTGGTATATTTTGAAATATATGAATAGAACTTATATCAAGGATTTGAGCCAATTTGTTGGACAGGAGGTCAATATAAAAGGTTGGGTAGATGTTAGGCGAGATCAGGGTAAAATGGTCTTTATGGATATGCGAGACATGTCTGGCAGGGTTCAATGCGTTGTTTTGCCGGGTTCGCAAGCAATAGAGCAGGTAAAGGAAGTGAGAAACGAGTGGGTTTTGTCTATACAAGGAAAGGTAAACAAAAGACCAGAGAGAAATATAAAAGCCGGGGTCCTTAATGGTGATATTGAGCTTGAAATTCTATCTATTGAAGTCTTGAACAAATCTGAAACTATTCCTTTTGATATTTCTGGTGATACAAAGGAGATAAATGAGGAAACAAGATTGAAATACCGATACGTAGACTTGCGATCAGACAGAATGCAGAAAAATATTCGAAATAGGCACAAAGTAATCAAGTTTATTCGAGACTACTTGGACAAGGAGGGATTCATTGAAGTTGAGACCCCCATCCTTACAAAATCTACTCCAGAGGGTTCACGAGACTATGTTGTGCCTGCAAGACTTTACCCTGGAAAGTTTTATGCGCTTCCACAGTCGCCACAGCAGTACAAACAGCTTTTGATGACAGCAGGAGTTGAAAAATATTTTCAGATTGCTCGATGCATGAGAGATGAGGACACACGAGGAGACAGACAGCCAGAGTTCACTCAGCTAGATATGGAAATGAGTTTTGTTGATAGAGACGCGGTAATGGAGCTAAACGAAAAGCTATTGATAGAGCTTGTGCAGAAACTATATCCAGAAAAGAGAATACAGCAGATTCCGTTCCCAAGACTTACATATGCAGAGGCAATGGAGAAATATAATTCTGATAAGCCTGATATACGAGATGACAAAAATGATCCAAATCTTTTGGCTTTCTGCTGGGTTATAGACTTCCCATTCTTTGAAAAAACTGACGAGGGGGGATGGACATTTACTCACAACCCTTTCTCAAGACCAAAGCCTGAACATGTCGAAATGCTTATGAAAAAAGAAAACATCGGAGATATTTTAACTACACAGTACGATGTTGCGCTAAATGGAATGGAGATAGGAGGGGGAAGTATTCGAAACCATGATCCAGAAGCATTGAGAAAAGTTTTTGAAATAATGGGTCATGCTCCTGAAAATATTGAGAAAAACTTTGGCCACATGATGTCTGCATTTTCACTCGGTACACCACCACACGGAGGTATTGCGTGGGGACTAGATAGATTTGTTATGATTCTTCAAAACGAGCCAAATATTCGAGAAGTAATCCCATTTGCGAAAACGGGGGAAGGGAAGGATCCTATGATGGACTCACCAAGCGAAATTTCTACAGATCAGCTATTAGAATTAGGAATTAATTTAAGAAAGAAATAAATCGAAAGGCCCACGTTTGTGGGCCTTTTTCCTATTGCATTCCGAGAAGGTAGAGCAGTTCTGCTTCAAGACTGCCCCACTCGTCATCTGAAAGTTCTACTGTCTCATCAATATTTGCCTTGGTATCGTACTCCTTTCCATGAGTATTCTGTGCACCAATGTTATTCAGACACTCTACGAACTGGATTCTCCGGATAATCTGATTTTTGTCAGATGCTACCGACACGAACTCGCCAAGATCATTAACATTGGCAAGTCCAATAGCATATCGCTTGAAGTCTGCTACAGTCTTCATGTATCCTCCTTATATTATTAAATATAAATTTATGTAAATGTCAAGTTTTATTGTAGCTAACTGTTATTTTGTTACAATTAATTCATGCCAGATGAGTATCTAGTAAAAACTCATATATTTGAAGGCCCCTTAGATACGCTTTTGTCCCTTGTGGAGAAAAGAAAGCTTTTCATTAACGAAATTTCCTTAGCACAAGTTGCTGATGACTATATTGCATATGTAAAATCTCTTGAAAATTTCCCAATAGCAGAGTCTGCACATTTTGTACTGATTGCGTCTACTCTTGTTTTAATAAAATCAAAGTCTCTTTTACCAACACTAACTCTGACAGAAGAAGAGCAAAGCAGTATAGAAGATTTGGAGAAGAGGTTGAGAGAGTATAAGAAATACAAGGAACTCTCTCAGCACTTAAAGGAAAGATTTGGAATCCATACCGAATACTGTAGGCTACCATCAAAGGAAAAGATAATTGTCTTTACCCCTGACAAGGACACTTCGGTTTCAAGGATATCTGAAACAATCAAATCTGTCATTTCGGCAATGCCAAAGAAAGAGTTTGTACCCAAAGCTATTGTTCAAAAAGTTATTAGTTTGGAAGAAATGATGGATAATCTCGCAGAGAGAATAACAAAGAGCGTAAAAATGAGTTTCAAGGATTTTTCTGGTCACGGAAAAGTTGAAAAAGTAAATGTAATAGTTTCATTTCTTGCTATGCTTGAGCTTGTTAAACAAGGTGTTATACAGGTACGTCAGGATAAAGATTTTCATGACATAGAGATAGAGACACAAACTGTTGGTGTGCCGATGTATTAGTAACTTGTTAAAACCTCTTTCTCGACATATTATTTTTAGAGCACGGATATTTTTCTGCTGAAAAATTCCTCAAGTCTTCCCTTACAGGGACTGTACACCTTTCGCCCTAAGGCTCAAGGTCTTGCGAAGCTTCGCTTCTCACTACCCGCCTTGCGAAGTCTCTAAAAATAATATGGTCTCAACGAGGTTTTAGATCGTGGTATAATAAAAATAATGAAAACATCTGATCTAGTGACTAAAATCGAAGCTATACTTTTTTATACCGCAGAGCCGGTTTCTTTTAATTTTTTGGCAAAGACGCTTGATGAGGATGTTGAGGAGATAAAAAAAGCTGCTGGCGAACTAGGTCTTTTGCTTGAAAAAAGAGGTGTTCGACTCATTGTTCATAATAATGAGGTTTCTATGGTAACAGCTCCAGAACTTGCTCCTGTTATTGAAAAACTTATTAAAGAAGAAAGGGAAAGAGATTTGGGACGAGCAGGGATTGAAACTCTTTCCATAATCGCCTACAAAGGCCCTGTTTCAAAGAAGGAAATTGAATATATAAGAGGGGTAAATTCTCAATATGCTCTAAGAAGCCTGCTTTTGAGGGGTCTTATAGAAAAAGTTTCAATAAAAGGGGATGAACGTATGGTAGGATATGGGATTACAGGGGATACTCTGAGATATCTGGGATTGAGCCATATTTCAGAATTGCCGGAATACGAGGAGGTAAATAAGCAACTAGAAGTTGAAGAGGAGGTCAATTCAGATATTGATAGTGCAGAAAGAGACGGAACTGAAGATGCAAAATAATCCCAAGATATATTTATTGCCACCGCCAGAGCTAGAAAAAGTTTCTAAAAAACTTTTGGCTTTTAATGCGGTATTATGCTTTGCAATTTTAGCCATGTCTTTTGTAATTTATGGGGAAATGCATAAGTCTACTTTGGCAGAGCAGAAAAAAGAAATGATAGAGGATAGGTCTCTAGGTGATGTACGAATTCAAGCCAAATCAGCTTACGTTTTTGATGTTTACAATCAGAGGTCTCTTTTTGAAAAAAATAAAAATGCCCAGCTTCCCTTGGCTTCTATTACAAAGCTGATGACTGCTCTTACTGCTCTGGAACTTTCCCCCCACAATCCAAAAGTTGCAATTAAAAAGGAGTTTTTGCAGGAAGAAGGCGATAGCGGTCTTCTTGTGGGAGAAACTTGGAATTTGAAGGATCTTTTAGATTTTTCTTTGGTTGCGTCTTCAAATGACGGAGTACGGTCTATAGCATCAGTCATAGGTTCCTTGAGTGACAATAATTCTGATTATGACATAGGCCGAGCTAATTTTATTAAAAAAATGAATGAGGAAGCAAAGAAGATCGGCCTCAATCAAACATATTTCATAAATGAAAGTGGTTTAGATGAAAAAAATGTAAGCGGGGGATACAGTTCAGCAGAAGATATTTCAAAGTTGGTTGAGTACATTATGAAAAACAAACCTGAAATATTGGAAGCCACAAGATATCCTAAACTCAAAATAAATTCTTCAGCTGGCACACACGTAGCTACAAATACAAACATTATTGCCAAAGAAATTCCAGGACTCATTGCTTCTAAAACTGGCTATACAGATATGGCTGGCGGGAATTTGGTTATCGCATTTGATTCATCCATTGGACATCCCATAATTATTGTCGTGCTTGGTTCGACAGAATCAGGCAGATTTGAAGATGTGGATAAATTGGTTAAAGTCACACTTGAATATCTATCTAAATAGCGCTAGTAAGGCTTTATTTGGCCTAATTTGGGCTTTGGGGTATACTCTATCCATATGTGCGGAATAGCAGGATATTTAGATATAAAGGCTAAAAATAAGGAAAAAATCATCGGAGAGATGACCGATGCTATTACTCACCGAGGTCCCGACGATCAGGGTTTTTACGTAGATAAATATGTTGGTTTGGGCATGAGGAGGCTTTCTATAATTGACCTTTCTACAGGAAGACAGCCTATTACCTCAAAGGATGAAAAGTTGATAATTTTCTTCAATGGCGAAATATACAACTACAAGGAGCTAAATGAGGAGCTTTTAAAAAAGGGTTACGATTTCAAAACTCACAGCGATACAGAAACTATACTTCACATGTATGAAGAGTATGGAGAGGCAATGCTCCCAAGGATTCGAGGAATGTTTGCTTTTTGCATTTACAATACTGAATCAAAAGAAATTTTTGTTGCAAGAGATTTTTTTGGAATCAAACCGCTTTATTATTTTCTAAAAGATCAAAAAATAACCGCATTCTCGTCCGAAATAAAAAGTTTCTTGTCTATTCCTGGCTTTGAAAGGAAAGTAAATGATTCTGCGGTTTATAACTATCTTTCATATCAGTACAACCCTCTCTCCGAGACTTTTTTTCAGGATGTCTATAAATTGCCGCCAGGACATTATCTTCGAATGAACGTTGAAACTCTGGAAGCCACTATAAAAAAATACTGGTCATTTGAATTTAGGCAGAATAGCGCCCTAGAAGAATCTTCTACTGCAAAAAAAATAGAAAAGACGCTGACTGATTCTGTTGAACATCATATGATTGCCGACGTACCTGTTGGCGCGTTTCTTTCTGGCGGAGTAGATAGCAGTATTATTGCAACGCTAATGCAGAAAGTTCGAGGAGATAAAAAAATCAAAACTTTTACTGTTGGATTTACTTCTCTCACTGAGGGAAAAGAAGCTAGCGAGACCTCTGACTTTTTGGGGACTGACCACACTGAAATATCTGTTACTCCTGAAGAATATTTTGAGATACTCCCAAAAGCAGTTTGGCATTTCGACGAGCCGGTTGCCGATCCCTCAGCTATCGGGTTGTATTTTGTGGCTAGAGAAGCAAGGAAAACCGTAAAGGTTGTGCTTTCTGGAGAAGGTTCAGACGAGCTTTTTGGAGGTTACAACATCTATCTTGCACCAATAGCAAAGCAAAAAATGGCATGGCTACCGCATTGGCTCGTAAAAATGGCTATTAGCTTGCCTATGGAATACTGGGGTAAAAACTATTTGAAGAGAGTGGGGGAAAAGCTTGAGAATTGGTACATTGGAAATGCATCTATATTTAAAAAAGATGAAATAGAGAAGATTTGGAATGGACAGCCTGAAAAAATTATTTCTCTCTCTCCACTTTACAAGCAGGTTTCAAGATGCAGTGAGTCAACTCAGATGCAGTATGTGGATATAAATACCTGGCTAGTCGGAGACATTTTGGCAAAAGCGGACAAAATGACCATGGCCAATTCGTTAGAGCTAAGAGTGCCGTTTCTCGATATCGAAGTTGCAAAACTTGCAGGAACATTGCCAGATAAATTCAAATGGAACAAGGGAGTCACGAAATATCTCTTGAGAGAGGCTTTTAGTAAAATTATTCCAGAGAGCACACGGAACAGAAAAAAGCTTGGTTTTCCTACTCCGATTAAAAGCTGGATAACTGAAGAAAGGAGAGAAACGTTGAATGTCATTCTAGAAAATGAATATATAAATCAAAAATTTGATGTTGGTCAAATAAGGGTACTTATAAATGATCATCTAGCAAAAAAAGTGGATAATTCCCGAAAAATCTACCTCCTTCTCATGCTCGCATTGTGGTACGATGTATTTATAACTGGAAAGAAAATCTAAAATGCCTATTGATGTACTAAAAGTTGTAATACCTTCTGTCCTTACCTTTTTTATCGGAGTAACTATTACGCCATTTTTTACGGACCTATTTTACAAATACAAAATGTGGAAAAAAAATCCACGAATTCAAAATGCAGACGGAGTGTCGGCAGATTTTAGTAATGTGCATAATACTAGCGAGGAGATTTCTACGCCGAGGACTGGCGGAGTTATCATTTGGGTTTCTGTACTTTTGTCGGTCGTCACTATCTACCTTTTGTCTCTTATTGTGCCATCTGAACTTACTGAAAAGCTAAACTTTTTCAGTCGAAGCCAAACTTACATACCTTTAGGAACGCTCATTTTGGCTTCGCTTATAGGCCTTGCCGATGATTTCCTCCAGATATTCGGAAAAGGTTCGTATGCCATGGATCCTTTAATATACAGAAAGATTAAGATTGTTTTAGTAACAATTATCGGACTGCTTATCGCTTTCTGGTTCTATGACAAGCTTGAGATTTCGTCATTACATATTCCTTTTGACGGTGAGCTCCATCTCGGCCTCTGGTTTATACCTTTCTTTGTGATTGTTATGCTTGCTGTTTTTTCAACCAGTGTGATTGACGGAATGGATGGGCTTGCAGGAGGCATAATGTCAATTATATATCTTGCATATTCTGTTATTGCGTTTAGTCATCAGCAGATAGACATATCAGCCTTTTGCGCAGTAATATCCGGAGCCATACTTGCTTTTCTGTGGTTCAATATACCGCCTGCAAGATTTTATATGGGAGAGACAGGAATGATCGGTCTTACAGTTACGCTAGCTGTTGTGGCATTTCTGACCGACTCCGTTCTTGTTCTGCCGATAATTGCTGTGCCTTTAGTGGCAACATCTTTGTCTGTAATTATTCAGATTTTCTCATACAAGTATTTTAACAAGAGAAGAGTATTCAGAGTCGCCCCCCTTCATCATCACTTTGAAGCAAAAGGCTGGCCTCGTCCAAAAATAGTTATGCGGTATTGGGTTATCACAGCGGTTTTTGCTATGGTGGGGGTTATTATCGCACTCATTAGCTAAATTGATACTATAAAAGCGACTGTCTTCTAACAGTCGCTTTTAAAAGTGAATTGCTGGTTCCCAAATCCCTAAGAACAGTCCAAGCAGGAACATGTAAGCAGTTGCTCCAAACATGACCTGAAAGAAAAGTTCGTACTTGCTCAGACTGAAAACGTTTCTGCCAATATAGTAATTGTAGAAAGTCACAGTCATGCAGTTAACCCAAACTAGAATTGCTAGTGCTACTGCAAAACTGACGGAGTCAACCAAAACCAGCACAAAGTTAAAAAGGTAATCTGAGGCCATTTAGCCCTCCAGTTATAAGATTAACAGTTAATGAGCTACAGTCAATTCACTATATATAAATAAATGATATACTGATTTGGTACTTTATGAAAAAACTGAAAGTAGATATTCCATTTTTCATATCTATAATTGTATTGGTAGTTGCTGGCTACCTTATTTTTGCCTCAGCATCACTCGGACTTCTTTCAAAGCAGGCGGCAAAGTACTCCAATGTGGCATTCAATCAGACTTTTTTTGGCCTCTTGCTCGGCTCAATCGCGTGTTTCGTTACAACTCAGATAGATTATAGGATATATAGAAAGTTTGCCTTTTATGTTTTTATTGCTTCTTGCATATTGACTCTCATGGTGTTCGTTCCTCATATCGGAGTAGGGCATGGGGGAGCGCAAAGATGGATTAATATCGGAGTAACTACATTTCAACCTTCCGAGTTTTTAAAAATCGGCTTCATACTTTATTTTGCTGCCTGGTTGACTTCTGTAAAAGACAAAGCCTCTACTTTGAAATATGGTTTATTTCCTTTTGTTGCTATTTTAGGAGTGGTTGGACTTATTTTATTGCTACAGCCTGATACTGATACTTTTATGGTTATTGTTTTTGCCGGTATAGCCATGTATCTCACAGGAGGAGGTAAATGGAAATACATATTTGCTTTGGGATTAATTGGAGTTATTGGACTTGCCGGACTTGCACTTGCTAGGCCATACGTGATGAGCAGAATAATGACTTTTGTCCACCCAGATCAAAATGCTCAAGGTAGCGGATATCAAATTCAGCAGTCTTTAATAGCAATAGGTAGCGGAGGACTGGTGGGAAGAGGATTTGGTCAGAGCATACAAAAATTTAACGTTTTACCAGAACCCATAGGAGATTCTATTTTTGCAGTTGCTAGCGAAGAATTTGGCTTTATTGGGGCGACATTTATAATACTTTTGTTCGTTTTTTTGCCATTAGAGGCCTTAAATTAGCCACAAATGTGCCCGATTCGTTCGGTAGACTAGTGGTGGTTGGAATTGTTATACTAATTGTATCCCAAGCTTTTGTTAACATAGGCGCCATGATAGGGGTTTTGCCTCTTTCTGGCATCACTTTGCCGTTTGTCAGTCACGGAGGCACGGCTTTGTTTATGACATTGGCTGAAGTTGGAATCATACTAAACATATCTAAAAGCAAAAAAGCTCTGAAATAAAATGAGAATATTACTTACAGGAGGGGGAAGCGGAGGACACTTTTATCCGATAATAGCAATCGCACATGAGTTGAACGAGATTGCTAGAGAGAATAAATTGATTTCTCCGGAGCTATACTATATGTCTACCGATCCTTATAACGAGAGCTTGCTTTACGAAAATAATATAAAATTCGAAAAAGTTAGTGCCGGAAAAATAAGGCGCGAAATGTCACCTAAAAATATCTTGCTCAATACAATGGATATGGTTGAGACTTTTTTTGGAGTATTGCATGCGATCTGGAGGATGTTCGTAATATATCCGGATGTAGTATTTGGCAAGGGCGGATATGCAAGTTTTCCAGCTTTGTTTGCAGCCAAGATCCTTAGAATACCAGTTGTAATTCACGAATCTGACAGTGAGCCGGGCAAAGTAAATAAGTGGGCTTCAAAGTTCGCCAAGCGAATAGCGATTTCATATCCAGAAGCAATAAATTATTTTAAGAAGGAAAAAACCGCGTACACTGGTAATCCTATCAGAAGAGAAATTGAAGAAGGACTTTCCGCTGGATCTGCTGAATTTTTCGGATTTGATAAGAATGTAAAAACAGTTTTGGTTTTAGGAGGATCTCAAGGTGCGAGGTTTATAAACCAAGCAATAATGGACGCACTGCCTACTATGGTAGAGAGATATCAAGTTATACACCAAACAGGTCAAAGAAATTTTGATGTCATAAAGGAAACTGCTGAAGTCGTCTTGTCTAACAGTAAAAACAAGTCTAGATATAAGCCAATGGCATATCTCGACCTGCTTAATCTCCGTATGGCTGCCGGACTTGCTGATATTGTTATTTCAAGAGCCGGCTCAACAATTTTTGAAATAGCAAGCTGGGGCAAACCGTCTATAATAGTGCCTATTCCAGAACCCACTTCGCATGATCAGAGGAAAAATGCTTATTCCTATGCCAGAACCGGAGCGTCGGTGGTGATTGAAGAAAGAAACATGGCACCAGGCGTTCTGCTTTCAGAAATTGAAAGGATACTGACTACTCCTGGAGAAGCTGATAGGATGAAATCGGCAGCCTTATCATTTGCTAGAAGAGATTCTACAAGACTTATTGCTCAGGAAATTACTGCTATTGCTCTAGAACATTAGAATGAATACAAAAAAAGTTACAACAAGATTTGCCCCATCACCAACCGGCTTTATGCATGTTGGGGGTGTTCGAACTGCACTTTATGCTTGGCTGTGGGCAAAGAAAAATAACGGCACTTTTATTTTGAGACTTGAAGACACCGATAAGGAAAGAGAAGTTGAAGGTTCGCTTGAGCATATTATCGCTTCTCTCAAGTGGCTTGGGATAAACTGGAATGAAGGGCCGGATATTGGAGGGCCAAATGCTCCATATAAGCAATCTGAAAGGTTAGATACTTATCGCAAATACGCTCAAAAGCTGATTGAAAAAGGCATGGCATATGCTGACCCTTATTCAAAAGAAGAATTGGAGACATTTAGAAAAAAGGCTGAGGAAGAAAAAAGGCCGTTTCTTTTTAGAGACCACAGGCCAGATAACCCTCCAGCATGGGACGGGACACTGCCATTGCGTTTTAAAACCCCAATTAAGAAATACTCTTGGAATGATCTTGTTCGAGGCGACTTGGAAGCGGGCGTTGAAGCTGTCGATGATTTTATATTAATAAAAAGCGACGGATATCCAACATATAATTTTGCTCATATTATAGACGATTTGCTAATGGGTGTTACTCATATCATGAGAGCAGATGAGTTTATTTCTTCTACTCCGAAGTTTTTGGCATTGTATGAAGCACTAGAAATAGAGCGACCATTGTTTGTAACCCTTCCTCCTATCTTGGGCGAATCTGGCAATAAAAAGCTTGGCAAAAGAGACGGCGCTAAGGATATTTTAGATTATAAAAAAGAAGGCTATCTGCCCGAGGCTATGATGAATTTCCTTGCTCTTATCGGCTGGAATCCCGGAGAAGGGGATGATACAGAGGTTATGACAGAAAAGGATCTAATAGAAAAATTTGATATCTCTCATATTCATAGAGCCGGAGGGAGGTTTAACGAAGAAAAGCTATTGTGGCTAAACAAGGAGCATCTAAAGCTTTTGCCAAAGTCAGTTAGGGATCAAAAAATCTTTGAAACTATTTCCAAGCACGAAAATTTTTCACTAACAGATAAGTCAAGCGATGTTAAATTCATTGAAAAAATATCAAATATCATATTTGACCATATATCAAAATGGGACGACATTGATGCCATGATAAGGGCAGGGGATTTGAACTACTACTTCTTCCCTCCTGTATATGATTCCTCAATGCTACTTTGGAATGGGAAAATAGACAGAGAGACAGCAAAGAAACATCTTGATTGGCTGAAGGATACTCTTATAAATGCAAAATCTGAGGCCTTTGACGACCCAGAAGAAATCAAAAAGCTTATATTTGATTATGCAACTCAACAAGGCCGTGGAAATGTCTTGTGGCCACTGCGAGTATCGCTATCCGGAAAAGAAAAAAGTCCTGATCCTTTTACTCTCTTGTACGTACTAGGCAAAGAAGAATCGCTGAGAAGGATAGAAAATGCTCTGCAAAAATAATAATGATGAAATGGACTCTGAAAAATATTTTTTTAATAATCCTGTTTGCAAGCTTGAGCCAGTTTGCATTTGCGCAGACCACATCAGAAACTGATCCTTCAGCGGATATTTTAAAAAGCAAAATTGATGAGAGAAACAATCAAATAAAAAAACTGGAGGAAGAAATTCGCCAGTACAACATGGAAGTTACAAATGCCAGCAACCAGGCCAAAACTCTCCAAAATACGATTAAAACTCTTGATCTGACAAAAAAGAAAATTAGCGCGGATATTTCTGTTACTGAAAACAAGATAAATGTCGCCACCCTGACTATAGAGGAACTGAACAAGGAAATAGATAAAGCCCAAGATCATATTACTCTCAATAAGAAGGCAATAGTGAGCGCTTTGATTGAAACGAAAGAAAAAGAAGATAATGGCGTTTTGCTTACGCTTTTGTCTCAAGAGAACTTGAGCGATGTATGGAAGAATATTGATTCTAATAAGCAGATGCAATCCAAAATAAAGGACAGCTCTAAACAGCTCTCAATTTTAAAATCTGATATGGAGGTAAGGCAAAATGCCTTGGCCGGCCAAAAGAAGAATCTTCTTTCGCTAAAACAGGATCTAAATGATAAAAAGAAAACCGTTGAATATACAGTTCAGGAAAAAGCTGCGATACTGGCTGAAACTAAAAACAAAGAGCAAGCCTTCAAGGACCTTGTAAAAACCAAAGAACAGCAAAAGGAGCAGTTTGAAAAAGAAGTATTTGAATACGAATCCCAGTTGCACTATCTTATTGATAAGACCAGCTATCCTGCTCCGAAAAATGGAATTCTTTCTTGGCCTTTGGATAACGTGTATATCACTCAGAGATTTGGCAAAACAGTTGGTGCGGAAAAGTTATACGTATCAGGATCGCATAATGGAGTTGATTTCAGAGCCAGCATAGGAACAAAAGTTAAAAATGTTTTGGAAGGCGAAGTTGTTGGCACCGGGAACACTGATGCATATCCTGGGTGTTACTCTTTCGGCAAATGGGTTATGGTGAGACATAAAAACGGCTTATCTACCATTTATGGACATTTGTCAGTGATTAGCGTTGGAACAGGACAACAGCTCGCGACTGGCGATACTATTGGATATAGCGGAAATACAGGATACTCTACGGGACCTCATTTGCATATCAGCGTTTATGCTACTCAAGGTGTAAGAATAGAAAAATACGTAAACAGCAGGGGATGCAAGCAAGCAACAATGCCACTAGCCGATATCAAAGCTTATCTTGATCCACTAGCCTATCTTCCTTCAGTCTAAAACTGTTATAATTAACATACTATGAGCAAAAAAAATGATAACAAAGGCTTTATTGGAAAGATAATCGTAATAGTAATTGCCCTTGTCTTTGTTAAGTATGCTTTCCATTTTGATGTGCTCGAATATCTCAAAACTCCTGAAGCCCAAAAAGTTATTGGACCTATATGGACTGCCATAAAGGCGTTTTATGCTTGGGCAGATAATCTAGTTAGAAGCTGGACTTCATAATTTTAGCTTTCAAAACCAACAAAACCGCCTCCAGCGATTTTGCTGGTCAGCGGTTTTCTTTTTCTAGGATTCTCTCCTTGAGTTCAGTTGCAAGTGAAAGGTATAGCTCTGGCTGGGAAAGCCAATTTGATCTTTCGCTGTTCATGACAGCCTGGGCAAGATCGCTGGTTGAAGATCTTGAAGCCTGCTGTCTCAGCTCTCTAACTCTAGCATCAGAGACGGGCTTTCTTGAAAAGTCGATGGCAAGGCATACATCAATTGCTCTGGAAAGAACCTTCATCTTATCGAAAGATTTCTTGCCAATAGCCAATAGCTCTTTGTACTGCTTGAGATCTACTATTTTTCCCTTATTACCCAAGAGCTCACCTCCTTCTAGTCAAAATTATGCATTATTCATGATTGAATGCAAATGAAGTTTTTTTAGGGGGGCATATACAAAAAAAAGGGCAGGGGACTTCCCTATTGGGAACAGCAAATTGAGAATACAGCCTTCGGATTGAGAATTGAGGGAAGATGTATGAGTTAGGATTAATATAGTAGTAAAAATTAAACATATATATTTTTTAATATTCTATTTATAAAAGCATACTTCAAAACTCAAATTCTCAATCACCAAACCTTCTCCTTTCTCCTCTAGTGACTCTTACCAAAGATATATTGTGCGACGTTGTATTATTCTACTTCCCTTCATATAATTCATATAAATATAGAGACACTGGCAATCAAATAAAAACAGAAAAGCTGTGCTCATATCATTGTACACACAAGTTCAAATGATTTTTTGAAAAATAAATGTTATCTTATTTTCTGGAGGCAAGAATAGTGAAATTGCTAAAGCTTTACTGGCGCACGTTCAGATCTGGAGAAATCGATAAGCCAATCGTATTAGCCACATTTGTAATCGGAGTTCTCGTGGGATATATCCTATGGGTCATTCTGGTTGCATTTGATCTTTTCTCAGTACTACTCTCATTGCAGAGATGGTCACTAAAGAGATTTCAGCCCACCAAGGGAGTTTCACCTTAGGGTGGGCTTTCTCGTATATTTACTTTCACAATAAAAGCGCCCTTGTGGACGCTTTTATTGTGTTTGTCTTTATTTAGAGTTAATAGCTAGATCTTTGTTTTCATACTTGCCCCAGCATGGCTTTGATGAAGCCCAAGGCTGAGTACCTTCTCTCTCGTATAAATCTCGAGCGTAGGCAGTATTACCTTCAAGTGTATAGATGTTCATGTTTTTCTTTTGAGCTGTATCAAGGTGATAAAACTCATTAATCTGCATAACACCTACGTCAGCATTGTTAACAACTCCTCTGTGGATTTCTCCATCAGCATCAAGCTGTCTGAAATGCGACTCACACTTTGCTACCTCAATCATAATTGGAATATCTGCAAAGTACTGTCTTACATAGCTTTCTGTGCTCATGTTAGACTCGATTTCCTTGTTAGATATCTTTTTTACGACTGTAGACTCTGTTACAGAGTTTTCTACTTTAGGAGCGTATTTGATTGTCGATGTGCTATTTACTCCAGATATGGCTGATATAACCATAAACAAACTAATCGCTGTGAAATTTAAAATACAAGATTAATTATGTGATAATTCTGTAAGGGCTATTGCCCCGGTTGAACGGAAAAACTCAGATCTAACTGAGCTAATATTATTATAGCACAGCAGAAGATGAGTTGTCAATGAAAAACCATGAAATTTGGCATATGTAAAGGCACAGAATATCCTTGTTTAAAGCCATATTATTGACTTTATTATTTCACAAGGAAAGTACCTTTTTTGCAAATTTGTTCCTCCCACCTCCCCTCCTTAACCAAACTTCCCAAATAAAATCCTAAATTAGAGCTAAAGCTATGAAAGGAGCCAGGTTCCAGTAGAAAATGTATGTTGAATTAGCGAATAATTGGTCAATTTGGGCTGAGAAATTATGTAAAATATCGAAGTTCGGGATATTGTGGGACAAAACTAACAGCAGAGCTACAAGAATCAGAGATACTGCCAAGTTCTTAAACAAGTTAAGCGCACCCGAGAACACAGCGTCAGAATAAATATACTTATTTATGATCAAGCTAAGCGGTATTAAAAATAGCAGAAATATTGCAAGTCTATTGTAGACTTCGATTTTGCTCCCATGCAAAAGCATGAGCTTTCCGGCAAATGGAAAGCTACTGTATAGCAGTATTGCTGGATAATATGCCAGGACAAGAGAAATCATCTTTCCCCTTCCAAAATAAAGAGTGAAAGCAAAAAAAATTATGAAAGCGCTTGTAAGAAAAATGGCGTCACTAGAGAAGTTAATAAAATTCATGAGATTGGGCATGAATATATTATATTAGTCCCGCTCTCTACTTACAAATGAGTTTTCCTACAGACCCTCTTTTTTCAGGAGTTCGATTGCTTTCCTTGCTTCCTTTGAGAGCTTCCTTGGCAGAGCTATGCTAACTTTTACTAGGATATCTCCCCTTTTGCCTTTTTCGTAAGGTACGCCTTTGCCTTTTATTCTCAATATTTCGCCATGAATGATTCCTTCAGGAATAGAAAGTTTGATATCCCCATCAAGAGTGCTGATGACCTGCTCACCGCCCAAAAGCGCATCTGAAAGTTTAACCTCCATATCCATAAACAAATTATTTCCCTCTTTTCTGAAAACAGGATGCTTTTTTACATATATTCGTATGTACAAATCTCCAGGCTGACCACCTGAAAGAGCCTCGCCCGCTCCAGAAAGCCTTACCATTTCACCGTTTTCAATACCAGCCGGTATTTTTACTTTAATTTCAGTCTCCCGCTTCAAAGTTCCTTTACCTCCGCACTCGTGGCACTTTGTTTTAGGAATTTTGCCTTGTCCATGGCAATTTTCACAGGTCACTGTTGTCTCATATTGTCCAAAGAAAGTTCTTTTAACCTCTCGCAACGTGCCTTTTCCGTTACAAACTGAACATGTTGCCATCTCTGCTCCTTTTTCTGCACCAGTGCCGTTGCAAATATCACACTTAGAAACTTTGTTCAATAAAACAGATCTTTCCACCCCAAAAATAGACTCTTCAAAGTTGAGTTGCATATCAATAGATATATCTCTGCCCCTCTTTTGCTGGCCTTTTCTTCCTCCACCGCCAAAAACATCTCCAAAGATGTCGCTAAAATCAAATTCAAAGCTCCCATTTGCACCTCCTTGTGTAAATTGTGAAAAGTCGAAACCTTCAAATCCGGCACCACCAAAGCCACCCATGTTTGGTCCAGCTGAACCGAACTGGTCATATTGTGCCCTCTTCTGGTCGTCAGAAAGTATAGAATAGGCCTCATTTATTTCTTTAAATTTTTCCGCATCGCCAGTCTTTTTGTCTGGGTGATACTTGTGCGCCAAAGTCCTAAACGCTTTCTTTATTTCGTCTTTGCTCGCTTTCTTGTCTACTCCGAGAATATTGTAATAATCTTTTCCTGCCATAGTTTATGAGTTTATTATAAAGGTTTTCTAGAACCTGTGAATTGACATGAAGAATGCCTCATTGTCCAAATTTATAAAGGCTGATTTAATAAAAATTATGTTATTTTCTGCCTTTTGAAATTATCAATAATACTTGACATATTATACATTTGTGATACTCTATTGTGTAGAACAGCTTCTTGGCTGTTCAGTTTCATTTGAAAAATTCAGCCAAGTGGCTGCCCCGAAAAATCAGTAATTGCAAGGGAGAGGGCACCTTGGCTACAACAATCGTAACCGCGTCCGTTGTTACGTACCACCTGGATGCTAAGTGGCGTCCTTCGGGTCGCGCTAACATGTGCGACATCTCCATTTCCTTTGCGCGAACTCGCGAGGAACTGGAAAAATGTGCTTCCCTCTTTGTGGAAGCCGGTAGCGAGCTGAGGGGGTATTTCTTGAACACTGATGCTGAAAAGCAAAGCGTGATCAAGGAATACAAGAAATTCAAGCAGTCAGTTTTGGCTGCCCGACTTGGAAACAATATAGTCGGCACTCAGGCTGTTGCGCTTGAAAGATCCCAAGGCTCGCTTCCGATTGATCAAATATTTCCGGAGGCACGTGAGCTCAAAGACGAAGGTCGTGCTCAAATCACAACCTTCGCAACTGATCCGCACTTGGAGTGTGGACAAAAAGTTTTCCTACCCTTGATGGCCAAAACCTTACTTGTTGTAAGGGCTAGCGGGGTAAGAAATCTTCTGATCGGGGTAAATCCTAGGCATAGCCTATGGTACACCCATCGAATTGGGTTTACCCCAATTGCAAACGGAGAAATCCGAATGCATCCACACATTCAGAACGCGCAGGTCATTGGCCTGCGCTATGACATGAGTCAGTTGAGTAGAAACAAGTATATCGTGGAAAACCTCCATCGATACGCTTAGCTCACTGGCTTGTGCCAACCCCGCCTGTCACTTAATTGTGACAGGCGGTTTTAATTTATAATTGACAATTTTACATTTGCTTAGATAATTAGTTCAGGATGCCATTTGAGGCATGTTCACAAAGGATAAGATGTGATTAGTCTGCTGATTGAGGTCGTTTTGACATACTGGTATGGGCCTCGAGCTTCTATCTGTATGAACGAGCATGAGGTAACTTTTCGGCGTCTTGACCCCTGGAAATTGAATGATCTATGGGCTTGCGCCTCTCTGGTGGTAAGGGAGTATTCAAAGCTTGGATACATGAAAAACAGCGTGTATTCAAAGCTGAAGATATTTCTTTGCTATCTGTACCGCAGGCAAACCGTATTTCTGGCTGAGCAAAACGGAAATCTTTTAGCTACCGTTTCGCTCATCCCTGATCGAGGCTTGCTACCTTCAAAATCGTCTTTCCAGAAGTGGCAGCTTGCCGTAGTCTGGGAAGAATGTCTGAGATCGGGAACCTTGCTCGGAATCCTGATTTTAGCCAAGGAAAAAAAGTGATTGAGCCTATCATGACGCTCGTCCTTGAATGGGCAATGCGCACTGATACCAAGATCTGCTTTCTTTCCTCTATACCCTCACATGGCGAGTTCTATCGCAGGTGTGGGTTTAAGTACCTGGCTAAGGGCGAAGTCCGTCCTCACCCTAAGGTTAACAATATCCTTGGGGTGGGAATGACAATCAACCTCAGTCATGTGGAGGCAAAATACACACAAAACAATTTGCACAAGTACGATAGATTGGCTCGTGACCTGCGAAACAGGTTAAGTTCCATACCTCTGGTGTTTGTTCCGTAGCCGCCCGATACACGTTAGTGTCGGGCGGTTTTTGCACAAGAAAAAGCCGTCGTTTGACGGCATTTTTCTATTGACTACTTGTAGTCTTCAGGCTTCTTTTCCTCAAAATCCGCGTCTCTCACATTCCCTTCCCCGCCAGCGTTCTCTTGCGAAGGTGTCTGTGTGTCTTGCGTAGCTTTATTCGTCGCCTCACCTATTTTAGACATTTCGCTCGATAGTGCAGTCGTAGCTGACTTGATTGCATCCATATTATCTCCGCCGATTTCTTTTCGCAGATCAGAAATTTTTGCTTCAACAGAAGTTTTAACATCTGCTAGCACTTTGTCCCCTGCATCCTTAAGCGACTTCTCAGCAGTGTAGATGAGCTGTTCGCCCAAGTTCTTTGCCTCGACGAGATCTTTCTTCTTCTGGTCCTCCTGGGCATGCGTCTCGGCATCCTTCTGCATCTTCTCGATGTCCTCCTTGGAGAGGCTTGATCTTGCCTCTATGCGGATGGATTGCTCCTTGTTAGTTGCCTTGTCCTTTGCCTTCACTGCGAGAATACCGTTTGCATCAACATCAAATGTCACCTCGATCTGAGGCATACCACGTGGTGCTGGAGGAATGCCGTCGAGAATGAATCGTCCAAGCGACTTGTTGTCAGAAGCCATCGCTCGCTCGCCCTGCACGATGTGAATCTCCACAGACGTCTGATTGTCGGCAGCAGTTGAGAACACTT
>CAYXWL010000013.1:0-3487 GCA_964468795.1 uncultured Candidatus Saccharibacteria bacterium
CAAACATGGAAAAAGGAGAAATGAGAGTAGAGGTGAACATATCAGTTTCAAAGGATGATACTTTTGGAACTAAGGTAGAAGTCAAAAACATAAACTCTTTCAGAGCCGCTGCAAAAGCAATTGATTTTGAATATGCAAGACATGTGGCATTGATAGAAAAAGGGGAGAAGGTTGTTCAGGAAACTAGAGGCTGGGATGAGAATAAGGAAGTCACCTTTTCGCAGAGATCAAAAGAAGATGCTCACGATTACAGATACTTCCCAGACCCTGATCTTCCAAAACTTGTGATTAGCGAGATTCCAGAATTCTCAAAAGAAAACTTAAAATCATCTATAGTTGAATTGCCACAAGAAAAAAGAGACAGATACGCATCAGAGCTTAATCTAAAAGCATCAGACATAGAGGTTTATATAAATAATAAAGAAGCGGGGGAGTTCTTCGAAGCGGTGTCATCAAAAATAGAAAAGGGAGAGATGGTTCAAACGGCTTCAAACTACATCACTTCCGATATTGTCGGCATGTCCAAATCAGCAGGAAAGGATTTCATGCTAGGCATGATATCAGTAGAAAATTTTGTGTCCCTAATCCAAATGATCAAATCTGGCGACCTGTCATCAAGGGGGGCAAAGGATGTTCTAAAAGTTATGTTTGAAAATGGAGGAGAGCCAAAGACGATTGCGACTCTGAAAAAACTAATTCAGAAAAATGATGCTCAAGAGATTAGGGAAATGGCAGAAAAAATCCTGAGTGAAAATCAAAACATTGTTGATGAATACAAATCTGGCAAAGAGTCCCGACTGCAATTCCTTATAGGCCAGGGAATGAAGCAGAGCGGAGGTTCAGTAAATCCAGAAATGTTGAAAAAAATAATTATAGAATTGCTCCAAAATTAGAAAACATACATCAATAAAATACAAAAAACCCTCCTTGACTTGGAGGGTTTTTTGTATTTTATTGATCATCTTTTAAATGCTTAACAATCAATTTTCTGACTTCTTTTTTAGGCGTCATTCGTAGTCCAGAGCGCTCCTCAATTTCTCTAAATACGGTTTCAAGGTCCTCAATTTTATAAACTCTGTAGTTGTTCATGGGATGTCTAAAAGCTTTCAGCTTCCCATTTTTGTCCCAATTTCTCAAAGTTAGGGGAGAAACTCTCAAGATTTTTGAAGCCTGCTTAATTGTTATATATGAGTTAGCCATTGGATTTTACTTTAATAAACATTGATAAAGCTTAATAACAATTTTATATTCTTTATAATTGATTATCAATGTTACCTGTTGATAACTCTCATCTGCCCTTGTCTTTGTATGCCATGTTCCCAGCAACAGGATGGATTGATCAGACTTACTATTTCTAGAACTTCAAATTTGATTTGGGCTACTGAAAATTGACGCACTGTTTGACGATCTAGATACCGGATTGTCTGGCAAAAAATATTGATTTTTAGAGTCAGCATATTTTCTTAAAATTTCTCGTCGTTTTTTTTCTCAAAAAATGCATCTCGGCTTGCCGAGAAAATGTTTATTATCCACATATTTTTGCGATTTTGAAACAATAGCGATTGTATAATTTTTGTAATGAATTCTGAGTTATTTTTTAACAATAAAAAATATATTTCAGCTAAGGAGGCTAGCTCTCTTACAGGCTACTCGAGAGATTACATCGGACAACTTTGCCGAGGTAATAAAGTTGATTCCAAGAGAATAGGAAAGACTTGGTATGTTTCAGAGGACTCAATTCTTTCTTACGGGAAAGTTCCAGCACTGAACGCTAGTCCAGTTGTAGAAAAGCAACCAGTTGTAAAATCTGATCACAATGATGTTGCCTTGAAAAATAATGCTTTCTCGGATATCCGTGATTTTTTTCAGTCTACTTTTTCAAGTGTATTGCCAGGAGGTTTTACTCTGTACAAGAAAGTAAGACAGCTTTCTCACGAGTTCATGTTTGTGGTTGAGCTTGATTTTCTTCCAAAGGCTCTGGCTGTTGCATTTGTCTTGATGATGACAACTGGCATGATCTCAGTAGTTAAAGGGTTTTCATCTTTTGCACCTACTGCCAAAGTATTGGCGGTAAAGACATACGGTTTGAGAAATGATATTCCTGGAGATGATAAGAATCTTAGAACAGTCGGGGTAATTGGAAAGAAGGTTACTTTGAGCGTAGTGTCTTCAATAAATGAAATTACAGATCTTTACACTGAGACTTTGGCTGAAAAGTACATTGCTTTGGGGAATGGGATAATCGGTTTATATAACAATTTTGATTTTCATAACATAACTGCCGGTAAGGTTAATAAGAGCAATCAGGTTGCATCAGTTGTAAACTCCCAGTCAAAGAGAACAAGCATCATTGATCATTCCGGTGTAGTTGTCTACAGAACTGTAAACAGCTGGTTTGAAAATAATGTCTACTCTTCTCTTGCTGACTTCTTTGCAAAACCACAAGCAACTGTCCCAGCAGTCGCAAAAAATACAGAACCTCAACCTCGAACAGTTGCGATTGCTACTAGCACCGCTACTTCTACAAACCCTGTAGCTGTAATCCCAAAGGCATCAGAGCCTTCAAAGATTGTGGTTGCAAAAACAGAGCATGTAAGCACAACTAATGTAATCGAGAGAATAATAGAAAAGACAGTATCATCAGATCTAAGCCGAGAAGAATTTGAAAAGAGACTCCAAGAACTAAATAATAAGATCCAGACCCAGTTCTCACAGCTTTCATTTGGCAATGGTGGAAGTGTTACAAATATATATCAGCAGATTGCCGGATCACAGAGGATAGATCAGCTGACAAATACAACAATAAATAACCCGACAGTAAATGGTGGCACATTTAACAACATAACTTTTGGAGGAAGCATTAATTCTACAGGCACAGCAAGTTTCGGAACAACTACAGTAACTAATCTTGTTGTAACTAACACTTCCACATCTACATTTGCTGGGGGCATCGCTTTAAGTGGAGGATGTGTTTCTGTAAATGGAACATGCTTGGGAACAGGAGGAGCAGGAGCCGGTAATCCAGGTGGAGCAGATACACAAATACAATATAACAATGGTGGCGTATTTAACGGCATCTCTGATTTTGTATATATCGGTTCTTCAGGCAATGTTGGTATTGGAACGACTTCTCCATATCAAAAACTATCTGTTGGGGGAAATGTCGTGGCAAATGCATTTATTGCTACAACAACTTCAACATCAACTTTTGTTGGTGGAATATCTACAAACCTATTAAGTGTTACATCTACAACTGCGACTTCAACTTTTGCAAATGGAATTAATATTACAGGCGGATGTTTTTCTATTAACGGGACTTGCGTATCCGGAGGAGGAAGCGGATCACCATTCCCATTCACTTCTAACACAGGCTACAACTCAACATCAACAGTAATCGGATTCACAGGAGGACTATTCTCTACAGCATCATCAACCTTCTCATCATCTGTATACCTACCATCACTAACACAAGGATTCGCTTACACAG
>CAYXWL010000014.1:0-96581 GCA_964468795.1 uncultured Candidatus Saccharibacteria bacterium
ACTGTTCGTCCAGCAGCTCCTGCACCAACAATGTCTCCCTGGATGTAAACATCCTTAGAAAGACCCTTGTCGATTAGGATTCCACCAGAGAAGTTTGCTGTGTAGTACTTACCATCAGCTGATACTGTTGTATCGTATGCAGTTCCATCTACATATACCTTTACGTTAGCAAGGTCCTGAGATGAAGCTGATCCTGACTGATTGAATCGTACTGACCATAGTCGAACCTGCTCTGCAGATCCAGCAGTAACTCGAACTCCAGAAAACTTGAAGTTTGATGTTCCAATCTCCTTGTTCTGAGCTGAGCCCGGATCAAATGAAGATGTGTTCAAGCTTGCTGTACCAAGTGTCAATGACTGATTAACAGTGTGCATTGCACCTGCGATAGGAAGTGATCCTGCAACTGATGCTGAAGTGTTTACTGCAACAACATTAAGACCAATTACCTGTCCAGCGTAGTTAGTCATGTCAGATGCAATATTTCCAGCAACTGTGACTGTCTTTGAAGTTCCAGCCTTGACTACAAATGGCTCTCCCACCATAGCCTGGTGATTTGAGTTAAGTGTCTTTGCAATTCCGATCTGTGTTCCATCGCTGTTCAAAAGAACAACTCCTGAGAACACTGCATCCTGTCCAAGACCTGATCGCTCTACTGTAATTGAGTTAACAGTAACGTCAGATGATCCTGCTGTAAGGACAACTGTTGTGAACGGTACTCGTGATGCATTCTTAGGTGCAAGAGAGTTAGCAGGCTGAGAACCAGCTGAAACTGAGAGGCTTCCTCCTGTTGGAGTAGTTGTTCCGCCAGTTGATCCGCCAGTTGATGAGCCACCCATTGAGTTAAGCTTTGCTCGTGTGATTGCTCCAACATAACCAGCAGCTGGTGAAATTCCGTATTTCAACTGGAATTTGATAACAGCAGCCTTTGTAGCTGGACCGAATGTTGATGTCTCCATGCCTGGTGAACCAGCGCCTGAAACAGCAACCTTTGTGTCAGCGCTCATGTTTAGAACCTTCTGTAGGTTCATAACATCCGCACCCTTAGATCCAACTGTTAAGTTTGTGTTGAATGTGTATCCAGCTCCAGTTGAAACTGATCCACCTGTTGTAGCTGCTAGTTGTGCCTGTAGCGATGAAATCGTTGCAAGCAAGCTGTTGATCTGTGCCTGTAGGTCAGAAGCTGTATCAGCAGATGCCATTGCTGGAACAAATGCAGAAACTGCCATTGCGAATCCTACAACACCAGCTGCCAACTTTGCAGTTCGTGTGTTTTTTAAATTCATATATATGTTTTTAATAAATCAACTTTTTCTTTTACTAGTAATTATTTCGAAAAAGTTTTTTGGAAAACAATTAACTAACTTAATAATTCTCCGATGCCGGCAATTGCTTGCCCGCACCATCATACTAATTCCTTTGTTTCATATTTTACTCACATCTCCGCATGGTGGCAGAGCCGAGTACTTCGACACAAAACAAAAGAATAGATGGTAATTTTAGTCTGAGTTTCTGATGGTCTGAAAATAAGGAAATATCCAGTACGTCTGAGAGCACGACAAAAGTCGTGCTTTATCTTTGAAATCCATATTTAGTTTTCAAAGTACTTAACCGTTCCGAATGAATGGCTTAAAGGTATTTGTAGTGGCCCAATTTAAGAGCCACACACAAAATATTATATCCTTGAGAGCCCTTCTTTCAAATCTGTCTGTGTGGATAACTTGGGTTTTTACGGCTTGTTTATTGATTAAAAAAGCCAGAAAAAACCCAAACTACCCACATAGACCATTATCCACAAAAGTTCATGAAAGTCAATTTGAACGCGATGCTTTTTGCATACATTATTGTCACTAATTTTTTGCCAAATTTAAACTAAAATTTGAGTGGATATTCTTAAAAAGGAGACGCGAAGACCCAGACAAAATTACAAGCCAAAGCAAAAACCTAGTTTCAACCTTTCCATTTAAAAAACTATACAAATGAATATTTGCTCCATCGTCTCTCGCCAGTTCTCTTAAGGACACCGGCATTTATGAAGGCTATAAGCTCTCTTTGTATTGTTTTCTCACTGCAATCTTTTATAACTTCAGCAACATCTTTAATAGTTACCTCTTTTCTCTTTTTTACCAGAGCAAGGATAATATCCTGCCTGTGTGTCCTTTTGACCTCGCTTTTTGCCTGCAGGGAAGTTTGATTGTTGTCCTTTATAGACAGGCCTGAGTTTTTTTCAGATTCTGTTGAAATTTGATGCTGTAGAGAGTCATGCAAAATATGCCTTCGAAGAGAGTTTACATCTGCCTTTGGAACCTCAAAAAAACTGTGGTTAATCGGCTCGTTCACAACCTCCTTTTGTGCTGTAGAGGAGACATTCAAAACCTCGATCAAATTCAAAAATTCCTGCTTTAAAATAGAGTAGTTCATTTGTGAAATAATTCCACCACGGAAGCCTATCTCTAACATTGAAACTATCTCCAAAGTTCGGGATTTCATTGAATACAAAAAATCCGCCTGGGCAGACTCCGAGATGTCTTTGTAACCCAAACTAAACGACAAAAGTTCTGAGGCTTTTTTTCTTAAAGTCCATTTTAAAGGCTCATTGTCTGAGAAAAGGTTGGTAATAATGTACAGGGCTGAAGCTAGTTTTTCTGTCTTTTTGAAAACATAGACAAAAGCCGAGTCCTTCTCAAAAAACGATATAACATCGGTGCTTTTTGATATTATGCCTGTTGTTGGTATCTTTTCTTGATCCATTTATTATATGGCTAGAAATAAGGATTTGTCTTTGACTTTTATATGTCTTTGTCCTTATGTTGTCTTATATAATACTATATGTCTTTTATACCGTCAAGATGTCTGTTTCATTATACTAGAGTCAAAGACAGAAGTGCAAGACTTGTACTTTATACCAAAAATTGTCGTATATATTTGTGAAGTACAAACCAAAAAATTGGCCTTATTTTTGTGTGGTTCTTTGGACCTATGTTTGATAAAATATTTAAATATGGCGACTAAAGATAAGAAAGAAAAAAGAGGTAGGAAAAAAGAAAACCAAGATGATGGAAGCGTAAGTGATGCATACTTGAAGGAGGAGACTATAAGGGCGATTGTCGGCGTTCTTTTCTTTGTGTTTGGTGTGTTTTTGGTCATGTCTAGCGGACCTTTAGACAAAGGTGGATTTGTGGGAAGAGGAGCCTATAATGGACTACATTTTTTGTTTGGGATCGGCTACTATTTGTTGCCAATAATTTTCTTTATTTTATGCGCGTCCTTTTTCAGATCTTTGGAAAAAAGACTGGCTATCACGCACTCAGTTGGAGGTTTACTATTTTTTATTTCAGGACTGGCCTTTGTTGATATAACTTTGAGCGGACAAGGCGGTTTTATCGGCAACAGAATATCGAGTCCTTTGGTAAATCTTTTTGATGTGCCTGTTACACTCATAATGCTTTTGGCGTTCATTGTCATTTCTCTTTTGGTCATATTTGATGCTCCGCTCAGGCTTACTTTCTTATCCTCTATTTTTGCAAAAATCTTTGGCAAAAAAACATCTCACGATGAAGAGTCCGATCTCCTAATCGCCAATGCATCAGCACTTGATGTTCAACCAATCGAAGCAAAGAAAATAGAAGAGGGAAGTGAGGCAGGGGAGAAGCCCTCCATGCTGAAAAAAATAATCGGTGGGGAAGCAGGAGAGAAGAGGGAAGAATTTGGTTTGGGTCCCCTACTCTTAAATGGAAAAGAATTTGTGCCTCCCCCACTTTCTCTTTTGGAAAAAGATAAGGGCAAACCAGGCGTTGGAGATATCAAGGCAAACTCAAACATAATAAAGAGAACTTTGGCGAACTTTGGAATAAACGTAGAAATGGATGAGATATCCATCGGACCATCTATAACCCGCTATGCCCTAAAACCGGCAAAAGGCGTAAAGCTATCAAAAATTGTTGCCTACCAGCAGGACCTAGCTCTTGCCCTTGCAGCACATCCTATTAGAATCGAAGCTCCAATCCCCGGAAAATCTCTTGTAGGTATTGAGGTTCCGAACAGCACAAAGACAAAAGTCGGTCTTGGTTCCCTCCTGGGCTCACCTGAGTTCCAAAACTCACCGAATCCCCTCACTATGTGCCTTGGTAAGGGCATTTCAGGAATGTCTTATTTTGATAACTTGGCATCAGCTCCGCATATGCTAGTAGCTGGAGCAACAGGTGCAGGAAAGTCGGTAACAATTCACGCCATTATTACTTCCCTTCTATATAAGAATTCTCCAGACAACCTGAAATTCATCATGGTTGATCCAAAGAGAGTTGAGCTTACACTATATAATAAGATACCTCACCTACTTACACCGGTTATTACTGATGCCAAGAAAGCAATACTTGCCCTAAAGTGGGCAGCAAAAGAAATGGATCGAAGGTATGATGTCCTTCAGGAGCATTCCCTTCAGAATATTTCTTCATACCACAAAAATATTGTTGAGCCTGAAATGAAGAGAAGAAAATCTGGAAAGGGCGATGATGAAAAACCCGTCGAAACAATGCCTTACATAGTTATTGTTATTGACGAACTTGCAGACATTATGCAGGCCTATCCAAGAGAGCTTGAAGCAGGCATTGTAAAGCTGGCACAAATGTCTAGAGCAGTTGGCATTCACCTCATACTTTCAACGCAAAGACCGTCTGTAAACGTCATTACCGGTCTTATCAAAGCTAACATTCCTACCAGACTTGCCCTGCAGGTAGCTTCGCAAATCGACTCTCGAACCATCCTCGACATGGCAGGAGCGGAAAAGCTTTTAGGTGCAGGAGATATGCTCTATCTTTCTGGAAAGATGTCACAACCAGTCAGAATCCAATCCGCATTTATTTCTGAGGACGAAACTAAATCTATAGTAAAGTACCTGGTTGATACATATGAGAGCGAGATACCTAGCGAAATAAACCTTTCTCCTGAAGCACAGAAAAATTCTATCTTTGAGGCAACCTTTGATGATGACAAAATGGAAGAAGAGGATGATTTGTATGAAGAAGCAAAGCAGACTGTTATTGAGGCTGGCAAAGCATCAACTTCATACCTCCAACGAAAGCTCGGCGTTGGCTATGCTAGAGCTGCCCGACTGATAGATATGCTAGAGGAACGTGGAGTAATCGGCCCAGGATCAGGAGCAAAACCACGAGAAGTCCTGCTTGGCGGAGCCTCTTCCCCTACAAGCGAAGAGCCTGTAGAGTAAGGACATGCATCGAAACGCTGTATCCCTCATAAGAATAGGCTTCATTATCCTACTTTTGCTTGTCATCGTTGGATATTCTGTTTTCCAAGCTCAAAAGATAATACGAGGGCCGATAATAGAGATATACAACCCTCAAAACGGCACGACTTTCAGCCAAAGCCTTATAGAAATAGAGGGCCGTGCACGCAATATCGCCTATCTAAACCTCAATGACCGGCCTATTTATACAGACAAAAATGGCTATTTTAAGGAGAAATTGCTCCTCCTACCTGGCTATAATATAATTAAGCTAGATGCACGCGACAAGTTTAAAAAGTACACCGAAAAGAAGTTGGAACTTATATTAAAAGAATACTAGTCCCCTTTCTGTAGTTTTAATCTTCATTAAAATACTATTTAAGAAAGGTATAATTGAATTATGAAAAAAACAAAAGCATCAAAAGAAGAAAAAACTGCGGTAGGCGACCTGAATATTGAAAATACTCTGAGAGAGATAAAGACCAAATTCGGCGACGACTCTATCATGATGCTTGGTGAAAAGCCTCATGTAGATGTTGATGCTATCTCTACTGGATCAATCGGCCTTGATGCAGCACTCGGTGTTGGCGGATTGCCACGAGGAAGAATCGTTGAAATTTTTGGGCCTGAATCATCTGGAAAGACTACTCTTTCCCTACACGTTGTGGCAGAAGCACAAAAAAAAGGCGGAATATGCGCTTTTATTGATGCCGAGCACGCAATGGATCCAGAATACGCAGCTAGACTTGGCGTAAAGATAGACCAATTGCTTATTTCCCAGCCTGACAATGGTGAACAAGCCCTTGAAATCGTTGAATCGCTTGTAAGGTCCGGAAAGATAGACGTGATTGTCGTTGACTCAGTTGCTGCCCTCACACCTAGGGACGAAATAGAAGGTGAAATGGGAGCAACTCACGTAGGAAAGCAGGCGCGACTGATGTCACAAGCTTTGCGAAAACTCACTGCTATCGTGGCCAGATCAAAAACAATAGTAATTTTCCTAAACCAGATCCGAATGCAGATCGGAGTTATGTTTGGAAACCCAGAAACAACTCCTGGAGGAAAAGCTCTAAAGTTTTATACTAGCGTTCGAATAGATATTCGAAGAATCGCCCAAATAAAGAAGGGTGAGGAAATAATGGGAGGAAGAATACGAGTTAAGGTTGTAAAAAACAAAGTTGCGGCTCCATTTAAGCAGACAGAATTTGATCTCATGTACAATGAAGGTATTTCACGCGAAGGCGAGCTCATCGCACTTGGCGAAAAAATGGGAATCATTTCAAAGTCTGGAACAACATACTCATATGGCGAAGAAAAAATTGGACGAGGCTATGATGCCACACGACAATTTTTGAAAGATAAGGTCAATAAAAAAATTGCTGACAGTATACTAAAAGATATTCGAGCTGGACTTGATAAAAATGGCGGTTCAGTAGTCGCCTCTTCTGGCGGTGAAACGGAAGCAAGTGAGTAAAAAGCAAGATGGTGTTTTAAAATTAACCGTCTAAATACCGATTGATTTTTTGGCTTATTTGAGCTATTATTTCCGCTACTTGTCCCGTTAGAAATATCGGGAATCAGAATTTTAACAGTCAGATATATTAATCACTTAATATTAGGGGGATGAATAAGATAGTTCCCCTATTTCTAATGGGATGGCAATGCTTGAATACAGTGAAATAGTGCAGCGAAAGTACATAGTTTTGGATGGAGAGCCATGGGAGGTTATTGACTCTCATGTATTTCGAAAACAGCAGAGAAAACCTGTTAATGCCACAAAACTGAAAAACCTTATTACTGGCAAAGTGACAGAGAGATCATTCCACGTATCAGAAAAAGTTGAGGAAGCAGAAATTGATTCAACAGAGTCAAAATATCTATACAGCAACCGAGGCGAGTACTGGTTCTGCGACGCAAAAGATCCTTCAAAGAGGTTCTCTCTAAAAGATGATATTATAGGACCTAGAGGAAAGTTTCTAAAGCCTAATACGATTATCGAGGTTCTATCTTTTGAAGACAGAATTATTGGTGTTGATATGCCAATAAAGGTTGAGCTAAAAGTTACTGAAGCTCACCCTGCTGTAAAAGGAAACACAGCCCAGGGTGGAACAAAGACAGTAAAGCTTGAAACTGGGGCGGAAATTCAGGTGCCTATGTTTATAAAGGAGGGAGAAATAATAAAAGTAAATACTGAGACTGGCGAGTATACTGAACGAGCTGTCGCTGGGTTTTAGTTCAAAACTGGCGCATTTCGTTGTTGGAATTTCAGAAATTATCGTCACCTTATGTTTAATAAGGCTCCTCGCATTTCCTCATTCCGCCTAGAACTGCATCCAGTTTTAAACTAAAATTATTAACCTCGCGAAAAATCCTCACAGCTTGCGCAATGATGCAACTAAAAATCCCCTTTCGGGGATTTTTAGTTTGAAACTTACACAAACAATCTCGGAGGATTTTTGGCCAAGTTGGTCAAAAAGACCCAAGCTGTTATCTACTTACATAAGGCAACAACCCCATGAATCGTGCTCGCTTTACAGCAGTAGCAAGATTTCTCTGATGCTTTGCTGTAACTCCTGTTCTCTTTCGAGAAATGATTCGAGCATGAGGATTTAGAAACTTCTTTAGAAGATCTACATCCTTGTAGTCGATGTGCTTTATGTTATTTTCTGTGAAGTAGCACTTCTTATTGTTCTGCATGATAATTTATTAATTTTAATTTTTATTTTACTAAGATATTTTAAATTTATGGGATTTAAAGGTTTCAAATCTTCTAGAAATCCGAGGCGGACGAGGAAAATGTGACGAGCCTTATTTGAAATAAGGTGAGAAACATTTTACCGAAGTCCAACAAAGGAGTTCGCAAGATTTGGAAGCTTTAAAAAGGGATGTCTTCTGGGTTTATCTCCTCTTCAGGATATTCGATCGTGTCGAGTGCCTTCTTGCTATCATCCTCTGCTGGAGGAAATCCTCCACCTGACACCGCCCCTTCTCTTCGAGGGCCAAACTGGATTCTGTCTGCTATTATCTCAGTTCGGTACTTCTTTGAGCCAGATGCATCATCCCAGCTTCGTGTCTGAAGGCGTCCTTCAACCAATATTGAAGATCCTTTCTTCATGTACTGGCCGACAATATCAGCCTGCTTTCCGAATACTACAATATTGTGATAATCAACATTTTCCTGCTTTACGCCATTTTTATCTTTCCATACCCTGTTAGTAGCAACTGAAAAGCTCGCTACCTTTATACCAGACGGAAGCGCTTTTATCTCTGGATCTTTTGTTAAATTTCCTATGATAATCGCTTTGTTTAGATACATGGTATTTTATTAGGCTATTAAGCAATAACTAGATCTTCAATATTCTTGTCTACCTCCTCAACAGAAGAATCTTTTGAAGCATCTGCCTCGGCGATTTCCCCTTCTACCTCCTCATCTCTTCTAACTCTTTCTTCTTTCTGGAATTTCATCTTTCCATTTAGAAGCGTATTTTCTCGTACAGTTTTTATAATTAGGTGTCGTACGATCTCTGCGTCTGCATCCAATAGATCTTTTACCTTTCCAACTCCGTCAGAAGACAACTCAAACTTGATCCATCCAAAGTAAGCTCCGCTTACCTTTGTTCGACCAGAATGTGTGACTTTTACCATCGGATACGCAAGATCGATGAGAACTGGGTTCTCAAAAGAAATTATCGCACCGCCTAGCTTCTCAATCTGCTCTTTTATAGCATCTGATTTGCCAGGAACTTGCTCTGAAGCAAGGGACGGAAGGAGTAGATAAGAGACTTCGTATACAGTCGCCATATCACCCTTTTCTTTCATATTTTCTGTTTCCATGTTCCCAACACTACCATATTGAAAGCCTCTACGCAACCATTGAAAAAATAGGTTTTACGCCTGATTTATGCCTGAAAAAACCCTCAAAGTATTTTCCAAAATTGCTGATTTCACCTTATCCCTTGATTCTTCTCGTATATCCGCAATTTTTTCTACTACAAGAGGAACATACAGAGGTGAGCTTCTTTGACCCCTATGTGGCACTGGGGCAACAAAGGGAGCGTCTGTTTCTGCCATTATCATATTTAGAGGAGTTGATCTTATAAGTTCATCATAGTCATGTGTGAATGTAATAACTCCTGTAAATGATACGGTAAATCCTATAGACAACAGCCTTCGCAAAGTATCTACATCTCCGGCAAAAAAATGAGCATTACCTCTAAGCTTGTCTCCCGATATTTTTGCATGATGTTCCAAAATATCTAGAGCGTCATGATATGCGTCTAGCGTACCCTTGCTGGATCTAATATGGAGCATGAGTGGGAGCTCCTTTTCAAGAGCCAGATCAATATGATATTCAAATATTGTTTTTTGAATTTGTTTCAGCACAGGCCCATCGCCGTTCATCCTAAAATAATCCAGCCCGCATTCGCCTATGGCAACCACTTTCTCATTATCAGCCAGTTCGCGCAATCTTTCATCAAAAACTGAATCCTTTTCCATATCACCTGGATGCTGTCCAATGCACGAAAAAAATCCTGGATTTTCTTCGGCAATTTTTATTGCATTGCTTGATGTTTCAAAATCCGTTCCGATAGTAATAGTTCCTATCTTTGCATCTCTGATTTTCTTTATCTCCTCTGCCCTATCAGCATCAAACTGCGGGAAATATATGTGGGAATGAATGTCGAAATAGTCGTACATGATAGAAAGTTTGATAGTTAAAAAGTTAGATAGTAATTAATCTTTTCTAGCAAATAATGGAGTTTCTGGAGCTTTGTTTGCCTTAATTAGTTCTTTTATTTTTTGAGATGTTTCTGGAAGAATTGGTTCAAGCATACAAGATATTTTCCACAATCTTTTTACTAAATCCGTTATCATGTTTTTTCCTTTATCTTTATCTACCTTAACTACTTTAAACGGCTGATTTTCTTGTATACTCTTATCAAGCTCCCCTATTTCATGCCAGATTATTTCGGCAACTCTTTGTATATTAAATTCTTCTAATTTCTCTTCATAGTCGTTTGGTAAAATACTCTCTAGAAGAGAGACAGTATTTTCCAGATTATCACTTGCCATCTTCATCACTCGAGAAGTCAGATTGCCTATTCCATTTGCTAATCCTGCATTGTAAGAAGCCCTGAATCTCTCCATTGTAAACGGAGAGTCTTCAAAAGAAGAGAGTTCAGCAACCAAAAAATATCTTAAAGCATCAGCTCCGTATTCATTTATTATGTCGAACGGGTTTATCGTATTTCCTAAGGATTTAGACATCTTTACACCACCTTCTCCTGTAATAAATCCGTTTATAACTATCTGCTTTGTGTTTGGAAGGCCTGCAGCCATGAGCATTGCCTGCCACATTGCCGACTGTTGTCTTAGGTTATCCTTTCCGCAGTACTGCACTGTCAAAACTTCTGGATTAGCCCAAAAATTCTGAAAATTCTTTTCATCCTCTGGCCAGCCCAAAGTAGAAATATAGTTTACTAAAGCGTCAAACCATACGTACATAACCTGAGTATCATCTCCTGGCACAGGAATGCCCCAAGACATTTTTTCTTTCAGCCTTGATATGGAAAAATCTTCCAGTCCCCTTTCAACAAAAGCTTTAATCTCATTAAATCTGAAATCTGGGATGACAAAATTTGGATTGTTAGAATAAAAATCTTTGAGCTTTTCTGTAAAAGCTGAAAATTTAAAAAAGTAGTTCTCTTCGCTTAATAGCTCAATTTCAAGCTTTGGATGAAGCGGGCATTTTCCATCCACAAGTTCAGAATCAGTTTTTTCAAGCTCACAGCCAACGCAATACTTTACCTGATAGTTCTTTTTATATATGTATCCGTTTTCATTGCATCTTTTCCAAAACTCCTGCGCTGCTAGTTCATGGTGCTTGTCAGTTGTTCTAATAAAATGAATGTCAGAAGAAATATTTAGCGCCGTAGGCAATTTTTTGAAAGAAGAGGCAAATTCATCAACATAGATTTGAACGTCCTTGCCGGCATTTTTAGCGGCAGTAAAAAGCTTCTGGCCGTGCTCATCTGTTCCGGTGTTAAAAAAAACGTCAAAGCCTTGAATTTTTTTGCTTCTCGCAATAACATCGGCCCGCACGAGTTCCATTGCAAAACCTATATGTGGCTCCGCATTCACATACGGAAGCGTAGTGGTTATATAAAAAGATTTGCTCATATCTTTGCTGAATTATTCCTGTCGTGCATTCATCATCTGTTCTATCTTTTCTACTTTTCTTTTTTCTAGATCATCAAAGAATTCAATGACCGCTGATGCGACCGGCACAGAAAGAACTAGTCCAATAAAGCCGGCAAGTTCAAATCCGGCAGCAAGGGCGACGATAGAAACCACAGGAGACACCCCTACAACCTTCTTTACAACAAGCGGGTATATTAACTGGTTTTCAAACTGATGAACTATAACATAGACGAACAGCACAGTAATAGCAAGGCCAAATCCTCCAGTGACAAAAGCGATCATAATGGCTGGAATTGAGGCAAGAATCGGACCGAAAAGAGGAATAATTTCAAATGCTGCAGCCAAAGTAGCCAAAAGCAATGCATTTGGAACGCCAATTAACAGAAGGCATAAGTAAACTAGCATACCGATAACTATTGCCAAAACTAGCTGTCCCTGCATCCAAAGACCAATCTTTCTTTGTGATCTCTGCCACAATGCCACGACATACCTCTCATGCTTTAAAGGAGTAATGGCCTTCAAAAATTTACCAACACCATCCTCTTCTACAGCCAGATAGAAAGAAAGGATGATCATGAGGAAGAATGACAAAAGACCTCCGAAGAAAGCCGAAACTGTTCCAAATGCATTAGAAGATATGCTGGTAATAATCGTGTTTATCTGAGATATGACCTGCTCAAAATTGATGCTGTTTGTAAGTCCAGTAAAGAAAGGCTGTGATGACAAAAAGTCGTTTCCGGCAATCGTGCTAGTTACCACTTTGGCATTAAGGTAAGAAGGAAAATTTCTCAAGAAATCGCTTGATTCTGAAAGCAGAGGCAAAAGCAGGAAGAACACTATAGATACCAAGGCAACTCCAATCAATAAATAAATAAGTATGACCCCGAAAAGTCTTGGCACTCCCCGCTTTTTAAACCACTGTGTTCCAGGTTCTACAGCTGAAGCCACCACAATAGACATGAGCAATACCAAAACAAGATCTTTAAGAACAAAAAGTAAAGCTACCAGGAGCACAATGCTTATAGTCTTGACGATGGTTCCGGCACTTATGCTTATGGTTTGTTCTTTGTGGTCCATAGCTAAATGATATCATTCCTTATTTATTCTGCCAAAAATTAAGCTAGGCTTTTCTTCACAAATTCTACTAGTTCTGATACGGACATTCTTTTCTGTTCACCAGTATCTCTGTCTCTTACTGTAACACCTGCATCTTTTTCTATAGTCTCAAAATCGACAGTTACGCACCAAGGAGTACCGATCTCATCCTGTCTTCGGTATCGCTTGCCAATATTTCCATTGTCATCGAACTCTACAGCTCCAAATTCTTTCTTTAGAAGTTTGTAGATTTCTTCCGCTTTTGCTACCAGCTCTGGCTTGTTTTTAAGGAGAGGAAATACAGCGATTTTCACTGGAGCAACTTTTGGAGAAAACTTGAGATATGTTCTGACTTCCCCTTCTTTTTCTTCTTCTGAATACGCATCAGACAGTACGGCCAAAACAAGCCTTTCAAGTCCGAATGTCGGCTCTATGCAGTGCGGAATAAATCTCTCTTTCGTTGCTTCATCGTAGTAAGAAAGATCTGCGCCAGAATATGATGAGTGGTTTCTCAAATCAAAGTCTGTTCTGTAGGCTAAACCAAGAAGCTCCTTTTGACCGAAAGGAAAATCATACTCTGTGTCTACACTCCTCTTTGAATAGTGAGCTCTATCAGCTTCAGGGACTTCTATTTTGTGCAACTTACTTGGGTTTAAGCCGATCTCATTCAAAAATTCCAGTTGCTTCTCATACCATGTGTCAAAAGTATCCATTACTTTTTGCGAGTCTCTAGGATCAACGAAATATTCTATTTCCATCTGCTTGAACTCTCTCGCTCGGAAAATAAAATCACGCGGAGCGATTTCATTTCTAAAGGCTTTTCCTATCTGACCCAATCCAAATGGAAGTTTTGGATGCATTGTGTCTAAAATATTCTTAAAGTTCACAAACATTCCTCCAGCTGTTTCTGGTCGGAGGTATGCAACAGAGGATTCATCTTCTGTTGCGCCGACATGAGTTTTAAACATCATATTGAACTGTCTTTCAGCACCCAATTTGCCACCGCAATCTGGGCATTTTGTCTTGTCCGGAATCTGATCCGCTCTAAATCTATGATGGCATTTTTCACATTCCACAAGAGGATCAGAAAAGCCAGAAACATGTCCTGATGCTTCCCAAGCTTTTGGATTCATTATTATTGCTGCGTCAATACCATACATATCTTCCCTATCCGATATAAACATCTTCCACCAAATATTCTTTATATTGTGTGCAAGCTCTGTTCCATAAGGTCCATAATCCCATGTACCAGCAAGGCCTCCGTAGATCTCGGAACCTTGAAATATAAAACCTCTTCGCTTGCAAAGAGAGACTATTTTCTCCATTAAATCCTTGTTTTCTGCCATATTGCTATACTAACCCACGATTTGTAATAAGTGAAGAGGAGCTATCTTGCCACCACATCCTTTGGCGAAGCGAAGCTTGGATCTGAATATCTTGTGGTAACTGGCTGTGTGCTTGCAGTGATAGACTTTTCAGTATATGAATCATCTGCACTTATAGAAACCTGAGATGTCAGTTGAGGAACTTGACCCACTTGATTTAGGCTTGGCGTAAGTCCAACCTGGAATGACACCTCTCTTGGAGATGTATTGTACCCAACCCCGCTTGAAACATTTCCAACTGACCAAGACACTGTTCTGCTGTCCGAATCATATTTTATATTTTCAGAAGATGGAGATACCTGATTTTTCCAGACAACCCCCTGAGGCAGGGTTGCTGTAACAACGGCATCTTTCAAGTCATTAGTTGTGTTTGTTACAGTCCACGTCACAGTATAAGTAGACTCAGTGTCAGACTTTGGAGGAATGGGCCCAGTGTTCGAGAAAGGTCCGGTATCTCTATGTGATTTTGCCACCACGTTCATAACTGAAGAAATCTTGATTGTGAGATCCTCTGTTGAAGTAATATTGCTTGTATCAGTACCAGCTCTGTCTCCAGACATAGTAACATGGATGTCAATGTGCGGATTTTTTATCTGCCGTGCAATATTAAAATCTCCTATTGATCCAACATTGAAAGAAACTCTGCCTTCGTCGCCAGGCGAAATGCTCCCTAAGTTGTTATTTCCATTTTTATCCCAAACAAGAGTGTTGTTCACAGACTGATAATATCCGCCATCACCAACAGTCACTCTGTTCCTATCAAAAGCATTGCCAGAAAATGCAACTTCTATTTTTGAATTCAAAATCTTGTCTGGAAGAGTATTTTTAAACCTGACCTGAACAGGGGCAGAATCCCCAACTCTCAAAACATTGCCGTTTATAGGATAGACTCCTAAATCAAAGAATGATTTTCTTATTCCAATTGTGATAATAGAATCGGCCAGTGCAGTATCCAAGTTTCCGACCTGTCCTACAGATTGAACCCCCGACATTACCCTAAAAGACCTGTCTTCCATGTTTTGTCCAACCATTATGCCTCTAACTGTTATAGTTTTCTTGTCGCCGTTTTTTATGTCTCCGATGTTCCAGACTGAGTTGTCTCTTATTGGTTTTATGCTGGAATCCTTATATGTAAAACCATATGGATATTCGATTTTCACAAGAGCATTTTTTAAAGGAACAGACGAGTTTGAAGTTACATCTATTGAAAGTTCAACAATTTGGCCAGAGTTAACCTCCTTAGGATAATTTACATCTAGAAGGAGCGGTGATGAGCCTATGAGTACCTCGTAAGTCTTTTCCTTTGAAAATATGGCGTTTGAGCCCTTTACTTTGTATTCTATTCTAAATTTGAAAGTTTTAACTGCATCCTTTTCGCCAAAGACAAGAGCTCTCAGTGTATAGTCAGAAACTCCCCCTTTCGCGATAGTTCCTAAAGAAACCTTGTCATGCAGAATCGGATCATTTTTTTCTCCTACAGTCTGGCTTCCTTCTGGATAATCAATATACAAAATTGCATCCTCAAGATCTGTCCTGTTTGTATTAACTATGGAAAGTGATGCGAGCAACTCCTCTCCGGAAGAAACCGAGCTTGGGGCAGTGACTTTTATATCCAAGTTGTTAGAGGAGATCATATTCAAGCCACCAAAGAATATAAAAAGTGCTATTCCCAAAGATACAAGGAAAAAAGCTAGTGATCCTACTAGAAATTTGTTAAAAAATGAATTGTTCTTTCTGGCCATCTCTTCGCTTGTTATATTGAAGTTCGGTTTAGTGCCCCAATCTTTTGGAGCTTCCACTTCGCGAGGAGAAACTGGAGTACGCTTCTCCTTTGGAACCAAGTTCTCGTTCCTTGAATAAAGATTTCTTTGTAAATGTTCTAAGCTGCTTTCTTCTTCAGGCATAAATAAAATTATATCACAATTAAAAAATACTTTGACTACATTTGGCTGACTTTCAATGCTTTGTTGATTTCCTGAACGACGACCTCTTTGTCTTCTTTCAAATTTTCAATAAGATCATTATTCCAATTATGCACATCATTCAGGTATTTTTGATTAATTTCTGTCTTGGCAACATATCCCAGCTCAGACAACAATCGAAGCAGGATAAGAGCTTCTGCCTGTTTTATATTTTGCTGGCTTAGTTTTGATAGTGTCTCTATACCTCCGCTTACTATTTCAAATACTAAAGGCAAAGACATTTCTCCTGTAATTGTCTGAAGCAGGACTTTAGCTATCTGAGCCACAATCTTTTTTGATTCGATTGTTTGTCCAAAATAAAAGGAATCCTTGTAGGCAACATTGGTAATCTTCCATCCGTTCTTGCCCTTTATGCAGGACAGTGAAATGAAAGAAAATTCTTGGAGCCCTGGTCTAAGTTTTGATACAGAGAGACGTGCAGATCTTGCAGATGCAATAATAAGTCCCAAATCTTTGGTCAAAACATGCAAAAGCAAATCAGCTTCTCCAAAAGCTGTGCGCTTTAGGATTATTCCGTCTGTTGTATATACATGATAGGACATTACTTGATGATAGAAAAACTGATTTCTCCGTCTTCGATCTGGACTTTGTGGGCTTCGCTCGTTGAAGAAAACTCAAAGCTTGTTACTCCTGTTGGAGCCTTTATCATTTCCGAAAACTCAGACATTACTTCTTCAATTTTTCTTGAGGCAAAAACAGATAATTTTATATTCTGGCTTGGATTTAAACCTTCGGCTTTTCTAACGTCTTGAATTGCCCTGATTATATCTCGAGCGATTCCCTCCTTCTTCAATTCTTCTGTAATGTTTGTATCAAGTGAAATTTCATTTCCAGAGATTTTTACTTCTTTTACGTTCACCTCTTCGGAAATAACAGAGAGCAGCTCCTCTTCAAATTTTGTTCCTTCTCCCAAAGAAAGGCTGGCTAGGGGCTGTCTTACTTTAACACCCGCCTTCTGCCTCATTTCCAATGCTGTTGTAACTATCTCTCTTGCCTTCTGCATATCCTCTAAAAGCTTCACGTCTCTATCGTATTTGCCTGGCCAATTTTCCAAATGAACAGACTCAAGTGCTCCGCCGACCCTCTTATAAACTTCCTCGGCCAAAAACGGAGTAAATGGGGCGACTATTTTTGACAGTTCTGTTAGGACATACTTCATATAATAATACGCAGTATATTTTATCTTTTCATCAGATGACTTGAACCTCTCTCGCGATCTTCTCAGGTACCATGTTGAAAGATCATCTACAAAATCCAGTATTGGTCGCGAAGCCCTATCAAGCTCGTACTTGTCCAAGTTTGTAGAGACAACCTCCTCCAATTCAGACAGTCTGGATATTATCCATCTATCAAGAGCAGTTGGAGACGGCACACTCTCTCCTCTTGCCTTGTCTGCCTGCGAAGGCGGGTACATTTCAAAAAATGAAACGACATTATAAAGCTTCTGAATAAGTTTTTTTGATATTTCATCCACTCCTTTTTCAGAAAAGTTGAAGTCTTCTGCTTTTACAAGTGGAGACGAAACAAGGTAATACCTTAAAGCATCTGCCCCGTACTTGTTAACCACGTCCATAAGATCAGGATAGTTGTTTAAACTCTTGGACATTTTTCTTCCGTCTTCTGCCAGAACAAGCCCGTTAACAACAACGTGCTTGTAGGCGCTCTTGTCAAACAAGCCGACCGACATGACCAAAAGCGTATAGAACCATCCCCTTGTCTGATCCAAACCTTCGGCAATGAAATCTGCTGGAAAAAGCGAGCTGTGAGATTTTTCGAACTCTATCTTGTTTTCAAAAGGATAATGCTGAGAGGCAAAAGACATTGATCCTGAATCGTACCAAGTATCAAAAACTTCTAGCACTCTCGTCATTTTATTTCCATCTTCCAGGACAAGCTCGACACTGTCTATGTATGGCCTGTGCAGATCAAGCTCATAATTTTCATTATGTGGAAGTTTTACAAAATCAAGCTCCCTCATTTCTGCATTTCTATAGTTATGGAATGAAGCAGTGTGTTCCAAAAGTTTTCTAAACGAAAAACCTTCTGAAACAAGAGAAACCGCCCTCACCACTGCTCCGTGAGAAATAATCAGAATATTTTTTCCTGAGTATTTATCATCTAACTCATACATAAATTCGCCAGTTCTTTTTAAAACTTCAGCATATGATTCTCCGTCCTCAACCTTATAAGTGTACCTGTCAGAACTTGCGTTTCTTGCCTTAAAATATTCTTCAATATCTTTTCCATTGAATTCTTGGCCAACATGCCACTCTCCTAGTCTTGAATCTGTAAGTATTTTTTCATGTGATAGTCCCAATACAGTAGCAACAAGCCTTGCAGTCTCGCGTGTTCTTTCGAACGGAGATGCAAATATTAAGTCTATTTTTTTATCCCTTAGAATTTCTGCAGTTTTAATTACCCCCGCTTTACCGTTTTTTGTAAGCGGGTCTATATGAATTGAGTCAAGGCTCCAGAGGTTTTTTAAATTATTCTCTGTCTCGCCGTGCCTCATGACAAAGAATTTGTTTCCAGATTTCTTAATATGCTTCTTCAATTCTTCCACGCTGCCAATTACCAGCCTATTTCCGCTTTCGCTTTCCCATACAGGCAAAGGCGCCCCCCAATATCGAGATCGCGATACATTCCAATCCCTGGCTCCCTCTAGCCATTTTCCAAACCTGCCATCACCTATCTCTGGAGGAGTCCAGGAAATTCCCTTATTAACCTCAACCAGCCTGTCTCTCATTTTTGTAACAGACACAAACCAAGAAGTCGTAGCGTAGTTCAAAAGCGGAGTGCCGCATCTCCAACAGTGAGGATACGAGTGAACAATCTTTTCCTTAGCAAACAAGACATCCTTGTGAGCCAAATACTTAATAACTTCAACATCTGCCTTTTGATGGTCTTCAATAGGCTTCACCTTTTGTCCGGCGAATTCCTTTACTTCACCCTTGAAAGTTCCATCCTTTGCCACATGCTGAATAAAAGGAAGATTATTTTACTTCCCTAAATTCATGTCATCTTCTCCGAATGCAGCCGCAATATTAACTGTGCCTGTTCCGTCAGTAGTGGTAACAAATTCTCCATGGTATATCTTCCAGCCATTTTCCCTATTCTCCAGCTTATTATCATTGAAGTAGTAATCGAAAACAGGGATGTAGGATTTTCCTAGCAATTTTTCTCCCAAGAATTCTTCTACAATTTCAAAATTTTCCTTCAAAGTTTTCTCTGTCAGTTCTTTTGCAAGAATGTACGTACTGCCATCTTTTCTTGCTTTTACGTACACCACATCCTTATTTACAGCAAGAGCTGCATTTCCCGGCAAAGTCCACGGCGTAGTAGTCCAAGCAACCATGTATGTATTCTCCTCATCTCTTAGCCTCATTTTCACATACACTGAAATATCTGTAATATCTTTGTAGCCCTGATTTACTTCAAAATTTGAAAGGGTTGTTTCGCATCTTGGACAATACAGCATTGATCTGAATCCTTTGTATACCAAACCTTTGTCGTGCAAATTTTTGAAAGACCACCAGACAGACTCAGTATATGATGAGTCCATCGTTATGTAGCTGTTGTCCATATCTATCCACCTGCCGGACCGAGGAATTATCTTTTTCCATTCATCTACGTATCGAAGAACGACATTTCGAGCAGCAAGATTAAATTTCTCAACACCATATGTCTCTATGTCTTTCTTGCTTTTGAGGCCGAGTTCTTTTTCTACCAAGTTTTCTATAGGCAAGCCGTGAGTATCCCAACCCCATCTCCTCAAAACCTTTTTTCCCTTCATGGTTTTGTATCGAGGAATAATGTCCTTGACTGTTCCAGGGAGAATATGACCATAGTGCGGAAGACCGGTAGCAAATGGCGGACCGTCAAAGAAAACGAAATTATTTGACTCTCCTATTCCAAGTTTAGCCAAAAAACCCTCTTTTCCATTTTTTTCTAAAGATTTTTGAAAAATTTTATTTTTATTCCAATACTCCAAAATCTTTTCTTCCTTCAGAGCCACTTCGCTTTTTTTGACTTCGTTTTCCATGATGATAATAATTTAAAATAAAAAGCCTCGTCTTTATATAGCAAATACTTGCCATACAAGGACGAGCCTTTTAATACATAGGTCGTGGTACCACCTTGCTTCCAGCCTACCGGCAGGTAGGACTTCTCTTTACGGCTATAACGGGCCTACCCGCCGGGTTCTACAGCTTTCGCTTTCTTCCCAGCACCTTCTGCTTTAAAGCAGACGCGGAGATGATTAGCCTCCTTAGCTTGTAATGGTAATACTATCAAAAATGATTTTTTTGTAAACGAAAGGCCCGCCTGTTTCTGGCGAGCCTAAAATCTCTACTCTCCGCTTTCTGTGTCTGAAGATGTGGAGCGAAGGTGACGATCAACTACTGTGACGAGTTCCTCGACGAGAGGACTGTTTTCTTTCAAAAGCGAGAAATGGGGTGATTCAGAAAACATACCGGATGCTCGCAAGGCCGAACGCAGGTTCTGCTCGAGCCTTTCTTTGATTCTCGAATCCATTTATCCTCCAATTAAAAAATAGAACTGATTTCTAAAAATGATATTACTCTGAAAAAAAATGGAGTCAATATTACATCCTTTCTGGCACCTTGATACCAAGCATGTCGAGTCCTTTTTCCATGACAATAATAAATGCTCGAGTTATAGCTAACCTGTATGGAGAAAGTGGATCGCCTGCATCAACTATCTTATGTTCAGCATAAAAAGCATTGAATGCCGAGGAAAGTTCAATTAAATAGTTTGCAATGTGATGCGGTGAGCATTCTTTTGCTGATCTAAAAACTATTCCATCAAATCTTTCTATCATTTTTTCCAACAGAGTTGTTTTCCAATTTTCAGGAAGAGACAACTGAAGGGCAATGTTTGACTCTTCAGCCTTTTTCAAAATAGATTTTGCACGCACGATCGAATATTGAAGATATGGACCAGAATCCCCTTCGAAAGAAATTGATTTATCAAAATCAAAAATAATATCCCCACCGATAGACTGTCTCAGTATGGAATACTTGATTGCAGATATAGCAACCAATTCTGCAATATCCTGCTTTTCAAAATCGCTCATTTCGCTTTCTTTCATACTCTCAAGCACTTTTTCTTTGACTTCTTTTATCAGGCTTTCTGCTGTGATAACATTTCCTGTTCGTGATGACATTTTTCCTTCAGGCAGTCGAAGCATTCCGTGTGAAATATGCTTCGTCTTTTCTGCCAAATCTGGGAAAACTTCTTTCATCGCCGAAAGCAAAACCTTGAAATACTCATTTATTTCATTGCCGGTAATGATGATTGATTTGTCATAAGGAAACTTTTCATATTTTATTTTAGAAAGTCCAAGCTCCTTTGCCTCGTATGTCGGCAGACCTTCCTTGTTTATAAATACTCTTGTATGCAGTTTCTTATCGAAATTTTCTCCTCGAAATACGACTGCTCCTTCAGATTCTTCAAAAATCTTGCCGACATTTTTTAAGACTGTTTCTTTGCCAAATTCAGCCACTTCACTTTCAAAGAAATAAAAGTCGAACTTTGTTCCAAGCATTCTGTACATTTCCTCAAAATAATCCAAGGACTCTTTCCTTCCCTCATCGTATATCTTATTTATCACCTCATCGCTTCGGTCGTAGATTTTCTTATTTATTGAAACAATGTCTGCTTTTGCTTTCTCGTCCTCTTCATACGCTTTATGCCCGAACGCATATGCTTCTTTGAGGTCCTTTCCTTGCTGTATCGCCCAGACGGCTTTTGCCACCTGCAGACCTACATCTCCCTGATAGTTCGCACGCTTTACTTCTGCTCCACTTGCTTCAATGATTCTCGAAATTGATTCTCCGATAACATTCGGCATAAGGTGGCCAATATGGAATTCCTTGAACGGGTTCGGATCAGTGTATTCAACGATAGTCTTCTGCCCTTCAAAAATATTCTCTATACGACCTGCATTTTTTACCGCATCAGCAAAATAGTTCTTATCAAAAAAGAAGTTAATGAAACCTGGCTTCGCCACGGTAACTCCAAAAATATTCCTTGCTTCAAGTTTGACTTTTATTAGTTCCGCCAAATACATCGGTGTGTTATCAACGTTCTTTGCATACATCATAGCTACATTTGTTGATGCATCCCCCATTTCTATATGTGCTGGATACTCCAAAACAACTTTAGGATTATCTACCCCAAGCTCTTTCAAAATATCTGCTATGTGTGAAATTATTTTTTCTTTCATGTTTATCTTTTATCTCCATCCCCATGAAGAGCATTCCGTTCTAGTCGAGATTTAAGCTTCTCGATGTTCGCTTGACCTATTTCTTCAAGCGATAGGTCGAGATCCCGAGCGAGTACTGCAAGATACCACAAAACATCTCCTATTTCATCCTTGAGCGCTTGCCGCCTTTCCTCACTAAGTACATCAGCACCGTCATCACCTCGGAGCCATTTTTTCACTTTTCCTAAAACTTCTCCAGCCTCATTTCCCAGCCCTAATGCAGGATAAATCACTTTGTATTTTTGATCGTACAATGCTGTTATAAGCGCTTTTTCTTGGTATTCGTTCAAATTCATAGAATAAATGTTATCTTTCAATGATACCATTGACATTCTTCTTTTTAAAGACGAAGGCCGGCCCTTTCGAGCCGACCGTATTACAGAACATTATGAGCCCTGAGCTCTCGGATTACCTCCTCGTGAATTTCTTCGCGAGAACGCATGAGACCACGATGGTCCGTGCACCGGATATGGATCCAATGCTCCGGGTTACGTGCGATGAGCCACTGAGCAGACTTGTGCGAATTCTCGATGTATCGCGGATTGTTCTCCACAATATCTCGTGTCTTCGAATCCATGTTACGATGCGAGACTGCCGGCGGAACATCAAGGTAAACCGAAATGTCAGGCCGAGGGATCTTGTACTCGCCGTACTCGAGCTGCTCGAGCCATGCCAAAAACTCGATCCTCTTTTCCTCATTCTCGATCTTACCGCCCTGATGGATCTGGTTCGAGCTCGCATAGCGATCGCACAGGACATACACTCCGTTCTCAAGCTCGCGCTCAATCTGTGCCTTCGACGCCCATCTGTCTGCGGCGTACAACGGCGCAGCCAAATGCGGGTCGAGCTCGACGAAGTTGCCGTAGTCGCCTCGAAGCGCCCTTCTCAGCTCCCTGCCGAAGAATGTGTCTTCATAGCGCGGGAAACTGATTCGCACGACAGGCCGACAGTCTTCGACCAGGTACTTGCGCAAAAGATCGGTTTGAGTTTGCTTTCCTGATCCGTCATTGCCGTCGATCACGATCATCTTTCCCCGCATGGAACCTCCTAACAAATAGACTATATAAATACACATCTTTAATCAAATTGACAAAGGTTAGAAATCTAGTAGAAATAGGTACTAGATGCAGCAATTCCGCTGCCCTATTGGAGTTCCTTTACATGACGATTTTAAGCAAAGCTGCTTCTGAGATCATCGTCTTCGACGATGTGAAGCCGGAAGCTAACGCCATGATGCTCGCGCTCTATTCACGCAGCCCCCAATCGGTGAACGTTCACCGGGAACGCGTCGCCAAGGTCGGCGCCGACAAGTTCATGGACCAGTACTACGTGGGCTACGGCCATCAGTCGATCGGCGACTGCGGCACGACCAACATCTGCTTCGAGAACGTCTCAATGCTCGCGGCCAAGGCGGTTCAGAACAATCGCCTGTACAACGGTCAGGAAGCATCGACGCGCTACCTCGACATGGCCTCGCAAGCAGTTCTCAACCCGCTCGGCACTCATCAAGGAGCCGCTATCCAGGAAGAATGGATGCGGCTCTACCGCAGTGCTCTCGATGCACTCGTCCCCTTCCTCAAGGAGAAGTACACGATGAAGGAAGATGAGAAGCCGAAGGAGTATGAGAAAGCGATCAGCGCACGCGCCTTCGATATCGCGCGCGCATTCCTGCCTGCCGGCTGCACGACGTACGTCGGCTGGCACTCGACGCTTCGGCAAGCATGGGATCATGTTCACGACATGCTCTTCCATCCACTCGAAGAAGTTCGAAGTCTCGCTGAGAAGGCACTTGCCGAGCTGCGCGAGAAGTATCCGAACAGCTTCGGATTTGAGAGAAAGAAGGAGGTGGACCAGTACTACAGGACCGCTTCTTCTGTTCTCTACTATTCTACGGAAGTAATCCTGAAGGATTTCTCAGTTAGCACTGCCAACTTCAGTAAACACACGATCAGTGAGCAAGAACAGCGGTTCCTCACTTATCGTCCTCGCAAGGCGGAAGTCCCTTCCTTCTTCGAGAAATTCGGAACAATCAAATTCAGATTCTACCTCGACTTCGGATCGTTCCGCGACATCCAGCGTCACAGGAGCTGTTATCAGACGATGCCGCTCCTCACCACAAGGCTTGGGTTCCACCCATGGTACCTGGAGTCACTTCCGGACAGCTTCCGACGTGAAGCAGAGCGAACGATCGCAAAGCAGGGGGATGCGATCTCTTCGATTCAGGACCTGGCTGTCGCCCAGTACTACACCGCCATGGGATTCCAGGTTGCCTGCGAGCTCGTTGCCAGCCTGCCATCGGCAATCTACATCGCCGAACTTCGTTCAACACCGGCCGTCCATCCAACCCTTCGTCCGATCGCTCAGAAAATGGGTGCGGCGCTCAAGGAGCTCCTCCCGTACATGGCGCTTTACGTCAACAACTCGCCGGACGAGTGGTCAACGATCCGCGGCAAGCACGATATCGTCCAAAAGTAAGAAATAATCCCCCGAGAGCCATTGGCTCTCGGGGGATGTGTGTTTGTCTAAAAAACTACTTCCACTCAGCGAACTGCTTGCCGAGCTTCGGGCCGTTCTGAGTTCCGTACGTCGGACTCATCTGGTCGTAATGCTGTTCAGGGATCCGCAACATCTTCTCATAGCGAATCTTGGCGATTGGCTGCCCATCTTGGATGATGATGCCATTGTCGAATGACCTCACCTCGAGAGTAAGCGGCCTCCCATTGCCTGATCCGTCAACACCGATACCCCAACCCGGGTCGATGAAGCCGGCGTAGTGCGAGCGCAAATCTCCGCTTCGCTCATCCATCGGCCTCATCTCGCATGCAAGGCTCTCAGGTACTCTTACATACTCTCTGCTCGAGAGAATGTAGAAGTTGCCAGAGCGCAGCGTTACAGACGACTTGCCACACACCTTGCTGACTGTCACCTCGCGAAAGAAATTCCGCGGGTCATAGTGTGCTTTGAGAGAAAGGTCAATCGCCTCGCCCGTCTCGATCGCCTCGTACCCAGGAACTTCGAAGTTGAGTCCGAGCGAGAGAAGGATTGATCCGTCGCCGTCGGTGTGAGTGATGTCGGAATAGATAAACCCCTTGCCTTTCTCGTCAGCAAGAAGACCACCACCCGACTCGAACATCATCGAGAGCTGGAGCTCATCGAACCTCGTGTCTCCATTGAAGAACCGAAGTTGATTGAGCGCGAGTCCTGGCGACACCAAGACCGGAAAGGTCTTGGGCACCACAAGGAGCCACAACGGCCCCTGATACTTCTCGTTGATCGCGTCATACCTCGACGAACGATCCACAAGAAGCCGCACATGCATGTCCACTCGACCACTCGATGATTTCGGATTGGCGAATGCGTATGTGTGCGCCGGAAAGCGGGCAATGCGTTCTGCAAGTCGGATGCAATAACAGCACCCTTTCTCGAGAAGCACTTTCGCTCCCGTGAGTCTGATGCCGCCCACGCGCCTCATGGCTGCCGCGACTGTCTCATCGCAACCCGGCAAGAAAGCGCCGTTTACACGATACACTTCGTCAGTGATCGCAAGGTCGAGCGAGCCAGGCCGAACGTTGCGAGGATCAGCCTCGACAATGAGGCTCTCCCGTAACAACTCGTGAATGGTCTCGCTTGGTAGGGCTCCGATTTTTCCCATTATGTTGTCTCCAAAAAAGAAGATTGTTCTGAGCACAAGACTAACACACCCTCCAAAATTAAAAAAGACCTCTTTCGAGGTCTTTTTTAATTTGTAGTTATCCCTTGATTTCAACTCCCATGCTTCGTGCAGATCCTGCAATGATCTTCATTGCTGCATCGATGTCGTTAGCGTTGAGATCTGGCATTTTCTTTTCTGCGATCTCCTTGAGCTGGGCCTTTGTGATAGAGCCAATCTTTGAGACTGCATTCTTTCCTGATCCCTTCTCCTTACCCATAGCCTTTAGAATAAGTGCTGATGCTGGAGGAGTCTTTAGGATAAATGTGAATGTTCGGTCCTCGTATACTGAGATTTCAACTGGAACAACATCCCCCATCATCTTTGCTGTAGCATCGTTGAACTGCTTTACGAATTCACCGATGTTAACGCCAGCCTGTCCGAGGGCAGGTCCAATAGGAGGGGCGGGGTTAGCCTTTCCTGCCTGGATGACGAGTTTTAGCTTTTTTGTAATTTTCTTTGCCATGTTTTTAGCTCCACTACTTTATTATAAAAACCTATAAAATGCAAGGGTCTAGAAACTTTCATAATTTGGATGAAATCCGAGGCGGACGAGGAAAATGTTTCGAGCCTTATTTGAAATAAGGTGAGAAATATTTTACCGAAGTCCAACAAAGGAGTTCGCCAAATTTGGAAGTTTATATCTTTTTTACCTGAAGGAAATCTAGCTCTACCGGCGTTTCTCGGCCAAACATAGCCACCAAAACCTTAACCTTTCCTCTCTCTTCATCAACTTCAGAGACCTTGCCTTCTAGATCCTTGAATGGACCGTCGACTATCTTGATAGCATCGTTAAGCTGAAGATCTATTTTGTGCTTAACCTCGTGAGCATTCATTCTTGAGAACAGCTCATCAATCTCTTTCTTTGCGATGGGTACAGGATAAACTCCAGAACCTACGAATCCTGTTACTCGAGGAGTATTTCTAACCACATACCACGAATCCTCTGTTACGATCATGTCTACCAAGATGTATCCAGGGTAGATCTTCTCCTCCTCCTCTACTCTCTTTCCGCCTTTTATCTTGATCTTCTTTTCGGTAGGAACGATTACGTTAAAAATCTTATCTTCCATTCCCAAAGACTCGATTCTCTGCTTGAGATTTCGCATCACTGCGTTCTCGTATCCAGCGTATGTATGGATAACGTACCAATTACGACCTGTATCTAAGTGTTGTTTTGACATGAGCTTATATTACAAATTTACCAATAAATAGCTTCAATAGAAAATCAAAGAAACCAAGATAGAAAGCTACGAACACTGAAACTAGAACAACAACTACTGTAAAAGCAATAGCCTGTGCCCTAGAAGGCCAGCTTACGTGGTTCAGCTCAGACTGTGTTTCCTTTAAGTATGATATTAAGCTCATTTTATTGTAGTTATCTTTACTAAAAAACCCCTTCCCGGGGAATCGATTACAATAATACTCTTATTTACAAAATATGTCAATCTATTTTGCACAACCATTTGCGCAACTAGTTAATGTAGCCGGAGGAGTTATATCAATAACATCCCCTTCCTGAAGTCCGGAAAGGATCTCTACATATCCATCACCGCTTTTAAGGCCAAGGCTTACTGGCGATAGCACGAATTTATCTCCAACTTTCTTCAAAACAGAAGAATTTTCTTTAGTATCAACTATTGAAAAAAGTGGAATAGAAATAACCTTGGATTTCTTATCAGTTACAATGGTCAAGCGCGCTGTAAGACCGCTTTTCAACTCCGAATAGACTTTTTCGAATGCAATGCTGACTTTATAATTTACAACTCCGTCAATCAGAACTTCGCTAGGCTCTATATATGTTACCGTACCAGCATATTCATTGTCTGGAAACGCATCGAAAGAAATGCTGACTGGATCGCCGATTTTAACCTTTGCAATATTAATCTCTGAAACATATCCTTCTATTTCCATATTGCTATCGGATATCACCGTAACCAGTGTACGTCCTGGATTTACAATCTGCCCGACTTTTGCGTCCTGCGTTGTAACAAGCCCAGTTTGTGGCGATTTCAAAACCATTTTATTCATCTCTGAATAAATAGATTGCAATTGACCTTGATCTTGCACCACCCGAGCAACCTGGGCTTTTATAACTTCCGGAGTATTTCCGCTTTTTACCAAAATAAGTTTCTTCTTTGCCAGAGCTAGACTGGACCTTGCATCAGTAAGAGAAGACTTGGCTGATATCAAAGTTGATCGTGCTGAGGATAAAGAGCTTCTATAAGTTGCCAAAGTTGTCTCTGGATAATTTGCACTTGGAGTCTGACTATTAACCGCTTTTGCAATTTTTTCAATGAAAGACGTAACTTGTTGCAAGCTATCATCTATCCTATCTTTGCTCCACTGTGAAAGTAGTAACTCGATATGCACCCTGTCTGTTCCGAGAGAATCTTTTAACTGACTATCTGCTAGAGGCAGGTTGAACTGAGGTGTGCTTGTATGTGGATTGCTGTATAAGTTATCAACCGTATTGCTGATTATATCCCTCACCTTGTCCTCCAAACTTTTTTCTGCATCTGAAAGTGCGCTCTCGGCATTACTTAATTCTGTTTCACTGACTGAAACCTGCTCAAATGTAGCCCCTTTTCTCAAATTCTCTAAAATAGCCTGATCGGCCGCAACTATAGCTTTAGCTCTCATGACTTCTGCTTTCAATTCACTATCATCCAGATAAACCAAAACATCACCTTTTTCAACATGACTGCCGACTTTCACAGAAGTGCTTGCAACCTTTCCACTAACTTCAAAACCCAAATTGACTGATGTTGCAGCTTTTGTCTTGCCGTTCACTATTACCCTCTGCACTATATCCCCAACCACAATCTTGTATTCAGTATGCTTTTCCTCTTTTGCAGTAATTTTTTTATAGCCGAAAAAGGCCCCAAAAATAAGTATTGTGAAAAAGATTAGATAAAGAACTTTTTTCATAATAATTTATTGCGCACAGGAATCAGGGCTGGCAAGTCAGATTGTGATCCTGATGTTGATTTAATTATATCAGAAATTATTTTTCCATCCGACAAAGTTATTACCCTATGCGCCATTTCAGCATAATCCTTCTCATGAGTAACCATGATGATAGTTTGGCCGGCCCGATTAAGTTCGAGAAAAGTCTGCAAAACAATATGAGACATTTCAGTATCAAGGTTTGCTGTCGGCTCGTCGGCAAAAATAATATCAGGATTGTGTGCAATAGCTCTTGCAATAGATATTCTCTGTTGTTGTCCACCAGAAAGCTGGTTTGGAAGAGAATATGCCTTGTCACCCAAACCGACTTTGACCAAAGCTGATTGAGCAGCTTTCAAAGCTTCGCTTTTAGGTTCGCCGAGCATTAGCAAAGGAAGCATTATGTTATCAATCGCGCACAAATCTGGGACCAACGCATAATCCTGAAATATATAGCCAAACTTATTTAACCGAAATGCCGTTCTTTTGCTACATATTTCAGTTAAATAAGTTTGGCTAAATATTTCAGGATTATGCAATATATAGCCAAACTTATTTAACCGAAATGCCGTTCTTTTGCTACTGCTTAAATGCGAAACATTTATATTATCAATGATAATCTCTCCACTATCAGGTTCATCAAGCAAGCTTAGCTGATAAAGCAGTGTAGATTTTCCAGAACCTGATTTACCAGTAATAGACATGAATTGCCCCCGTGGCAATGATAGGTTTAAATTATTTAACACCACCAATCTCCCCGCTCCGGATAAATAAGACTTGGTCAGATTTTTTACGTCAATTATATATTCCATATTTTATTTTCCTAAAATGGCTTCGAGAGTATTTTGTTTTACGACCAATCTAGCCGGGATATACCCAGCTATTACCGTGACCACAATAAGCCAACCTGCTCTTAAAAGAGTTCCGCTATAAGGAGCCACTACTATTCCGTCGCTAAACGGAAAATTAATCGGATGATTGTTTAGATAAGGTATGATGAAAAAATAAAGCACCAACATACCCAAAGATGTTCCGATTACTGCATAAAATAGTGACTGGAGCATATAGGCAATTTCAATCGCTGTTGCATGGATGCCTATGGCCTTTAGTATTGCTATATACTTCCTGCGAGATATGGCATTTATATAAATAACAATAAATATAGTAATAAAAGCAACAACAATGCTGATTGAGCCCATAAGATCTCCGACATAGCTAAAAGTTGCAGCTACGTCTTTTACCCACTTTGGCAGAGCCTCATAAGAAGTCTGGATTTTTGCAAATCTTCCTATGCCGGCCTTTTTTAAAGCAAGCTGGACCATTTTTGGATCTGTTCCTGGAGCAATTTTTATAGAAATTTCACCTACGTTGTAATCAACCTTTCCCATGAGCTCCCTCATAGTTTTTTGTGTGACATAAACTCGCTGATCAACATCCCCCACCTTACTACTTAATACTCCTTTGACTGTCATCTCCTTTGTGTTGTTTCCAATCGTAACCCTAACTTTAGATCCAACATCAACATCAGAAAGCATGCTGATCCCTGGCAATTGTATAGGAGAATAATTATTGAGCAGGTTCGCACCAATAAGCAGGTAGTCATTGTCATCTTCTGATAAGTAAGTTCCGCTCACAAGATTTCTACTGAGTTCCGTAGTTAGTTCCTCTTTTCTTGGATTAATTCCGGCAATAGAAATAGTCGTAGAATTCGGCTTGTCGTTATAATTTTCTCTCTGCTTGTAAGTACCCTCGACTGTGCCTAGATGCACATATCTTGAAGAATACGCAACAGTCCACGGCATATTAGTAATTGTATTTTCAATCTGAGGCGAATTCTCGATAAAATACTTATTACTTAGATTGGATAAAATTATATCGCTGTGGTATCTCTCCCTGTAAATATCCATTGCGCTATCTGCAAGACCGACCAAAAAACCCTTAATGACGATAAAATTTATAAATGTCATCATCATTATAAAAATAATGAGAAAAGTTGTTCCCATTCGGCTATGCCTTATTTGCCTGACAACTAGAAACCAGCCGATTTTAAATGATAGAAATAAATTTTTTATAGGCATTGCTTTTTTATATTGTATCATTTATTTTATGCATCTAAAGTAGACAGCATTAAAAAAACAAACCCTTTCGGGTTTGTTTTTTAAATATCTTTTATTCGATTTCGTACACAATCGTTACGCTTGAAGTGATTTTATTTTCACCTGTTGGCAGTGAAGGTGCTGCTTTGCTTTGCATTACTGCTGGCTGTGCCATGCCTGCAACATCGTATCCTGCATACATAGGTATAGGCTGATCTCCGTTTTCATAGAAGTTTACAACTTTCTTTAACTTCACCTTGAGAGACTTCGACAAAGTTGATGCGTTTGCTTTTGCATCTGCAATAGCCTTATCTCGAGCTTGAATTTTAAGCGCATCTACGTCGTCCACTGTAAAGCTTAGTCCGCTTATATTTGAGACTCCCAATTCTCCGACTTTGATTAGAACATCGCCAGCCTTATCTGTATTTCGGACTTTAACAGTGATTGTTTCATCAACTTCGTAGCCAGTTAGAACCTGCTTTCCAGGAGGAGGACAGTAACCACCAGCACAGATAGTACCTTGAGAAGTCTGATACTCATACTTTGGATAAGAATTGTATCCAGAAGTTTGAATATCCTTTTCTTCTATACCCAAGGCCTTGAGCGCAGCGAGTACAGAATTTTCTTTTGCTGCAGCAAGATCCTGAGCGGCTTTTACTGTCTTGCTAGATTCCATAATGCTGAAAGAAAAAGTCGCAATATCTGGCTTTGCCATCACTTCCCCTTTGCCATTAACTGAAATGACGTTGGAGGGATAAACCCCCTTGCCTATGTATGCTAACTCTTTTATTGCGGAAAGAGATTTTACTCCTAAAAATACAGCAAGAAGAACGACAACTGCCATAACTACTCCGTATAATCTTTTTTTTTGTGTACTGTCTAAATATTGATCCATGAACTTTATATTAATAATAATTATGCTATTTATGTAGACATAATTATCGCATATTTATTACAAAGTTCGCTGTTGATAAGGAAAAAACTTGAACAGCCAGATTGAGAAAAAGGAAACTGCCACTCCAAGCAATATTCCAAAAGCAACATCACTGACCCAGTGTACACCAAGATAAACTCTAGAAAACGCCACTAAAAATATAAACAAACCACACATTATTCTAAATATTATTGCCAATCTCCTTTCCATCAAGTCGGACAATATGTATCCGAGCATTATAAAAAAAATGGTGGCAACAGTTGCGTGGCCGCTAGGAAAGCTTTTACCAAAAACCATCATAACACCGTCAACCGGCCTGTTTACGTTAAAGAAAATCTTAAGAAAATAAACTGAAATGCCCCCCAATATTATGCTGAATAAAAATAGAAAAGAATAATGATAATTTCGGAAAAGCAATATTAGCAAGGCGAATGCGCCAACCAATAAAACAAAATGAAAAGAAAAATCAAACATGATCGTGACCAGATAAATAAGTTCAGTATTGAGTGGAGTTCTGATCAGTGAAAAATAATTTTGTACAAAGACATCAATAGAATGCATAAGATCATTTTGAACTATCTTTCAAATCTTGCAAATATGCCCGAAGGCAAAAATCTATCTGATGAATCCTTTATGTGAAGCTCTCCATGAGTAAGGTCTCCTGTGAATTCCCTGGTGATTTCAGACAATACCTGTGAGTATGTCATAGAAGAATATCCAGATGAGTATCCGTTAAGAAGTATTGCCAAAGGATCTGGTCTTAAAATCTCTTTTACCTTTTTTAAAAACGGGACTAAATCTTCCTCGATATTCCAAACCTCTTTTTTGCTGCCCTTTCCGTAGACCGGAGGATCCATTATTACAACATCGTATTCATTCCCTCTTTTAATCTCTCTTTCTACGAACTTCCTGACATCATCCATAATGAGCCTGATTTTGCTCTCACCCAAGCCGGATTTCTTAAAATTCAGATTTGCAGTATCTATTGCAAACTTTGAACTATCTACATGAACCACTTCCGCACCAGCTCTGCATGCAACCAGGCTTGCTCCGCCGGTATATGCAAATAAGTTCAGAACTGAAACTTTTTTTCCCTGCTCAGTTTCTTTTCTTATCTTTTCTTCAAGCCATTTCCAATTAACCACCTGTTCGGGAAAGATGCCGACATGTTTTGAAGGTAAAAGCTCTAGGGAAAAAACAAGATTATCAAATCTAAAATCCCATGTTTTGAAATCTTTCTTTTTGTGCCATTTGCCAGTCTTTCCAGTTCTTTCGAAAAAAGCATCAGCGTCCTCCCACTCATTCCCCAATGACCTCCTCCAAATAGCCTGAGGATCTGGTCTTCGAAGAATATACTTACCGAATCGCTCGAGTTTTTCTCCTTCCCCACTGTCTATGAGCTCATAATCAGCGGACTTTTCTGTAATAAGTATCTCGTTCATGTTACATGTCATTTTCTAAGTTGTGCACGAGCTTCTCAGTTTTTTTCAATAGATCGTCACGCGTTCCATCGTTTACAATGACCTTATCGGCCATGGCAATGAGAGCATCGACTTGATGGGCAAACTCATCCCCGTTTCGTTCTGCATCCTCTTCTGCCTTGAATTGGTCAAAAGAAATATCATCTCCGACTCGTTTTCGCTCGAGCGCCCATTTGTAGCGTGTCTCGATCGGCGCTTCCACTGTAATCAGCACGAAGTCTGGACCAAACTCTTCTCGCAAAAACTCCACTTCCTTTATATTTCGAAGCCCAGAGATCACTGCATTGCCATTTACCTTACTGGCTGCAATCTTGGCAAGATAATCAGGGCCTCTTTCATGTCGAGATTTGATTGCATAGTGACTTACATGCGAACGATCGAGTGGGAGATTTTCCTTTCTCATCTCTTCCCTAATGATTCCGGACGTAGATATATGAGTAAAGCCAAGCTTCGATAAATGGGTTGCCACTGTGTCCTTTCCAGCTGAAGGTGCACCAGTGAGACCTATGATTAATCTTTTCATATACTAAGTGTATAAAAAATAATGAGAAGAAACCAGCTCTTACACAAGTTACTAAAAGTAAGCACATGCTATAATTAGCTTTATGAATCTTGGCATACTGGGTATGTATAGTGCAGCTTTCTTTTTTGGTGAATATGCAACCATTCCGTTTTTTACGTTGGCTCATCAAGGGAAACTCAACCTAACAACAATAGCACTTATAACATACACTGCTTCTTTGTCGGCAGATCTGTTTTGGTTTGGAGCCTCTAAAATTTTTTTTAAGAAATTATATATTCAAAATTGGTATAAAAAAGCGCAACTTTCAAATCAAAAAGTGTACAATTATATATTTGAACAACACATACTCTTTGCCCTTACATTTATAAAATTTCTTATTGGCCTCAGACTTATCCTTACCTTATCTCTTATATTCGTAAAAAAATTCACCTTTAAGCAATATCTGGGTTTTGCACTCATAAGCAATTTTTTTCTAATTATTGGTCTTGATATTATTGGATACTGTGTAAGTAAAGGACTGAATTTACTCCCTATTTATAAGGGAATATCGGGTATTATTACAATTGTAATAATAACGGTTTTGATAACCCATCTTTTTCCCTACATATTTAAATTTTATATTTCAAAACGAAAATAATTACAGATTGCCTTGTGCTTTGAGCACCTGAGTGATAATTATTCTTTTTATCTTCTGTATTGGGTTTCTATTTCCTAAAGGCATCCATACTTTTTTTAGCTTTCTCATATATGGATCAAAATGCAACGAAGAAGGAACAACTCTTGCTTTCTCACCGAATAAAATTCTTAAAGCTTCAGTGGAAACCAGATTCGCACATAACAGTGTACCTGTTACAAGTGAAGGAGCTTTTCGCGTCTTCCACTTTACAGCATCTGGTTTGAAGTATTTTCGTTGTAACAAAGATGGTGTCAGTCCCAGACCAAAGCGAATATATTTTTCATCATCACTCATCTTATCTGTGATATCAAAATACTTATCAAAACTCATCCCTTTTGGGTCAAATATAAGCATAGAAGACCCGAATCCGATGGGACCTGCCATAAGCACAAACACATTATGCCTTTCAGCAGCTTTATAGAAGATTCTACGTGCTTCTATTTCAAAAAAATCTATTCCATCAAGTGCGATGTCTACACCTTCTAAAAATTCATCAATATTGCCTTCATTTATTCCTTGGGGGTACACTCTCACCTCTGCACTCGTGTTAATTGAGGTAATCATCTTCTTTACAACCTCAACTTTTGGTTGACCGAGTACGTCGACAGAAGCTGCTTGTTGTCGATTCATATTAACTATCTCAAACACATCAAGGTCAGCAATTCTAAACTTCCCAAAACCAAGTCGTGCAAACGTAGTGGCATATATTCCTCCTGCTCCACCGAGACCTGGAATAGCGACAGTACTATTTCTTAATTTTTCTTGCTGCTCAGGAGTAAGTAACCCTATATTTCGCGAGAAGGCCTCCTTGTAGTACTCTGTTTGATTTTCCATATAATAATTATACTATAATAATACAACATGATACAATTATTTTATCAATAGTTATGACATCAGAATCAAAATTACTTCGTGCCTACTCTGCTCCACCCTTCATATATGATCTGCGAGGTTTTTTTATTCTAACATTCTCTTATCGAAGCACGTTATGGCAGCAAGTCAGCTTTTTTGGAAAAAATATAGGTAAACGGCATCTAGATATTGCAGTAGGTACAGGCACATTATTGTTTATCATCTATATGTGGAGAAAAATAACCCGAAAGTCGGAAAGTAAGATCGTGGCTATAGATTATGTTCCCTCAATGCTAGAGGGTGGTAATAAATATTTTAAACACAATCCTCATGTACATTTGGAAGTTGGGGATGCGACACAACTAAAGTTTGAGTCAAACAGCTTCGATACTGTAAACATGGCAAATGCATTTCATTGTATTTCTAACATTGATGCAGCCCTTGTAGAGGTGTATCGAGTATTAAAACCGGGAGGAATATTTGCAGTAAATATACTTCTATATCCAAAAGGAAAATGGCCATTTAAGCAGATTGCGGAGAAAATTAATATGTGGGGAATTAAAAAAGGTATACTCTATACTCCATACAACAAAGAAGACGTCCGCAAAAAAATAATTGAAAGAGGATTTGAACTTGTCTTTGAGAAAATTTCGGGTAATAGCTACAATCTGCTTATTAAAAAACCAGCCACCCTATTTAAATAAAGAGTAATCAGGAACTTCTTCTAGAATCTTATCTAAAATACCTGATTTGTTCTTATTTTCTTTAATTTTTTTTACAGAAAGAGCTTGAGCAATTCCCCATGTATTCACAGAAGAATAAAATTTTTTCTCTGAAATTACTTCGAAGCCTAGTGTTGTATAAAACATCGCATGTTCAGGAGTTGTTGCAATAACCAAATAATCACACTCTAAATACAGTGCGTAATGAAAGACCAAATTAAGCAGTGGTAATGAGGCCATGTACTGCTTTAATGGATTAAAAGTAGAGTCATTCTTTTTAATAATATCATGGTCAATCGCATACTGAGTTACTTCTGCGAGTTTATAACCCTGAGATCTCAAGCTTTGAAGCTCATTCTTATTTAGATAATCCATTGGCAATCCGACATCAGAATCATTGACGACAGAAACCGTACCAAATAACTCACCGTTTATACCCGCAGTAAACATTTTTGTATTAGGCAATAACAGATATTTACCAAAAGATTCATCGTGACCCACGTCAGAAAAGTACCCTCTCTTTTTATATGTCGATTTAATTAGGGAAAGTACTTTCTGTTTTTCTTCTTCTGTAACAGCAACTTTATATTCGTACATAATTACATTCAAAATCTTGTAACATTTTTTCAGTCAAACTGGCACACTCAGCAGCTTTTACCTCAAATGAATGATGCCCTCCTTTTACCTCGTAAAAATTTCTTATTCTTAATTCATCCACTTTTCTCCTCAATTTTTTAAAATGTACTATCCTGTCTTTTGTTGCAGCAATAACGCCTATATTATGCTTATTTTTATTAAGTACCCTTGTAATAAGCTTATGAGGCTCAATTCTGAGTATATCTATTCCATCTGAAATACTGCGAAAAAATCCTACCTTTTTCATCCAATTCACTACACTCTTCCCTTTTACCATGAGAACTCTTTTTTCCTCCTTTGTAGCCTGCAGAAATCTGTAAATTACAAATTGTAATAGATTGTTGAGCTCCATTACAATAATCCCCATATACGATATGTTCCCGGTGAGACCCGGCACCCCTTGAAGGATGATATTCCTTAATCGATCTGGATATCTTTCTGCAAGGGCAAGCACAACAATACTTCCCTCTGAATACCCTACAGCATCAATACGTGTGATATTTTTTATTCGCAACACTTCTTCTATTGCACTCAGTTTAATGGAAAGAGACTTAGGAAGACCCGGTTCATGATTCCCCACATAAGTAAAGGGGAAAGAGAGAGAAATAATTCTCCTCCCGGATTCATAATGAACACGCAAACCATCTTTGTAAGTTTCTGGGGTCGCCCCCCATCCGGGGACATAGAGTAGTGGAACTGATTCATCACTATGACACATATCAGGTTGCATATCCCATACTCCTATGAGGTCATTAGCGAATGGAAATGATTCAATTTCTTTAAATTGTCTTTCAAAACCCGAACGTATTATTTTTTCGTTCACGATGTTTTCGAGTTCAACAAGAGAAGTCTCCATAATCATATTAATCATAAAATGAATATGATAATATGGCAATCCTTGGTATTTACAAAAAAAAGGAATACAATTCTGTTATATTTACCCATATATGACTCACACTATCAAGCACAGCGGAGAAACATTTGTTTTTTTTATTTCTCAAACATTCTCATTTTTCTTTATCGGCTTTCTTTTTGATATTTTTCTTAAACCAAGAATTGAAATGCCTGAAGGACTCACTATTCCCCAAGGGACTTTGATCGTTTCCAATCACCAGAGTTGGATTGATCCGTGGGCACTCATATATTTTCTCGGACCTCAAAATATAATACCCCTGCTACCCATGCGTTTCCCGGTTACTCATAATTTTTTTCGCAAAACTATTATGGGATCGATCCTTTGGTGTTTAGGAGGATTCAATATTGGAAGTACTCCTTTAGAAAAAGCAAAAAAATTACTTTATATTCGTAATCTTATACACCAAAAATATTCTGTACTTATATTCCCAGAAGGCAAATGGGTGCAGAATATAAAAGAGCGGTTTGAATTTAAGCGAGGTATACACATGCTCGTACATGAAGATACTCCCATACTTCTTGTCCAACTTAGTAATCTTAAAAATAATTTATTTACATATAAATTTAGACGCAGTGGTATCCGAATTAAATACTCAAGACTAATTAATAGTGGTTCTGCAAGTGAAAAAATTAAATTAATTCATGAATTTTACGGTATTCATGACAAAGTTTAAATTATTTCCCATTACAAACTCCCTGGAAAAACATACCACTCTTAAGGCAGAGATTGCAGATTTTCTTTCTCAAAAACTAAAAACGAATGTGTTTGCACATGAAATAACATACAAAAAGGATGCGCTTGGAATGCCATTTTTTACCTACCGAACAGTCACTTCTCGATCTATAGGAATTACCATTTCTATTTCTGATACAAGAGATGTGTGGGCTCTCTCCATTACAGATGAAGGTGTCATTGGACTTGATATAGAGTATATACGAGAATTAAGCTCAGAAGTTCTTGCCAACTTTCTTACAGCAAAGGAAAAAAAATGGCTAAAAACACAGCCCGTATCATATTTTAAAAAAAATACTGTTCTTTTGTGGACACTTAAGGAAGCTTATTTAAAGACCCTAGGTGTAGGACTCAGAACCCACCCTCAAAGCATAGAAATAATACCGGATGAAGATGGTAATTTTGCTATTAGCACTCAATCTAACCCGTTTAAAGGATTATTGTGGTATAATGTAAACACTCACAAAAACTTGATAATTTCCCAAGTAATAAAACAATGAATATTGAACAAAAAGTGATAAGTATTATTTCAGAAGTAACACACATCCCGTCTGAAAAGATTACACTCGAGAACAAATTAATAGACCTTGTATCAGATTCGATTCAACTATTTGAGCTACTTATTACATTTGAAAAAGAATTAGGAGAAAAAGTGAGCTATACAGATGTTGCACAGATTGAATCTGTAAAAGATATCGTGGCGTACGCTTATAAAAAAAAACTATACGTTATCTAAAGTGACCACTATTGCGGATACTCAACATTCGCATTGTTGATATGTAACTCTGGAATTAACTGAGGATTTTTAACTGTAGTTGTAATCACGATTGCTTTATACTTTAACCACCATCGTCCTTTCCACACTTTTAAAAAAGTATCATATGGAATAGAATTGTTTCCGATAGGAAAAGCAGGATCTATTGAGGAGTTGCCATACCTCGAATCATAGATAAAAAATACTTTAGCCTTATCATCATACCCACCGACTGCAATCCAATGGAGAATTTTGGTTTTAATCAATATTGCCGGTGGCTTTCTAATTACAGCAACCTGCCGTTTTACCCATTCTAATCGTTGGTCATCAGTGAACGCATTTAAATCCACCTCTTCACATTCCATCCCTCTAAATCTAAACAACTTCATCATGTCTGAAGGGACAATTGGTCTAAACATATCAAACCAAATCGGCCCATGAAGCAAGTCATTCGCAGGTATCGGATGTAGCCCTATTGCTCGGGCAATCCATTCAGTGGTATATGACCCACACCTAATTTTTGATAGATGATGAACTACAGGTACATCCTTTAGTTTGATGTAAGCTGCGGCAGGAAGTTCATTTTGAGAATTCATATTCATTTCTATATACTATATAAGATCAACAAGATTCAATTCGCCCCATATCTTATTGTATTTTGAAACATTTTCTTGTGGAACAATCGTACCGTCAATATTGAGGACGTATAGTGGGGTATATTTACCACTTACCTCGTTTGTATTAACGATAAGAAGTTGGCTGAACTGGGGCCAGCTAAGCTTATCTTGAGACATATACCAATTTCGTGCTGCATCGGAGTCAACCATAAGCATAGCAAACGGCACCCAATTCTCTCGAAATACTCGATTTCCATCCTCATCTATTATTGTTATATCCTGATAATCATCCTCACTGCAATCACCGAACAAGCTATCCATCAATTCTGTCCGGGAGTGAATCGGCACAGAATTCCAATCAAAAATAAATACAGGCTCCCTATTTTCTATATTGCTATCTTTCAAAGGAAACATGAGTGACCTTCCCACTAATGGTGCAATCATCTCAATAAAATTGGTACTCATACAGTGATTTATTGTGACAGAGCGATTAATTCGGGAGCTGCACCAGCTGAAGGAAGGATATAAGGCACAAGCTCGGCAGGTATTTTACATGTAAGTTCCTCGAGGCTTACACCCTCGGTGAACTCACTGAGATCCAACCTATCCGCATCCATTCGATTAAATGGAATTTGATTCGGATCCTGGAGTGAATACGAGGTCCGTCTCATTCCCTTGATAAAGGCGCGCACAAACCCGTCAAATTGGTCATTACTAGAGCACACCATAGAACCAGACACACTAACCTGCTCCACACCCTCGCTTTCTTCGTCATGGACAGGATCCTTGTCTTGATCAAATTGAAAATTCACAGTTAGAGACGCTTTATCAAAATCAACTTGTAATAACCTTTCTGCCCCATCCATATGTGAAAAATATAAAAGTTTCATATACACATTATTTTATACTATAAACATACAATTTGTAACTGTGAGAATATATTTCTAAAGTGACTCCAAAGAGTTGAGCTCCTACTTCTTGGGTGACTACTGGGAGTTGAACCCAGACTAAGAGCTCCACAAGCTCGTGTGCTACCGCTACACCATAGCCACCATATAAGCCTCAAAATGAGGACTTGTAATTTGTACCACAAAAAACCTTCAAAATCCAGCTTTTTATAATGTATACTCCTCGTATGAAAACCAAACCTTTCGATCCGTATGAATTTTCTAAAAAAATCATAAAAGGCGTGCCTGTTTATTACAAAACTGTCGATTCCTCGCCATGTGTTTTTGTACAGATTTCCTTTAACGTTGGATGCTCGAATGATCCCAAAGAAATTGTTGGCTTGTCGCACTTTTTGGAGCACATGATTTTTGACGGTTCGCCAAAAATACCAAACAAGAAAGCTGTTGAAGAGTGGTCTAGAGTTAATACCTTTAAATCATGGAATGCCTGGACATCTCGCACTGACACAACGTACCACCTCAGATGCCTGCCAGAAAAGATAGATACTATTTTAGATGGAATGGAAGATATGATATTTCATCCCCTGCTCCGAGCCGAGGATGTGGAGCATGAAAGAAGCGTAATCACCCAAGAAGCTTGGGGAAGATATAAAAATGATAAGTATCTCAAATATCGGAAAGAAATTACTAAGAATTTCTTTCATGGCACAACCATGGAAGATTGTGATAGTCCGCTTGGGTGGCCAGAAACGGTAGCAAAAATTTCAAGAGAAGAAGTTGCTCAATGGCATAAGAAAAATTACGGCCGAGGCAACTTCTTCATGGTTGTTGGCGGAGCAATTAACGACAAGACTTTACATAAGATAGAAAAATTTCTTGAGAGGATTCCTAAAGCAAAAGAGATTAACCGTTCAAAGAGCGTATTTAAAAAACCGCTTAATTCTCATGTCGTAAAAACAGGCGATGAAATAGGGCAAATAAAGGAACAGGCTGAAGTTGCATTTGAAAGAATTCTGCCTGTTGAGAAAAATTTTGACGAAGAAACAAACTCGATGCTTGCCGAACTAACATACGATCTTTTATTTGAAAGGCTTAGAACAGAAAGAGCTTTATGCTATAGCGTCCATATTGAATCATTCACTTCTCCTCTATACGTCGCTTGGGCTGCCGGACTAAGAGTTGATGAAAAAAATATCGAGGTTGTAAAAAAAGAATTTAGAAGAGCTTTGCAGGATATAATTAAAGGCAAAGAAAAAGCTAGATTTGAAACTTTGAAAAAAATGCGGATTGAAAGACTCAAGGCGGCGGAAGAAGTTACAGAAGATATCGCCTATCACGCTATCAATCAATTGAGAAACAAAGGGAAAATAACCCCTAGAAAAGAAAGTATGAGAAAGAGAGTTAAGGTAACATATGCAGATGTAGTAGCCTGCCTAAAACAAGCCTTCGATGCTAAGTGGACGGTTACAGAGGTAATCCTGCCTTCAAAAAAATAAAATAATATAAATTAAATATCCGGGTTACCAGATATTTTAGTGCCCAGGAGAGGAGTCTCTGTAATATTATTCTCGCCGACGTTCGAATAATATTACAGCGCAGATTCGCTACAAGCGCTGGTGGGCTCGTGCACCGCGAATCTGTTCGAGTCCCCCACGCAAAGCCATGCTTTGCTCTGGGCAAACAAAAAAGCCGCATTCGCAGCTTTTTGTTTGGTGCCCAGGAGAGGACTCGAACCTCCACACCTTACGGCACACCCACCTCAAGGGTGCTTGTCTACCAATTTCAACACCTGGGCAATATGTGCAGTATAGATAAATTAAGACTTTTTTTCAATCAAAAAAACCGCTTTCGCGGTTTTTTATTCTGCTGGTTTTTCTTCTGTTGCTGGAGATTCTTCTACTACCTCTTCCTCTGCCACTGGAGCGTCCGGAAGGGCCTGGATATTTCTCATCTGTCTTCGAATCTCCTTTGCTGCCTTGTCTCTAATGTGATAAAGCTTTGCTCTTCTAACCTTTGATCTCTTTACAGTTTCAACTGAATCAATCATTGGAGAGTATAGAGGGAAAATCTTTTCAACCCCTACTCCTGAAGCTACTCGCCTAACTGTGAAAGTAGATCCTGCCTCCTTGCCGTGCTTTACAGCAATAACTAAGCCTTCAAAAGCCTGAAGTCGAGTCTTTCCCTTTTCCTGAATCTTCTGCCATACTCGAACTGTATCTCCTGATCGAATATCAAGATTTTTTCGCTCATTTAATTTCACTGGTGATTGGACTGCCATATAGATGCCTAATTTAGCACATGATTACAAGCTTTGCAATAGAGAGACAGCATTTTTAAAGTCCTCTGGATAATCAGCTAATATTTCATGCCTATTGCCATTTAAATCAGAAAAAACGGCTTTATATGAATGTAGCCCAAGTCTCTCTAAACCGAGGGCTTTTTTGTGATTTGGAGCATATAGACTATCTGAAACCAAGGGGTAGCTTATGGCCTTAAAATGCACCCTAATCTGGTGAGTTCTGCCAGTTTTAGGATATACCTCAACCAGAGAGAAGCCACCGTGTCTTGATAGTACTTTATATTCCGTAACAGCTTCCCTCATCTGCCCTCTCGCACCCCTTTGAGCAGACCACATTCGAAAATCTTTTGAGCTCCTGCCTATCGGACGATCAATAATTCCGCTATCATTTTTCATTTCTCCATTTACCAAAGCGTGATAGATTTTTTCTACCTCATGATTCTGAAATTGCTTTTTCAAACATTCAAACCCTTCTTGTGTTTTGGCAACAAGCATTACGCCGGATGTTTCCCTGTCGAGCCTGTGCACTATTCCTGATCTAAGTATCTCTTCCCCAGATTCCTTTACCCAAGGCTCCCCCACATTTTTAATGCTTGGATATTTTTCTAAAAGCCAATCAACCAAATTTTTTTCATCAGTCTTTCCGTCGCTATGCACAACAAGCCCGGCAGGCTTATTTATAGCAAGCATATCATTGTCTTCGAATAATATTTTTGGTTCCATGTCATTTTCCTACCCTCCTTTCTCTGTTTCCGTACCGGTTCAATATATCCAAAAATTCTTCCTGGGAAAAATCTGGCCAGAGGGTTTCAGTGAAAAAAAGTTCGCTATACACTCCCTGCCAAGGAAGAAAGCCAGACAATCTCATTTCTCCCGACGTCCTTATTATTATGTCAGGATCGGGCATAGGATATGTCTGCAAATTTTTTTCAAAGACTTTTTCGTCTATTTCATCGGCTGATATCCCGCTTTTAATAATTTTTTTAATTGCAGAAATAATCTCTGCCCTCCCCCCGTAGTTTAAAGCAAAATATACATGTGGCCCACTGTTATCTTTTGTTTCCTCTTTGGAGTTTATCAATTTATTTTTAAGATCTGGACTGAATTTCTCTATATCTCCAGCAAAGTGCAGTACACCACCTTCCTTTTTAAAATGCCCTATTTCATTTTCCAGAAAACTGCCTATTAAATTTAAAAGATAGGATACTTCTTCTTCGCTTCTATTCCAGTTTTCAGTAGAAAAAGTATAGAGTATTATATGCTCTACTCCGGCATCTTTTGCCCACTTCACAACCTGTTTTATTTTTTCACCGCCAGCCTTATGTCCTTCTAAAGATAGTTTGCCATTTTTTTTGGCCCACCTCCTGTTGCCATCCATAATTATTCCGACGCATTTAGGCAATGTCATTTTGTCCATTCTACATATATTTTACAAATTGAACAATATGATATATTCTATGTGGCATACGCGCGATTAGCTCAGTTGGTAGAGCAACCCGTTTACACCGGGTAGGTCATAGGTTCGAGTCCTGTATCGCGCACAAAATGCATTTTGTGCCAGGACTCGAACGGCGGAGCGATTCTTGGTTTAACAAAACCAAGACGCGAGCCGGTGCCTAGACCTCCAATGAGCGACGGCGAATTGGAGAGTGGAGGGAGAGATTCCTGTATCGCGCACAACAAAACCCCATTTGGGGTTTTTGCTATAGAGATTCCAGTATCGCACACTGTAAGGATCGAGTCCTGGCAACGCTTCCCATTTTCTAATATCAATTTTTGTGTTATCCTACTGTCATTGCTCTCGTAGTTCAATGGATAGAACCGCGGACTTCTAAGCCGCTGATGTAAGTTCGATTCTTACCGAGAGCGCATTTTGAGGTAAGGAATGATTATTTTACTGATTTAGCAGAGGATCCTTTGGGGTCTCTTTTAGGTTCAAATCAACATAGCTGTCTTCTCTTGCCTTTATTTCATCTAAAGTTTTTTTGAATAAATCCTGATTGACTCTAGTTTCGTTCAATTTGTTAGAATCTTTTATTGAGAAAAAGCTACCACTATCTACTTTAATATAAAAATAGACTGCAAATACGGAAAAGGCCAAAGTAATTATTGTAAAAGAAATCAGCATCCACTCCCATTCTTTTCTAGGCCTAATCTCATCCCTTTTCGGTAATTTTACTACTGGATTTTTGGATCCAAATACATTATGAAATTTTGAAAAGATTTTACTCATAATTTTATTTGTTTTCCAGAACTAATATATCATACACTCCTGTCCAAATATTCGGAGTCTTTTTGCCTTGAGGTGAAACTCCTCCTGATATTCCTTCTATTGCAGCACTGCTTATCTTTATCCTTGTAGTTAGCGACTCTAGCTCGTTAGAAAACTTGTATACTCCTGTCCAAGTTCCCGAAACCCTTATTTTTGCATTGAGTCTAAGATAATTTATCTTGTTCTTATCTTTTTCGTTGTCAGACAAAATGCCCAGGGATTCAATATCTATTTTCAATGAATATTTCTTGGCGATATCTTCGATTTTTTCAATAAAGGCAACATCGCCACCTTTTTCAATTATGGAAGCGTCTATTTTCGAAACTTCTATCTTGTTATTTTCGAAAAATATCTCGTTGCTTTTCAAATAATCTTGCCTTGTATTGAGCAGAGCCAGTTCAGAGTTTAGATTGGCAATCTTTTCGTTTCTTGTCTGTATGTCGCTATAGATATAGTAAATAGCGCCTATTACTGCAAGGATAGAAACTGAAAGTATTATAATAGTTTTTGTATATTTTTTGTTCTCCATTTTATTTTGCTTGATCAGAAACAACCAAATTTATAGAAAACTCTATGTCTTTTTCTTTGGCATAGTTGGAAATCGGTATATCAACAGATTTGAATTTTGATGATGCCTGAAGCTTTTTTGACAGAAGAACTAGATTCTCCCTCGAATCAGCTATCCCTCCTACTGTCACAACAGCCGTGCTTGTAGCCACCATCCTGTAAGCAACTTGGTCTATGATTATGCCTGAGAACTTTTGAGCCAAGATCGTATCAACTATAGGATTAAATTTCCTGTAATCCAAAACTGAGTTCATTACCTGCATTTTTAAGTTCAAAGACTTGATAGCCTCAGTGGTAGGACCGACATTTAAAGACGTGAGATAATTATTCATTTTTTCAGCCTGAGCCTCAACTTGCATACCCTTATAGGTAGATGAGAACCAAGTTGGCAAAATAAGGACAAGCACCATGCACAGTATTAAAAATGCTGTAAAAAGTATTGCCACCGCTCTCCTCTGAGTATACTCGGCCTTGAGGGATTTTTTTATATCTGGAGGTAATAAGTTAAACATATTTTTACATTAGCGTATCATCTGGAAGGGCAAGCCCCACAGCACCAGCGAACTTTAGGGATTCATTGAAGTCTATATTTGGAACTGATTTGTTAATATCAAATGCATTTAGCCACACATTTCCATAAACCACCGGCGTGCTCATGTGGGAAAAAAGATAAGCCGCTATTGATTCATCAAACCCTTCACCGCATATTATTATCTGTTCAATTTTTTTCTCCGGATTGCCGGCATTTTCTTTTAAGGTGTGCCAGTAGATATAAAGCTTGCTCACTTCCTGAAGCAAAAAGCTGGGATTGTTTCCAAGTTCGCCCTTCAAGGCTACAGTAGACGTAAACCTCACTGTTCCAGAAGTCTCTATGTATAAACCGACTTTATCCTTGAAGAAATTTATAATGAGGCAAGTATTTGGGCTTTCAGCTGAAGTTAATGCCCTTACAATAGCCTGCGATTCTATTTCCAAAACCAAAGGCTTTAATCCTGCAGACAAGATGCACTCGGTGTATGTGCTTACAATGCTAGTTGGAAAGTTTGATACTACGATATCAAGCTGTTCTTTTTGGTTATTTAAAAATACTTTGTAATCGTAAATGAGCTCACTTGGAGAAACTGGTACGTTCTCCTCTATTTTAGACTCTACTGCGCTTTTTATATCGGCACCTTTAACTATTGGTAGCTTGGTTGTGAAAAGATAAGCTTTTTCTTCGGGCAAAGAAACTTTTACGTATTCAAGTCCCATTTCAGCCTTGAGAGTGCTCAAAACTTTTACAAGCTCCTCCTTGTTCAGTATATCTCCTGAATTTATGGTGTCTGGAGGCAAAGGCACTTCTTTGTATTTTTTTATCTTGTGCTGTCTGGCGCCTTTTTCAAATTCAATTGCCCTGACAAATTGGTCAGTTATATGTATACCGGCAAAAGGAAAGTCTAAAAACTTTGGAGTTGGAAATGCTACGAATATTTTATCTAAAAAGCTGCTAGTGCTCATTTATCAAATTATATCGCATAGCAGAATAAAAAGAAATTTAAAACTGTTTATTTTACTTTATTTAACAGAGCATCCAGGAGTAACGCTGTCGTTAGTTTGAAGAAGTGAGAAAAATTCTTGAGGCTCTCCATCTCCTGCCGAAAGTTGTCCGCTGACAGCCAATATCATACCCTGGCTTTCGAAGCCCCTTATCACCCTAGGCTCGAGGTTGGCGGCAAAAGCCACACTCTTCCCCACAAGCACTTGTGGTTCTGGAAAGTATTTTGATATGCCAGAAACTATCTGCCTTGGTTTTTCTTCGCCCATATCCACCGAGAGCTTCAGAAGCTTGTCTGCTCCTTCAATTTTTTCTGCAGAAAGGATCTTGCCTATCTTTATATCCAGCTTGTGAAAATCGTCTATTGTAATTGTCGGTTTAGTTTCCATTTTTTTCTTTGTTATTTTTCGTATCTAAATAGCTTTGCAATATTAGCGCCGCCGCAGAAGCATCATGCATTTCATTTTTACCCTGAAATCTCTCTGCTGCTTGCGAAGTCATGAATTCTGGATGGGATTCTACTTCAAGTCGAAGCTCGTCTGTAAGTTTCTGAACAAAGGGTCTTATTTCTTCCATTATTTTGTTATCCTGCCCCGAAAAATCCTTTGACTCTCCTACCACTATCATTCCTATATTGTTTATATTTGATAACTCCTTCAGCTCAGAAATAAGTTCGGGAGAATTCTCTAACACTTCCAGAGGAAATGCCAGCTTTAGATCTTCGTCTGAAATAGCAACACCAACCCTTTTTCCTCCATAATCTATTCCCATGTATCTCATAAAATCAGTTTACAGCAAAATCTGGCTAATTGCATTATCATAGTTTTTTGCTATTATTGCCTTCATGGATACGGTAGTAATAAATAGCGTTCCATTAAAATACCTTGTTTTGATGGCTGTATGGACTTTGCCTTGGAAAGGTTTAGCCCTATGGCACTCTGCGAGACTTTCGCACAAAAGATGGTTTATTGTACTCCTCATTGTAAATACAATGGCAATTCTAGATATATACTACATATATTTTGTTGCCAACAAGTACACAGTTGAGACAATAGAAACAAAATAAATACGGATGGGTGGCTGAGTGGTCTAAAGCAACGGTCTTGAAAACCGTCACCTGGGTAACTGGGTCGTGAGTTCGAATCTCACCCCATCCGCATAGTAATATTATCGTCATCTTTTGACATCAAATCAAAAGGAGAATGCAAAGTAAAATCTAGCTTTTTTTGATTTAACACACAGTTCTGGAGTAAGAAACTTAAAAGTTGTCGTTTTTCATTTACTTCGGAACTCATAAAAATCTCTTTTGCTCTCTTGGCTATACTCAAGAGTATATTTGCTGTTACATAAAATTGTTCATCTGCTACAGAATGGTCACCCATTAACTCTAATATTTCAGCTTGTCTAGATTTATATTCGGTTAATAACTTGTCATACATTTCTCCCGTAAGACGGCCGTCCAATCTGTCCTCGTACATCTTCCTTATTCTTATCTCATATTTATCGTAATCAGCTTTCAAACTATTCATGCTGTTTTTATGGAACTTGTTTTCACTATCACCTAAATATCTCAATCCACTTTTTATTTCTTCAATTCTCTCATCTGATAACTTAATGCTGTCCAAAATAGTATTCACTTGATCAATCAATTCACTTTCAGGCACATAAACTCTTTCACAGTTTTTATACCCTGAACAACTGTAATAAGCATATTTACCCTTTTTAAGTTGTCCTCCAACAACACCTCCGCACTTAGAACAAGTTATTAATCCTCTAAACACAAAAGGTTTTGATGCATACTTTGTTGGAACTTTATTGTGTCGCTCCATTACTTCCTGACATTTTTCAAATAATTCTTTTGAGACTATAGGTTTATATCTATGGGCATACAGTAATTTATGAGTCCTTGAATATGCTTTACCGCAATAAAAATGGTTATTTAGCATATTAAATATCATTGCATGATTTACTTTTCCTCCTTCCTTACTTCGCAAACCAAAATCATACATTCTGTCAGATAGAGTAACAAAAGATACATCTCCCTTGGAATATTCCTCAAATGTCTTAACGACTAGATGAGCTTTTCCATCTGGAACAACATCAACTCTTCTCATCCTTAGTGGATTATTGTTATATACACTTTTGTATCCAAGTGGAGGTGCTCCGGTTATATCTCCATCTTCTCTCATCTTGCCTTGCTTTCTCTTTAGGTTATCACTCAATTGCAATACATAATTTCTAGCAAACAGGACTGACATATCCCACCTCATAAGATCAGCACTATTTGAATTTTTATTTATTACCAAGTTCTCTCTATAAAAATGAAGCTCGACCTTTTCTGCTTTTCTTAAATCATCAAATACAACTGACTCTCTGAAACTTCTTTGTAGTCTGTCTACAGTATCAACCACCAAAGCCAAAGGTTCTTTAGATCTTTGTATTATTTCAATAATCTCATGAAACTTTTTTCTATCTCCTTTGGTTGATGACTCTTTAAGTTTAAACACTTTCCACTCCTCTAAATCTCTGTTTTTTACATAGGACATTATTCTAGATAACTGTGCTTCGTTTGAGTCCTGATTTTTGTCAGAAACTCTAGCTAATATAATTGTTTTCATCTTTTTGTTATTTATTATTTTATAAGACTTTATTAATTTTCTCTGCCTCTGCTTTGGCTTTCTGTTGGTAACTTAAATACTCCTTTCTGTTTATTGCATACATAGTTGAGTTGCTTAAAAACCTCTCTAGAACCTTAGCCATCGTGGTTTTTTGTAACTTAGCTATATATCTCAAAACGTTAAGATAATTAATTCCCAATCTAACTAGTTTAGTTTTCCGGAAAGTCCGTCTTTTAGCTCTATTCTTAGAATTATCCCAAGACTTTCCGATCTCCACCCTCAACTCATCAATCCAACCTTTATAATCAAATTCTTTAACTTTTTTCATATTTTGTTTACAATTTTTAATTATCATTTTTCCCCTCATCCATACATATTTTCTTTTGTAATGTTTATATTCTTTTCAATCAGTTAGGCTCCTCAGTTCCTAAATTTTTGTCTGACAAAAGAAATAAAAAGTTATTTATTGATGAGCATGTGAGGTCCCCCGTTGGATGACTCCAGAGCGGGGACTTGCACTTGCTCACCAATAAATTACACAGCCGGTTTATTTTCTGAGAAACTCGCTGACGCCCCAGTTACAAAAGATTGTTTCAAACTATTTTTGCCTTGTAGACTAGAATATAAATTTGGATTTACACGCCTATCTACTTTGTAAAGAAGTGCGAAAAAATCAATCAAGTTTTTGTTTTCAAAACCTGTTTTAGTTTCGGCGACGAAACTTTTGGTATCATTTTTTCTTACCTTTACTGGCATGATGCCAGTCTCTCATGTAACTAGTTTTTGCAATATGAAATTAAGCGTACTATGCTTGTTTTCTGTGTGATCTTTCTAAAGAGATCATTTTGTTTATATCATCATATGTGTATGGACCAACTTCACCTGATCTACTAATCTTTTTAAACTTTTGATTTACAAGCTTGGCTAAATCACTTCCTTTTATTTGACGGTTTTCCCAGACAAAAGCTTTTACCTCTTTAATTGAAGACTTTTTTGCTCGGAATTTGTTAATTTTTATTTCAGGATTTAAATATCTATCTTGAATAGGTTTAACTTCTGTAATAAACATTTTATGGATGTAATCAACTAACTCATTTTCCTTAACATATGGAGTAATGTTTATTGCAATGGGGTATTCTTTAACCGTTTGCTTGTTAACTTCGTTTCCCTCCACATCATTTTTTCTAATAGAGTCGCTTACAAGAACTTGCTTATACACGAAAGTATCTACTAAAGAAATCCTTTTGTTATAAAATACGAAAAACTCTACTGTGTCTGACCAACTTCTAATTGGTAAGGCATATTTTTCACAAATCTTATTTACATCTTTTTTTAATAAAAATTGTGCCTCATGCCCTTCTTTTTCATACCACTCATCTGGAATACTTGGACCTTTATTTCTCCACTCATAACCCCTTAGAGGAATATGATGCTTAATTCTAATTGTTCTTACATCACTTAAAAAACGATCACCATTTGAAATCTCTACAAAATATTTCCACATCTTTTTGAAAGAATTTGAGGAACGTAATCCTTTTACATTTCTCTCTTTAAAGTGGTCGTTCAAGACCTTTGAGTATTCTTGGTCAAACTTGTCGTTTTTCTTCCAGTCCATAAACGGAATTGTAATGAAATGTATACAAAATAGATAGCCCTACCTACACCAAATTGTGGCTTCTTGTGGCTTTGTTATTTCCAATATATCCCTATAAATAAGGCTGTTTTGCCTACACAAGATACTTGACAGAATAGTTAAATGGGTGTATAATTTGGATGTAATAAGTTGTTCTAAGAAAGTGCTCAATTTGAGCTTTCTCTTGGGACAATTTGGTCCCGATTTGTTCATTTTATCTGGAGGAAATCAATGAAAAAAAGCCGTTATCTCGTGTTCTGGGTCTTGAACGGAACCATGAACATGGGGACTCAGACCGTAGAACTCAACGGTGTCATGAACACTGCTGAGTTCAACGATCTGCAGAAGAAATTGCGAAAGCAACACGGCAAGAACCTCTGCATTCAAGCCTTTAGCAAGTTTGAAGGCAATGATCTTCCGGTCATTAACATCAATGTGAAGTGACCCCACCAAATATGGGGAGACTCAGTCTCCCCATCCCATCAAAGCAATTAAGAAACAATCTTGATTACTTTGATGGGATCAATTTCGATCCAAAGTTCTTTGAGGAGAATTTCAATGCTCAAGTACAACGGTGGCTGCATGACCACTGAAGAGATCCTGAAGTTTCAGGAGTCCATGACTTTCAGCGATGCTGAAGGTTACTCAATACAGGACACCGATCGGATCGTAAAGCATCTCAGACACTGTCAGAAGTGCCACGAGAGATGCGATGACGCGGTTCGTAACTACTTCAAGGAAAAGGAGCTCATTCGCTTGGGCTTCAAGACCGCAGCACAGATGATGCTCGACGGGATCGACAATCAGCGTCGTTTCTAGCACAACTTCTCCACAACGGGCGAACATCGGGTTCGCCCTCCCACCAAAGTAATTAAATCTTTTTGATTTCTTTGGTGGGGCAATTTTGCCCCGGTTCTTTCAAATTAGGTGTAGCATGTTTGTTCAAATCGAAGTTCGGTACGAATGGTTTGGCCAGAACACGGACATCAGCTTCGTCGGTCCTTTCGAGGATAAGTCGCTCGCTGTTACTTGGAGCGATGAATTCAATACCATCGCCACAGTTCGCAAGGTCAAGGCGAAGTCCGAAGTCATTGAGGGTTCACCGACCAACCGAGTCGTCGAACCCGCAAACAAGACACCGCAAACTGTGCTCTCGACCGTCCTCCAGTCAATCAGCGAGGTCTGCCGAGGGTAACACATACGGGCGACAGAACATCGTCGCCCTCCCATCAAAGTTTTTAATGTTTTGAAAATTTTGACGGGATCAATAAGGGTCCTAAGTTCTTTGAGGAGATAGACGGATGATTACTGCCAGAAAAGGTTTTCCGCCGGTTCCGACCGCCGTAGCATCCATTCTGTTGGTTGCGATCGGTTTGCTCGTTCTCAGCATCATTGGGAGAATGAGTGCCCCGCTCATCGCCTACAACGACGATGGAAGCAAGATGACGGTCTACGCGAACGTCATCACCACTGCAATCGAGCAGGCGAAGTATCGTGTCACAGTGAGCACTCACTACGAACCAGGGAAGAAAGCGGTTCGGATCGTCGACATGTATTCCCTGGAAGACAAGATGCACGCCAGCGTCACAGGGATCATGCGTGAAGATCTTGGTACTTGGGTTCGTACCTGCGCACTTTCAGACGAGAGTCTGAAAGGAGCACAGCCCCAATGCAACGAGAACGACAACATCGCCCTACGACTACTCGATGAGGCGATGAAGAAGACGATGGTGCGTGAAAACGCCATCGGCAACATGGAAGTTTTCTGGGCATGGGAACAAGGAACGAAAGAGGTCATCAACCAGATCAAGAACAAGTAATACTTCGGTCTGGAACGTCTCCGACAGGACCGCCTTGCGCTAAGCGCTCGGCGGTCTTTCATTTTGTATACTTTTCAAACACCCCCACTCCCCTCAAAAATTCGGTTTTGTTCGGATTTATAAAATGCCACCTATTTTCAAGAACAGCTTTAGTTTTACTCTATTTCTGGTATAATTGTGTATACAACTGAATATGGCCTAAACTTTTGAAAACAAGAGCATGGCACAGCAAGTCCTAACAGACACAAAAAACCCATCATGGGGTTGTCTGTTAGGCCATATCGGGAAACCGGTATGAGAGGGTTCGCCCTCTACCCGTGGTGGGCTTTTTGTATTCTTAAAGTCCAAAACGGATTATTAAATTAATTACTAATCCATGGATCAAACAATTCAACCTAAGAGGAGGTGGTACAAAAGTAAATGGTTTATTATTATAGTTGGAGTAATAGCACTAGTTATATTCTCAAGTTTTGGTGAAAGTAATACAAGCAACACAAGTACTAATCTATCTAACATTCCAAGTTCAGGCGAAGAGGGATACTTAAGAATAGAAAATAGTGAAATAGTTACTTTAGCTAGAACTAAAGAAGATTACGATGAACTCAATAAAGCTATGTATGCTAAAGATACTTACGGTATAGCAAGAATGGTGATGGAGAATAAAGCTTTTGATGTTCCTGTTGGGACTAAGGTATTAGTTATTGATCAAAAATTTGGTGGTAGAAAAGTTAGAATACTTGAAGGTAAATATGCCATGGAAGATGGTTGGGTTGTTATGGAATTTGTAAGTAAGCAATAACTATGAGGCCTGTAATTTCCAAGAAACACGCATTGGAATTACAGAAAATAATTAAAGATACTACTGGAAGAAATCTACCCTTAGGGGACTGCTTTGCCCTACTGGGACACCTCTGTGGACTCCTAGGGCTCTTGTGGTCCGTAGAGGATAGAAAAAATACATCTGAACCCAAGAACAACACGAAGTCATTGTGGTAACCAGCTGGTTTGCTTGATTACTAGATATTTTCTATATTATTCATTTAAAATACATGCGTTTTGCACTCTTATAAATCCATATTATTTACAATTTTTATCCCCAAATTAACTCTTGCTGCTTTTTATAAACCCATTTGGTATAATGTTCGTAAGTAATGCAAAACACTAAAAAACTTAGAACTTTAGATTTATTTGCTGGAATAGGAGGAGTGAGAATGGGTTTTGAAAAAGCAGGATTTGAGACCATTTTTGGAAATGATTTTGACCCCTATTGCAAAGCAACCTATGACCTCAATTTCAAAGAGGCTCCTCTTACAGTTGCAAGTATAACTGAACTAAAAACATCAGCCCTACCAAATTTTGATGTATTACTTGGAGGTTTTCCGTGTCAGCCATTTTCAATTGCTGGTTACAGAAGAGGTTTTTTAGACACAGGAAGAGGTGATTTATTTTTTGAGATTATTAGAATAATTCGAGACAAAAAACCTCAAGCTGTATTTTTGGAAAATGTAAAAAACCTAAAATCCCATGACAAAGGAAAAACTTTCAGTATTATCTCGGAAGCTCTTAAAGATCAGGGGTACTATGTAAAAGTAATGGTTCTTAATAGCATGATGTATGGAAATGTCCCACAAAATAGGGAAAGGGTTTATATCGTAGGTTTCAAATCAAAAAAACAATATGATGCTTTTGAGTTTCCTGTGCCTACCCCTTTAACAAAATCTGTAGAAAGTGTCCTAGAGAAAAATGTTGATAAAAAATACTATTACAATAATTCCTCACTTTATGAAACTCTAAAAAAATCAGGAATGAAGAAAGGAGTTGTATATCAGTGGAGAAGAGCTTATGTCCGAGAAAATAAAAATGGAGTATGCCCAACCCTAACGGCTAATATGGGAATGGGAGGTCACAATGTGCCATTGATTAAAGACACTAAAGGAATAAGAAAACTTACACCAAGGGAATGTGCAAGACTTCAGGGCTTTCCTGATACATACAAATTACCAACCACTTTACCAGACTCAAAGCTATACAAGCAGTTTGGGAACTCAGTGACAGTAACAGTAATTGAGCGTGTTGCTGAAGCAATGAAAAGAGCGTTAGAATACAAAGACAATGTTCCTAGACCGACAACCAAAAGATCAAGTAGCCTACTACGAACGACTGCTTAAAGCGGTTGGCTCTTTATCTAACCTTTTCTCAGAGTCTCCTGAGCCTTATTTGGCGTCCAGGGCTACTGAAAACCTATTTTGTAAGGCTTTTAATGCAGAAAACCTTTCAAGATCTGATGCTTCCGCTGATGCTTCAAAAAATCGCATTGGACTTGGTATAAAAACCTTTCTTGAGGGTAACGGGCGTACCATGCAAAAAATAGCTGAATTCAATGGTGATCACATGCTATTTGAGTCTTTATCTCCTACAGAAAAAATAAAGAAAATAGCTGAATTAAGGAATGAAAGAATTGAAACAACTAAGCGTATTTTTGGATTAGATGAACTTATTTATCATTGTATAACAAGAAAAGTAGGAAAAATCTTGGTTTACGAGACCTCTACTCCATTAATTAATATATCTGAAATTAAAGATGTAAAAGTAAACAAGAAAGAAAGTGTAATTCAATTTTCAGATAACACAGCAGAGTATTCATTCAATGTATCCAAAAGCACTCTATATAAAAGATTTATTACTGAAAACATTTTATTGGATGTTCCCGTAAGAATACTTACTGATCCATTTTCAGAGATAGAAAAACTTATTGCAGAAAAGGGTCTTATTTTTGCCCCAGAAAAAGTTTTACCTCATGTATTTTTACCTCTTTATTCAACAAGAGGCGGAGATAAACATGTGCCTGAAAAAAGCGGACTAAACCAATGGAATGCTCAGGGAAGACCGCGCGACCTGAATGAAGTCTATGTTCCTATACCAGCATGGATACACAGAAAGTTTCCTGGATTTTTTCCTCCCAGAGACCAAGCTTTTGAATTAACACTTCCAAATAGAGATATTCTTAGTGCTAAGATTTGTCAGGATAATTCAAAAGCCTTAATGAGTAACCCTAACTTAGCTTTAGGTAAATGGCTTCTAAGAGATGTAATGAACTTAAAGGAAGGTGAACTTCTTACTTATGAAAAATTGCAGACAATTGGGCTAGATGCAGTAGTAGTCTACAAGATAGATAACCAGCATTATGATATTGATTTTACAAAAATTGGATCTTATGAAAAGTTTGAGATTGAGAATGGAGAAGGAACAAAGGATGATGAGTCGGAAACCATTACTGAACAAGACCAAGACGAAGAATAACCAGCTACCGAACAATACTAAAATTATTATATAAAATTAATTCTTGAGTCACTTTATTAAAATTTATAGTTCTAAACGCATTTAACCATTCCCGCAGACAAAAACACCATACAAATGGTGTTTTTGCTTTTAAGCGGATGGGGTGAGATTCGAACAGATAGGGGTCGGGAAAGAAAGTCTTTCCCGGGGAGGAAGGCTTGGGAAAACCGTGGGTTTACCAGAGGTTCGCAGACTCACCATTCCGACAACGAGTCGCGGTCGAAAGAATCTTGTTTTGCCGAAAACAAAATTACTTGAGACGGAATCTCACTCTTTCTCCCCTCCCAATACAAATCTCCACTTCACAACTTTTTATCTATTCACATGATAAAATTCTAATATGAGTGAATTTGGAACCGATCTGCAGGAAAAGCAAATATTTTATCTATTTGAAGGAAGCCTGTTTTTAAAAGGCGTACATGCTGTAATTGAAATTATTGGCGGAATATTGACTCTCTTCATTACTCAAAACTTCTTAATCAATGCAGTATTAGATATAACCCACAAGGAGCTCGCTGAAGATCCGCACGATTTTCTAGTCAATTACCTGCTCCATTCGGCAAACAACTTTTCTATTAGTTCCAAATATTTTATTGCGTTCTACCTACTTAGCCACGGTGTGATAAAAGGAATACTAGTTATTTTGCTTTATGCAAAAAAGCTGTGGGCATATCCTGTTTCAATATTTGTATTTGGACTTTTTATGATATACCAGATACAGAGATACACTCGCACTCATTCCGTCTGGCTAATTGCCTTTACAATATTTGATGCATTTGTGATTTGGCTCATATGGCATGAATATAAACTTCAAAAATCCAAATCTGGGCTTGTTAGTTTGAAATCATCATAGATAAGTTGCCAGCCGAGTGATATAATTTTGATATGAAACTAAAACAATTGTCAGTTTTATTGTCTAGAATCGCACTGTTCGTAATATATTTTTGGTTTGGAATATTAAAAGTTATCGGCCTATCACCTGCAAGCGGAATTGTACAGGAGCTTTTCGCAAAAACACTAAGCCCAATTCTTCACGCACTGCACCTATCTTTTATCACAGCCGGAACATTTGTTGTCATATTCGGAGTATTTGAAGTCATAATAGGACTATTATTTATAATTCCTGGAAAAGAGAGATGGGCCATATATGCATTTTTTGCCCATATAGTTACAACAGGTCTTCCGCTATTTTTCCTAAAGACATCTGTTTGGACTGGAGTTTTCGTTCCAACGCTTGAGGGTCAGTACATTATAAAAAATCTAGCATTGATTGCCTGCGTTGTTAATATATGGTCAATATTGCCGACAAAAACAGAAGATCCGGTTATAATATAAATTATGAATAAAATTTCCTGGAAAGCATTTGAATATTTGCACACAGAAAAAACCTCAGACTGGTATTGGATCGTCGGAATAATCAGCGTGTCTATAGCCATACTTGCAGTAATATTCAATAACCTAATATTTGCTCTGCTCATTTTGGTATCAGCTGCAACCCTTTCCCTCTTTGCATCTAGGCCTCCACATCTAATAGAGATAAGCATTGATGCAGCTGGCGTAACTATAGGAAAAACTAGATACCCATACGTCCATCTCGAATCTTTTTGGGTTGAAACAAACGAACATTACCCGAGGCTTCTCCTGAAATCAAAAAAGGTTTTAATGCCTTTTATTGTGGCTCTCATAGAAGAACACGATGTTCATCCAGATGAGATAAGAACATTTTTGCTCAATCATTTGCCAGAAGAAGAGCACACAGAACCTCTTTTGGAAAAAGTACTGCTTTACTTGGGCTTTTAGTTTTTTCTACCTTTTGTGATAATCTGACCATTATCTATGCTCTCGTAGTTTAATGGATAGAATGCAACTTTGCGGAAGTTGCGATCCAAGTTCGATTCTTGGCGAGAGCACAAAATATACGTAGTAGATTTTGCTTGAGCCAAAATCGAACTAGATAGGGGTCGGGAAAGATAGTCTTTCCCGTGTCGGAAAGCAGCGAGCAGAGCGAGCGTTGGAAAACCGTGGGTTTCCAAGGAGAGAGATATCCTGGCGAGAGCACAAAACAAAAAAACCACCAAATGGTGGTTTTTTGTTAAGCTGATGCTTTCTTTAGCATCGCAGCAATTCGAGATTTCTTTCTAGCTGCTGTGTTCTTTTTTATAAGGCCAGTTTTTGCCGCCTTATCGAGAATTTTTTGAACCTCTTTCATGTACTCCTTTGCATCCTTCACTTTCTTGTCTGCAACAAGTTTTTTGATGTTCTTGAGAGTTTTGTTTACTTTCTCCTTCTTTGCAGTATTGAAAGACTTCTTTCGCTGTGATCCTCGAAGAGCCTTTTTAGCTGATTTTGTTATTGGCATAGGCAAGATAGTATAACAGAATATAAAAATAATCAAGCCTCAAAACATAGCTCTCCCCCTAGAAATAGAGTATTATAGTGGTATGATAGGACATCTCAAAGGAACTGTAATCCACCAGGATCTAAAGTCTGTTATTTTAGATGTAAATGGGGTTGGATATAAAATATATACAAATACCTCCATTCTCGATTATCACAAGGAAAAAACTTTGGAATTTTGGACATATTTGGCTGTTCGAGAGAACGTTTTGGACCTGTACGGCTTTCAAACAAAAGATGAGATAGACTTTTTTGAACTGCTTTTGACCGTATCAGGCATTGGACCAAAATCTGCTTTGGGCATATTATCCATTGCTACAATACAGAACTTGAAACACGCTATCTCTACCGGCGACACTAGCCACCTAACAAAAGTTTCTGGCATAGGAAAGAAAAATGCTGAAAAAATTGTTCTTGAATTAAAAGATAAACTGGACGGCCTTGTGTTTGAAATGGAATACTCCACTGCCGGCGATGTTGATGCACTTGAAGCCCTAAAAGCTCTTGGCTATGCTGAAAAAGAGGCACGAGAAGCTTTGAAAAAAGTTTCTGAAGCCAAAGATACAGGAGACAAGGTAAAGAAAGCCTTGAAATTGTTATCATAAAATCTCTTTTAGGGACAATTAAAACCTCTTCCTCGGCATTTCATTTTTGGAGCACGGATATTTTTCTGCTGAAAAATTCCTCAAGTCTTCCCTTACAGGGACTGTACACCTTTCGCCCTAAGGCTCAAGGTCTTGCGAAGCTAATCGCTTCTCACTACCCGGCTTGCGAAGTCTCCAAAAATGAAATGCACTCAACGAGGTTTTGTGTTATTTTGTGGGTATGTTTTTGCGTTGGATATTCGCCGAGTTCAAGGCGCGAATGAGGAATGCGACCAAAGTGTACAAGTAGTACTCTGCGGGAGCATCCGGAATGAGCAACGCAGAAATCGACGAATATACAAGCAAAATCAAAATGCCTGAACTACCTGAAGTAACAACCACAGTAAACGGCCTAAATAACGTCCTCAAAGGACTATCCATTAAAGATGTCTGGTCTGACTACTTTGTAAACACTTCTAACAAAAGAACAGACAACATAAAGAACAAGAAATATTTTGAAAAATTTAAAAGCGAAATTGTTGGCGAAAAATTTAAAAATGCCGAAAGAAGAGGAAAAAATATTTTAATTCACTTTACTAACAACAAGACAGTGTTGATCCACATGAAGATGACAGGGCATCTCTTGTATGGGAAATACGAATGGAACGGAAAGAAATGGAAGAGTGATGTTCCCCTCCTCTCTGACTCTTTTAACCAGTTTATCCACCTTATTTTTACCCTATCAAACGGAAAGTATCTGGCTTTTTCGGACATGAGAAAATTTGCCAAGGTTATAATGTTTGAAACAGACAAAAAGCACGAACATGTCGACTTGGTAGGTCTTGGACCTGAACCTCTGGACGGGCTATCAAAAGACACTCTAAAGGCTCAGGTGTTAAAGAAGCCTAACTGGGATATTAAAACTGTACTTATGGACCAAAGCATAGTAGCAGGCATCGGAAACATTTATTCTGATGAGATACTCTGGACTGCAGGAGTCCATCCAGAGAGAAAACCAACTTCCCTCACAAACAATGAGATAAGCGACATGTGGAAAGCCACGACAGAGATACTTGAGAGATCCATAAAGATGGGTGGTGATTCCATGTCCGACTATCGAAATATTTACGGGGAAAAAGGAAACTTCCAAAATGCACACATGGTTTACAGACGCACAAAGCAAAAGTGTCTCAAAAAAGGATGTAAAGGAATCATTGAAAGAAAAATAATAGGAGGAAGAAGTGCCCATTTTTGCAACACGCACCAGAAATAGAGAAAGTCTCTATTTTGTTGTATTATATTTACATGAACAAAGATGGCAGTTTAGTAATACTATTGCTCATAATCGCCCTAGGCCTATATGGGAGCATAAAAGGTCCTGCCACCGTCAGAAATACTCCTGAACAAAAACAGGCGGACATAGCTAGGCAGTTGCAAGACACTCAGTCAAAGGTTGATGACCTGAAAGAACAAGTTCAAATAGAAGTAGACAATAAAACCAAATCTCAATACAGAGATGTGGTAAAAATATCTACTATTGCAACAGGAGCAGATCCAGAGAATGAATATATTGTTTTACAAGTTAGCTCACGTGCTAAATCCCCTATCAATATTACCGGCTGGACTCTAAAAAGCACTTCTACAAATATTTCAATAAATATACCTAAGGCCTCAAAGCTTTACTTCGCTGGCATGGTTAACAGCGAAGAAGATGTCTACGTTTCACCTGGCGATACAGTTTATTTGGTCACAAGCATTTCGCCTAACGGAGCCAGCTTCAAGATAAACAAGTGTTCTGGATATTTGACCCAATTTCAGACTTTTTATCCATACATAAGTAGCAACTGTCCATTGCCAAGAGATGAAGACCTGTCTTCAATACCGAACAGCCCAAACAACGACGCCTGCCTCACATACATAAGCAATTTTCCATCTTGCTCTATCCAGACTAGAACTTTGCCAGAAAACTGGAGCTACGAATGCACCAATTTCATTTACAAAAAAATCAACTACCCTTCCTGCATAGATACGCATAAAAACGATCCTGATTTTTATCAGCCAGAATGGAGAATTTACCTCAAGCGAAGCGAAAGGCTTTGGAAAGACAGGAGAGAAAATATAGTTCTCTATGACAACGAGGGAAAGATCGTTAGTACTTATAGGTATTAGCAAATCTCTTCCTCAACCTAATTCTTTCCTATTTATCCAGCATCCTAAACAATCCGACTCCAAACGCAACGGAAACATTGAGAGACTCTTTTTCCCCTTCCATCGGTATTTCTGCAACAATATCGGCAATGTCTAAAATTTCTTTATCAGTACCCAAGACTTCATTTCCAACTACAAAAATCGCATTGCCCTTTACTTTTACTTTTTTGTAATCAACAGATTTTTTTGATTGCTCCAAAACTATCACCTCAAACTTCTTCTTTTTTAAATCTTTGAGAAGCTTTACTGGAGAATCCACATATTCCCAAGATATACTCTTTTCCGCTCCTAGAGCTACTTTAGCAATATCTTTTCTAGGTCTTTCAAACTTATCAATAGGCTTAGGTGTATATCCCGACAAATAGATTTTATTTACTCCCAAAGCGTCTGATGTTCGGAAAATTGAACCCACATTATGAGTGCTTCGTATATCGTGAAGTAATATGTAGACTTTTGAGGCCATATAGACAATTTGAAGTGATGAAATATAGGTTTTTTATAACATGCGCAGGCTTATATTACATCACGAAACACAAAGAATATAGCACATTGATAAATAGAATAAAGACCGCTATAATTTTCCTATGTTTACATCATTTTTACACCCTTTAACAACATTCCCGACACTTTTATCGTTTAGCCTTTTATCACCCATAATACTCAGGGTAGCGGTCGGAATTTACATTGCTTACATCGGCAAAACAAAGATAAGCAAAAAATATCCGGGTGTTGATCTGTTTTACTATATTGCAGGAGCCATGCTGATAGTTGGGCTTTACACACAGGTTACTGCTATAGCGGGGATATTGATGCTAAAATTCTACTTCTACTTCGCATACTGGATACACAGAAAATCTTCACCGATTTCAATTGAAAGATATTTTGAATATGTCTTCCCTGCTGTCATCTTGCTATCCCTCATCTTCACAGGCCCAGGACTATTTGCATTCGATTTGCCATTGTAGAAAATTTAAAAAATCCTGATTACTCAGGATTTTTTATTTTGTGCGCCCAGGGGAATCGAATCTTACAGATTCTGTACACCTGTTCTACTTTTTGTTGCTAACCGCACAAAAAGTTATCACAGGTCTTCGATTCCCCACAAAACTATCTCCCAGACAGTTTCTCCGGGTCTACAAATTTCAAAATTGAAATTTTGTGCGCCCGGGGGGAATCGAACCCTCGACCATCTCCTTAAAAGGGAGCTGCTCTACCGACTGAGCTACGGGCGCAAGTATTTCAAAATATAACAGAAAACTGACTAAAGTCCAATTAAACTCCAAGCACCCACTTCTCCAGCATCACATCCATGTCGCCTTCGCCTTGGCGAACCCTATGTGTCATATCGACTAATTCCTCTGACATTTTTACAAGTTCCTCTGTCCTGTAGTTTCTGCTTCCACTCAAAGCATTTTTAAAAGCATAAGGTGTAAGTCCTGCATCCACTGCGCTTTTGGCCCTACTTGCAAGTATCATGTTCTTTACCTGCCAGAAAAATATGCCATGAAGCTCCTCTGGCACGCTCCCCTTTTTTATTGCATCAACATATGAAACCCAAAGCTTCCTTTTGTCTTTTTCCAAAAGTCCGTCTGTAACAGAGAAAATATTATAAAAAGGTTTTTTGCTTTCTGGCTTTTTGAATTCCTGAACCTGCTTTGAATTTCTCTCAATCTTTTTTAAAGTTGCAACATCAATACCTCCTTCAAGCATCAAAAATATTTGATCTGAATTATTGACTTCCTCCAGCCTGTCTACTATGTAGGCTTTTGCATCCTTTTTCTCAAAAACATTATCAAGTACCACAGTATATTTCTGTTCAAAAAGCCCTTGAGAACTGATGAGCTCATCAAACAACGATTCGCTCCAATTCTCCGAGTTTATCCTAAATAGTTCGGCGCTTGGCCTTTTTTTCTTTGCAGAATCCAAAAGCTCATGGAGCTTCTTTCGAGTTTTTATGGAGTCACTGCCGTAAAGCACATAAAGCATTAAATCATTATACAGCAATTTTCTGGACAAAGAGAAAGCGGCATTTCTGCCGCTTTATCTCCAAAATCTTACATGATTTGTTTACATGGTTTCCCGATTCTGCATTTCCTTTCCGCAGCATCGGCAAAACGTTCCGGGAGGCTGGGCAAGATTCCAAAGTCTGCACCAGCGCATGACGCAAATCGAATACTTCCAAGTCATGGCATACCTCCTATTACTCTAATATTATACCACAATATGCTTTATTTTGTCAAGTTACAACACTGCCTTTGTTTCAGCCCAATTATCCCCAGATGAAACAGTGGCCTCGCATATTACCCCAGAAACATCTTTTGGATTGATTACGCTTTCCATTATTTTCTTTATTTCAGTAGCAACGGAATCTATTATCCCCTCTTTTATCTCATAAACCAGCTCGTCATGTACCTGAAGGAGAAGTCTTGCATCGTTCTTTATCCCCTTGCTCTCCAAAAATTTATCTATCCTTATCATTGCAAGCTTTATTATGTCCGCCTCTGTTCCTTGTATCGGAGCGTTTATTGCCATTCTCTCAGCTGCAGCTTTCATAAACGGCAATCGAGAGCGAATATCTGGAAAATATCTTCTCCTGCCGAAATAAGTTTCTGTATATCCCTTTTGAGCAGTCTCCTTCTTTACTCTTTCCAAGTATTCGGCAAGACCGCTGTAACTGCCAAAGTATTCATCCAGAAACTTCTGAGCATCTTCCCTGTTTGTTCCGAGATTTTTCTGAAGAGCAGTAACCCCCATTCCGTACATAACACCAAAGTTAATGACTTTCGCTTTGGACCTCATTTCCTTTGTCACATTTTCAGGCTTTACTCCAAAAACCTCGCAAGCAACTGCAGTGTGGACATCCTGTCCTGTTTTGAAAATGTTTATAAGCTTTTTATCTCCAGAAAGAAAAGCAGCAATGCGAAGCTCAATCTGAGAGTAATCAAATGTGACTATCTTGTATCCCTTTTCAGCAATGAAAGATTTTCTGATCTCTCTGCCTAGCTCGGTCTTGTTTGGAATATTTTGGACTCCTGGATTCTGACTTGCCATCCTGCCTGTAGCAGAGCCGGCCTGTATGAATTCCGGATGCAGGCGATTATTTTTATCAACAAGCTTTGGAATAGTATCTATGTATGTGCCGAGAAGTTTTGACAACTCTCTGTATTCCAAAACTAGGTCTACTACTGGGTTTTCTCCCTTTAGTTTTTCAAGTTCGGATTCTTTTGTAGAAAATCCTCCGCTGGCTGTTTTTTTCTGATTCTTTGCCTTAAGGCCCATCTTTACAAAAAGCATTTCGCCGAGCTGTTTTGGCGAGCTTATATTGAATTCCTCGCCTACTATTTTCCATATTTTTTTCTGGATAGAAGAAAGTTCTGCATGGTATTTTTTGGATAATTCTTCCAACCTGTCGCAATCTATTTTCACCCCCACTTCCTTCATTTCCCTTACAATCGGCATGAGAGGCTTTTCTATATCGTCCCAGACAAAAGATAGTTCTTGGTCCTTAATTATTTTTTCTAAAACTTTTCGAGCTTCTCCCAGAGAATTGGCATGGGTATAAGATAAAATATCATCTAGGTTCGGATTGGTCTTGTTTGAATCAACAATCCATAGAAGCAACCCTACTTCCAAAATGTCCTCTTGCGACTCATTGCCTGACTCTGATACCGGCATATCCAAAGACAGAGCTTCTGCCACTTTTACCCCCAACGTTCTAAACTCAAATTCCCTGAACAGCTCCCCTACTTTGTTCATATCAACATCTTCTCTCCAGACTTTTTCTGGCACCACAAAGTGAATGGGAGCGTCCCGCCTAATAGTGGCAAGCATTTTTGAGAACTGCGCTTCTTCCTCTCCATTTTTCAAAAGTTCAATCACTCTCTTCTTTATTCCTGCCTTTTCGAATTCTGCTTCGCTTTTCTTTAACTTTTTGTATATGTCCTCTATTGATCCAAACTTTGTAATCAAAATTTCTGCAGTTTTTTCTCCTATACCCGGAATACCAACTATGTTGTCAGAAGGGTCGCCTCTGAGACCTTTGTAGTCAGGCAAAAGCTCCGGACCGAAGCCGAACCTTTCCCTTACAGCATCCTCGTTGTAAATGATTGTATCCTTTATTCCTTTCTTTAATGTATAAACTCTAACCTTATCACCCGAAACTAACTGCATAGTATCCATATCTCCAGAAGCGATGATGACATCAATGTCTTTATTGTCTCTCAATTTTTCCGTGATTGTCCCGAGCATATCATCAGCCTCAAAACCAGGAGATGAATACATTGGAATATTTAGAGCCTTGAAAACTTCTTTAGACCTTTCTAGCTGAGAAATGAGAGCTTCGTCTATTTTTTTTCTGTGTGCCTTGTACTCGACGTATGCCTCGTGCCTTACTGTTTTCTCCGGCAAGTCGTAGCAAGCGATTATATAGTCTGGCTTTAAGTCTTTGACTAGCTTTATCAAAAAAGTGCAAAGCCCGTACAAAGCTCCTGTAGGCACCCCTTTGCTAGACTCAAATTCCGGAAGGGCGTGATAAGACCTGTGCAATATGGCGTGCACATCGAGTAGAACCAGAGTTTTTTTATCCTTTTTTGCCATGCTTAAATTATATCATTAAGACTCGATCTCTATTTCTCTCGAGTTTCCATCTTCTAACGCACTAAATTTTATCTTCACATGCTCTGGCATTATCTCGCTTACCCTTTCCGGCCATTCAATAAGTATTAAATTATTTTTATCAGAAATGATTTTCTGCCAACCCAAATTCAAAAGTTCCTCTCCGCTATTTAGTCTATACGCATCAATATGTATTAGATGTGAAAATTTATTGCCATATAGTTCATAAATCTTTTCAATTACAAATGTCGGGCTTGTGACAGAGTCCTCCACTCCTAAAATAGATGCCACTGATTTTGTAAAAGTTGTCTTTCCGCCCCCAAGATTTCCGTACAATCCAACAACAAAAGCTGAATCATTTTTCGGAGAAATCGAATTTATAAAATCTTCGGCGATTTTGTGAGTTTCCTCGAGGCTGTTAGATACGTGCTTCATATCTTGGATATTAGCATATTTTTATACGAAAAAACCCGCCTCATTTGGCGGGTTTCTGAGGCAGGCATGCCTGCCTCGGAAATGTACTCTACCTCCATGTGGGGGGAGGTCGGCGCGGAACTGAGCGTTGCGTCGGCTGGGGCCGAGGCACATACCTCTGGTACTCAGGCCTGAGCCTGATCTCCCAGGTATAGAACCTCGTACCAGATCCGAAATTTCCACCTGAATTTCGCAAGGTGAAAGTTTGGGACCTTGCCAGTCCCAGTGTGCCGTCAGGGAAATGCCCTTTGGCGATAAACTGGAACGAAACGTATCGGCCGTCTCTCCAGGTATTGATCTGCCTGAAGAGCGTGATCGATCCGCCAGCGCAGAGCCGGCCGACCACCTGCCCTCTTTCATCCTCAATCGAGTCGAGGATGAAATCGTGGGTATTGATCACTCGGACTTTTACGAAGTCCGAGACTGACCAATTGCCCGTGGCACGGGGGTCAATCGTCATTTCCTGCTCTTCCGAAGGAGAGCAACCGGAAACCTCGGCGCGGTCGTGGGCCTTGCGCCACTCGTTCTCGGCCCTCGATCTGTCCTTCTCGTCCTTCTTGAAGCTCTTTCGAGCCTCTCGCATGGCGGGAGTATCGAAAGTTTCAATGTACGAATCCTGAAGCTTCTCGAGATTCTTCATCTCGATTCTCAAGGCCTCGTACACAACCTTCTTCTTATCGATCGACTTCGGGTTAGAGAAGACGAGGACTCCGATCCGCTCCTCAGCTTCCTTGATCTGCTTCTGCAGAGAAAGCTGGGTACGATTCGGCTTCCAGTCTGGAGCCTTCTGCGCTTCGAGGGTAGTTGCGAGGGCGACCAACATAATGGCCACCACCATAGTTTTCAAGGTGTTCATTCAAATCCTCCTATATACATATTACACCATTTTTAGTGTTTTGTCAATATGGGAAAAGTGGCTATATTTAGGCCTCTTTTGTATGTTAAAATTGATTGAAATGCCTACATTTGACGAAGAAAAGCAGAATAAAAGAGTTGAGGATTTGAGGAAGCAAGAAGAAGAATTGCTTGCCCAGACTCTTTCAGCAAAATACGGAGTACCCTACCTTGACCTCACATCAACTCCTATAAACATAGATGCTTTGCGTGTTATAAGCGAACAGGAAACTATAGATGCTCAGATTGCCGTTTTCAACGAAGTTAATAAAGTTGTAAGTCTCGGCGCTCTCTCTCCCGAAAATCCAAAAACAAAAGAGGCCATCAAAAAAATTAGAGACAAAGGCTTCAGCGTCGAGGTTTACATGGTCTCTCATGCAAGCCTTAAAAAAGTCTGGGAAAGGTACAAGGACCTTTCTTATTCTTTTGAAACAAAGTCCGGCGCCTTGGATATTTCAAATGATCAGATCACGGAGTTCCTTTCTCAGGTTCACACAATCCCCGATGTTCAAAAGCTAATCAGCGATGTTTTGAACATGAAAAAAAGCTACAGAATTTCTAGAATAATGGAAATTATTCTGGCCGGCGCTATTGCAACAAACTCCTCCGACATACACCTCGAACCGCAAGAGGACTATGTGACATTGCGATACAGACTAGACGGAATCCTTACCGAAATCCTCCAGTTTGATTTGGAAACATTCAAGCTTCTAGCTTCACGAATCAAACTTGTTTCAAACCTAAAGCTCAATGTCTATGGCGCTCAAGACGGGAGATTCAGCATAAAAATAAAAGATTCTGAAATTGAAATACGAACTTCCCTTCTGCCAGGAAATTTTGGCGAAGCTATCGTTCTTAGGGTGCTCAACCCGAACTCGATATCTGTACCGCTTGAAGATCTCGGTATTCATCCAAAACTTCTGCAGGTAATCTTCAAAGAAATTGAAAAGCCAAAAGGCATGGTTATCATCACAGGACCTACGGGCTCTGGAAAGACCACGACTTTGTATGCTTTTTTAAAGAAAGTTCACACACCAGAAGTAAAAGTAATCACTATTGAAAACCCGATCGAGTACCATTTAAACGGCATTGTCCAAACACAGACCAACGAAAAAAACAACTACGGCTTTGCCGATGGCCTTCGAAGCGCGTTAAGACAAGACCCTGATATAATCATGGTCGGTGAAATAAGAGATAGCGAAACAGCTAACACTGCTATAGATGCGGCTCTTACCGGACATTTGGTATTCTCTACCCTTCACACAAACACAGCTGCAGGAACTTTCCCTAGACTTATTGATCTTGATGTAAATCCAAAGATTATTTCTTCTGCGATAAACCTTGCAATGGCACAAAGGCTTGTAAGGAGACTCTGCCCTTACTGTAAAAAAGAAGTTCCAATTTCTAAAGAAGATAAGCAGATTGTAGACGAAATAGTTTCAAAAATTCCCGACAAGGAATACTTAAGTGGTGTACAAACAGAAAATTATTTTGAAGCGGTTGGTTGTGATAAGTGCAATATGACAGGATACAAAGGCAGAATAGGAATTCACGAAGCAATTAGAATAGATGCAAACATTGAAAATGTGGTTATAAACAACCCAAGTGAGAGAGAGATAAGAGCTGCTGCCAAAGGCCAGGGACTTTTGACATTAAGAGAAGATGGAATAGTAAAAGTTCTTACTGGCATCACAACTTTACCTGAACTGAGAAGAATTGTTGATATCGAGGAAGTCTAATTTTTAAAAAAGCAAGTCTTTTTTTATTTGCCAGTTATTACCTTTGCAGGTGTAATGAATTATCCCCTTGCAGAAGGTACTTTGGTATGGATAATTATTGGTAGATAAGCTACTCAAAACAAAAATCTCCCGTCTATTTTAGAGAGACGAGAGACTTCGTTCCAAGACATAAATCTCTAAGCAACACTTTTAATAATCGTACCAAAAGCTAAGTATTTCGCAAAGGATAATTCCAGTGTATTACACAAGGTAATAACCAGAATGTCCTCGCAGGAACACTCTTAAGCATAAAATGCTTAGTTGCTTAGAGATTTATATTTTGGAGCTAAAAATAAAACAGCCCCGCTAAGAAGGCTCTTATTAACTACCTCTTTTTTAAACTACTTATTTCACTGAAAAGTCTAGCATGAAAGATTTTTCGTGTCAAGTACTTATTTCATAGAAAAAGTTCTGCTGTGAGCTATAATTCTTGATATGGCAGAAAAGAAAAATCACGAAAAGGGAGAAAGAGAGAATGCTGAACTAAAGGATTTCCTGTTTTTAGACACCACACTTAGACCAAATAAGTGGGATGAATACATAGGCCAGGAAAATATAAAGAAAAATCTTCACATACTTCTGACTGCTGCCAAAGAAAGGAACCACCCGCCGGAGCATATTTTGTTTTACGGCCCTCCTGGTCTGGGAAAAACCACTCTTGCTCACCTCATAGCAAAGGAAACGAATGCTCAGATGAAAGTAACATCTGGACCTGCAATAGAAAAAGTCGGAGACTTAGCTTCAATCCTTACAAACCTCTCCGCTGGAGACATACTTTTTATTGACGAGATACACAGACTAAACAAGGCAATCGAAGAAGTTCTCTACCCCGCAATGGAGTCAGGCACTCTCGATATTATTATAGGAAAAGGACCAAGTGCACGAACCATACAACTCGAATTGCCTCCATTTACCCTCATCGGGGCTACAACACGGATCGCCATGCTTTCCTCCCCATTACGTTCACGATTTGGTGGTGGAGTATTTAAGCTTGAGTTCTACACCAACGATGAGATACACAAGATAATCTCTAGATCTTCGGATATTTTGGGTATGAATCTAGATCACGAGGCTGGAAAAGAAATAGCCAAAAGATCAAGGTACACTCCACGAACTGCGAACTACTTTTTGAAAAGATGCAGAGACTTTGCTCAGGTTCACAAGACCGATTTGAACAAACAAACTGTTGATGAGGCACTCAAGCTTTTAGGGATAGACTCGGTAGGACTTTCACCTTCTGACAGAGACATACTGCATTCTATTATAAATAAATTTGCCGGTGGCCCTGTTGGACTAAATACTCTGGCTGCAACTCTCGGAGAAGAGCAAGCAACAATTGAAGAGTTCAATGAGCCATATTTAATCCAGCTTGGTTTTTTGGAAAGGTCTCCGAGAGGAAGAATTGTGACTCAGCTTGGCTACGAACATTTAGGCCTCAAGGCACCCAACACTTTGTTATAGAATCTTAAATCTCTTTCTCGACATAATTTTTGATAGGCCAGACCCTACCCCTAACCCCTATAAAAAATTATGATCTCGACAAGATTTAAGATTCTTGATTCTTTATCCATAATTCTATATTCTTTCGATATGGCAGGACACAATAAATGGTCAAAAATTAAAAGACAGAAAGAAAAGACTGACGGTCAAAAGTCAAAAATTTTCGGCAAGATGGTAAAACTTATTTCAGTAGAGGCAAAAAAAGCTGGAGGAAATATTTCTTCACCTGGACTAAAGGCGGCGATAGAAAAAGCAAAATCAATGAACGTGCCGAACGACAACATTGAACGTGCAATCAAAAAGTCAGCAGAATCAAAAGAAATGGAAATGATAGTTTACGAGGCATACGGACCAGGTGGATGTGCAATGATCATAGAAGCATTAACAGATGCAAAAAACCGAGCGAACCAAGAAATAAAAACTATTTTAGCCAGACACGAATGCGCCATGGCTGGGGTTGGCGCTGCGAGCTGGGCATTCACTCACAACATTGGCGAAGAATGGATTCCAACATCCACAGTTCCACTATCCGAAGAAGATGGAGAAAAACTTTCCGCGCTAATAGACGAACTTGAGGAAAATGATGAGGTGAATGATGTGTATACAAATGCTGAATAGTAGAACCTTTAAATTTAGCGAACTTCTTCGTTGAACTTCAAAAAACTATTGCCACCTTATACTCGATAAGGCTCCTCAAATTTTTCTTGTTCGCCTCGAATTTCATCTAAATTTAAATGTTCTAAATGCTAAAATATTGATATGCAAATAACTTACGGACTCCCTCTACAAAAAATAAAATTTGTTATTGTTACAGACAACAACGAGCCTTTAGTAGAAATAAAAGAAACAGAAAAAATAAAATTGGATAAAACAAACAAAAATCTAATACCCCAAATCAGAATGACTGTATTGGATCTACTCATAAAAGCATCGACTAACTTACCGTCCGAATATAAAATACTGGTCTCAACGGCATTTAGACCATATGAAATGCAAAAATGCATGTGGAGAAAACGACTTCTACAAATGGCAGTATTACATCCAATTAAAATGATCTTAAATAACAAAGCCTGGAAGAAAGAAGCGGGTAGATACACAGCTCCACCAGGTGGGTCCTCACACCAATGTGGTGCGGCACTAGATGTAACTCTTTTATATAAAAATTCAAAGGTTGATATGGGAAGCACTCAAAACGACTTGGGAACAAAAGTTCACACTTTTAATAAAGAAATAAATATCGAACAAAAAGCTAACCGTGAAATGCTTTACAGGATAATGACTGAGGCTGGCTTTGCAAACTACCCTCTTGAATGGTGGCATTACTCATACGGAGACAGAATGTGGGCCGCGTACACGGAAAAATCTGAAGCTTTCTATGGACCGATCAAATAAAATGGATATTAAAAAAACTTCAAATTATATTTTTCTAAATGATGGCGAGAAAGAAAGCGACTTAGCTTTTGTGTTTGGCACACATCTTTGCTTAAAACAATCAGTTGAAAAGGCTGTAGAACTTTATAAGAAAGGTCTCGTTCCAAAAATAATATTTACCGGTGGTGCAAATGCAGAATCAAAGAAAATTGAAAGTGAAGAAATGAAGAACCTCGCATTAATCTTGGGAGTAAAAGAACAAGATATAATCACTGAAGACAAATCAACAAACACTATGGAGAATGTGACTTTTGCGCTACCAATAATTGATAAAGAAATAGGTCTTGGCAAGATAAATAAAATTACAGTTGTTGTTAAAGACTTTCATTCCAGACGGGCCGTGATGACACTTAGAAAATACTTACCCGAGCATATTAAAATTTTATCTGCCCCATACAAGTCAGAGGACTATCGATATAGCAAAGAAGTGTGGCATGAGACTGAAATTGGAAGGGAGAAAATTAATGAAGAAATTGATAAAATAAGATTGTATCTAGAAAAAGGACACCTAGCTGAGTTAAATTAAATGAAAGAAAATACAAATATAAGTAAAAAAATAGAAGAAGCAATAAAGAAGATTTCTCCAAAACCTTTTACTATTTCTGTTTCTGTAATAAACCTAAAAACACCAGAGCCCGCAATATCTGGATACAATATGGATGAATTTATCTATCCAGCAAGTATTTATAAAATTTTTATCGCAGCTGAAATACTTCGAAAGATTGACAAGAAAATCCTATCTTTAGATCAAATTGTAACTATAAGTGACCCTAATGAAGTAGATAAAAACATAAAGCTTTTCCCAAAGAGAAACCCTTATCGCCCACTACTTCATGCTGGTGACAAAGTAACAATAGACTACTTGTTGGATCTAATGCTCACACGAAGCGACAACACCGCAGCAAACGAGCTTATGGATATAGCTGGAAGAGAAGATATAAATCAAAATATTATTTTACCAAATGGTTGGAGCGGAAGTGATGTGACAAGAAAATTTATGAACAGACTCTTGGAACAAAAACAGTATCAGAAATCATCTATAACTGTATCGACCACAAGACACATTTCAGAGTTTTTTTATAAAGTTGAAACAGGAAAACTAGTAAATCCTTGGGTTTCGAAAATGCTTAAAGACTATATGCTTCGCTGGGACAAGGGTGGAAAAACAGGATTACTAATACCAGAGTTCAAAAGCTACTATACCAAAGGTGGCTGGTTACAGATAAACGGTTGGTCTTACAACTTTTTCAAAGCCGTAGTAAATATAATACGTAAAGGATACTGTGTTGTGACATGGAACAATGATGCTGGGGTTGTTGTCGGAGAAAAGTCCCACTATGCTATAGCTGTGATGTCACTTACAAAATCGCCCTTTCTTTGGGTAAAGTTTCCTCTGAATAAACTGTCAAAAGAAATTCACGATATAATGGAGTCACAATAATATGAAAATAATTTCTATAGACCCTGGGTACGAGAGACTTGGACTTGCAATAATCGAGAAAATTAAAAATAAAAAGGAAGAACTAGTTTTTTCTGAATGTTTTAAAACCTCCGCTAAACTCCCCCACAATGAGAGACTAGCTTTGATTGGAGACAGAATAAAAGAAATAATTAAAAAATATAAACCTGAAGCGCTCGCCACAGAAAAACTTTTCTTTTCTGGAAACCAGAAAACTGCAATGCTTGTAGCCGAGGCTCGTGGAGTAATACTTTACGCTGGGAGTTCATCAGGACTGCCTATTTTTGAATACACACCAAACGAAGTAAAAATTGCCATCACCGGTTACGGACGAAGCGAAAAAAAACAAATGATAGATATGGTCAAAAAACTTATAGTCGTCGATATCAACCAACCTCATCGGCTAGCAGGAAAAAGTAGCGACGACGAATTCGACGCAATAGCTATAGGTCTCACCCACTTTGCGATATATAGAACTTCCAAATCTGGCTAATTTCTGCGTTGGAATTTCAAAAATTCTCGTCACCTTATGCTCGATAAGGCTCCTCGCATTTTCTCATTCCGCCTTGAACTTAACTAAGATTGTGAAAGTTATAAAAATCTCGTTGAATCACATATTTTCGGAAGACCTCGCAGGCCTGAAGCATGGTTCTGTCAACGACCGAGCACAGCGAGGCTCATTGACAGATTCAGGCCGAGAACAAAGAGAGCTTTCTGCTGGAAAAGCGAACGGTCTGGAAAAAATATGTGTGAAAAAGAGATTTTGTGACTATGACCTCATCATCTTCAAAAAAACGTCATGAGGAATATCCACAGTCCCCATTCCCCTCTCTTTCATCTTCTTCTTTCCCTTCTTCTGCTTTTCTCGCAGTTTCATCTTTCGAGTAATATCCCCTCCATACATATGCTGAGTCACATCCTTACTGAACGCCTTTACTGTTTCTGAAGAAATTATTCTACCCAGTGCTTTTGCTTGAACTTTCATAACGAACATTTGTCGTGGAAGTATTTTGTGTAGTTTCTCAACAGAAGATTTTGCTTCTTCTTCTACTATTCGTCTTGATATAACTTTTGAAAATGCTGGCACCACTTCATCGGCAACTAGGATATCCATACGCACAACATTTGCGTCACGCATTCCCTCTATCTCGTATGACATAGAAGCGAAACCACTAGAAGCACTTTTTAGTTTATCAAAAAAGTTTCGCATTAACTCTCGTAGTGGCATTTTCATAACAAGCCTTGTTCTATCCCCTCCAAAGTTTTCTGAGTCTTGTAGCTCCGCCTCGTGGTCATAGAAAAGTGGCATAAGGTTAGGAAGGAATCTTGATGGAGTGATGATAGTACAGTTTACCCAAGGCTCCCTTATGTTACTCAAAAGGCCCTCGTCAGGAAAATATGATGGTGAATATATTATTTCTGTCTTGCCAGACTTTGGACCACTTTTATATGTAACTTCATACGTGATAGTTGGCATTGTCACCACAAGGTCTAGATCAAACTCTCTGTGAAGTCTCTCTGTGATTATTTCAAGGTGTAGCATACCCAAAAATCCACAACGAAAACCACGACCTAGTGCACCTGATGACTCTTCTTCAAATGTAAAAGATGAGTCAGAAAGTTTTAGTTTCCCAAGCGATTGTTTCAATGTAGTAAAGTCATCCTGACTTTCTGGGTATATAGACGCCCACACAACAGGTCTCGGCAACATATATCCGTGTAGTGGTGGATTTGTATCATTTATGCCTGCAACTGTGTCTCCCACAGAAGCTATACCTGGCTCCTTTATTCCTGTAACAATATAGCCTATCTCTCCTGCAGAAAGGGACTCGACAGGCTTTTCATCAGGAGAAAATATTCCAACCTCTATAGAGGTAAATTTTTCTTTTGATACCTTGAAAAGCAAAGGTGTGTTTCTTCTGACCTCCCCATTCATTACACGAACAAAAACGATTACACCTCGATGAGTTGAATATTTAAAATCAAATATGAGAGATTTAAAGCTATTGGAATCAGAGTATTTTTTTGGAGAAGGTATTTTTTTAATTATCTCTTGGAGTAAATTGTCTACACCCTCTCCCGTTTTACCCGAAGTATAAAGTATATCCTCTGGTAAACAATCCAAAAGTTTAATAACCTCTTCCTTTATCTCTTCTACCCTAGCTAAAGGAGAATCAACTTTTGAAAGCACAGGAATTATAGTAAGGCCAGCCTCACGCGCCATACCGAGGGTGGTAAGAGTTTGAGCCTGAACTCCTTGAGTTGCATCAACCAAGAGAATTGAGCCTTCTACAGCCTTTAGAGCTCGAGATACTTCGTATGAGAAATCTATGTGGCCAGGTGTATCAATAAGATTTAGAGTGTATTCCTTGCCTGAATGATTATACTTCATCCTTACAGGCTGCATCTTTATCGTAATACCCCTCTCCCTTTCAAGTTCCATTGAGTCCAAGACCTGATCCTGCATTTTGCGCGCTTCAATAGTGCCCGTTATCTCGAGCATTCTGTCAGCCAGGGTTGATTTTCCGTGGTCAATATGGGCAATGATTGAAAAATTTCTAATATTTTCCATGCCCCACTATTAAAGCACAATTGCCCCTCTAAACCAACTTAGTTATGACTTGAGATGAACTCTCTTGTAATCGGGCCCACCATTCCCCATCCTGTAGTCCTTTCATTACCCGAACAGACAATATTATTGTCGCATTGGTAATTTTTTACTGCATTTCTAGTTATATCTCCAAAATACCCTGTATTATCGCTGAACTTCATATAACATTTCTGAGAAAAAAACTTCTGAAGCTCCTTTACTCTGTCACCATTGTCTCCATATCTTAAATTTTTCTTTGGTGAATATCGGGTCACTGAATAATTACAGGAAGATCCTTGGCCTACGGTTGGAGCACTTGGAACTGTAGGTGTAGAAGGAGTAGATGGATTGGTATTGGGGGTAGAAGTTGGAACAGGTGCAGGAGTCGGAGTAGGAGCAGGAACTGGTACTGGTATCGGAGACGGTGCAGGTGTTGGAGCAGGAACAGGTAGTGGTACAGGAGCAACTAACGGATTTATTGTTACTAGTACAGGTTTAGGTTCGACAGACCAATTGTTTGCACCGTCCGTAACATGAACACCATAGTAGTACTGTCCAACTGCTGGAGAGTCGTTAAAGGAGTATGACCAGCTAGTAGACTTATCTGGTGCATTAACTGTAGTTATTAGATCCCAAGAGCAATTGCCTAGATTTGTCGACGTGCATGAAGAGCTATTCAATTTCGCCCTATAAAGTTCAGCTTTGGCAATATAAGATCCTCCGATATCGCTTGAAACAAATGTAGCTGATACTGAGCCGCTTCCATTTTTTGGCAATACATCAAAGACAGATATGAAAGGTTTTGCTGTATCGGAGGACGCAGGTTGGTACGGCGGAACCGGGGCTGGCGATGGAGAGATTCCTTGTGATGGGGTGTTTGTTATGCCAATGCCTGAAATAACATTAGTAGTGTTTGAACTTACAGAAGAAACATCTGCTCCAATATCTTTCCCATCAGTACCGGCATTATCATAAGGACTTCCACTGACTATATTATAATTGCCTCCATTCTTATCAACCAAAACATCGCTCCACTGTGAAGGAAAAAAGTTTCCGGGATAATTGCTGTATAGATTTGGAAATCCGGCAACAAAAACATTTTTTTGAAAAACAACATTTGGAAAATATGTAGCAAGTGCAGCATTACCAATACCCAAAGTGTCTCCAAATACTCCATAAGCATTATGGGCAAAAATATTATTTACAATAACCATACTTGGTTTTGTTGAAACAGATGGAGAATAATAACTACCAGCCATTATTGCTGTGCCATCCTGCAAAAAAGTATTATTGCTAAACTCTACATTCAAAGGACCAGGAGCTGATGTCCCGCCGTCGAGCAATATTCCCCATCCGCTTCCTCCCCAATTCGCGGAGCTTATATCTTCCCATATGTTGTTACTTACCCTTATTCTGTTTGTAGGTGGATTTTGAGGGTAATGATCATCATGACCATTTATCGAAATCCCAGATGATGCATGTCGAACTATGTTATTTGAAAAAGTCACATCCTGAACCACACACCATGGACAATTCCCACCCTGATTTCTAGTAGTGAGGACAATTGCATAACCAGACTGACCATCTACCCAGCTACCATCAAATATGTTTCCCGATATTAGTATCCTCTGAGCATTCTTTAGTTCAAACAAATTTTTCACAGACCAGTGGGTGCCCCCATACGAAGAATCTCCGACTTTCCATGTTCTGGGTTTGTAAACATAGTTATTCCTAAATTCTATATCTGAAGGAATAAGACCTGTAACTCTAGGATCATCTCCACCAAAAAGTACATTCTCACCAGAACCTTCAAAATAGTTGTTAGCTATCTTGTAAGGACCGGGACCCCATGTTGCAGTAATCGCTTGGGCATCTTGTCCTACTACGTGAATATTTGAAATATATGAATCAACTACTGCACTCGATTTTGAATCAAGACCAATTCCTCTTTTAACGTTATAGTTTGGTTGACCATGTATGTACATCCTATCAAGGACTATATCGCTAGCGAACATGGACAGAACCGACTCATCGCATACTTTGTAGAAATCTGTAGCGGTTCCACAATAGCTGTTTCCTGTTCCAAGTTGTACTAGAACATTTGAATCATTATTATTGCCTTCCGTAACCTCTATTCCAACAAGTCTGTAATGATGTGCTTTATCCTCAGTTTCAATAGCCGAAAGATTGTTACCGGGCGCAATTATTTTTGGCATATATTGAGCATTTGAAGGTGCAATCCTTGTACCTTGTGCAGGCAACATGCTCATGTCTTCTGGTCTTATTACTATCCATCCACTTCCAGTAGCCTTGTACTTTAGAACTACTGGACCATTTATAGTCATCCTATTATCAATCAATATTTCATCACCCAAAGAAGCTGAGTCAATTGCAGACTGCAAAGATGTATAGCAGTACTGAGTGTTCGTGCAAGACGGTTTTACAGACCTCACAGTTCTGGAAGAGGAAAGGGGTGGGTATGTTGTGTCTAGATAAGTTCTTGGTAGTTCGGGAGAAGCTATGGATGACTGAGAGACCTGAGTAGTCTGGCTTGGTGGAAAAATATTTCCAGCCAGAGCCAAGTTATTTGAAAAGCCGGAAATTACGGTTGCTACTGAAATAATAATACCGCCAAGGTTTGATGACATGTATATGAAATTTTGATTAATTTGAATTAATCAAATAATACTAATAATAATTTAATGAAGATTGGATGAAGAGACTAGAGCTCAGCATCCGGCTGGACTATTCTTGCCTTCCAGATTTTCTTATGCAAAGTGCTCCACACCTCGTTTAATTCCCTGCTGTTCAGAAGCCAGAGGATCACTGTCCCGCAAATTATACCAACAATGCCCGATAGGAACCCTTGGAAAAATATGCCAGCCAAAGTATTGAGATTCAGGTAATTATCAAAAATGTTTAGGCATACGTAAGATATGTACCCCATAATGACTGACGCTCCTGTTATCTCAAATAATGTTCTAAACACTGGTGATGAAAAATCCCTGAACTCCAGTCCGAAACCTATCCAGTGAACAACAAGGTTGAACAAAAGTCCTATTGTATAACCTAATGGCAACATAAGCACGATAGTTCCCGGTACACCCGAAACCTTAAACAGCGATTCCATAAAATCTCTGAAAAAACTACTATTATTAAACAAAGTGGCTAGGCCATAGCTAGAAAATACTATTACTCCTGCAGATACTATATTCATAATAAGCGGAGTCTTGGTCTTGCCCTGAGAATAGTAGGACCTCACAAAAAGAGAAACCAGATTTTGAGCTACTAGAGAAATAGTGAATATTGCCAAAGCTGCCGATGTGAGCCTTGTGTCATCCCAATTAAACCTTCCTGACCCCAAAATAGTTCTTACTATCTGTGCTCTCAAAACCACGAACATAACAGAAATTGGCACAGACCAGAATATAATGTGCCTAGCTGAGGTTATCATCTGCTCTACAAACTTATCCTTCTCCCCCGCCCCAAACAGCCGTGTCAGGGTCGGAAACGCTGCGAGCGAGTAGCTAACCCCTATTATACTAAATGGTACAGCTTGCAGGTTGAAAGAAAAATTAAAGATAGCGATAGAACCAGTTGCAAAAAATGAGGCGAAGGAGATAAGGAACAATTCTGCAATTTCGTTTGAGGAAACAGTGATGGTTCTAGGTAGCGAAGTGTAAATTATTTTTTTTATGAAACTGTACTTGATAGGAAACCTAAATTTTGGAAACATTTTTTGTGAAGCGATGAAAGGAATCTGGATGGCAAAATGGAAAAAGGCTCCAAACACTACTCCCATGCCGAGGCCGGTTACTCCCATCATAGGATAGAGAAGCACTATGCCCATGATTATTCCTATGTTGTAGACCACTGGCGAAATGGCATAAATGAAAAATCTCCTATTTATCTGAGTAATGCTTGCAAGCAAATTTGAAAAGCCCAAAAAGGCTGGGGATAGGAGAAGAATCCTAGACAGCTTAACAAGTTGCGGGAAGCTGTCAGACTTTGCGAACACCGGAAACAGTTTTGCCATTATAAAAGGAGTGGCTATATAAGAGACGATGCCTACAAGCATCATAAAGAAAAAGAAAAAAGTAAAAACACTGTCAATAAACTCTTTTGCTGATTCTTCGCTCTGCTCAAAACGCTCAATTAGGAAAGGTATGAGCACAGATACAGATACTATGGATGCCACAGTAACGAACAGTATGTCTGGGATACGAAATGCCGAGTAGTATATGTCCAGTGTATTGTTTGCTCCGAACTGATGAGCCAAAATTCTATCTCGAACAAGAGCTAGCACTTGAGAACAGATGGCAAAAAAACCTAGAAGATACGCGGCCTGATGAAGACCAGATATTTCCTTGTTAATAAAATTAAGAAATCTCTTAACCATTTAGGTAGTTTACTGTACTTTCTCTTTTACTGGTAGGTTTTTTCCCTTCTCAGGATGTGTTGTGGTTGCATTCTTGAATATTGGCTTGCCGGACAGCAAGTTGGATAAAATTGCGTCCACCTCCTTGCTATCAGGGTTAGTAACTTTGAGATCTTTAAATTCCTGTATTGCCTTTTCATGCTCCCCTGTCGCCTCATACGACAGTCCGAGGAAATATTTCGCATTAGCGTAATCCGGCCTCATTCCTATCGCCTTCTTGAGCGACTCAATTGCACCTGCATAGTCCCCAACGTTGTATTTGAGCAGGCCCAGCTGGAAGAAAACTGCTGGATTTGTAGGATCAATCACGGATGCTGACGTTACTGAATCTATTGCTCCTTTCAGGTTATTGCTTGCCACCTCTATCTGAGAAAGAAGGAAATAAGCATCTAGGTAGTTGCTTTTTAGAGATATGGCCTTATTTGCATATTCTTTTCCTAGACCATAATCGCCATGTGTAGAAGCTAGTCTAGCAAAAAGCATTAGTATTCCTGGATTTTTTGGATTTCTTTTCAATGCTTCATTATATGCATATTGAGCGCTTTCGTATGCTCCGCTTATTTTTAGATTTGGAGCAGATACCGCTTCATATACTTGGCCGAGCGCTATCCAGTTTAAATAATTTGCTGAATCTGCCTTTGTTGCCGCTATGCCTGCTTTTATAGCATTAGATAGGACATCGCTGAACTGCTTCTGAATCTGCTCTGGCTTTACGGTCTTTGGATCTTGGGATGCGACTGCCCCGAGCTTTAGCACTTCAACATTTGATAGTGCTCTAAAGTATAGATCATAAGGTACAGCATCTATAGCTCGGAGAATGTGCTTTTCTGACTCATTTATATTTCCGGTATTGTTTATTTCATGATTGCTCTTCGAGAAGTACCAGAGAGATACTGAGTTTTTATACATCCCATACAATAGCGAAACGCATGCAACGACAAGAGCTACTGAAATTACAGACGCTATAAATCCTGTCCGAGGATCAACTAGCAGCATTTTTTCACGAGTCTTAATCAGTCCAGCCCTGTAAACTGACGCAAAGAAAAGTCCTGTAAAGAAAAGAGTCAGAATAAATATGACGACACTGGGCACATAAACAAAAGACATTACCCACAAATAAAACGTAACAAAAAATGACGATACCAATAAATACTTTGAAAATTCGTCATCAATACGAGAAAAAATCGCCTTTACGCCGAGGTACAAGATAAATCCGACAAATACCACCCAAGACAAAAGACCTATAATACCGGTTGTAACGGCAAAAGTAGGAATGAGACCAACTCCTGTTGCAAAATCTGTATTCCAAAATACAGTCGAGATTATTTCATCCGGCTTATATGAGAGCCACTGGTTTACAAAAGTATTTGGGCCTGAGCCAAATAGAGGCTCCTTTGCAAGAGTATTTTTTGCTATAGCATACGTTATTTCAAAAGATGGCCTGACTTCAAGATTGCTCACGTTCAGCTTTTTAGATAAAAATCCTCCTATGCTATTTCCCCATATTACAAAAATTATCGAGATGGCCAAGACTCCAGCTGAGTAAAATGAAATGCCCTTCAGCCTTTCTTTGAAACTTAATTTTGCAAACCCGTCATTTCCATAACTGAAAATCCGATAAAGTATGAATAAAAATGCAGTAACGCCGACAATCGCCCAAATGACAGTAAAGTTAACAAGAGCAAGGAAAAAAATGGATAGGACGAGAGCCAAAGTCAGTATGCCTTTTACAAGCCGGCTTACATTTACCATTTCGTAAGTAAGCAGGGACAAGATGGCACATATGCCGAAAAATAATCCGATGTTATTCCAGCTTCCCACCATTGTTGAAGTAAGCTGGCTGAAAATTCCAAAAGAAAGTATGTTCTGTCCAAAGATAAGCCTTACTAAAGTGAAAAGCGATAATATGACGGAAGAAATAACAAAAGCGAAATAGGAATAGAAAATCCTATTCCCTTCTTTAAACAAAAGTGAGACCAAGAAAAGATATCCGAAACCAAGGAGGATAAATCCGATGGTTGTGATGTCGAATGTGTACCCAAAAAATGCCAACCGTGAAAAGCCATGCGAAATTCCTGCAAGTGCATACACGACAGGAACCAATGCGGTGATACCGATAATGTACTTTGACTCGGACGGTAATTCAATAGATCCATAAGCTAGTCCTGAAATGATATAAATGAGAGCAGAAGCAATTACACCTATGGAGAAAAGAAGGCTTGTGCCAAATTGAGTCGAAATAAAAGAAACAGGTATGAAAAATACTGGCACAAGAAATGTCATACCTAGCAATATGATATACGATATCTTGCTCCAAAAATGTCGCTTAGATTGCTGGAACTCTTCCATGTGTTTGTTTTTAAGTTTTTAAAAGCTGTTTACATTATAGTAAAGCTAAAGCTTCCTCACAAACCGCTATTCCACAAAAAATGGCTTATAATTTACTTAAAAATGAGTGTAGAGAGTATCTGCCCGATAAGACTATCCAGCCTCTTGTATGTAGTAACCTGATACAAATTGCCGTGATAGACAAACCACACTTCACGAGTTTCTCCCATGCTTCCATTCTTTGAAAAAAATATAAGCGCATGCTGACCAGCCACTTTCTTTTGCTGCGGACCCAAGATGACATTTTGAGGAGAACGTATAACCAAGTCAGGAATATCCTCGTGTATACGTTCTGAAGTGAGGATCTCTCCTTCATCCCAGGGTGTAATATATATTTGAAACCAATCGCCATTTGAGCGAGTAAATACAATCTGCTCCCCCTCGCCTTCCTGAAAATTGGAAGTTTTAAAATCGCTTGGAAAAGAAAAAGTGAAATTGTATTTTTTGTGCAGATATGTGCTTGATGTCTGAGATGCTTGAGTAATCTCCGGAGGGACAATGTCAACATGAATAGTATCCGCCTCATTATCCTGTTCATTTATGACATCATTCTGACTTATGTGCGACAGTTTTTTATATTTTTGATACAGAAAAAAACCTCCGATTGCAATAACCATTATAAATATAAATATGTATACTCTTTTCATCTTCCCATATTGTACAAGGCCTTTATTTCATCTGCTGAAAGTGCTCGGTTGTACATCCTAACGTCATCTACGGATCCAGGAAGGTAATTCCATCCTCCTGTACCTATACCTGTTCTGATTCCGGCATTGTAGCCGGTTCCAATAACCGTATTTACCCACCATGATTGGTTTATTGTTCCAGCTCGACTACCGACAAGTGCACCATCAAGATACAACGACTGGTAAGAGTCATCACCAACCATAACTGCATGGTGCCAAACACCGTCGTTTACTGAACCTGTTGAGGTAATTTGGCCGTTAGATCCTGTCCAAAATTCACCTCTCAACTTTCCGTCAGTTTGCACAGCTAAAACAGGTATGAATGATGTTGGAGTAAGTGGAATTGAGGTATTATCGTTTTGGTTAAAAATAACCGGTCCTGCAGTCGAAGTTGTCTTAAACCACAAAGAAACCGTCTCTTTAACTCCACTTGAAAGATTTAGGCCAAAATTTGTTGGCAGGTATACATAATCATCACTGCCGTCAAATTTTAATGCTTGCCCAATCCTCCCCAAAGAAGCAACGGGTCCATTTGTAAGGGTTCCATTATTTGCACTTGCCGATGAATCATACGCTGTCACTCCAGAAATCTTTGATCCATCAAATGTCCAGTGCCCAACAAGCCCATCTTTTATATGCGATGTGTTTGTCTTATTTACGACTGTAGCCTTGGTGTTTTTATACAAGTTATGAATCTCTGCAGAACTAAGCACCCTACTATACAATCGTACTTCATCAATATAGCCTGGAAAATACTCACCTAGAGGACTGCTAGCGTAATCCGCTCCAATAATAATAGGGTAATTTGCATAACCTATATTTCCCAATCCTACGTTACTAGACACAAGCGCAACATCATCAAGATATGGTCGTATCGTATTACCATCATATGTCATCGCAATATGATGCCATTGTCCATAAATAACATCACTTCCAAGAGTAACCTCGTGCCCAGAATAGGTCGTTCCATTTCCAATACCAAATTCTAATGTATGCGCATTAAAGTTAAAACGAATAAGCCATGATAAGAAAGGAGGTGACCATGGAGAACTTGTATACGGTTTCGTAATTAACGACGAGTAATAAGAAATATTCGATGTATTGGGCAAATAAAACCATAATGAAATAGAAATCGCATCCGAACGCAATATAACATTATCTGGAATTGTTGCGTAATTTGACCCACTTGAAAGATCTATTGCTTTTCCATTTTTTCCAGTTGTCCACCCACCCGTTAATGCTCCATTATTCTTATTTCCAGAAGAGTCTCCGATCACGCTTCCAGATCCCTCGTCCATTTTCCAGTATCCAATAAGCCCCGTATTACTTACCCCACCAGACACTCTCGGCTTTTGAAGTCGGTAGAGCCGCTGTATCTCATCGGAAGACAGCACGCGATTGTAAATTCTAATTTCATCAAGTGAACCGTTAAAAAATCGATTTGTGGCGATACCTGAAGTATATCCGCCGATTTGAGTCAGGCTTGAACCTGGAGATTGAGGGGTGCTTGCTGACGTATCAGAATAAATAAGTTGCCCATCCAGATATATTGATGGATACCCTGACCCATTTACCACGAGCCCGAATTGATGCCAGCCAGTACCGAAGTTTCTACCAGTTGGAATCCAGCGAACATCTTCATATAACACTGTAAGAGTATTACCTGCCTGTTCAAATCCTGTATTATCATTTGGTGAAAGTCCGATACCTACCCCTCCATTTACACCTCCAATTTTTATAAATGCCCCATGATTTGTTGTATTTGAAACATACGCCCACCCCACAATAGAAAAATTAGCAGTCCCAATATTGAGATGAGAAGGAATGCTGACGTATTTATTTGTTCCATCAAATGAGAGTGCTTGTCCAAGACCAGGGGTACTTGTAGTTGCAATTGGGCTATTTGTCAAAACTCCCGTCTGACTATTACCGCTTCTGTCATACGCGTAGCCTGTCTGAACCACGTCTTCAAAATTCCAATACCCTGCAAGATTTGAATTAATAACTGGGCGTGCAATCGTACTGGCACATGCAACAGAAAAAAACCCAATAATAAAAACAGAATATACTACTCTAAAAAAAACTTTCATTAAGTGTATTATATATAAAAACAGAGATAAAACTCAGACTTGTATTTTGTTAAATTAATGTTAAAATACTTTCGTTATGTCGGATAAGCGCTGTCGGGAAACCGATGGAGGAAAGTCCGAACATTGAGCCATTCAGTTGGCGCAGGTAGCGGGTAACACCCGTCTGGAGCAATCCAAGAGGTGCGAGCAGTGACGTCCAAAGCGAAAGTCGAGGAGTTCCGTCAGGAACAATTCCATAGCAATGTGGAAGTGAAACGGCAAAATCCTTACCCCAATGCAAGGCCGTGTCCGCCTTTGGCGGAAGTGCCGCTTGATCCATACAGCAATGTATGTGACAGATAAATGCTTATCGTTTGTCTTAGAATCTAAAACAGATACAGAATTCGGCTTATAGGCATAACAAGCAAAATGAAAACTGCGTCGCAACCCGACGCAGTTTTCTATTTATTTTGCAAATTTTCAATATTTTTATAAACATACTTTGAAACCTCAGCTATTGATTTGGCCATATCATCAAATGTTCCTCCTCGGCTCATGACGCACAAGAGGTATGGATGGTCCGGATAGTATACAATCCCGCAGTCATGAAGCTGGTTTACATCCCCATCGCTTCGTATTCCGAACTTGTGAGACACAGCCAGACTCGAAGGAATTCCTGCCTGCAGTCCCCTATTGAATTCGGCTTTTGAAAGCATCAAAAGAGCTTTTTCTGAATTAGCAATATTAAGATACGAAGCGTTGTATAGAATTCTAAAAAAACTTGAATACGTCTTGGTTGTTACAGAATATGGATTATTTGGATCTGGGTCACCCATTCCCAATGCTACAAAAACTTTATTGAACTCATTTTTATCTATATTTTCAAACAAAAGTTCAGCCGCATTGTTGTCAGAATATTCGATCATATATTGGAGCAACTCTTCTACCGTATATGCATGTCCAGCAGTAATTTGCTTCGAAGGAGAATAATACTGGACATTGCTTGTAATTTCAGATTTATATTCTATTTTTTTTGATAAGAGCATAGGATTGGACTCTGACCATTTTAGGTATGATATGAGTAGTGGAACCTTTAGCAGGCTTCCTCCTATGAATTGCTTGTCTTCGTTTATGCCTATCCATGGTCCATTGTTCAAATCTCTCAAGTAAACAGACATTAGAGAAAGGCTGTATTTGCTAGTTGTCTTACTTACGAAATCATTGAGGTCAGGCTCAGATATGCGGAATTCAGTATATGAATTCATTCCAGCCTCGCCCCCGCATTCGAGAAGTGGATTTGTGAACATCCCTCCACCCGCGTGGCGCTCAGGATAAAAAATTCCAAGTCTTTCAGGAACTTGCACGTTAACAATAGGACTCCACAAACCAAAAGCATGGTTTAACGAATACACGGCCACTTCCGCAACAAGACATATTGCGATTCCGAGAAGTATAAATTGAATTTTGAATTTCTGAGTGTTCATGATGTTTCTAATGTTCTGTTAATTTCTATTGCGGTATTACTTCGACTGTTCGTGTTGCATAGCTCCAGTTACCCGCTTGATCCATTGCACTATAAACTATCATGTGAGTTGTTGTTGCAATTGGAGTTGATGTTGGCACGGTAGTATCAATGAGAACCTGATCCATATCTATACCATCTACATTGAAATGAAGTCCTAGATTATTGTTTACAACACCATTTGCATCGGTATCTGTAACTGTCGCACCTAGATCATTGTATGTTGAACCATATTGAATTTGTGCTGGATTGTTTCCTAGCATTGATATTGTTGGAGCAGGATCAGTCGATGTTGCTACTGTTGAAGGAGTGGATGTCGCGTTTGATCCAGAAGCTGTACACTCCCCTGCAGTAGTTGTAAGTGTACCATTGCTCATCTTGAGACAATATGGAGCCTTTGTAACCTCATCGTAGATTGTAATTCCTGCAGGCTTCTCTGCCGATCCGACTGTGAGAGCCTCTGTCATTACATTCTTGAAGTATGCAATGCCGTTTACAAACTTTGCCCCGATTGCCTCAAACTGACTAGCAAATGCATTGAGTACATCAGAGAACGTCATACCTAAAGCATTATTTGAAGATGTCGAGCTAGATGCAACGAGCGCTTCTAGATTAGTCAATCGAGTATCAATATCGCTTACTTTTACATCGAGATCCTTAATAGCTTGTGCTAGAACTGGAACCATTTCTTCGTACTTCACTCCGGTTGGAAGACCGCTTGCATCGTGGTTTACCAGCCTTGGCTCTACGACATTTACATCATTTGAAACAAATCCAAAATGCTCTGTTGTGCTGCCATTGTAGCTGAATGTAACCGGCTGAAGCTGTCGAACAAGATCGAGGCTAGCAGTTGTTGTTGATGTAACCTGTATGTCTCCAGATCTTGTAACACCAGCGCAAGTAGATGAGCCGTAGCTTACTGTGAGCTGATTATCTGTTCCGAGACACACAGCACTTGCTTCGCTTGTCGAAGATGCAAGACCGGCAAATGTTACATTACCCTGTACTGCAAGCGTTGTTGTTGGAGTCGTCGTACCGATACCGATATTTCCATTTGCATATGTGTATCCTCGAGTTGTAGTTGAAGCTGCTTCAAGCGATGCCACTCTTGCTTTGATTGACTCGATCTCTTTTCCTGCAATGACATCAGCGGTGATTGTTGCTACGTTTATTGTGTTTGCTCCGATATTATCTGCTGTAACAGTTGGAGCAATCATGCCCTCGCTTAGGGATAGCCTGTCTGCTGTAATATCTGAATCCTTTGATGTCGTAGTTGTTGCAGCAACAAGCAGAGATAGTAGCTCAGGAGATGATGTCATATTTCCTGAAAGCGATAGTCCGAAGTTAGAGAATGAACCAGAGTAGTATGTATTCTTTACGAACACAGATATCTTTCCTGCTCCAGGACCTGCAAAGTCTTCTAGAGCCTGGCCGATAACCTGACCAGCCTTTACCGCCTTCATACCAACTCCAGCAGTTGAAGATAGCGCAATGTAATCACCAGCCTTGATAGGACCGTTCTGAGTGTTTACTTTAACTGGAATTCGTCCAGACAAAGCAACTGGATAGGATCCTGCATCACTACCATTATCCAGTGCGTCAGATCCAAGAATAATACCTGGCTCAGTAGACACTACACCAAGTGTTTTAGCAGAGAGCGCAGGTTGTGCAATATCTATCGAGCTTGAGCTTGTAACCGCCACTATGTCTCCTGCTTCAAGTGCAGATTTTGATTTGTACATTTCAGCAACGTCAGCTGATGATGTAATGGTTACCCTAGTATATAATCTTCCTGATGTAGTAGAAACGTTACACCATCCGTCTGTATCGATACATAGGCTTCCTCTTGGAATTGCTACAGTCGTTGTGCTTAAACCTCCTCCGAATACAACGTGATTACCCTTACCAACCGGGAAACCTACTCCTGCATACAGGCCTGTTGTAGTTGCGTTAAAGAACGAGAGAGTTGAAGTACCTGCTGAGTTCGCAATATTGATAATTCCACCACCGTTTATCGCGTCAGAATATGTTGATGTTGCGATTGTGAATGCTCTTCCGGCATTTGAACTAATAAGCAGAGTTGTTGTTGCAATTGCGTTTATTGTCGTTGTTGAACCTGCAGCGGATGTTGTAGTACCGAGTACAATGTTTGATGTGTTTAGGAACATGTCTCCAACAAGAGCGAACTTTGTGTTGTTTATTGTTGTTGGTGTAGTTGTTCCAAGTCCAAGTCGTCCAACACTATCAAGTACGAATGAGTTTCCAGTACCTGTCCATGTAAATGTTGTTGTGTTTGAACCCATGGCTATCGTTGTGTTTCCAGATGGAGCTGTAAGTGATGACCATGCTGTGGCTGTAGACCCTGAACAAGCTCCCCATGTTGGAACGCCACCGTTGGTAGATACAAGACAGAGTGTTCCCGCACCTCCTGTACCCGTATTGAGAAGCTGGCCAGTTACGTCAGCATATATTATACCGTTTGGATTGCTTTGTAGAGATGAAGCTGTTATTGCTCCAACTATCGCAAGTGCAGTCTGAGGCGATGTTGTTCCAATACCAAACTTTCCTGCTCCATCAACATATACATGTGTTGCTGATGACGAACCGATAACAAACTCAGGAACTCCTGATCCTAGTGCGTTAGGGTTAATTGAGAACAATCCAAATGGAGATGTTGTGCCTAGTGCGACTCTTCCAGCATTTGTTACAAGGAAGTTTGTTGCTGTAGATGATCCGATGGCAAATGCAGGAGCCGATCCGATGCCTGCTGTAGGATTGATGGAAAGCTGGGCCCATGGAGTAGTTGAGGCAATACCAACAAGTCCGGTCGACCTCGTCACTGTGAGTGCGGCAAGTGATGAAGTTGCAGTTCCTGCAACCGTCGTCGTCGACAAGTAGAAGTTGCCTCCTGCGTTTCGGAATGCCCACTGTGCTAGACCTGCTCCGGCAGAGAGTGAGAGTTGTGGAGCTGTTGTAGTAGCAAGGTTAACCATCCACTGTGGAGATGTTGTGCCTATTCCAATATTTCCTCCATAGTTAATATGTAGTGCAGATGATCCTCCAAACGTACTAACTTCTATTATTTGTGATGTTGCGTCCACACCCTGAACTTCCAGTGCTGCAGACAAAGATGAAGTAGCTATGCCGACATATCCATTGTTCAAAATAGTAAATGCGGGTCGTGATGTCGTCGCAGTACCCACCACAGTTGTAGTGCCAAGGTAGAAGTTACCTCCTGCATTTCGAAATGCCCATTGTGCTATACCTGCTCCTGCTGAAAGGGCGAGCTGGTTACCTGTGGTTGTACCAAGTGTGAGTGTATTGATCCAAGATGGAGTAGATGTACCGATGCCGAGTGCAGAGTTTGACAGTGTTGTGCCTCGTCCGTCGAGACCTGTTCCAAAGATTGCGTTACCGATATTGAGCTGGTTGTTTGCTGTAGTTGATGAGAAGACCACGTCATATCCGAGGCCGATATTGTAGCTGCCATAATCAGTGGTTGATCCCACTCGATAACCGACAAACACATTACCGTATCCTCGATCTGATATATCATTCTGTAACAAGTAACCAGATTCATAACCTATAATTGTGGAGCTTGAAATATTAGCAAATGAGGCAGACTCCTTACCAATAATAGTATTCGCAGATCCTGTATTATTTGCATATAGTGCACTATAGCCTATGACAATATTGTCATTTCCAATTGTATTATTTCCAAGTGCAGATCTGCCTATAGAAATATTTCTCGATCCAGAGCTATTATTGCTTAATGATGAATATCCGAGGGCAATGTTATCATTTCCATTGTTTACCTGAAGTGCACCCCCGCCAATCGCAGTGTTATAACTTCCACTAAGAGAGTTCGACATTGCGACCGAACCAATCGCAGTGTTAAACGAACCATTGGTTTGGCTTCCGGCTAGATAACCTATTGCGGTATTGTTTGACCCATCAACAACATTTTTCAGTGCAAATGCACCGAAAGCTGAGTTTCTGTTGCCTGTATTATTTGCATATAATGCATATGCTCCAAATCCAGAATTTGACTCTGCTCCAAAATTAAACGTTGATTTTCCTGAATTCTGTCCAACAAATGTACTATAGAATCCATTCGCTATTCCTGAGTATATTTCAAAATCTGGAGTTCCATTGTAATCACGAACAACTTGTACAGGTGAACGCTGGGTTACTTCTTTAATAGAAACATTATCAACGTAACCCGTCCATCCATTAACGTCTGTTATTGTCAAATCGCCTCCACTTGATGAAGCTTCGATTGTTACTTTTAGAGCAACCGAACTACTTTGACCAACAAATAAGTAATCTGAATTAGTGCCTCCAAAACTGATCTGAAGTGATCCACCAGTTGATTGTCCTGCTGTTAAAGATATCTGATATACATGTCCAGCAACCGGAGCAGTAAAATTACCTGCAGTAAGTGTGGCGGGAGTACCTCCTCCAGAATAATTTAAATGACCGCCAGAAACTGACCAGTTTGTTCCAGTCCAATTACCCGCACCAGCAAATGTTCTATCGTTTGCACTAGTGATCATTTCTGAACCAAGAGAAGCAGTGTCAATGCTATGAGTTATATCGAGAAGTGCAAACGGTGTACTTGTCCCAATTCCCACATACCCATTCTTGTCGACAATGAACGACGTCGCTGTTGATGATCCGATGACGAATGCTGGCTCGCCCGCGATGTTGTTTATAGAGAGCTTTGCCCATGGAGTTGTGGTGCCAAGACCGAGTCGCTTTGTGGTGTTGTTCCAGAAGAAGTTAGAGTTGTCCTGCTGGAGATCGTTTGATCCGCCAACAAAGAGAACTGATCCTGTAGTACCAGAAGTTACAGATGAACCGATTGAAAGTGAGCCTCCCCCTCCGGAAATACATGTTCCATTCACCGCATAACAACCAGATGTGATGTTAAAGCCTACGTTAGATGTCGAAGTAGCAAATCCAGAGATATTGAGACCTCGTACTGTTGTCGTACCGAAGCCTGAGCCTGAGATAGTAAGGGCAGAGATAGAGGTTGTAGCTGTTCCTGCCACTGTGGTAGTTGAAAGGAAGAAATCACCCCCTGCATTTCTAAATGCCCACTGTGCAAGTCCTGCACCTGCTGAAAGGGCGAGCTGGTTGCCTGTTGTCGTGGCGATAGTCAAACTGTTGAGGAATGATGGAGTTGATGTACCAAGACCAAGGAGACCTCCTGATGTGAGTCGCATTCTCTCTACTGGAGATGTACCGCCTGTTGTGTGGAAAATAATATGTGCAGCAGATCCGAGAGCGCCGATATTGAGCGTATCATCTATTGAATAGAGGTATGCTTCATTTGCATTTGTATATGGAACTCCTCCACCGTTGACTCCGTTTATACCCATGTCTATATAGTGCGTTGTCTGTGAACCATTGTTTGCGGTAGCTACGACATCTGAAGAAACACTTGAACCGCTATTGAGGTTCTGTACGTTTATCTGGAAGAAGCTGTTTATATTGCCTGTCGTGTTGATGCCTGTATCAAGACCAAAGCTATCTACGTAGAATCTTGAATTAAGTGAGTTTGTTGTAGTCCCAATTCCCACATTACCTTTTGCATCAACCACAAACGACGTTGCTGTTGATGATCCGATGACAAATGCTGGCTCACCCGCGATGTTGTTTACCGAGAGCTTTGCCCACGGTGTAGATGTGCCAAGACCGAGTCGCTTGTTTGTCTCATCCCAGAAGAAGTTTGCTACTGCAGATGACTGGGTGAGCTTTGTGCTGTCAGAGAATACTATTCCTCCGCTGTAGAATGTCGTTGTAGCTGTACCTCCGTTTGCAAGAGTGTTAGTAAATGATCCTCCACCTACACACGTACCATTCACCGCATAGCATCCATTTGTAATGTTGAATCCTACATTAGATGTCGAAGTAGCCTGGCCTACAATACTCAAACCTCGGAGTGTAGTTGTTCCGAAGCCACCGAGAGCAACACTGAACATTGGTATCGAGGTAATACTTGTTCCAGAAACTGTCGTTGACGAGATAGACAGTGTTGATCCATCATTTCGGAAGACCGTCTGTGCCAAGCCTGCTCCAGCTGAAAGTGCGAGCTGTGGGTTTGATGCTGAATATGGGTTAAGAACATAACCAGGTGTTGAGGTTCCCACACCAAAGTTGCCGTTCAAATCGAATCGTGCTCGTTCAAAGCTGCCTAGTGTAAATGTAATGGCAGGATTCGTTGAGCCAGTAGCCTTAAGTGCAAGTGCGCCTCGAAGACCTGTTGATCTGATTTCGAACACGCCATCATCGTTCGTGTTCTCAATGTAGTTGTTTGTGCCAGACATTGTCATATATGAAGCATTCCCAAAGAACAACTTATTGTTCGTTCCATAATCTATATATGCGCCCGCTGCGTTGCTGATATTAAGTTCGCTTGAACCCTGAGCAACGTATGCACTTCCAGACACCTGGAGGTTTGAAGTTGGGTTTGTTGTACCGATTCCCACGTTGCCACTTGATCCAAGAATGGTGAGGGCTGAGATTGATGTTGTGGCAAGGCCATCAACAGTAGTTGTCGCAAGGTAGAAGTTCCCTCCTGCGTTTCGGAATGCCCATTGTGATAGTCCTGCTCCTGCTGAAAGTGAGAGTTGTGATGCTGTAGATGATCCAATTGTTAGTGTTGCTAGGTTTGCAGCAGAGAGCGTTGATGTGCCTAGAGCAAGTGATGATGTCGTAGCTGAGAAGCCAAAGACTGGATGCGACCATGCGTCATATGATGCGAGGAACCCGGCATCATTGTTGAACCATGACAGCTTCACTGATGATGAAGCGATTGTGCTGAGCTGACCATTTGATCCTGTGTATGCAAATCCTTGTGTGAGCGATGGGAGGTAGAGAGATGATGAGAAGGTTGATGATGCTGTCGAGAAGAGTCCTCCTGTGAAGCCGAGGACTGTCGATGTTGAGTTGTAGCCTACCTGTGAGGTGAATGGGAATGGTGATGATGAGCCAGTACCTATACATGTGCCGTTCACAGCATAGCAACCAGAGGTGATGTTGAAGCCAACATTAGATGTAGATGTTGCTGATCCTGAGATGTTGAGGCCTGAGAGTGTGGTTGTTCCGAAGCCTGAGCCCGAGATAGAGAACGCTGATGTAGATGTTGTGGCAAGACCATCTACTGTAGTAGTTGCAAGGTAGAAGTTGCCTCCCGCATTTCTGAATGCCCACTGTGCGATGCCTGCTCCTGCTGAAAGTGAGAGTTGAGACTGTGTTGAAGAAGCAATTGTAAGAGCCGAAACATTGGAAACAGTTGTCGTACCGATACCGACCCCAAGATTCTTTACTCCCCCTGCTCCATCAGTAAGACCAAATAGTGTTAGAAGCGGATTACCATCAAGCTGAGCCGTGTATGACTGAATTATATTTGCTGTAGTAGTTGCAACTGGAAGATCGATCCATGAGACGATACCTGCATCCGTATCAAAGTTGAGGGATCCGAGGTTGAGGTTGTCGATAGAAGTAATGCCAGATGAATAATCATATGAAATCGCACCAGAATCAACATCGAGCCCACCCACGATTGTCGTTGTTGCTTTTTTGCCACTTGTGGTGTCGATTCGGAATATTGGTGTAGCTGTTGTCGAAGTTGCGATTGTCCATGAGAAAGGAGTTGCATCCTTTATTGTTGTTGTTGCTCGAGCAGCATAATCAAGAGTAAGAGTTGCTGCGGATGTTGAGCCAAATCGAATTAGGTTTGAATCAAAGATTGAATTGCCAGCAAGAGCAAACTTCATATATGGAGAAGTTGTTCCTACTCCAAGATTACCCAAGAAGTATGATGTTGCAGTAGTTGTACCTATAATATTACCTACCGTAAGCTGTGTACCCGTAGCGATCAAGTTACCAGATGCATTTGTTGTGATGATTGAGTTAGCAGCAAATGTTGTTGCTGAGAAGATCTGTGATGCAAGTGATGAGGTTGAGAGTGTCTGGACGAGTCCATTTGATCCTGTGTAAGCGAATCCTTGTGTTAGTGATGGTAGGTAGAGAGATGATGAGAAGGTTGATGATGCTGTAGAGAAGAGACCACCTGTGAAGCCTAGAACTGTAGAAGTAGATGCCCCATATGATGTAAATGGAAGAATGTAGTTAGCTAGTGTAGATGTTGATATAGATGAGATTAATCCGTTTGATCCAGTATACGTAAAACCTTGTGCTACATCAGAAAGCTTTGTTCCGTTTAGAGTTGTAGATGATAGTGAGAATATTCCACTTGTAAATCCGATGACTGTAGATGTTGAGTTGTAGCCTGTGTTTGATGTGAATGGGAAGACAGTAAAGTTAGCATCATTTGTAAGCTGTGATGTCTTGATTGTAGATGTTGCAAATGTATAGGTGTTACCATTTGAACCCACACCTAGGAATCCAGATGTAAATGATGGGAGGTTAAGTGTACCGATTGAAGCTACTGTTGTAGATGAATTCTGGAATGATGAGTATGCAGTTGATGATGAGTATGCAAATGTGATCCTGCCTGTAGCATCAATTGTTGTTGTTGCTGTTCCTCCGAAGTATGCAGTGTAGGCTGAGAGTTGTGTTGAAGAAGCCTGACCGTTGAGAAGTACAAGTGATGTGGTAGCACTCTGCCCTGCTGCTGGATGTGTGAATGCGTCATATGATGTGAGGAACCCAGCATCATTGTTAAACCATGACAGCTTCACTGATGATGATGCAATTGTCTGTACCAATCCATTTGATCCTGTATATGCAAAGCCTCCTGTTAG
>CAYXWL010000015.1:0-4945 GCA_964468795.1 uncultured Candidatus Saccharibacteria bacterium
TTTCAGTGCATAGGTTTCAGTAATGGCACGATCAATAATGGCATCCTCTTCCGGAGTAAGCCCTCCCATCATTATTCTAAACAAACCAACAAGGTTAATGATGTTTGACCTCAGCACATTAGAGAATGACTCCCCTTCTCCGGGTGTCGGAAGCTCAAATGGGTTTATGTGGTGCTCAGAGTTTAAAGATATATTGAAATATCTTCCGCCTACTGTTTCTGCGAGGTATTCATATTCCCTTTCAGGGTCTATGACGATAACATCTGTATCAAACATCAGCGTCCTAAGGATTTCAAGCTTTGTTCCGAAAGATTTTCCTGCTCCAGATTTTGCAAAAGTAATAGAATTGTAGTTTTCCAAGGAGAATCTGTCGAAAAGTACCAAAGAAGAGTTGTGTCTGTTAATTCCATACAGAATTCCCTTGTCAGAGGTTAGGTCAAAAGAAACAAACGGGAAAAGCGAAGATAGTGGAGATGAGTTCAGCTTACTGAAAACTTGCAGTCCGTCTGTTGCAAGAGGGATTGTTGTTTTGAAAGCCTGCTCCTGCTGGAAAAGTGCCGGCTTTACATAAACAAGCTTTGCTTCAAGGATTGATTTTATTTCTGACTCAATCTTGTCCAGCTCGCTTTCCGAGTCTGCATAAACTGTTATGTACAAACCAACATCAAATAATCTTTCCTGTGCCTGCTGGAGCTGATCTCGCAAATTTTCCAGATCCTGATACGCAGTATCGAGCATCGGGTTCCTAACCAAACCCTTTGCTTCCCTAGTTGCTATCTGGCTCTGAACTTCTGCTACTTTCTTTTGAAATGTTCTTAATACTTGGGCTGTTTCAATTGGCTGAATGAATATAGAAATATCAAATATTTTGTCCAAGTTAATTATCGGAGCAAACCAGTTTTCTGTAAGATATCTAGGATAAGAAATTACAAAGAAGCTTCTAAGTATTTTTTCACCTAGATGGACATTTTTTGGAGTCACCTCTAGTGCCGCAGGTGCGATAACATCCTTCAGTTCCAAAGCTCCTGATTCATAAATTGACTGTGGCAGAATAGTAGATATCTGCTGTTCTTCCTTTTTTGGTTTTAAAAAGTCAAATATTCCCATGTTATGCTTTTATTGGTTTTTCTGTATCTCCGGGGTTGAAAACCTTGTAGAACAGCTCTATCACCTCTTCTGTTCCAAGTCTTATTACCCTGACACCGCATCTTGATAATCCCTGCTCGACCACTGCTACCCTCTGCTCAAGTTGAGTCCTGTTTTCTTCAAAAGTAGCTTCTTTCTTCTTGGTTTCTTCCTCAGTATTTTTCTTTTTAAACAAATTTGTCGGAGAAATTCCGCTTTTTAGGTCTAACAAGGCGGGATCATAAGGCACAACAACAAAGAAACTCTTTGTCATGATGTTTGTAGACTCTGTAAACTTCTTTATGAAATCAATGTATTCTCGCGTCTGAATTTTCAAGAGGTCATTTGTCTGTTCTTTGTACCTCTCTTCAAGCAGGGCTAGGTATGGCCTTATATCGAGTCTTCTTGATTGGATTGCTATCTGCACCTGAAAATCCAGCGAGTTCAAAAAGTCCTGAAACTGCATGATAATAGCGTTTCTTTCGTCCTCTGACTTCAGGCTAAAGTTAAGAGATGAGGCAAGCACAATTCCTCGCATTGTCCCGTCCTTCAAAATGGCGATTCCATCTCGCACTTCCTTTATCGGGACGAACTCTTGTGTTGCTTTTGAAGAAACTGGCATGTCTAGTTGAAAAGTTTGATAGTTATAAAGTTCTTGAAAGATAATTCAGCTATTGTGTTTATTATATTATAGCATTAAAACTTTGTAACTCTCCAACTACTTAACTATTAAACTATCTAACTATTAAACTATCTAACTCGCTATCGCGTCGTTTTTCCGTTATCTCCAGTCAGTGGGTTCAAGTTCTCATTTATATCAAGTGACCATGAAAGTTCTTTTAATTTGCTTTCAGAAAGCCTCGGTACGAATACTTGTCTTGGAGCCTCTTGTTTTTGGACTACCGCTTCTGGTTTTTTTTCTTGTTTTTTCCATATATAGAGATTTCCTTTTGTGTAATACATGAAAGCTGATTCAAGAAAATCAATAAAAGGCTTGTTGTTTACTTTATAAAAGGCCAATGCCATTGAGAGAGGTGCTACTAAAGCAATAACTATTATCGCTATAATGGCTGGTAAATATGTGTATGCGGTAAAGCAAAGCCCCGCTCCCCCAGCAACATACAAAAATTGCTTTATAGTAAGAGGTCCAATAACCTTATCTTCTACTTCTATAAATTGTGGTACTTGATATCGCATGGAGATTAGTTTGACAGTTAAATAGTTATAAAGTTTTTATAAATCCAGAGAGCATTTTTGAAATTTCTTCGGTTTTATAAATCAAAACTTCTGAATCTTTAGTATTTAAGTATTTTAACTCTAAAGCAATGTAAAGCATAGACCTGACTTCTGCACATGAACCTTTTGATATATAAAGGAAGTGCTTAAATTCTCTATTTCCTTTTCTATCAAACCCTTCAGCTATATTGTTGGAAATACTTATTACAGCTCTTTGGATTTGATCTCTAAAGCTATAATCGCTGCATCCTTTAAAGTTTTTATATATATCAACGGCTAAATCCTTGCCTTTTTGCCACGTTATTATATCTTCAAACTTTTCAATTCTCATTTTACTTTTTAACTATCTAACTCGCTAGCTATTTAACTATATAACTTTCTGTCTATTCCAATGGTTCCCTATATGGATCCACAGTATATTTTGTGTTTGGCATCTCCCCTTTTTTCTCTTCTGTAATCCCAGATGTAGGCTTATTGAGTTTTGCTTCTATTATATTTAGTGTCTCAACCTTTTTGATCGGTTGAAATGGTTTAATATTAGGAGTTTCAACTTTAGATTCTTCTATGTCTATGCTCATGTCAAACCGAGGGACTGATATTGGTTTTTGAATAGGTTCGTACGATATAGATTGCGAGATATTTGTAGTTGATTTTGGTGTATAGCTTGGAATACTCACTTCTTCTTTTTTATATGTAGGTGCTTTTGTTTCTACTGTAGGAGATTCAATTTTTACAGGAAGATTTTCTGGGGGAGCAATAATATTCTTTGTTTCTTTGGTGTTTGGAGCTTGGGAAATAAGCTTGATTATTTTTACATTTATCTCTTCTGCAATCTGATCAGATTTAATCTCAGAAATAGCCAGAGTTTCAGATATTTTTTTAGATAATATCTCATTATCTTGAGGAGTTTGTTTGGTGTATGAAATAAGACTATACAACTGATTTTTTTGGTCTTCACTTAAGCCATATTTTTGACACAAAGAATCTACTCTCTCAGATACTTCCTTATTATTTTTATACTGATTTGTGCTTGAGTCAGGTTTAACTATATATATTCCATTCTCTTCCAGATAATCATTCACATCAAACACCCTTCCTTCCGACTCCTCTTCCTTTTTTATATTATCCAAGTGTAAGAGATATACATTGTCTACATTATCGAGTATTTTTCCTTTCACTTCCTTGTATAAAGCAGAAGACTTCTCCTCGGACAGCCCGCATACTGCCTTAACTTCAGAAATAAAATCAGATTCAGATTTTAGATCTAGAAACAAATAAGTAATTAACTTAACAGCTTTTAATTTAATGCTCTCATCTGTGATATAAGAGCCTATTATATTGTTGCAGTATTCACTAAAATACTCTGAAGAAACAAGCTCTCTTTTGCTTTGACTTAATTTTTTAAAAGCATCAAAAATTTGTGAATTAGTTGGCATATATTTTAAGGTATTCCCCAAAGAGCCGATGCGGCTGGTTGTGAGAAGTATTTTCTTTGCTTTGCAGCCATTGGATGAGTAGCAGCGGGATTATTTGCAATTCCTACTATTGTTGCTTTTATAGTATCATCAAGTTCGTCACTGTTTGCAATTATGTCAGCAAGGTGTTGACCAGACAAATTTTCTATAACATCTGTATTTGTAAGCGCTCTTGCACTTAGATATCTTGCTTGTTTTGCGTTTAGTTTTTTCATTTCGTTCTCAAGGGAAATACCTGCCGGCAATGTTCCTCCGCTTGAATGGTTTTCAATATTATCAATAATTGCATCTTGAGCTTTTTGTAGTTTTACCTTTCTGATTTGTTCCTTAGTTTTATCCCTATCTTCATTTGATAGATTTCTCTGAAGATTGTTAATCTCTGTATCGATGTCTGCAGGCGATGTTCCAGAAGCTGTTCTGACATCTCTCAAAGCATCCTCAAAGTCAGCACGGTCTCTTGAGCTAAGTTTCTCGTATACATAATCTTCCCTGCCGTTAGTTTTCTCTTCGTCATAAAGAGTTGTAACAAAATTCTTCCAATCTTTATCACCTGTTGCTGGATCAATATCAGAAGCATATAGCTTGATTTTCTCATCGATAGATATTTTCTTTCTAAGATCTTTAGTCATTGCAGGATCTGCAATTGCCTTGTCCAGAGATTGTTTGTCTCTTTCAGAAAGTTTTCTATATATGTAGTTCTTTCTCTCTGTCCATTCCGTGTCAGACATCATTGCAGGTTTTCCAGTCTTTAGGTAAGTGCTAAGACCATTCCAATCTCTCTTTTTCACATAACCAGACATAACTGTGTCCATATCAGACTCTCGATCCTTTTTCTTTTGATCTATTTCAGCAACCCGACCTCCTTCACCAGCTTTTGGATTAAATGGTATACCGCTTCCAAAATTTACACCCATAGATTCAAAAGCTGCACCGCCTCCAGGTACTTTTCTCAAGTCAAAACTGTTTCTGGAAACAGCAAGTCTTGCGCGTGCCCCCCACTCTCCTTTTGCTGCTCTAGCCTCCAATTCTTCTTTGGTAGATTTACCCATAGCAATACTTCCGCCAGCTCGTCTTCCAAGCCACGCTGTTCCACCAAGTAGAGAGTTTCC
>CAYXWL010000016.1:0-1100 GCA_964468795.1 uncultured Candidatus Saccharibacteria bacterium
ATCGCTTCATCATCAGTGAAGCTGTCATGGTTTAACAATGACGCTGGATTCCTCACATCATATGACGCATTCACACATCCAGCAGCAGGGCAGTCAGCAACAACATCACTAGTACTCCTAAATGGTAATGCATCATCAACAGGCTTCTCTGCTAATTATGCTGCATTTGGATCTTCTGCAACATCAACATTTACATCATCTGGATTCCTAGGTATTGGCACAACCTCACCATGGGCACAGCTATCAGTTAACTCACTAGCCGGATCTCCTGCATTTACAATCGGATCATCTTCAGGAACAAGCTTCTTAGTTGACGCTCTGGGAAATATCGGAATTGGCACAAGCACAATACCATCTACTGCAAAAATGAGGCTAAGCTACAACCAGTCTGCATCAAACCAGAACACAACAGGCTTCCTCAATGACTTTATATACAGTGGTGCTATATCTTCCGGTGGACCAAACATATACGGTATTGATGTTAACCCAAACATATCTGGTTCAGTGACAAACTCAAGCCCAACAATGACAGGTATCATCTCTCGACCAGTATATTCAGGAACAACAGGAAACTTCTTTGGAACAGTGAACCTGACAGGCATCAACTCATCGCCATCCTTTACTGGAACTATTGGAGGTTCTCTCGACTATGTAACTGAGAAGGGCATCTACTCATCTCTCACAGATGGACTAGGTACAGTAGCTAGCACGGAGAAGTACGGAGTTCAGACGAGTGTCACCGGCACAGCTGTAGCAAACTATGGTCTATATTCTCAGGTAACTGGAGCCAACTCAAACTATGGTCTATACATCATTAACGTCCCAGCTTCTTCAACAAACTACGCAATCTACTCATCTGCGACTGCCAAATCTTACCTTAATGGCTCTTTGGGTCTAGCTACAACCTCTCCTGCATATCAGCTCACATCATATTCTGCTACAGCCCCTCAGCTCTCACTCTCATCCGGAGCAGGACTAGCACAGACAGTATTCAGAAACGATGGTACTAACTTCTACATCTCATCTACTACAGTAGCTGGTACAGCTACAACATCCACATCAATGATAGAGATTGCTCTAGGTGGTTTTGGTACAACAAA
>CAYXWL010000017.1:0-1044 GCA_964468795.1 uncultured Candidatus Saccharibacteria bacterium
TGTAGGTCAGGCTACATCTACATCTAACGTTGGATTCAACATTACAAATGGATGTTATGCAGTGAATGGTACGTGTGTAGGTACATATGGAGATACAAATGTAAACTCTTACATTGCTGCATCAACTACAATACCTAAGACGTATACAAATAATGTCTTTACAGGATTGCAATCATGGAGCTACTCATCGTCAACTGCATACTCTTCATTTAATATTGCATCAACAACAAACTTAGTAATAAATGGATCATCATTTAATAGCTTACTCGGAAGCGGACTTACAAATTCATCTGGAGCACTTACTGTTTCAAATGTACCTCTTACATCACTTGCATCATTGCCTGCAAACTCAGTTGTAACAACAAACAGCTCAGGTAATCTAATCGCTACTGGAACACAGCTTACAGTTGGTAATTTGCTAGCAACAACAAGCACTGCCACATCAACTCTAAGAGGCGGTTTGGTGGTAGGTACAAATAATTTGGTAGTAGATCTGTCTACTGGATACACAGGTATTGGAACAAATGCTCCTGCTGGAAAATTGCATATTCTTGCAGCAGATACAGATACAGCAGCTTTGGTAATTGATCAAAACACAGTAAATCCATGGGCAATCCAGTTTAATGGAGGAGGATTTAGCTCTGCTTATGTCCAGCTTACAGGAAACTTCCAGTTGGGATGGCAGGCAACTCTAGCTCCATATTCGGACAACAACTCTAACTACAGGCTTGGTACTGGATCTAGGAGATGGTCAGGCTTGAGTGTTGGAACCGGCGCGTCACAGTTTGATGGAGCTCTAACATTAAATGGAAGCGTAAAAATCGGCTCACTCAACGGCCCTCTACAGGCAAACGCAGGAACAGTATCTGCTACGACATCTATTGGAGTGCTATACGGAGGAACAGGTCTAACATCTGCTCCAACATACGGACAGATACTAGTAGGTAACTCAGCAGGAGGCTACACTCTAACAGCCACATCTTCACTAGGCCTTCCTACATTCTCATTCCCATTCACTTCTAACACAGGCTACAACTCAACATC
>CAYXWL010000018.1:0-10815 GCA_964468795.1 uncultured Candidatus Saccharibacteria bacterium
CAGCGACAAGCGTGCCGAATGTAGTGAGGGATCGAGAACCGTAGCTCCATACGTTTGCTGGAACTGATAGAAGTGATGATGCAAGTTGAGACACGATCGATGTGGAAGCGTTAGAAATTGCTGTATTCGTATTTGAATTGACTGCTACGGTGCCGACAGTGATTGCAGCCGCAAGCGAAGAAGAGGCGGTGCCAACGACGGTATTAGTATTACCGTTTACCACTGAGGCTATTGAGGAGGAAGCCGTTGCGATTGTACCGGAGAGACTCCCAACCTGACTATTGGTGTTTGAGTTCACTTGTGATGTCACGCTTGATGAAGCAGTTTGAATATCAGAAAGGGTCGCAAGCGAGCCTGATGATAGACTAGAACCTGTGAGGGTACGAGTAGCATTGCTCCAAATATCAGCTACAAGGGTACCCATTGTTGTGAGCGATCGTGAGCCATATGACCAGATATCCGCAACAAGTGTGCCGAATGACGAGAGTGTCCTTCCACCATACGACCAGATATCTGAAGGAAGACTTGAAATCTGACTTGTAATACTCGTATTAACAGCGGCAACAGGAGCATTCAGGGTACTGTTTATATGCGCACCAAATGTACCGGCATTATTTGCGCTCGATGTGGCAGTATTCCACACGGCGGTTGCAATGCTTGTGGTTGATAGCGAGGAAGTAACGATGAACGTTTTGTCCTGCTTTATCAGCGTTCCAGCACCTGACGAGCCGCACGATATAAACGCAGGCCACGTACCCTCGATTGCCGACGGGGCAAACGTATAATAATGCCACCCATCGGCCTGGTCATTCATTGTCACCGCATTCAAGACAACTGATCCTGATGGGTTGGATACGGTCAGTGTGCAGTCGTCAGTCGTAGGTGTAAAATCATCATTATATACAAATTCGCCAATGGTAACTGCAAAATTCGGAGGATACTTATCATATTCTGCAAAGACCACATATGGGGTGCATATCATTAAGGCCAATATGAGGAATATTCTTTTGTTTCGAAGAGATGATCCCATGGTTATTCCGACATAATAAATATATTTCCTCCCCCGGTTACGAGCGGTATCTCAGAGACCGGATACTGTATGGAAAGGGCCTCGATCACAATATCAAGCAATACTCCTATGTATGTGTGAGCCGGGGCCTCGATCAAAAAGTCCTGTCCTTCCCCTTCTTGAAAATGTATATCGGTTAATGCCATAACATATATTTAAAGCTCAGGTGTACTCGAACTTACCTCGCCAACACTCGGCTGAGGTGTATTGATCCTCTCTGGAGTGGAAGTAGTAACTCCCATACTGTCAGAAGACATGAGTGGATCAGATACGATCGTTTCAGGTGCACTGGTTGCCCCTGAGGCAGGTGGTAATGGTGTGTCTCCGAGAGAGACGTCTGATACAGGAACTTCCACCTGAGGTTCAATCTTTGAAAGACCGCTGTCTACAGGCGCCGGGTTTTCAGGCTCCAGCGTTCCAAGTCTTCGCTTCCTTTTGCGATCTTCTTCTTCCTTGTACAATGCGGCTGAATCATGCGTGGACTGCGGGTCGATCTCAATCAATGCTTTTCCTAACTCTTCTGGCTCGTTAAATTGATAGACAACTGGCCCATACTTTATGAATTGCGCCTGAAAACATGCTGTTGGATAGTTCCCAAGAGATGGATCATAGCATTCAATTAAATCTTTATCTGCATAGTCACCAGAAACTGCGTACACAAGCAAGTTGTCGTTACCGGCTACTTTTTGATCTCTAGTAATAGGAATCATATGTTTAGTTTTGAGTTAACAAGGCTCGAACTCGTATATTATCCGCAAGTGACGCAGGAGTATACCGAATGTACGTCGTCTCATTTCCTTTGTCTGTCGTATTGTATGCACTCCAATTGGATCCACCATCTGTCGACTTTTCCCATGTTCCTGTTGCACTTACAGTTGTATCATCTACGAGTAATCCTCCAGTAACTGCATTATACAGCCGTACTCGAAGTGTTGGCACTGTCCCACCAAAAGCCGTCGAGAATCTCCACGCAAATACCTTACTTGTAATCGATGACTGTCCGACTGAGGGCTGGTAATGACTATCGGTAGTGTTATCCTCATAGACACAACAAATATTATATATTCTGTTTGGCAAACACAGCGGACCTATCGTTCGAAACTCTATCGCGAATTGTATCTCAGAGCCAACCGTCGATGTAGAAAGGTCTCCCGTTTGATCGACCAAGGTCCACGAGCCGGTGTTGTCAGATATGCCTGTCGTTCGAAAGTATATCCTCACTGGTTCGGTTGGCAGTGTCAGATTGCCTAATCCAAGATATTGGGCTCCATTGAAATACACACGAATTAACTTGGTTGCATTTGTTGTCGAAAGTGATGGTGTATACAACCTCTGTTTCACTGACCCATCCGCATACGACCAGTCCGCTCCGAGAGGAACAGCATACAATTGGTTGACTGGAGATGTAGCACCGGCACGAGCAATATATACCAAACCAGCTTCTGACCACACCGATAGGGCTGCCGCTTGGATATTTAAGTGGACAACTGAATTGGAATCTGCAGTCGACTGATCCTGCTGCTTCGTATCAACTGCAAATATGTGATCAAAGGGATCAGAGTTGGTATTGTACTTGGTCACATAACTTCTTACCCCCGCAGCACCTGTTGAAGTCACTATAAGCCTGTCTATCTGATCCGCTATTTCGACTGAAGATATCGCTGAAGTTACGGGATAGGTACCCGTGCCACCAGTAGGCACTTCCACCATGTTGTCAGCAGCCCACGTAGTCGAACCATTTAGTATTCCTGAGATGGGGGCTCGATATACTCGAGTCGTAGTTGCAAAATAAAGGCTTTTTACTCCTGAACCAGGACCATGTGACAAAATGCCTACTCGACCATTGTTTGCCTGCGAGACGGTACCTGTCACAGTCTGCGTTCCTGTTGCAAGCACAAGGCAGGTTGTATCTTTTCCTGAAGCCAACGTTAGCGCTTTGCGAAAATTATACTTGTACACACTTGGGGTGGCAGTGTTGTTGATAATGTAGCAATATTGTTGCGTTCGAGAGTCAAAATCATCCAGTGCCAAGCCATCAGCAATGGTATTAGTTACTGTCGCAGCATCAGCAAGCCAATATACAGCTTTAACTTTATCAGTTGCAACCGCTGCAGCAATAGTCGTACCCGCATTCACAAAATCATCAAACGAAAGGGCATTGGTCATGAACAGACCGCCGTTCGTTGTTGTGGCGTTTGTGGTAGCGTGCAATATGACAAGCTCCTCAATAACGTATGCGGTTCCTCCATCTATGCTTAAGTTGGACGCCACACCTCCGGTTCCCGCCGCAGTCACGTTGTTCTGAATAGTTATGCTTGTATCATTAGTTACAGCGTTTATATAGTACCAAGTGGATATTTGTGTAGGATCAGTCGAACCGAAACCGATTCTGCATCCAATAAAAATTCTGTCAGCAGACCATGTCGTTCCTGTTCCTGTCACCGTTGCACCAGATACAGCAACAGTGCCTGTGGTATACGTCTTATAGACTGCCCTCAAACCTCGAATTGTATGGTTCGTTGCTGCTGGAAAGGTGTGAGTCACAAACCCTCTCCATGAAAAGACAGAGGTATCCCTGTTGAACGTAAAGAGGGTCGTTCGTCGAGTGGCAGCGGCTGCAGTGTTATCTGCCAGAAAGACCCAATCAATATTGAGAGTCTTGTCTATGACGTACGAGGCGCCGGCATTGACTGTACCAGCAGTAGATTGAAGTGTAAGAGAAGTGTCGGAGTTCACTGCTGTTATCGTGTACCACGTCGTCACAGAAGCTGGATTCGTTGTTCCAAAGCCTATACGGGCACCCACAGGAACACCAGTGGACAGCCATGCCGTGGTTGTTCCTGTGACAGCAGTTCCAGAAACAGCAACAGTACCCGTAGAATAGTACCCACTTTTTGCTGCCCGCCGCACAACATGAGGAAAAACTGCTGGCACAGCAGTAGAAGTTTCGTTTGGCCTTGCCACCGCAACTTTCACAGGACCGGCAAATTTGTCAGTATCGAGACTACCTGTGTATTGCTTTATAAGGTCGCCAAGAACAGTCTTTGTAGAATCGTAAGAAGCATACGGTACCGTACCCTGATTTCCATTGAATTCGTGCTCAATAACTCTTTTTGCCATATGATTGAATTTATACTTCTAAATAATCTATATTTATTTGAACCGATCCTGTCCCGTTGATAAAGCAGTATAATGCCTCATTGACTCCTCCCTCGACGTAATTTGGATGATTGTTTGAACCATACAAGCCGCCCGTTTTTGGAGATACGTACTTTTCATAATCTGACCCTCCCGATGTAAACCTAAAGGAAACCGAGGTCATATCTGCAGTAAGTGAAAAACGTGTACTGTACACGCGTATCTTCTTTCCACTCCCAGGAACTTTTACGTTTCCCGAGGACGTAAGTGTGGTAGTAAGCTTATTTACGCTTTGGCCAGAAAGAAGCGATTGCACACTCTCGTCTGTAGCTGGATTAATGCGCGTATTTGATGCATTTTTGAGACCCACAACGTTTGACGTAGGAGCACTACCCATCACATACGCCTCAGCTTTTTTTGGAAGAACAGATGACGCTGCCACCCCAAGCCCCACGAGACCGGCAAGCTTGAGAAAATTTCTTTTATCCTGATCAGTTACTTTCTCTTCTGAATTCTTTTTCCTCTTCAAAACGGAAGAAGCTGCGTCTTGTGGTAAGACATTATCCTTTTCTTGATTGTACAACTTAAAAGAATACTTGTTTGGGAGCAGCATACATGGGAATTACTTCTTTATTGTATCGTATTCGCCACTTCATGAATAGATCATCTTTCCACATAAGTTTGATATACTGTAGGCTATGGCACGGACCTCAGAATTTTCCACATTTCTGCATTACTTAGAGAGTATAAGGACAAGTTTATACCGATTAACTATTTTCTTTTGCCTTGTGTTTGCGTGTGGATTATTTTTTTCACCACACATACTCAGATACTTCCTTATTTTTTTTCGTACCCCTGGAGTAACAATGGCAACTACCTCTCCGTTCCAACTGACGGGTCTTACTGTGGACCTCTCCTTGTCTCTTGCATTACTTGCATCCATACCGCTGCTACTATATATCCTGTTTTCCTTCGTAACACCCGCAATGACACCTCGTGAAAAAAGGATGGTGTGGTATGTAATCCCCCTCGGTATTATTCTCTTTCTCTTAGGAACAATGTACGGATTTGGCATTCTGTATTACTCCCTCGGCACACTAGCCCATATCAATGAGAGCTTTGGCCTGACGAATATCTGGGACATCAGCGCTTTCATCTCGGAAATAATCATTACTGGCATTCTACTGGGAGCACTTTTCCAATTCCCGCTTATATTGACAGCCTTATTACGACTTCATCTTCTGTCTCCAGAATCACTTAAAAGCAGCAGGAGAGTGGTGTATTTCTCCATTTTCATCATCGTCTCTCTGCTTCCTCCCACTGATGGCTTATCCCTCATCATTATGACTGTACCTTTGATATTATTGTACGAACTGGTATTATTAATGCATTAACAAATAGTAAACACCAATGTTTGATTCAATTGGCATTCGAGAGTTGGTTATCATAGCGGTTGTAGCCCTTCTACTCTTTGGCTCAAAGAGAATCCCTCAGCTTGCGCAAGATGTCGTTCAGGCAATGCGACATTTCCGAAACGCATTCAAGGATGACGACCAGTCAAAGATAACAAAGAAGTAATATTTTTTAGTCAGATCATTAAAAGCATCCCTCAGGGATGCTTTTAATGATACCTATTTTTGTGTCATTCTTCTCTGATGCTCCTCGGTATTAAGGAGTCCGCATGCTTTGTATTTCTTTCCGCTACCACATGGACACGGATCGTTTCGTCCGATTTTATCCCCGTTCTGGTCTTTAGGAGCCGCAGCCTTGGTAGATGAGTCGCTTTGTGATGTCGGACTACCTTCCTCTTTCACCTCAATTACCTGTACTGGCGCAGGATTGAATACTTGTGCCGGTTCAATGATAGGAATGAGCTTTATGATCTCATACCCGATCGATGTCTCCATGTCCTTAAAGAGTCGTAAACCTTCTCGTTTGTACTCTACGAGCGGATCTCGCTGTCCGTATGCCCGCAAGTTTACAGATGAGCGCATGTAATCCATCACCTCAAGATGCTCCACCCAGAACATGTCCATGGCCTGCAGGATCACCTTTCGTAATGCAGAGAAGTACTGCGCATCTGCAGTAGCGAGCTTGTTCTCTACCACCTTCCGCTCCTCTTCTGTCGCAGTATTGAGAATGTCCTGGATGTATTCGCGCACTTTTTCATCAGCACCCAACAGCATGTCTCGCCTTCGCGCATACATGATCTTTCGTTGGAAGTTGAGCACATCATCAAACTCGAGGACATGCTTTCGCGCGTCGAAGTTGAAGCCTTCGATTTTCTCCTGTGCGCTCTCAAGCGAGCGTGTGATGAGCTTGTTCTCGATCGGCTCATCTTCTGGAATACCAAGCCTGCCGATAAGGCTCTTTATTGAGTCTCCTCCGAATACTCGCATCAAATGATCGTCCATTGAGACGAAAAACTGAGTCTCTCCCGGGTCTCCCTGTCGTCCTGAGCGCCCCCGAAGCTGATTGTCGATTCGTCGCGCCTCATGTCGTTCTGTTCCAAGCACAAAGAGCCCGCCGACAGCTTTCACTTTCTCATATTCCTCCAGAACTATCGGGCTTCCTCCGAGTTTTACATCAACTCCTCGCCCTGCCATGTTAGTAGCAATAGTTACCGCACCATGCCTTCCGGCCTGAGCGATTATTTCTCCTTCCCTCGCGTGGTTTTTAGCATTCAAAATCTCATGCGGAATTCCCTCTGCTTTCAGGTACTCAGAAAGAAGCTCGTTCTTTTCAATAGAAACGGTACCAATCAAAACAGGCTGGCCTGTCATATGTCTTCTTTTTACTTCGCGACTAATGGCCTTCCATTTTCCTGCCTCTGTTTGGAAAATAAGGTCGTTGTGATCAACTCGAGCAATCGGCCTGTGGGTCGGGATAGTAGTTACATTTAATCCATATACCTTGTAGAACTCCTCGCTTGAAGTTAAAGCTGTTCCTGTCATGCCAGAAAGCTTTTTATATAGCCTGAAATAATTTTGGAAAGTGATCGATGCAAAAGTCTTTGACTCTTTTTGTATTGAAACTCTCTCTTTTGCCTCAATAGCCTGATGCAATCCTTCAGACCACCTTCTTCCTGGCTGAAGCCTGCCGGTAAATTCATCTACAATAATCACTTCGCCATCTTTAACAACATATTCCTTGTCTTTGTGGTACAAAGCTTCCGCCCTCACTGCAGTCTCGAGGTGATGGACATACTTGATTCCCTTTTCTGTATATATGTTATCAATGCCCAAAAGATCCTCAGTCTTTGTGATGCCTGAGTCAGTAAGAGCGATAGTCCTAAACTTTTCATCAACTGTATAGTGTTCGCCTTTCTCTAGTTTCTTTGCTATGTCGGCAAACTTTACATAAAGATCGTCAGACTCGCTTGTCGGGGCAGAAATAATGAGAGGGGTTCTGGCCTCGTCAATTAAAATAGAGTCAACTTCGTCTACGATGGCAAAATTGTGCTCTCTCTGCCTTAACTTGCCTTCTTCATACTCCAAATTATCCCTCAAATAGTCGAAACCGAATTCGTTGTTAGTTCCATAAGTGATGTCAGCCAAATATGCCTCTCTCCTTGTAACAGGCCTTAGAAATTCGTTAACAACCTTGAAGGACCCGACCTCGTCTCTCTTCTCATCAAGCTCTGCATGAGTCGGATCATACAAAAATGATTCTTCATGATTGATTATTCCCATCGATCCTCCCAAAAACGAGTAGATTTCTCCCATGCATACTGCATCTCTTTTTGAAAGGTAGTCGTTTACAGTAACAACATGATCTCATAAGCCTCTAAGAGAATTAAGGTAAGCTGGCAAAGTAGCGACAAGAGTCTTTCCTTCTCCTGTTCTCATTTCAGATATACCTTTTTTGTGCAAGACGATGCCTCCGACAAGCTGAACATCATAATGCCTCTGGTCCCTGCATCTTTTAGAAGCCTCCCTAACCACAGCAAAAGCTTCCGGCAGAATATCATCCAGAGTCTCACCCTTTGACAGTCTTTCCTTGAATTCTGCAGTTTTGGCTTTCAGTTCCGAATCAGACAAAGATGAAATACCGCTCTCAAGAGCGTTGATTTTAGCCACAATTGGGGCTATTTCCTTCAGAGTCTTTTCAGATTCTGAACCGAAGATTTTGCTAAAAATTGACATAATCAGTAGATGGGATTATAGCACAAAAACTAAAAATCCGCGATTATCTCGCGGATTTTTAGTTAAGAATACTTTAGAAGATTAAGCTCTCTTCTTTGCCTTCTTCTTTGGAGCTGCTTTCTTCTTTGCTTTCTTTTTTGCTGCCATGATATTTTTTATTAATTATTCTGTGACAAATAATTAACATAAATTATTTTTTTAAAGTTTCGCAACGAAATAAAAATTATTTCATTGTTCCGACCTGCAATAATTATATTACATACAGAAATAAAAAAAATTATTTTTGCATAAAAATGTGGATAACTTCTGAAATTTTTTTCATAAAATAAAAATGAAGAAAAAAAATTTTTATAAAAAAATATTTTGCTGAGTGCAAAATATTTTTTTAATTTTTTTATTTTGTTTTTTTATTGAGACTTGATTTGTTCAATATATGTTTCACCTTCTTGTTTGAATCCCGGATTTGCTGTGATGGCGCTTCTCAAAACATCTATTGCTTTCTGTTTCTGTCCCAATGTTAAATAGTAATACGCCAGCATCTTGTAGTTTTCGATATTGCTTGGATTTTTCTCTATTCTTACTGACAATATCGAGATAACAGAGTTTATGTTGCCTACAGCAGCATATGCCTGAACTATCCTGTTGTCATTTATAAGGTTCTCTGTGCCCACTTTGTCGGTCATTTCCTTCAATGCTGAAGAATTATTGGAATATATAGCAGAAACTGCATACAAGACCTGAGACTCTTTAGATGACGGTTCTAGATCATAGGCCGCTTTTAGCAACTCTGACATCTTTGCTGTGTCTTTCTTTCCAAGATAGGCTGATGCGAGCTCAAAATAAATAGTCTGCTTTTTTGGAGAAGCTTCAAGCGCTCTTTCCAAATATTTGATTGCTTCATCATACTGTCCTAGCCTGCTCATAAAACTGCCTGCGAACATAAGATACCTTGCGTCAGTTGGCGATTGGGCAATTTTTTCATCCATCTTCTGCTTTGCATACACAACAAAGTCCTGCTTGTCTTTGTCAGATGCCTGCGAACCTGCAATGCTGACCGCCGCCTGAACAAGCTGTTCAACTGCTTCAGCATTTCCAAAAGAGTTATATGAGAAAGTCTTTTTAAAAAGTTCGAGATTTTTTGATACACCACCGGCCTGAGGAGTCATAGCCTTGATCAGAGTCTTGTTGGCAGAAATTGCGGGGACATTCACAAAGTAAACGCATGCAATTGTTGCAATGGCTATTAGAGGAAAAGCAACATAATAATTCATTTCAAGAGACAGCTTGTCTTTGTAGAAAGATGACGTCTCTACTCTATCTTCCACATTCAAAGAATGTATATACCCTAGAACTGAGAAAAACATGATGTAGCTTATTAGATTGTCGAACACGAATATGTTATGGAACATGTAAGCCGCCACCATGCCTACTAGCAAGCTTCTTTCTGCCAAGCTTATTCCAGAAGTTTTCTTCCAAATATAATACAGAAGGGCAGCATACAAGCTAAGATAGGCAATTAAACCGACTATTCCGCCAGCTATTAGCCAATCCAAGAAGATGTCGTGAGTCCTATCGAACCACTGCTCCTGTCCAAACATTCTCGGATCATAGTATTTGTTAAATACGAAATTAAAGCTTTCCTGTCCCCATCCGAATATAGGCCTTTCAACAAAGCCTTTAATAGCCATAGGCCAAACAAAATACCTACCCTGAGTTTTTATTTCTGAGGTTGAAAGAGAAATGCAATTACTCAGAGATCATCTTACTATTGTCCAAGGTAGAAGCATTGACAAGACTGCTGGAACAACATTAGGTAAGACGATAAGAAGAGTTCAAGGTTATACTGGACTGGTAAGACTAAACATGATAGGCCCATCTACCATACCTGAATTGGCGAGAGCATGGAGTACAAGACCGTGGTATATGCTTATGGATGTTATGCCTCATCTAAGAGTGTTCGGTTCCAAGAGTATGAGGGAAGGTAATAAATGGTCTGGTAAGCTTAAAAGACCTGATTGGGAGGAGATGCACACTGTTATTCAGTATGCAGGGGAGGATCATCTCTTGTATGGTGCTGGTTTAAGATCAGAAGTTCTTGAAGAAGGGCTGGATGATGGAAGAATTGGTAAGATAATCGACAATGCTCTGGCTTATGGGAAAGAGGTTCAAGGAATAGCCTCTGGATTTCGTATGATCCAGGGTGGGTATGAAAGATACTCTGTTACAAGCATTGGAACAAAGATCACTTACTCTGCTCTAAATGGTAATAGTCTATTCACCAAACCAGAAAGGATATCTGCTGGATGGGATGATGCTTTCTTTGAAAGCGTTATGGATCATGTTAGAACTAATGGAGGTACCCATATACTCCCTGATGGCAAAGTGATTAATACAATCGGTGTGGAATCTATGCACCCTGATATGTTTGATAAGTTCCAGTTAGGGGTTCACCTTCTCGCCAGT
>CAYXWL010000019.1:0-21155 GCA_964468795.1 uncultured Candidatus Saccharibacteria bacterium
TTCCACATCGATCGTGTCTCAACTTGCATCATCACTTCTATCAGTTCCAGCAAACGTATGGAGCTACGGTTCTCGATCCCTCACTACATTCGGCACGCTTGTCGCTGATGTATGGAGTAGTGCGACACGAACGCTTACAGGCACAGGTATTACTGGAGGCAACTTATCCTCTCAGTCAGATATACAGGGTGCATCGTGGAGCATGACGATGTCTGATTTTGATACTACGTCTGCAGGATCAAATTATCTTGCGACAGTATACATATCCAATAATGGATCGCTTGCAGATCCACTCAGTGTTCCGCAAATAACCTTGTATGATGCAAATAGAAATGTGGTGGCAAACGGTGTCAGTATGACGCGAGTTTCTGCCGGTATTTACAGATATTCTTACACAACAGCTTCCAATGCAGCAGCAGGTGTATGGGAAGGTGCTGTAACTGTTACTCCTGAGTCGGGCAAGACCCTTTCAGCGACAGATTATTGGAATCTTTCAACTTCACCGACTCAAGTGATCATTACCGGCATTCAATCACTCATAGTTCCCAATATAACTGCGGACGTGCGTATTACAAACGAGGGTACTGCGAGCTATGAATATCAGTACGAATGGTGTGTTGTGAGCAACCAGAACAATGCCTGTGGAGGGGGAGACGATGTCTATTATGGATCAGCTGCAAAATTGATCAACCCTGGTGAAAATTTTGACACAACACTTGCGGCCACCGTACCGTCTCCTGGCACATATTACTTCAAGGTTGTTGTCTATTACGGCTCTTTGTCCTCCCGTGCCTCAACTCAATTTACTGCAGTTTCCAATACCCCTGTTACTCCACCATCAAGTGGTGGGGGTGGTGGAGGAGGGGGTGGGCCGGCAGCTGTGATTACTGCCCCACCACCACTAACAAATATAGTAAAGAGTCTGACTGCAGATCTTAATCTTGATAACAAGGTTAATTCTGTCGATTTCTCCATACTGCTTGCATACTGGAAAAAGAAGGGTCCCTTTAAAAACGTGCGGGTGGATATAAACAATGATGGAAGGGTCGATGGGGCTGATTTCTCCATTCTTCTCTCACAATGGGGTAAACACATATAATCTATGAACTATCGCATCCTAACAGCAATAATCACTATATTCGGATTCGTTATCGCACCGTATTGCGCCGAAGCGGCACAAATCTTTATTGAAAAAAAATCTGATCCACGCTCTCATGAATTTGTAGCAAATGTCATAGTAGAGCCTGATGCACTTCCGATTAATGTAGTCGAAGGTGCATTGAAAGTGGGTGTCAATACAATTGTCACACGCATAGATACATCTTCTTCAGTGCTGAACTTGTGGACTCAATTCCCGGTATATAGCCTTTCTGAGCATACAATTTTGTTTGCAGGTGGTACCCAGGATTCAATCAATCCCAATTCTCGTGGCTTACTCTTTACAATTTACGGCAAAGAAACAGTGGACTCTGCAGATGGTATTTCAGTATCCAATGTAAATGCATATGTTAACGATGGGAGGGGGACTAAGGATCAAGTACGGATAGGCAGATCTGAAAACGGTGCATATCAGAAAAAAAACAATTCATCCATTAGTGCCGATATAGGGAAGGATGAGAGCTTATTCGGCGGCAGATACTATATGTTCATATATGGGGGAGATAAAGGTGCCGGGATAGACCATTTTGAGATAAAGGAGGGTCTTGTTGGCACCTATAAGACGACCGGTAATTTTTATATATTAAATAGCAATGAGCCATCAGGAATATACTTTGTTAAGGCTATAAATCGTGACGGCACTGTTGTTACTCGGATAGTCTGGGGATCGAACATGTTTATGTTTGTGCTGTGGTGCGCAGTTTGCGTATTGTTAATCATAGTTATTGTGAGAAAATATGTACATACCAAACATGAAAAAGCGCTTGCATAAACTGGTATTAATTGTCGGGCTGCTCCTTGTTGTGCCGATAATTCACAGTGAGGCAGCAGTTTTGAATATTCAACCCTCGACCCAGCGCATATATGTTGGGGATACATTTTCTGTTCGACTCGTGGTTGATTCTGAAAACACTGCCATTAACAGCTCAGAGGCACAACTAAGTTATCCTTCTGATATGCTCGATATCGTTTCAGTTTCAAAGGTAGGATCGATTTTTACTTTATGGGTTGAAGATCCAATTTTTTCAAACGCAAATGGTACTCTTTCTTATAGTGGGGGTGTTCCAAGTCCTGGATACACAGGAAGTAGTGGGCAGGTTCTCACTGTCATTTTCAAGGCAAAAAAGAGTGGTGAAGTCGTCGTAACGCCAACAACAGCTTCCGTGCGGGCAGATGATGGAAATGGGACAGATGTATTGTTGCGAACAATTCCTGCTCGCATACAAATTTCAGAAAAAAATGAACAGAAGCTCGAAACGGGTGTTCCACGGCTCTCTGAAATACGCATGCCGACTATAACGTCAACTACTCACCCCGATCAGTCGAAGTGGTATAGAAATTCATCACCAATTTTCTCATGGACTACAGGTGAAGGGGTTGTTGCGGTGAGAATGTTATATGACAACAACCCAAGTTCAAATCCAACAGTTACATACCAGCCCCCAATTGATAATAAACAGATTCCAAATATAGAAGATGGAGTTCATTACTTCCATGTTCAGGTCAAGACCCCTGAAGGATGGAGCCAGATTGCACATTATAGGTTCAATATCGACACAGTAGCGCCGAGGGACTTCAATGTGAAGATAGCAGATGTGGGTGATAGTGAAAGTCGACCTCGTATAGTTTTCAGTACAACAGATGCTGGTTCAGGAATGGCAAGATATGAGGTATCATCAGACAACACTCGTCTTGCACAAATCACTGCTTCTGAGGTCGGGACCCCTATTGAGCTTCCTGTGCTTGATCCTGGCACTCGTACTATTGTTGTGTCGGCCTATGATAACGCAGGTAATATACGACAGTCAGCAGTTGAGGTGAATATTCCAGCGATAGATGCTCCGGTTGTTGATTCATACAACAATGAATTGACTGAGAAGGATACACTTAAAATAGTCGGTCAAAGTTACCCTCTTGCTCAAATAACTATTCAGATTAAGGACGAGCATGGTGAGGTAACTGAAGATTCAGTCAAAGCAAATAATCGAGGTCAGTTTAATATCGTATGGACCAAGCCTCTCCTGAAGGGCACATATTCATTTGTTGCTCGTGCTACAAATTCTCAGGGTATAAGAAGCTACCCAACCGATGACTATCCTTTGGTAGTAAAGCAGAAGTTTATTTCTGAAAAGGGAAGTTTGTTCACTGAATATTTATCTATGATCTTAACGATCCTTGTTATGCTCGGAGCTATTGCATATGTGGGTCTGTACATATTTAGAAAGTTAGCAGCTCTTCGAAAGAAATTGTATAAAGATATTGTCTCTACCGAGCACAGTATTCATGTTGATATCGAGGAGCTGCGAGATGAAATTAATCAGCATATACTTTTGCTTGAGACCGCAAAGAAGAAAAGAGTCTTGACTAAAGAAGAGCAGGCGATATTTAAATCTTTAAAAAATGCGGTAAATCAGATCGAGAGCGATATTAGTAAAAAAATCACTACTATTAAACGAGAGCTGGAATGATGTATATGGGAAGCGTGTTTTCATAGAAAAAAAAGAGAGCATATGCTACTGTATATCTATTAACAACACAACGATTATGAACAAGTATATTTATTATATTATAGGACTCTTGGCCGTAGCAGGTATAGTATGGCTTATTGTTACTCCTGGAAAGCCGGGTCAATATGATTCTCTGGCAAAATGTATTAAGGATAAGGGGGCGGTATTTTACGGTGCGTTCTGGTGCCCTCACTGCCAGGCTCAAAAGGCTCGATTCGGTAAGTCTGCTCAATACTTGCCGTATGTAGAGTGCTCGACACCGGATGGACAGCATCAAACACAGGCCTGCACGGATAAGGGAATCACCACGTATCCGACATGGTACTTCCCAACATCAACTCCTTCTGGGTACGAAGTGGTGACCGGTGAAGTGGAGCTCTCAGCCCTTTCAGAAAAATTGAGTTGCCCACTTCCATAATTGTTACTGATATGATCATGTATATCCAGGCTCATGCCACGTCAATTATCAGTTTTTTGACCTTGGTGTCGAATATCTTGTTTATTGGGACACTTGGTGTCGTATTTGTTCATTCCGACTCGCGAAAACACTTGTACAATTTTGTTCATAAATATGTCCTTGAGCTTCTCTTTGTGGGAATTCTCTCAGCAGTGATCGGGAGCCTCATTTACTCTAATATTGTTGGATTTCCTCCGTGCGATTTGTGTTGGTGGCAGAGAATATTCATGTACCCTCAACTCATCATTGTCGGGTTTGCCATGTACCGAAAGGATACAACAGTTATAGATTATCTCGTGCCTCTCTCAGTATTAGGAGCGATCGTCTCACTATTCCAGTCATTTATTCAATGGGGGTTCTCCTTTGGGGCGGTAGGTGGCTGCGCTGCTGTGGGCGGTGAATGCGCAAAGGTGTATTTCACGCAGTACTCTTACATAACCATTCCGTTTATGTCATTTTCGGTCTTCGCCTATATCATCGCTCTTAAAGTAATTTATTACCACAAGAGTTGGAACCTGAAGAGGGGGAAGGAATAGTTTCTCATGCAGTCTTCACCTTTTGCAGGTTAAAAATAAATAATACATATACATAATTCTTAATCTCGGGATGGACTCTCACGAAATCACAGTAGTCACGCACAGCGGTAATTTTCACCCAGACGATGTATTTGCAGTTGCGACACTTCGGTTGCTTTTAGAGAACACGCATTCTATCGTCGTTATAAGAACAAGGGATAAGGCCCTTATTGATTCGGCTGATTATGTCGTTGATGTGGGGGGTGAATACGACCCTGTACGTAAGAGATTCGATCATCACCAACACGGAGGTGCCGGGAAAAGGGATAATGGAGTGGATTATGCCTCGTTTGGACTTGTCTGGAAAGAATTCGGCTCGCAGATCACTTCGCCCGAGATAGCTCAGAAGATGGATCAAGTGGTGGTTCAGCCAATTGATGCTCTTGATAACGGTTTTCAATTCCTTGAATCCAAAGTGAAAAATTTATATCCGTATGATATCGGAATGATTTTTGACGCTTTCAAGCCAACATGGAAAGAGGGAGGAGTGGATAAGGATAAGCTGTTCATGGAATTGGTGGAGCTTGCGATGAAGATATTGCGGCGAGAGATCATTAAGAAGCGGGACAAGCTGGAAGCCCGGGAATTAGTGGAAAAAGCGTATGCAACAGCTTCTGATAAACGACTCGTTGTGCTCGACACCCATCTTCCGTATAGTGAGGTCCTCGACCAGTATCCCGAGCCCCTGTTTGTCGTATTCCCTCGTGATGACGAATATTGGGTCTTGCAGACTGTTCAAAATGACTCATTTATGTTTACAAACAGAAAAGACTTGCCAGAAGCATGGGCGGGCAAGTCGTACGATGATCTTGTCAGAATTACCGGGGTCGATGAGGCTGTATTCTGTCACAGCAAGCGTTTCATTGCAGTGGCAAAAACTAAAGAAGGTATACTGAAGATGGCGCACATTGCCCTCAACTCTTAGCTAGCTGAAAAGTCCAGGCAAATACAACACAATCATGCCTATCACCATGATGATGGAGAGTACCTTCCAAATTATCTCAAATGTCTTTTTGTGTTTTTTCTGGAATAACATACCTGGTTTTTGTGTATAATGAGTATAATGCTTGATTTCCAACAAAAACGCAAGATGAGGACTGTTATGTACAATAAAGTCACCCTTGTGGTGCTTTTTGTACTCGTGATCATGGTATTTCATTCGACATGGAATGTATACAAGAAAAAAACGGAGAGCGAAGATATGAAAAATCTCTCGTATCAGCGCGTTGAGGAGTTGCGCGGAAGGAGCAATGAACTTCAGGCAAAAATCGACAGGCTCTCGACTCAGACTGGAATAGAAGAGGAGATTCGCTCTAAATTCAGTGTGGCGAAAGGGGACGAGAATATGGTGATCGTCGTTGACGAGGATGGGTCTTCATCAACCGCTCCTGTGAAGCATGGGTTTTGGGCAAAGTTTACAGGCTTTTTTATGAAAAAGTGACTAGGTTTGCTAATGGGAATCAACAGAGCTATAATAGTTTAACTTTATCAATTCAGAACCAAAATATATGAAAAAAGTAACAATATACTCAACTCCAACATGCCATTACTGCAATATGGCAAAAGACTATTTTAAGGCGTATGGCGTCTCATATGAGGAATTTAACGTGGCTGCAGATCAGGAGAAAAGGAGAGAAATGATGGATAAGTCAGGTCAGCTCGGTGTTCCAGTCATTTTGATAGATAATGAGGTTGTGGTAGGTTATAACAAGCCAAAGCTTGCACGGCTATTGGGTCTAGAGAATGCAGCACCAACGACTCCTGCTGCTTAAGAGTGGGGGATGTGACACTTGCATGCAAGTGTTTGCCGCCGTAGTTCAATGGATAGAACAGTCCCGTCCTAAGGGGTAGATGTAGGTTCGATTCCTACCGGGGGCACCAGATAGGAAATTTCAAGCGGTTTTGGTTCGCCTCGCTTCGCTCGGCGACTAATTCGTATTCAATTTTGGGGGTAAAAACGAATTCACGATTTCGCAAAATATGGTTCGAGCCGATGTTTTTCAGAAATGTTGGCAATTCGGAAAGATTATCTGTCTGAACGAGATTTGCGGCTTGATTCAAGGATTTTACGAACTCACGAGCCGGTTCGAGCCAAGACAGCCCCTTTGTCGCAAAATCGGTAATTTTCTCGTTCAACGACATTTTTTCAGAAACCAAACTTTGCTTTTTGGCGGCGTATTCTTCTGTGGATAAAGCGTCTGCTAAATAGATGTCTAAAAGTTTTTGAAGTTTTGCCTCAATTTGTACTAACTGCTCTTTCAAGACACTAACTTTGCTTTGTGCGTCCTCTCTCGCTTTATCCTGTTCGTTGTTCAACGCCGCCAAAATTTTTTCAGTGTCTTGGCTCGACAAAGAAACTTTTTGTAAAAAACTCTTAATTTGCTCTGTCAGTGCCTCTTCTCGCAAATAATGCTTTTCTTGGCACAACCCTTTTTTCTTAGTGCAACGATAATAATTATGTCCTTTCTGTCGTTCTCCGGTGATTGAGCAACCGCATGAGGCACATTTTAGTAAGCCAAGAAAGGCGAAGTGGTGTTTACGAACTTCCTGCACTTTTCCACGCTTTGCCATAACTTCTTGGCATTTATCAAAAAGTTTCTTTGAAATTAACGGCTCGTGTTGTCCCTCAAAAATTTCCCCTTTCCATTTCATCAGACCGAGATAAAAAATATTTTGTAGATTTTTCTGAATATTGGCGATAACAAGTGGTTTGCCGAGATTACCGACCAAACCATTTTTCTTGCACCAATTTGCGAGAGAATGAAGCGTATATGCTCCGGTAGCATACAACTCAAACATTTTCACAATCTTCGGTGCTTTGTCAGGGTCAATATCTATGCCACGGGTTTTAGGGTTGTTTAGGTAGCCCACCGGAGCCCAACCGGGCCATACGCCATTTCTGATTTTTTGCCGCAAACCTCTTTTCACATTCTCTCGCAAATTATCTACAAAATATTTTGATTGACCGAAGGCGATATTTAACATGAATAAACCTTGTGGTGTTGGCTCAAACCAGAAGCAGGGAAATTTTAGGGATTTGATAAAGCCGCGATCTACAAAATGAATAATCTTTCCGCCGTCCACAGAATTACGAGCTAATCTGTCTGGGTGCCACGAGATTATTCCGTCTGCTTTCCCGTGTTCCAAAAATGACAACATTTCTGCGAATTTCATTCGTCCGGGTTCTTTTGCGGTTTTGGCTTCCTGAAAGGAAGCGACAATTTCAAGTTTTTCTTTGGCGGCATACTCTTGCAACTCTACGAGTTGCGCTTCAATACTTAAGACTTGTCGGTCATCTTCTTCGGTAGATTTTCGTGCGTAAAGTATGTATCTCATATGATTTTGATTAAAAAATTTTCTTCCCCCAAAATGCGAAATCGTGAATTCGTTTTTACCCCCAAAATTGAATACGAATTAGTCGCCGAGCGAAGCGAGGCGAACCAAAACCGCTTGAAATGTCCTATCTGGTGCAGTATTCTTGAATTAGTCCGAACGCATTTCGCCGCCTGCGGCGGCGAGGAAGTCCCCCCGCGAAAATTCGGAAAGGCGGCGGAGCCGCACCGCTCAAAACCGCAAAATAACCCGTAGAAAAACATCGGCTCGAACCATATTTTAATTTTGAGGGAAGAAAATTTTTTAATCATATGATTTCAGATTTGCTTAAAGATAAAAATGTTCATGATTATGTGGTCAAAAATTTGCGAGCAAGTCTTTCCTCGATAGGATTTTCTGAAAATCTTATCAGCGAACTTTGTGAAAATTTAAAGAACCTTGAAGTAAATAAATTTGGTGAAAAATATTCAGATGAGCTTAACAAGATATACTCAATAGGATTTTTCCAGCGGCTAGTGCCGCAATATTTTTCCCATAACGTAGTGCCGGAGATTCCTGCTGCTAATGAGGTTTTGGACTTGGGTTGTGGAACAGGGATTCTTGCAAAAATTTTAGTTGAAGAAAATAAATTCCAACATATTACCGGAATTGATCTCCATCCATATCCTGAATGGGAACTTTTCAAAAATCCAAAAATTACATTTAAAGTTGTTGCCGAAAAAGACTTCTTTGATTTTTTGTCTACAGAAAAGCCAGATACCGCAACTTTAACTTGGGTTTTGCACCACATGGAGCACGATGAACAGGAAAGATATGTGGGATATTTGTACAAGGTTTTAAAACCCGGAGCGCAACTCGTCATACTCGAAGATTCATATTCAACAGAACTTTCGCCGGAAAACGATATTGGAGTGCATGATTCCTTTATGAAATTCAATGAAGAAGATAGATACAAAATCATGGGCGTGTATGATTGGGTTGCGAATAAAGTTTTGGCCCAACGATATAAAGTAAACATTCCTATGACATATCGAACATTAGAAGAATGGGAAAAACTTTTTTCAAACAATGGATTTAAAATTTTAAGAAAGAAATTCATTGGTTTTCCGAATAATCGAGACATTAATACTCCGCAAAGTTTACTCATAGTAAGGAAGTAGGTTTTTTGCTATATTGCATTTGTATTTTGAATTGCCGCCAAAGAAAAACTTGAAATTGTCAGCGGTGCGGCTCCGCCGCCTTTCCGAATTTTCGCGGGGGGACTTCCTCGCCGCCGCAGGCGGCGAAATGCGTTCGGACTAATTCAAGAATACTGCACTCGAATAAACTACATATATGCCAGGTATCGAGGAAGCTCAGACACTGAGAATACCAAAAACAATCCTACTTACGAGCATCGGCATTCTTTTTGCATTCATTGTATTCATTGTTGTGCATTTCAGTGAGATTAAGCAGTTTGGAAAATTGCTGGAGCATGCTCAGCCACAATGGCTCTTGCTGGCAGCCCTCTGTCAGGTAGGGACATACTTTTGTGCGGGAGCTGTGTGGGGGACTATCGTGAAAGAAGCAGGGCATACGATTTCATTTAAGAATCTGGCGCGTATGTCCGTGGAGAAACTTACCGTCGATCAACTTGTTCCTACTGGAGGGGTATCGGGAAATGTGGTGATCTATCAAGTCATGAGGCATATGGGGTTGCCAGACTTTGTCGCGCTTGAAGCCCTCATTATTGATATATTTTCACACTATCTTGCGAGCGCGTGTATGGTTGCATCAGCGCTCGCGGTATTATGGTTTTCGCATGGAATCCCTCATGTAGTTCAAATAGTCGCAAGTGTTTTTTCTGTCATCATGGTGGGCATACCCTCGCTTATTCAGTATGTAGTACGAAATCCTCACAGAAAACTGCCATTGTGGGTAAGTAGGTTCAGTCCTATTTCTCAAGGAGTGGATGTTGTAAGATCTGTTTCTCACGAACGGCTCTATTCAGTAAAGATTTTAGTGTATTCAACCGTATTTACGGTCGGCATATATCTTCTCGATACAATTACATTGTGGGCAATGATGAAAGTCACAGGTTACGGTATAGGACTACTACCAGCATTTGCCGCTCTTGTTATAGCCTATATTTCCGGAGTTATTACCCTGTTGCCAGGGGGAATCGGTGGGTTTGAGGCAGGGTGCATATTTATACTCACACTCTATGGAGTACCTATTGAAGCTGCGCTGACAGGCACGCTTCTTTTGCGAGGCTTTATTTTATGGCTCCCTTTGGTGCCCGGATTGGTGCTTGTGCAGAAGGATGTAAGGGTCAAGTTTTGATTTTTCAGGTTGATATTTGCTCGTTTTTTGGTAGTATATCTATATGTCACCAGAGGAAAAAGAGCTCTTACAGAGAGCTGTCGCTCTTTCGGAAGAAAACAATGAGATGCTGCGATATATCAGCAGATCGATGCGAATTAGCCGTTGGATAAGTATTGCATACTGGGTGCTTATCATCGGGTCAGCGATCGGAGCATTTTACCTCATTCAGCCGTACGTAGATGCGATAACTGGTGCATATAGCGGAGCGTCAACAAGTTTTTCAAGTGCACTCAAGAGTTTTCAGGAGTTGAATCAATAGAATATGCCAAGGTAGCTCAGTTGGTAGAGCGCTTCCCTGAAGAGGAATAGGTCCCCAGTTCGATTCTGGGCCTTGGCACAGATAAACCACTGTATTCGAAGTAATGCCTGAAGAGGTGAGGTTGGGGTGGGACCCAACCGCAAGACCTTTTGAGGATTTTTATGAGTATGCGAAATAAAAAGCCCAAAAGGTGTACAGCTCCTGTAAGGAGGAGGTCCCCAGTTCGATTCTGGGCCTTGGCACAAAAAGCGAAGCTTTTGGCAGAAGAGAAGGCCGGAGCATAATGTTTTCAGCAGAAAACATTGCGAGGCGGGGTCGCGGGTTTCTGTGAGCGGCGGCGAACAGAAAACCTGTGACCAATTCTGGGCCTTGGCACAAAATAACAAAAACCACCTGCAGGTGGTTTTTGTCTTAAGGATCTTATCCCTTAACTTTGAGTCTTGTCTGTCTGTTTTTGTCAGCTTTTGGAAGTCGTATGATCAGAAGCCCATGTTTTTCGACCGCATCAGCTTCGTCGACATCTACTTCTGCTGGAAGCATAATAGTTCGTGAGAATGAACCCCAGTAGAGTTCTCTATGAAAATAGTCCTCATCTTTTACAAATCGCTCTGTCTCTCTCTTGCCCTTTATGGTAACCGTATCCCGTGCAATGGAAATATCAAGGTCCTCAGGTTTTACTCCAGCAACCATGCTTTTAATGACAATCTCGCTTGGGGTCTGGTACACATCGACAGTGAGTTCTCCTTCCTCAGGTTCTGCATCGTACCATGCATCGGCAGATGAAGCCGCTGGTTTTGTAGGTTCCTTTGCAGGTACCACCTCCTCCTCGTATGTGTCGTCGATGTTTACGCTACCTGTTAATCTTTCAAAGAATGATCGGTTATCTTTCATAATGTTGGTTAATTTGAGCTTAGAGAGTGGTTGTCTTCTGTATATGCTTTACCTTTTCGAACAAGAGAAGCAAAACGATGATACTGAGCCATACCATACCGAATACTAAGAAAATATTTCCCTCTGCTTCTCTAATTATAAATAAGTTGAAGCTTGTGTGCAATACGATTGCAATTATAATCCCGCTCACTGTGTATAAAATTTTTTGTATTCTGCTCTTGTAGAACGATAATCCCATACATATACCGATTGTTGCTGATGACATTGTGTGCAGCAGGCTCGCTCCTACAAATCTCAAGTTTCCATTGATAATAGTGCTCGTAAAATTACCTTTCTGAATCGGATCCATGAGAAATAATGTATTTTCCAGTGTAACGAAACCCAATGAGGAAATGATGAGGTACATAATGTCGTCAACAGGTTCATCAGCGACCTTTTTGAAGCGAAGGGCAATAAGATACGCAAAACCAAATTTCGAAAGCTCTTCTAAAGTCGCCCACAGGAAAAAAGAAAGATTTTCATACGTATACAGATCATATATATATTTCTGTAACGGCAGCACGAACAAAACGGCGAGCATTCCTCCAAGGAAGGAGAGTGTCACCATTTTCGCTGGTTCGGGGTGGACGTCTTCTTTAAGCCAAAACCACATCCAGACGAGAGCGGGTATAAGGCCAAGTATGAAGGCAAGAACAAAAGGGTATTTTTCTATAAATAGAAGCATGTTATTCCTTTGGCCATGCTGTTACCATCAGAAGCGTATCGCTCGGATTGTGGAGGTTCTGCCAGATTTCTTCGGTAATGAACGGCATGAATGGGTGCAGAAGCTTAAGAGAAGTTGTAAGCAGGTATGTAAGTGTCATTTTCGCTGACGTACTTATGTGAGTATCACTGCTTCTTAATTTCTCTTTAGATTCTTCAATTATTTTATCAGCAAATGTGTGCCAAATATAGTGGTATAACTTTTCTCCAGCAAGATGGAATCGATAATTATCCATATCTAAAGTAATATCTTGAATCATGGCGTGGAATTCCTGCACGTGCTCTCTATCCGTTCCCGCAAGAGTTTCTATGGTGAAATCCGTGGTAAATCCTTCAGTGTTTGAGAGTACATATCGCGCAATGTTCCATATTTTATTTGCGAACAATTTGTAGGCTTTTACTTTGTCCTCTCGAAGAGCGAGATCGGTACCGGGTGTGTTTCCGATGATAAGTGCCATGCGAAGGGCATCAGTGCCGTATTTAGTGGTGAGATCAAGTGGGTTTACTACATTTCCTTTAGACTTACTCATTTTTTTTCCTTGAGCGTCATTCACGAGGCCGTGCAGGTATACGGTATGGAATGGGGCTTTGCCCGAAAGATAGAGTCCAAAAACGACCATTCGAGGAACCCATTTGAAGATAAGGTCATGTCCTGTTTCCATTACGTCAGTTGGATAATAGGTATGAAAGTCATTGCCTTCTGGGTATCCGGTCATGATAAGGGGCCATTGCCCAGACGAGAACCACGTGTCAAACGTATCAGGGTCTTTCGTCCACCCCTCACCAGGGCATTCCTTGCTTGCCTTTGATTCATCACCTTTAAACCATGCTGGAATAGGGATACCCCAGACGATCTGGCGGGATATGTTCCAATCTATAGTGTTGTTCATCCAATATCGGAAGATCTTCTCATAATTATCAGGAATGAACCTTATCTCTCCTTTATCTACAGATTCCAGAGCGGCCTTGGCAAGTGGCTCCATCTTTACGAACCACTGATCCTTGATTTGGGGCTCGATAATAGTGTTGCACTTATAGCACCGCTTAACGACATTCTTGTAGTTTTCATCCACCCTTACCAAGAGTCCTTTCTCCTTGAGCTTCTCGACGATCCTTGACCTGGCTTCTTTAATATTTACTCCTGCAAATTCACCTGCGATAGGTAAGAGCTTTCCTCGCCAGTCGATGATCTGCTCCATATCTAGGTTGTGCCTTTGAGCAATCTCAAAGTCCACCTGGGAATGCCATGGAGTAATTGTCATAACTCCAGTACCGAAATCCATTTCAACGACAGGATCCTTTATAATGGTCGCTTCGATCGGTCCATTGATCCACTCAACGGTGAGCTTCTGACCATGCTTGTACTCCGCGTATCTTGCATCGTCCGGATGCATGACGACATACTTGTCACCGAACTTTGTCTCTGGGCGTACCGTACCAATTTCAAATGGACCGTACTTAAAGTAATAGAATGGAGAAGATTCCTCGACAGACTCAGTCTCTACGTCCGAAAGGGAAGTTTGATGTTTTGGGCACCAGTTGATGGTTCGCTTGCCACGATACACGAGACCCTCGTTATACATCTTTATAAATGTATCCTGGGTTTTCTCGACTACATCTTGATCAAGGGTGAACTTTTCTCGTGACCAGTCGCATGAGGCTCCCATGGATCGGACTTGAGATTCCATATTCTTTTTGTTCTCCAAAGTAAAATTCAGGATCTCATTGTAGAGATCCTTCGGATCCATTCCGAATCGTGATCGTCCTTCCTTCTCAAGTTTCTTTTCATATACCACCTGTGTCTCAAACCCAGCATGATCTGCACCTGGAAGCCAGAGAGCCTTGAATCCCTGCATTCTCTTGTACCGCGTAAGAATATCTTCGATTGTAATAAAGAGAGAGTGGCCTGCGTGGAGATTTCCATTCGCATTCGGGGGAGGCATAACCATGGTGAAGGCTGGAGCATCCGGAGAAATGATTTTTTTCTCGATCATTGTGTCTGGGTTGAAGAATCCTGAGCGTTCCCAAACTTCATAAATTCTTCCTTCTGTATTTATAGGATTGTAGGGAGAAAGGAAAATATCTTTCATGCGTCTACATTATCATAGAAAGCAGGCATTTGGTAGAGAAAATGTCTTAAACACCACTTTCAGATTTATAAAAGTCACTAAGTATTACGATGTCCTTTACAAGTTAATGTAAAAAGAAGTTTAAAAATAATGAGGTAATAACACATAAAGGACATATTTTAAACTATAAAAGACATAATTTAAAAATGGCTTAAAATAAGGTTATTTTAGACAAATTATTTTTTAACTTTTATTGACATTATTTTAAATCAAGCGTACTCTGCACTTATCTAGATTACATCTAGATAACCGCACATAACAATTTTTAACAGCACATTATTAACAGTTTTATTTATGAAAAAGACAGCTAGTTTCATATCGAATTTCTCAAAAAAAACCATACTCGCGCCAATGTTTTTTGTCGTGATCTTTGCAGGTATTTTATCTGCACATAATGCAAGAGTTTTTGCTGATACAACCAACCTTCTTCCAAACCCAACTTTCACAGCTGATCCGGCAAACTCCACGGTCCCAGCAAACTGGAAGTTCTCAACATTTGGGAACAACACTGCAGTTAGCGGTTATCCTGCAGTCGGTCCGGACTCAAGCACAATCGGCTTAAAGACGTCGATTTCATCATACACTGACGGTTTTGCTGATTGGTTTACGGACCCTATCTCTGTGACAGAGGGTGCCATGTACCACTATTCAGATATGTATCTTTCTGATTCAGAAGGAGTGATTGAAGCTCAGTACACAATCACAGACCCACAGACAGGCGCGACATCCATTGCGTTTGTCGATCTTCAAACAATTCAGTCGACAAACGGTTCATGGGTTACATCACATGTTGACTTTGTTGCTCCTGCACACGCAACACAACTCGTTGTGTTTCATCTGATCAGAAGTGTGGGCTCACTTACAATTACGAATCCTTCACTTACGAAGATTGCTGACCCTGTCGCACATGATTCTTCAAACCTGCTTCCAAATCCAACATTCTCACCGGATCCATTGTTCCCACAGAGCCCTCTTGGTTGGAACTACTCGACTTACGGCACAAGCGCGTCAGAAACGTCATATCCAGCTCCAGGTCCAGATGCGAACACAAAAGCATTAAAGACAATAGTTACTTCTTTCACGAACGGATTCGTCGATTGGTTCCCAGCAGATGCTGTATCAATCACTCCATACGGAACATATCACTACTCCGAAAAGTACAGCTCTGATGTGGAGGGTGTCATTGAGGCTCAATTCATCGTTACAGATCCTATCACTGGTGCGGCCACAACAACATACTCTGACCTTTCATTCACATCTCCGACAAATGGATGGACTGAAGCGTCATTCGATTTTGTGGTTCCGACGAACGCGACATCAATGCGGGTGTTCCACCTTATTCGAAGCGTTGGATCGATTTCTATCGCAAGTCCAAAGCTCTCTAAGGTCGCGGATCCTGAGTTCTTCCCGTACGGAATGGTCACTTTGACATTCGATGATGGAAATCAGAGCAATTACGACAAAGTTTTCCCTGTACTCAAGGCAGCAGGACTCAAGGGCTCCTTCTATATCATAACGGGGTCAATGGAAGAAGCAGAGAATATCGGTACTTCAACAGGCGATATCAACAATGATTACATGACAGCCGGAGAGATCTGGGATCTCAATGCGGCTGGAAATGAGATCGGAGCTCATACTGTGAATCACTGCAACCTTGCTACAGGTATCTGTCCTGATGCTGAAGTGGCAAACTCTCCTGATCCACTCACTGCACAGCAGGAAGTATCTACTTCAAAAACAGTTCTCAAGGACATCGGATTCAAGCCTGTCGATACGCTTGCGTATCCATACGGCGCATATAATCAAAACATAAAGAATATCGTCTCAGGCGAGGGCTTCATTGGTGCACGAACAGTTGAGCGAGGATTCAACCTACCAAATTCAGACCGATACGGACTACGAATCCAGTATATCAACGCGTCGACTACGAGTGCAGCTGATTTCAATACTATCGTTAAGCCTTGGATCGATCAGGCCATGAAAGATCATGTATGGCTTATCCTTCTCATGCATCAGGTAGAAACTCCTGATCAGGTTGCCATCACTCACGACCCTGACGCAACAAGCCCTGAAATGCTCAACAGCATCGTAGAGTATCTCAAGACAAATAACATTCCTGTCGTCACAATGCACGAAGGAGTATGCATGATGGACGGAATGCAGAATGATCCGCGATGCCAGAGTGCAACGGTTCCTACTGGCAACTATAATCATCACGGACATGATTGGCACGATTATAATTACAATTGGTTTGATGATGAGGGCTATATTTGCGACATCACAGATAACAATCCCGGATGGCTTGGAACATACTACAACTACGCTTCGACAACTGTAGGAATGGAGCTTCCAAACGATCAGTGGGCAACAGCATACGGTGATCCATTGGGAGACAAGGCTCATTTCACTGCTCCTTGGTTCAATGATGAGTTTGGACGATTCGTCCGAGTGGACAAGACACTTACATTTGGGAATAATTTCTTCCCATTCGATTCATATCCAGAGGAAACTACTCAAGGACACGAGTACCACTTCGGAGTCCGATGGTCTGCAGAGATTGTCGCAACTACGACAGGGAACTATGCATATACACTTACATCAGATGATGATGCGTGGGTATACGTTGACGGTGAGCTCGTCGTGGACAACAGCGGCTTGCATCAGGCTAAGACCGTGACTGGAACGATTCCTCTTACAGCAGGCTCACAGATAGTCGAGATCTACTTTACAGAGCGACATACTACAGAGTCTCACTTCTCTTTCGAATTTGCTGACAAGAACCTCAACATCCTTGCGTATTCACCAATCGACTGCGGATGCGGAGAAGAGACAGGCAATACTGCGCCGGTGATCACCCTTCTTGGATCGAATCCAACGATAATCACCGTTGGCACACCATATATGGATGCTGGCGCTACGGCATACGACAAGGAGGATGGGGACATCACAGATAAGATCGTCACAACAAGCAACGTCAATTCGAATGTTGTGGGTACATATACTGTTACATACAATGTAAAAGACAAGGAAGGTCTTGCGGCAACCCCAGTCACTCGAACAGTCAAGGTGGTTGATAATACCGGAGGTGGAGGTGGGACGCCGACAGGTCATATCACATTCTGTAAGGTGTTTGCGAATAATCAGAATGTGGTTGCCACATCATCAATGGGGCTTCCTTCCGGGGTATTCTCAATTGATCTTGCATCTTCAACTTCATTCGGTTCAAGCACACTCCAGACAATCTCATGGAATGCTGCTACCTTCGTTGCAAATCGAAAATTTATTCTAAACTCGAATGACGCGCAATGCGTAACTGTAAGCAATCTTCCATATGGACATTATTATTACTCACAAGAAAAGGGTATAACTGGCCAGTGGAATACTCCTAAATACAATGATCAGTATAATCAGCCTGTGAACAATGTATTTGACTTCTATCCATACAGCGGAGAATTGTTCACAGCGACAACAACCGATGACTCCTTGAGAAACCTCAATGCAGATGGAGAAATCGTGCTCGATTCATTTAATCATGATCGAACACTTGTTATTCTCAATACATTCAATCCAGGCACTACGACATGCACGACATGTGGTGGCGGAACCCAAGGAGCGAACTTGGGTGTCACGAAGTCAGTCGACAAGACCAATGCAAACGTCGGCGAGACAATTACGTACGTTATCACTGTGCATAATGCTGGTCCTGCAGACGCGACCGGAGTGACTCTTACTGAATCTCTTCCAGCTCAGTTCACGCTCGTATCCACCTCAACAACTTCTGGAACATACAGTACAACAACAAACGTATGGACCATCGGAAATCTTCCTAACGGATCGACGACTTCGCTCACGCTTGTAGGTACTGTAAAGTCGGGCACTGAGGGTCAGAAGATGACGAACTCTGTAACTGTCACAGGCACACAGACTGATAACGACACTTCAGATAACACTAAGACTGTTGATACGAATATCAATGGCGGTCCATGCACATCGTGCGGTGGCGGTGGCGGAACACCAACAGCCAACCTTGCTGTAACAAAAACAGTAGATAAAAGCACGGCAAACGTTGGTGATTCGATTACATACACAATAAAAGTAACAAACAGTGGTCCAGCGCATGCGACAGGTGTATCCCTTACTGAAACATTCCCATCACTCCTTGATCTTGTGTCAGCGACTACAACTTCTGGTACATACAGCACGACGACAAACATCTGGACTATCGGAGATCTCCCATATGCTTCAACGACGACATTGACAATCGTTGGAACAATTAAATCTGCTGCAGCCGGACAGAAGATAACCAACTCTGTAACAGTCTCTGGCTCGCCGTCAGATTCAGATAACTCAAACAACACCTCAACTGTCGATACAAATGTAAACGGCGGAGGCGGTGGCGGTGGTGGTGGAGGTTGTACAACAAACTGTGGAGGTGGCGGTGGTGGAGGCAATGGACCTATCGTCGGCTCATACGGCGGATCAAATGGTCCAATCGTTGCAGGCACAAGCACATGTTATTACCTACATGACTATCTCAAGAAGGGATGGAACAACAATCCTTCAGAGGTATTGAAGCTGCAGGTATTCTTGCGAGACCTTGAGGGATACACGGATGTTCCGGTGAACGGTATCTACGATGACGCCACGATCAAGTACCTCAATATGTTCCAGTGGAAGTACAAGGAGGACATACTTACTCCGTGGGGACACACTGCTCCAACAAGCTTCACATATATCCTTACTAAGAAGAAGGTAAACGAGATCTATTGCAAGATGGTGTTCCCAGTAACTCCTGAGCAACAGCTCGAGATCGACACATTCCGAAATTTCCTTTTACACTTGCAGCAGAACGGCATCCCATCGCCGACTGAGTACTACGGAAACCCACGCGATTACAACAACTCTCTTGGCACAAGCACTGAAGTGGGCGTGGCAACCTCAACAAGCACGTCAGGACAGTCTACTCTTGCAGGAGTATCATCAACTACTGCCGGCATCGCATCTAAGCTCACAGCGAACGTGCTCAGTGCAGGCAAGAAGCTCGGACGACTACTCGCGGCGATCTTTACATGGCCATTCGGCGCGTTGTGGAGCAAGCTTTCTCATGGGGCGACAGCATGTGTCACGGGTGTTGGAGCGTTCGGATTGCTCAATATCATCTTGCTTATCATCATCGCAGTCATCTCGTACTTCTGGTATCGCGAGTACAGAAACAATAAGAAAATTGATGATATCAATAAGGAAATAGACCTCAATAAATAATCAAACAGAAAAGGCCCGCATAACGCGGGCCTTTTCTGTTTGTACTTCCATACCACATTATATCAAATACTATTGCCTACCTCCAATGTGTAGGTTTCCTTGAGCAATTATGCGGTAATTTCTCTTTATTATATCGGGGTTTTGAAGAATGTTTGTGTATGCTGCAGCGGCGATCATAAGCGAGTTGTCTGTAGCGAGCTCTCTGTCGGGAACTATAACTGTAAGACCGGAAAACTCCTTCTCAAACTGAACGAAGTGCTCTCTGATGCGTGTATTTGCGATAACACCTCCTGCGATGATCAGGGTCTTTGCGTCGTGTATAATAAGTGCTTCTTTAGTTTTTTTCATCAGCACTTCGATAACAGCGTCTTCAAACTCACGAGCGAGATCGGCTTTTTCAATGTCAGTCGGGTTCTCTGTGAAATGATCTCGTATGTAGTAAAGTACTGCTGTCTTTAGTCCTGAAAAAGAGAAGTTGAGGTCTTTTGAATGAATCATGGGGCGAGGCAGTGTTGCTATCTTTGGGAAGCCTTCAGCACGTGCCAATTCCGATAATCTTGATATTTCTGGGCCTCCAGGATAGGGAAGAGAAAGGAGTCTCGCGACCTTGTCGTACGCTTCGCCGACAGCATCATCAACAGTGTGCCCGATTATCTCATATCTGCCCCAATGCTCCATCTTTACTATCTCAGTATGTCCTCCAGAAATGAGTACTGCTATTGCAGGGAACTCAATTGTTCGCTCGTCAGTATTCTTGATCAAGATAGATGCTACATGACCTTCCATATGGTTCGTAGGGAGGACAGGAATGTTCCAGAGAGTCCCAAGTGCGGTCGCAAAGCTAATGCCAACCCAGAGGGCTGGCTCAAGACCAGGGCCTGAAGTGACGGCGATGACATCAATGTCAGGCTTTGAAATGGTCCCAAAGAGTTCACGGAAATTTTCATACAATCCATTCTCTCGCTTGAGTATTTCCTGTATTTCATTCCATGATTCTTCTGAGTATGTCGCCTCGGTATCCGGAATTGCCCCTGCGTCTTTCAAAGTCTTTTGAAGAAGAGGAGAGAGGTTTTTCGCATGCTCTCGCTTTGCGAGCATCGGGTACACGCCGCCATATTCCTTATGGATGGCAATTTGAGAATAGAGTGCGTTTCCGAGCACGGAAAATGAGGGAGAAGTAAGATTCCCAGTAGCCTCCACCAAACTTACAGCTGTTTCATCACAGCTTGTTTCAATAGAGAGAATTTTCATGTGCGCGATAGAGGACTCGAACCTCTGACCCTCTCAACGTCAATGAGATGCTCTACCAACTGAGCTAACCGCGCATCAATTTGCATTGCAAATTTGTGACCCTACGGGGAGTCGAACCCCGATTGCAGCCTTGAAAAGGCCGCGTCCTAACCATTAGACGATAGGGCCAATACATTTTCAAAAGGGGAGTCGATTCTTACAGAATCT
>CAYXWL010000020.1:0-31099 GCA_964468795.1 uncultured Candidatus Saccharibacteria bacterium
GGAAACAGCAAGTCTTGCGCGTGCCCCCCACTCTCCTTTTGCTGCTCTAGCCTCCAATTCTTCTTTGGTAGATTTACCCATAGCAATACTTCCGCCAGCTCGTCTTCCAAGCCACGCTGTTCCACCAAGTAGAGAGTTTCCAGCAAACTTTGTTGTTCCATTTATCATCTTTCCTATATATGCATCCCCCATTGTTGCAAGCTGTTTTGATGTGATCATCGCAGTAATAACCATTCCAATTACCAAAGCAAAATTGAAGAATATGTTTACTGCTCCAGTCACATTCCCTGTTGTAATAGTTCCACCAGAAGATAGAGAAGTATTTGGTAGCAAGAAATTTTTGTCACTCATTATTATTAGAGCCACCCACATCATCATCATGAATGCCGGAGGAAAAAGAAGCTGTCCCCTCAACGAACTCCACCATTTAGTTGAACTGCTTTTTAATTGAGGTAAGGCTGTTCCAAGATAGGCTAATGGTGAAAGTGCTAAAAGTATTACAAGCACTATGTAACGGATGACAAACATTACACTAACTGCTAGGAATATGAACCCAGTAATAAAATAGAGTATTGAAGTCATTATGTGTGTAACCAAAGGGCCATAGTCTCCTGTCACATCGGTCATATCTAGTTTTTTTGCTTCCCATGTCTGGAGCCCCATAACATTTGTTAAGGCACCTGATAAACCATACCCTGTCGATTGCAATGGATTTGAATTATTTCCACCTGATGCAGATGACACAGTGGCTTCATATACTCCGATTGTTATTACATTTGATGCATCAATAAGTACTTTTGTGAAAAATAGGCTAAAGTTAACAAGTAGTGCGGCAATCACAATATTAGTTATAAGTTTTCTTACCTCTCCTACACTACTTATGCTTAGTATTATAAGGATTGCTTCATATACCAAGAGGAATATGAATACAATATTTGTAACGTCCTTTATGGTTTTCCAAGCAATGTTTATTCCGCTCATGCTGGAAATGTTGCTTGACATATCTATTATTGTAAGTTTGAGTACAGTGTTTAGGATTATACCAGCTAGACCCAACCATAAAGACATTAGCCATTGTATCAATCCAAATATAGCACTAAATATTGGAGCGATAATTTTACCCGCTAATGCACTAAAAGCCCCTCCGATGACACATGAAATAAAGCTTGAACATCCATCACTACTTTCTTTTTCTTTTGGCGCAACTTGTTGAGGGGCTTGTGCGCCAAGTGCTTGGAAATTGGCAGATGGTGGTGTATTTGTCCATATATTAGGGGACACACACCCTTGCTGAGTGTTTATTGCTGCAAGGGGTATTGGAAATCCATTACTTTGATAACATTGAAACTGTGCGTTTTGTGCATTAATAACTGAGTTTGGATAAAACAATCCAATTGTTATAAAAAATATCAGGCTGTAAAGTAATATCCTTTTCATTATGGTTGTACTGGTGGCATCCATGGTCTTGCTCCGTTTGTGTTAGGTCCTAACTTGTTCCATGTTGGAGTTGCGGTTGTGTCCCAACTTATCAAAACATCATACAAACTATTATTTGGCTTGTAGTACAGTATGTCACAAGCAATATTCCCTGCAGGAGATGGACAGAATGATCCACTGGCTTTATAGCTAAGTCCCCACCCTGCATCCTTATTTTTCCATGCAACTGTATTTAACATTATGCCGAGCTCTGCCTGGGTCATTGTTGCTCCATATTTTGCTCTTTCAGACTGCAAATCTGCCAACAAACTTGCAGGCTCAGGAACATTTGTAGTGCCTCCTCCAGTTCCACCCCCTCCTGTACTTATTAGTGTTGCACAAGGTCCTGTTCCCGCTCCACCTGCGCCAACATCTATCCAGTCATTTCTATTACCAATCCCCGCAAAACTCCATGTCGGAGTAGCTTTTCCTGTAAGAGGATCAGAATCAATTAGTACATCATATAATGTACATGTGGGACTATGGAACAAAATATCACAGGCTACATTTCCATAAGAAGAAGGACAATTTGATCCAGAATTTTTACTTAAAAGTCCCCATCCGCTGTTTGATCTAGCAACTGAAGCCAAAAGATCTGCTAGTTCCTGTGCAGTTAGGTTGGCTCCATAGTTACCTCTAGCTGAGACTATTTGAGCATACAAACTTGAAGGTTCAACAGACGGAGTTCCTCCTCCACCCCCTCCTGTAGCTGGGGGTGTTGTGTCACAAGTCATGACTCCACTGCTGTCAGTCGTACAATATACTTGTGTATTTCCTGTAGGAACATTCGGTTGAGGAGTATTCGGCGGGGTCATTGTACAGTTTGTTTGACCTGGAATTATATTTCCATTTGCATCCGTTGTGTCAGGATCTGTGGTACATGTAACGATATTGCCGGGGTTTGATGGTCCTTTTTCCTTTTCTGTAGATAGGTTTGATGAAAATGATTGGCCTGTTGTATTTTTTTGACTTAATCCTCTTAATCCTCCTATCGCTTTATTCATCAGCTGATTTAAAAGTGCGCTTATGATTTCATCAATTTCGTCTGCAGCCTCAATTCTTCTATTTCCACTTCCTAATACCTGGTTAAGCTGTCCTTCTATTACGCTACCTGGGGTTTCAACATCAACCTGGTTGTCGTAACAGTCTCCTGCTTTGTACCCTGAGTATGGATTTGAATCATCCATCGGACCTGAGGCATCTATTTGGGCCTGAGTTACTTCGTAGCCAGGCTTACATTTTTCATATGATAGGAAGCCTCTGCCATACTCAAGTTGCTTTGAGTATTTCGAGCTTTGAGCGTTGATTTTTTGGAAAAGACTACCCCTTGCCTCTACATATGATCCGTAAGGATTGTTAGAGCTTATCTGAGTCATTTCAAGCCAGGCATCCCAACCACCTTGGCTAAAGTCATTAGCAAATTGCTCGTAATTATTTTTTAGTATGCTTAGTGAACAAGTGTAGTGGTCAGATGGTGAAGCAAGGTAGTTTCTTACCAGTGCAAGTCTAACTTCTGCGTTAAAGGGTGCACAAATTTGGTTGAGGTTTTTGGAAGATAAAAATTGAGATGCTGTATTGTCTGCTGCATTTAGGAAAAATTGACCGGGATCTGTCACGAACGCAGGGTTTCCTTTAAAGCCTGAATTTATCCAATTAACAGTCTGCGAAGCCATTTTTTTAATTATCAAATTGGCTGCGTACCATGCAATTGCATCCGCACCGTACTCTTTTGCTGTAATTGATCCATTTGCAACAAAAGATCCCCAATTAGGAACGTAATTTATCGGATCATGCACCACTGCTCCAGCATACGCAGGTTGAGGAATGCTCAAAATAAATGTGAATATAATGAATATTCCGGCAAATAAATTTTTTAGCTTAGAGGAAGAGACAGAATGCATAGTATTTTAATAATTATATAACACTTCATCTGCCCAGCATAGAAGTTTCTGTTGAAAAGTGCCAAGAATTCTTGTTTATTACCCCTCTCTAATGTTATAGCCTATAATTTCGAATTCATTTTTATGATTTAAGGTAAACCAAAACAGAAAATCTGGAGTAATGTATTTTGGAGGATTAATATCCCTCTCAATTATTGAATTATTAATAAGTTCATTGTATATAGAATCAGAACAAGACGCCTTTTTAGTAGATGGGTTCCATGGTCCAAATGTGTATTCTGGATCATTTGCGATTTTTCTAAGGCTATTTTCGAATTCTGCAAGTGTGTTTTGGGAATATTTTGGTCTTATAATCACAAAACCTATTAAATTTCCTCTTGTCCAATCTCCCTTAGAGAGTCGGCTAATTTTTATCTGGTCTTCTGGTGTTTGGTCATCACCTAAGGCTTCAAAAAGTTCATCATTACCTAAATATACTGCTGAATGTGTAAAGTATGGTTTAAAATATGAATTAAATATCTCACTAGTACTAGTAACATACCTTCTAATCAGAATATCTCCAGGTTCTAGCTTACAATCTTTTAAATTTACACAAGACGGCTTTTGTTCAGAAATTATGTTAGAAATTTCTGTTGCCGATAATCTAAATACACTTCTATAAAAGTTGTAGCCATAAGCAAATAGCGATAAAAATATTATAACCACAAAACCTAGAAAGTAGAGTATAATTTTTGCTATTTTTTTTCTCATCTATTGCTTTTCAAGTTGACTGCTTAGATAAGAGTTGAGTTTTGTAAGATTATCAATAAATTCTTTCACATTTGTTCCATAGTTGTTGGCGGCTTGAAGACCTGTAACTGGATCATTGAACATGTTTCTCATACCCTGAAAATCATCCAATGTATGGCCTAAACTATTTAGGAGATTTAGATGAAGAGTTGCGATTTTTCTAGGGACAGGTATTTCCAAAAATTTTATTATCGCTTCTTTATTGGCTTTTATAACTGGATCTAATTTTGTAAGCTCATTTTCATTATTGCTTTTCAAAGCAGTATATAATACGAACATTGGATCAATTTTTATCTCTCCTAGTCCATTTTTAACTGCTAAATTTAAATTAGCTCTATATTTTTCTAAAGCATCTTTGTCATCCTTAATTGCAATATTCAAGTTACTAGGAGTATATACTGATGTCTGAGGTCTTAGGTATGCTTTAGAATTTACAATAGAATCTGTAATTTCTTTCATTTCATCTTCTGTTACTGTTCCGTCCTGTTTTGCAATAAGGTATTTGGACATGAGGTCTATTGAAATCTGGCTTGTGATACTCGTTTCATCTACAAGTGAATTGCTTGATTTTGTTAAATTACTGTAAGCTTGTGGTGCGGTATTAAAAGATTCTATAGTTTTTTTCCAATCATCACTAGATCTATTTTCAACCGAATAGTTGTTTACTGATGCAATTCTTTTTTCACTTGCCTTGGCTGGCGGAGTTTTGTTTATTATCCACACAGAAAATACTAGAGATGAGCATACTACTATAATTGCAAATATTTTTTTGCTCGGCATTCGCATATTGTATCACAACTTCAATTGTAGGCAGTTAAATTTTTGCAAACTTCTATCCAAGCGCTGAGGCTAATGTCTTCAGCTCTTGATTTCGGCGATATACCGGCTTTTTCCAGTGCCTCTAAAAGATAATCTTTGTCTGTTGTACTTGAAAGATTCGAAAACAGCTGCTTTCTCTTGTGTGCAAAGCCAGCGTGAATGACATCAAAGAAAAACTTTTCATCTAGGCCTGCAAATTTGTCTTTTGATATTTTGTCAATAAAAATAACAGCCGAATCAATGCTTGGCGGAGGATTGAACGCGCCCTTCCCTACTGTTCTTATGTATTTAGGCTCGCCATAGGCTTTTACGGAAAGTGAAAGGAGGCTCTCTTTTCCGTCTCGAGCCACTATTCTGTCGGCAACCTCTTTCTGAACCAAAAGCGTGATTGTATTCGGCTGGCGTTTTGATTCAAGGAAGCTTCTTATTATCTGTCCTGTTATATAGTATGGAATATTGGCGACCAGCTTGTATTTTTCAGGTAGCAGTTGTTCGATGTTTTGTTCCAAAATATCACCATGGACAATTTTTAGCTGATTATTTTCTATTTCCTTTTTAAATTTTTCCGCAAGTTCAGGAATAAGCCGGTCATCCTTTTCAACGCAAACCACCTTGGCTCCCGTGTTGAGTAGCTCGGAAGTTAGAGAGCCAAGCCCAGGTCCAATCTCGAGTATCGTATCTGTCGGGTCAATTTTTGAAGCTTTTACTATATCTTCGAGTACTGCTTTTGAATGCAAAAAGTTTTGTCCGAGAGATTTTTTAGCTTTCATATTAGAAATCTATACTAAATAACGGCGCTCGTACAGGCTGGCCTAAAAAGTTTTCCTTCTCTATATATTGCTTGGGTATATCGCCGATAAATTCTGATGGAGCATTTACCTCGAGTGATCCAAAGATAGTTCTGGTTTGAGCGTGAGTCAAGTAAAGTTTTTTTCCTGCTCTGGTGACCGCGACGTAAAAAAGCCTCCTCTCTTCCTCGCTATCCTCGCCAGATTTTTTCGATTCGCCAAGTTTTTTGTGTGGGAAAAGATCTGATTCCAAGCCTGAAATGAAAACATAATCGAACTCAAGGCCTTTTGATGAGTGCACAGTCATGAGCCTTACGCCAACCTTCTTGTCTTCTATGGTGTCTTGATCTGAAACCAGAGCAGTATCCGTCAGCATTTTTTCTATCCCCTCTTCAGGCAAGAAATCGTCATATCTTGTGGCAAGAGTTACAAGTTCCATGATGTTCTCAAGTCTTTCGGTATCTTCTTCGAGGCCAGTGCTATACAAGTCTTCCATGCCGGAATTTTTAATTATGTACTTTATTGCCTCGCTCGGCTTTTGGGTAAGCAAGGTATTCCTAAAGTCCGCAAGCATTGACCTAAATTTTTCTATCTTTGCCTTCATGCTCAAAGGAAGGTCGTTTTCTTGGCCCATTGTGATTTTTTGAACAGACGTTTTTCCTATTCCCCGTGCAGGTATGTTTATGATTCTAACAAGATCGCTCTGACTTTCTGGATTTAGTGCGCACCTAATGTAGCTTATGCAATCTTTTATCTCCTTCCTTTCAAAAAATTTCGTGCCAACCATCTGATATTCTATATTGTATGAAAGAAAGGCGTCTTCCAGAACTCGTGACTGGAAGTTGGCTCTGTATAGCACAGCAATTTTGTCAGGGCTTGAGCCTTTTTCAATAAGCTCTTTTGACTTTAATGCTATATAATGTGCCTCATCCATTTCGTTTCTGCCTTCAAATAGCCCGATTTTTTCTCCATCCTCGTTTTCTGTGAAAAGTTTTTTTGGAATTCTGAAGCTATTCTTTTCTATTATCTCATTTGCCACAGAAAGAATATTTTTTGTCGATCTGTAGTTCTGCTCTAGAAAAAATGTCTGGCACTCAGGATAAACCCTCTCAAAATGAAGCATGTTTTTGATTTCAGCACCTCTCCAGCTGTAGATGTTTTGATCTGTATCGCCGACAACGCAGATATTTCTGTGCTTTTTGGCCAAGAGCTCAACAATGGCATTCTGAACCTTGTTAGTGTCTTGGTATTCATCTATATGTATGTAAAGAAATCTGTTCTGGTATTTTTCCAAAACATCCGGGTATTTCTCTAGAAGCTTCAGTGTTTTTAAAAGCAGATCGTCAAAATCCAAAGCTCCTTCCTTTTTCAAAACTGCCTCATACTTTGCCCAAACTTTTTTAGCAAGTTCAGATGTAAAGTCGTAAGCTCCTATTTCCAAATAATCCGAAAGCATTACCCCCCTGCCCTTTTCTCCAGAAATAATATGGCGAATCTTGTCTGTATAGTCTTTAGGTTCTATTCCGAGCGACTGTATGGCATCCTTTATGATTTTTTTTGAATCCGTAGTGTCGAAAATATTAAAATGTCTTGGCAGACCAAGCAGTTCCGCATTCTCTTTTATTATTTGAACTCCCAGAGAGTGAAATGTGCTTATGAAAGGGGCCGTTCTGTGATGAGAGAGCATTTTTAGCACCCTCTCCCTCATTTCCTTGGCTGCCTTATTTGTAAATGTGATCGCAAGTATTCTTTCTGCAGGCACCCCATTGTTTATGAGGTGAAGAATCCTGTGAGTCATGGTTTTTGTTTTGCCCGCGCCCGCTCCTGCAACTATCAGCACCGGCCCTTCTGTGGCCAACACAGCTTTTTTCTGCTCAGAATTTAGAGATTCCAAATAATCCATTGCGAGATTCATCGCCTGATTATACATTATATTTTTTCCATAAAGAAAAAGCTGTGGAATATCAGAGACAAGTGGTCTAAATCTATAAAATTAAGCAATCTTTTGGTCAAAAATCAATGATTTTTGACCAAAATCGGTTTTAATAGGCCTGTGCGTAACTTCTATTGACCTACATACGTTACACTATATACTTATATAGTACTTGAAACGGCAGACATTAAAATGGCTAAGTAAAGCCATTTTATATCCAGAAATTCAGAATATAGGTTAAATACTAGCTTATTTTAGGCTCAAATCAGGATCCTAAATTCCGACCAGGTCTTAAAAGCACTTCTCGAGATTCTAAAGAGAATACTCGCAAAGTGGGATCTGTAGGAACTAAGGTGAACATAAGGACCTACCCTATTCTATTTGTTTTATTGGTAGCGTCGGTTGCACTGCCGTATTACGCTGAAGCGGGTGTATTCTCTTTTATTACACACCTGTTCTCTTCAGAAGTATCAGCTGAGGCATTTGCTCCGAATTCCCAGAATATGCCCTTGCTTCAGGCTGCTCTTTCGCCTGATCCGAATTCTACAACTACAAAAGACCTTGCTATTGTTGATGGAACATACTTAGCTTCAGACACTTCTATTCCCGAGGAATCTAAAAATTCATCTGACAGCGATCAGATTTCGATATACGTAGTTCATCAAGGCGACACCCTTCCTGCCATAGCAAAGATGTTTGGTGTTACCGTAAACACTATCAGATGGGCCAACGATCTGTCGGGCAATACCATTTCAGTAGGCCAGACTCTTGTCATCCTTCCTATCTCTGGAATACAGCACAAGGTTAAATCTGGCGATACTTTGCAGAGCATTGCAAAGCAACACAAGGGAGATTTGGCAGAAATTTTGCAATATAACAACTTAAAGGCAGATTCAAAGCTGGCTGTTGGTGATATCGTATTTATTCCAGACGGCGAAGCTTTGCCTGCAAGCGGAAGCACAAGTGGAGGATCCTCTGGTTCATCAAAGAAAAACTCTATGCCTGTTTACGACGGATATTATATGAGACCGATAATCGGCGGAGTAAAAACTCAAGGTATTCATGGACACAACGGAGTGGATCTTGCTTCTTCTTACGGATCAAACATATTGGCCGCAGCAGATGGAGACGTTATTGTGTCTAGAAATTCGGGATGGAACGGAGGATACGGGTCATATATTGTAATAAGGCACGATAATGGAACTCAAACTCTTTACGCTCACCTTTCAGGAACTGCGGTTTCAGCCGGACAGCATGTGACACAGGGACAAGTTATCGGATATATGGGTAATTCAGGACAAGTGACTGGACATACTGGAATACATTTGCATTTTGAAGTGCGAGGCGCTCGAAATCCTTTCTAGATAACTTTCAAATCTACACATATCTCTTCGGTCTGTACTGAAGAGCCTCCAAAATATGATTCATGCCTATTTCTTTCTCACCTTCCATGTCGGCAATCGTGCGGGCTAGTTTTATGACTCTGTGATAAGACCGAGCTGACAAATCCAGCTGTTTTGCAGACTTGTTTAAAATTTCTTTTACGCTGTCGCTCAGCTTTATGTGCCTGACCAATTCTTTTGCTGTAAGCTCGGCATTGGTTTTTATTTTCAACTTCGAATATCTTTTTTCTTGGATTTTTCTAGCTTTCATGACTAGCGGCTTCATTTTTTCTGTACCTTCATGCATTTCGCGAGAATCTGTAAGCCGTTCATGCTCAACCTTAGAGACTTCAACCCATAAATCTATCCTATCCATTATTGGGCCAGATATTTTTCTCCTATATTTTTCAATGACTAGAGCGGAGCATATGCATTCTTTGCCTTTGACTCCGTAATTTCCACAGGGGCACGGATTCATCGTGGCAACTAAAATAAAATGTGCGGGATACTTCGCGCTTCCTTTTGCTCTGGCAATCGTCACCTCCCTATCTTCAAGCGGCTGTCTCAGGCTTTCCAAAACTTTTCTGTCGAACTCTGGAAATTCATCCAAAAACAGAACGCCTTTGTGTGCCAAGGTCACCTCGCCTGGTTTCAAATTTGCTCCTCCGCCAATGAGAGAAACATACGAAGCCGTATGATGAGGCGATCTGAACGGAGGATTTTCTATGAGACCCTCGCTTAACATTCCGCCAATCGAATATATCGAAGTAACTTCCAGCATTTCATCAAATGAAAGATCAGGCAACAGATGAGTAAATGCTCTAGCCAGCATAGTCTTGCCTGTCCCAGGCGGTCCGTACATTAAAATATTGTGTCCTCCGCTTGCAGCGATTTGAAGTCCTCTCTTTGCAGACTCTTGCCCTTTTATATCAGAAAAATCCACTTCTATTTCTCTGATATTTTTCTTTTTCTTTATTTTTTTATACTGTGGAATTTCTTTTGGCGAAAGATCCGGCCTAGTTTCACTGAAATCTTTTGTATTTATATGCCGAATAACATCTAGAAGCGTATCTGCTCCGAAAATTTTTATTCCTGAAATAACACTTGCTTCCTCGGCATTTGCGCTTGGCAGAAAGATTTCAGCAAATCCTTTTTTCTTTGCTATTTCTGCTATAGGAAGTGCGCCTTTTATTGGTCGAAGCTCTCCATCCAAAGAAAGTTCTCCAATGAATAACCGCTTTTTAACATCAGCCCGTATTTCTTCTGAGGCGAGGAGATATGCAATGGCGATAGGCAGATCAAATATCGGCCCCTCTTTTTTAACATCTGCAGGCGCTAGTGAAACAACGACTTTCTGATTTTTATTTTTTGGAGATTTCCAGCCAGAATTTTTTATTGCGGCGGACACCCTGTCTTTTGATTCATCCACAGATTTGTCTGCAAGTCCGACAATAGAAAAAGAGTGGAGCCCGCGCGCGAGATCCACCTCTATATCTATTATCTGAGCTTTAAGTAGTGTTGCTTGGGCCGAATAAAGCTTTGAGACAGCCATGTTAGTTCATGTGAGTCTTGCAAGTCGTAGCCGCAGGGTTTGCATCCAATCGATCATCCTCTATTTCCTGTCCGCATACTTCGCAAACACCGTACTTTCCTTGCTCTACTTTTTCCAAAGCACTCTTTACTTCTATGAGCCTTGCTTCAAGCTGGTTTAAAACTGCCGTATTGTTTTCTGTTTCCTCTAATGCATCTGCCACTTCCCCCTCTTCTGCTCTGTCAGTGTCGAGTCCGTGCCCCTTTACTTCCCAGTCCTTTGGATTTTCTGGGTTTATCCTGCCAACAGTTTTTAACTCAGCTTCCAAATTTGAAAGCTCTTCCCTCAGTTTCTTTTCAAAATGTTCGGTGTTTGTTGTCATACCTGTATTTTATCAAAACAGGCCTTTTTGGCTACTATCTCGTTTGAGGAGCAATAAAGTACTTGCCTAGAATAGCGCTAAATATATTTTCATTCTTTGTTATGACAAGAGTATCTTTGTCAATAAATGAGTAGAGAAGCAAAGTTTTTCCGGTGTTATCCTTCATAATCCTTAGGTCCTTGTTTTTTATGGCTTCGTCAACAAACACTGGCGTAGTTGTTCCAGGCAACGAAATGCTGAACATTGTAGCTAAATCTTGGAACATATCCTTTTCCCACTTTAGCATTCCGCTGTAGCTGTTCGGGTAGTCGTCCACTTTCAATATTATAAATGGCTCGTTAGTATCAAAAGAGTAAATTCCCACCATGTATTCTCCTGAAAATGATCGCATCAAGGACGGAGGCATATTTGGAGCGAGCAGTGGAAGAACTTTGTTCAGGTCAGCTTTTTTGGTGTCGCTCTCAGTAATATTTAAAAACAGGATAGAGTTTGGCTGAGACTGAAATGACATTTTTTGGGATACTATGCCTTTTATCAAAGTTTCTCTGCTAGTTTCGTTTATCCTTATCGAGCTTTCTGAAGAGTAATTGATAATGGCTGCAGTCCTCTCTTTTACCGCGACGGTTTCATTTGCCTTTGTATAGTAGACATACCCAATCGCACCCATTCCCGCGATGAGCAGTATCATGCTCAAGACAATAAAGATGTTATTTCTGGTTTTTGGATCCATTGCTGGAGCTGGAGGGACAATTACTTTTTCCGGCTCTTCAATTTTTCTTTTCTGCTCAGCGATCACTATCTGTGTAGTCGAGATTTTGTTTTTTCCGATGATTTCATCAACATCTCCCTGATATGTTCTGAGATTTTTTATGGGAGTTCTATTGACCATCTCTGGCTTTACAGGTTGCCCGTATGTCGGAGCTTCCGGTGCTGGAGCACCAACTGCTTCCTCGACAGCTTTTTCCAGTTCAGTCGGATTGATGTTTTTGTTTTCGTCAGGGTTCAAGGTCGTTGTAAGAGTTATAAAAATAATTTTATCAAATATTTTCAATACGCAAAAGACTGTGCATGCTGGCGGTCTTTAAATTATTCTGATTCGGCCTCCGATCTCCTTCTTTGTCCTCTATCACCCCTCCATCCTATGAGATATTTCCTTGGGTTGTGATCAAGATCAATGAAGTCATCGCATGATTCGATAAGTTTTCCAGAAGAAGACTTACCGAAAGACATAACCTCTACCTGACAGCCTTCATTTGTCCTCAGGTATTCTAGCAGTGGAACAAAATCTCCATCCCCTGAAACCAAGATGACGGCATCTAGCTTCGGGGCAAGCTTGATTGCATCAACTGCAAGGCCAACATCCCAATCTGCCTTCTTTGAACCCCCAGAAAAGATTTGCAGATTCTTTGTTTTTGTTTCGATTCCCATTTTTTCCAAAGCTTCGAAAAAGCTCTTCTCTTCCCCTGACTCTGTTGTGATTACATACGCAACAGCCCTTATGAGCTGTCTGTTCGCTAGACCATCCTTTACCAGCTGTCCAAAATTTACTTTTGCATTGTAAAGGTTCTTTGCAGAGTGGTACAAGTTTTGGGTATCAATGAAAATTCCCACTCGCTGACTTTTGTGTTTAATTACTGACATAAAATATAAAACTGTATAAAAATAAAACTATTAAATTATGAAAAGTGCACAAATATATTGTATAACATTTCAATGAACAATGCTTAAACGAAAACAAACCCCTAAGGGTCTGCTTTCAAAAGATTTATCTAAATTATTTCTTGAGGCCGATCTTCTTCACTAGTGCGCTGTATCTCTTTGGGTTCTTCTTCTCAAGATACTTCATGTGAGCCTTTCTATCGGCAACCATCTGGAGCAATCCCCTTCGTGAGTGATTGTCCTTGGCATTTTTCTTTAGGTGTGAAGCAAGCTCGTCAATTCTCTTTGTAAGAATTGCGATCTGAACTTCAGGAGAGCCAGTATCTGTCTCGTGTACCTGTGTTTCCTTTATAATCTTTGATTTTTTGGCTTTTGTAAGCATTGTTCCAATAAGATATCACAAAACTCTATGATTTGCAAGGGCATTTTAGATGCCTATTTTTAGAGCAGATTGGCCATATTTTCTCCTTGACAAAATATATATAGTATGGTAATATGTATACAGGAGGTTTCCAATGGCACAGATTGCGATCATTGCCGGTTCCACCCGCGTCGTGTCGTCTGATTTCGCTCGCGGGACTCACATCGCGAGGGTGATCCCCTCACTTCGCCGACCCACCGAGCAGGATATTCTCGCGCGTGCGCTCTGGCTCGAACGCCACGGGCGAGAGTCGGAAGCGGTCGAGTACCTCGACCGCGCCTGCGGAGAGATGCACTAGTTCCACTGGGTCGAGTTGTCAACTCGACCCGTGGCACCAAAATGACTCACTGAGTCATTTTTTTGTATTAAAAATATAAAGAATTGTGCGACGTGGTATACTTTTATATATGTCAGAAATCAATTCTCTTAAAACAGAGTTTCTTCAATACCTAGAGATAGAAAAAGGTTCTGCCTTAAGAACCATAGAGAATTACGATCACTACCTTTCAAAAATGTTCGAGCATATGAAAGCTACGAAAGTCTCCGACATCACTGATGATTCGGTTCGAGAGTTCAGACTGTGGCTCAATAGGCAGGAAACTCGAAGCAAAGAGCCGATGTCTCGAAAGACACAGAACTATTATCTCATTGCCCTTCGAGTATTTTTAAAATATTTGGTGAAAAGAGGCATAAAAGCTTTGCCTGCTGACAGAATAGAGCTGGCAAAAGTAACAGCAAGGCATTTAGACCTCATAACTCCGGAAGAGCTTGAAAAAATACTAAATGCTCCAAAAGGAAATGGTGTAAAAGAACTTCGCGACAAAGCCATTCTTGAAATGCTTTTTTCGACAGGCCTTCGAGTTTCTGAGCTCTGTTCCCTACCCCGAGACATAAACTTGAAATCAGACGAGCTTTCGGTAAAAGGAAAAGGCGGAAAGATTCGCGTAGTATTTATTTCCGACAGGGCTCGAGATGCAGTAAAAGCATATCTTAAGGCTCGCACAGACATGTCCGACGGACTTTTTGTGAGGATTGATCCTGATAAGACCTCAAAGCAAGACGGCAAAGTTTCAAAAAAATATGTTGGAAAAGATTATGGCAATTTGGACAGACACAGTGTTGAAGCAATAGTAAAGAGGTATGCGATCATGGCGGGTATTGGAAAAAAAGTAACACCTCACACCCTTCGCCACGTATTCGCTACAGATCTTCTTTCAAACGGCGCAGATTTAAGATCTGTTCAAGCTATGCTTGGCCATGCAAATATCGGCACTACACAAATATATACCCACGTTACAGACAAGCATTTGCGAGAGATTCATAAAAAGTTTCATAGAAAATAATATAAGCAAAAGGCTCAACGCGTCGCGCATTGAGCCTTGTTTGGTGCCAAGTCTGCTACCGTGAAGAGTAGCAGCTCGTGTTCTGATAGCCGAAGCTTCCGTTGCTTTGGTAGGCAGATTCGTAGATGAGTGTAGTTTTCATATCCTCACCCACCTGACAGAAGCGAGTGTCAGTCATTGTGCCGGTTCCCTCGTTGTAAAACGAGTAGCTGATCTGTGTGTCCCTGCTTGAACTCGGCCCCCAGCCGTAGTTATAGTTTTTCCTAGCAAGGACTTTCAAAACAAAGCTCTCGGTGGTGTTCGGCCCAAAAGCATGAACTTTCTCTCCGTCAACAATGAGCGTGACTTTCCAAGGGCTACGATTGTAGCCATACATCTGCACAGTGATGTCACTGAGCCTGCTACATCCGCACGCAGAAAGACACAACAGTGCGATAATGAGTTTTCCCATTTAGAATCTCCTTTCAATCCAGCCCAATTAAAACATATTTATAACTACTTATCAAGTAGTATTTTCTCATAAAAAATCTTTTAGCTTTATGCTAAACTGATTCAATGAAAATTATCTCTTGGAACGTAAACGGAATACGAGCAGTGCATAAAAAAAACCTATTTGTTCCTTTTGTGGAGAAATATAATCCAGATATTATTTGCCTGCAGGAAACAAAGGCAGAACAGCATCAAAACGAGGTGGACCTATCAGAATACGAGGAATATTGGAATTCTGCTCACAAAAAAGGCTATAGCGGTACGGCAATTTTTACAAAAATAAAGCCACTTTCTATTGCCCTAGATTTTCCAGAAGCGATTCTAAAGAAATATAAGTTAGAGGATAAATATGGCGATCCAAATACAGAGGGCAGAGTTATTGCATTAGAATTTGATCATTTTTATCTTGTAAATGTCTATACTCCTAACGCAAAGGATGATCTTTCTCGCATTCCCCTGCGGCACAAAGGCTGGGATCCAGCATTTTTGGAATACGTGAAAACTTTAAATAAGAAAAAGCCTGTTATATTCTGCGGAGATTTAAACGTGGCACATACAGAGGACGATCTTGCTAGACCAAAAGAAAATATTGGCAAGAAAGGTTTTACACACGAAGAGAGAGAAGGAATAGACAAAATAATAAAGGCTGGATTTTTAGATACATTTCGAATGTTTAAGAAAGGAAATGGCCACTATACATGGTGGAGTCATTTTGCTCATGCAAGAGAGAGAAATATTGGCTGGAGAATAGACTACTTTTTTGCAAGCAACGAGCTTGAGAAAAAAATAACTAACGCATCCATTTTGCCCAGCGTTCTCGGCTCTGACCACTGCCCTATAGTTTTAGAAATTTCTCTCTAGAAATTCAAAGAATTTTTTAGTTGTCCACAACTTTTTTCAATAGTGTCCTTTACACTTTTTTATAAAGGACATACACTTAATTTCAGAGCAAGATTAGATGTCCGATACAATAAACCCTGTGTCGGGCTGAAATTCATGCAGTTGTAGTTCTTTAAAATTGTACTTTGACTGCTGCAGCAGTCCCCTTAGAAGACACCCTGGTTCAGGGATAAGGTGGGCGATCAAAATATCACCAACTTATCTACTATATTTTTTAACGTTTCAGGATATTGCATACCCGCTTTGTCCTGTGCTGTGGTGCACTTCTCCCCCTTACGACCGTCTGAAGACTCGCGCAATCCCCAAGATCGCTACAGTCCGGGCGGTTTTTGTTATTCAAAAAGCCTAAATTTTGCCAATATCTTTTTCAGACTTCTGAAAATACCGCTCACCTTATTCCAAATAAGGCTCGCTCTATTTTCATCGTCTTCCTCGATCTTGTCTAAAATTTAGGCTTTTTACTATCTAACTTTCTAACTTCCTAAATCAATACTCTACTTTACTTTGTGCTTACTCCTTAATTTCTTGATTTCCTCATCGTCCAGCTCCTCTTTTGTCATTTTACCCTTCTCTCCTAAGGCTCTCAGTTCATTTTCTGGCATTTTTACTAGCTCTTTTGCTTTATCTTCCAAATATTCAGCAGTATTTTTGCTTGGTTCTTCCAAAACTTCCTCCAAAAGGGCGTGCAAAGTAAAACCAATCTTTGGTCCTGGTGCAATTCCTGTCACTTCCATTATTTTTTTGCCGTCAATCTTGAGCATTCCTACAGAAATCGGGTCTCTAAGAGCTTCTTCTATCATTGAATGATATTTTCGTAGACGATAAGGGTCTTCTTTGGGTCTGCCGCTTCCTATACGGTCGCATATGCGTAGATTCATCAAATCCCATATATTCTCTCGTCCGACATTTACAATCATTCTACGGACCGCAGAGAGCGAAATTTGCTGTGTATCGGAAAAGAACATATGCCATCTGACCATCTTTGTAACTTTTTCCACGACCTTAGTTGGGTACTTCAAGTTTTCAAGTATCTTTTTTGTTACTCTTGCTCCAACAACCTCATGTCCATAGAAGGTCCACGCTTTATTTGTTCCCTTTCTTCTGGTAGCTGGTTTAGAAATATCATGAAAAAGCGCAGATAGTCTTATTTCTAAAGGGTAATTCTTGTCAGCTGCATGCTGAACAGAGCGCAAAAGATGCTCCCATACGTCGTAAATATGTACTCCTTTCTGATCAATGCCTATTGTTTCTTCAAGTTCAGGCACGATGTACTTAAGCAAGTGCAGTTTCTTTAGAGCAAGCAGGCCTGTCATAGGGTTTTCGGACATAATTAGCTTGGTGAATTCATCACGAATTCTTTCCGTTGAGATGTTTTTAAGCAAATACCCACTTTCAAGTATAGCTTTTTCTGTTTCCGGCTCTATTTCAAAGCCAAGCTCCGCTAAAAAACGTACAGCTCTAAGTATTCTTAGACCGTCTTCGGCAAATCTTGCCTTAGGGTCCCCTACTGTTCGTATTACTTTTGCTTTTATATCAGCTTCTCCGTTAAAAAGATCCACAAATTCCCCTTTTGATTCGGAATATGCAATGGAATTCATGGTGAAATCTCTTCTTTTGATGTCATCTTCCAACTTTTCGCTGAAACTAACAATATCCGGATGCCTATTGTCTGTATAAGCTCCCTCTACCCTGTACGGAGTTATCTCTATTACCTTCAGAGTCTCATCTTCTACTTCCTCATTTACAACCGCCACAGTTCCAAAACTGTTCTCATAGTAAGTTTTGTTGAAAATGGCAATAATGTCCTCTGGTTTTGCGTTTGTCGTAACGTCCCAATCCTTTGGTGATTTGTTCAAAATAAGGTCTCTCACGCATCCACCCACCAAAAAAGCCTCGAAGCCTGCCTTTTCGAGTGATTCTGTTACATGTGCAACTTCTGTAGGGATAGAAAAGTTCATATTTATATTGATTATAGACCTAATTGCTGATTTGTAGTAGAGTAGAAATCAATGCACCCGTAGCTCAACGGATAGAGTACCGGTCTTCGGAACCGATGATGTGGGTTCGATTCCTGCCGGGTGCACTAGAGAGTAAAAGCCGATAGTATCGGCTTTTACAGTACTTGTGCAAGCCGGAGCGACCCTGTTTCACTTGAAACCAAAAGCTGGTTAGAGTTGTGCGGTTTACAGATCTTGAAAACACCTGGTTTACCTTCCCTCCCGGTAACCGTCAACAAATTATGCTACGACTAATTATTTGTGCGGTTACCGGGAATCGAACCCGGATCTCGTCCTTGGCAAGGACGTGTTCTACCACTAAACCATAACCGCAATTTATTAGCTTTCTTCATAATATACTAAACGCCCAAAAAGTAAAATGGTTTTATTTTTCCCACAAACCTGTGCAAAACTGTGGATAAGTATGGGGACATGTGTATTAAAGACAGGTCCTTAAATTAGAGTCAAACTACCCTATTCTCTGAGCCATTTTAATAAATACGGCTTAATATAGCCATATTTCGTATAGAACATGTCTAAGTCATGTCTGTTTTTTAAAAGATGTATATAAATGTTTCACGTGAAATTGATTATTCGGTTACATGTGTAACTATGCTGGCTGAGTAGTATAATTGTTTCATGTATAACAAGAATTTCTCTAAAGAGCCTACTGAAAAGCAGAAAATTGGCCAGATTGGGGAAGATTGTGCAGTTAAATACCTTCTGAATAACGGATTTGAGGTTTTAGACCGTAACTTCCTTAAAAAGTGGGGAGAGTTGGATATTGTAGCCAAAAAGGGGAAAATGCTTCATTTTATAGAGGTAAAGAGTGCTACAAAGGATTTGGGAAAAGTTGGGGAAGTTACACATGTAACTTCTAAAGATGGTGAGTATAGAGCTGAGGATAATATGCATACTTGGAAATTAAAGAGACTCAGTAGGGCAGTGGAGTCGTATTTGCTTGAAAAAGACGTGCCAGAGGATATGGATTGGCAGTTTGATCTGGCTACAGTTTACATTGATGTAAAAAGACACATTAGCCGTGTCTTTTTGCTAGAGGATATTGTCCTATAAGCTTATTTGTCGGAGTGCTGGGATTCGAACCCAGAGTCGCCTGTTCCCAAAACAGGAATGTTAGCCGTTACACTACACTCCGAATAACACTTTGAAAGTCTAACATAAATTTGGAAAATAACAATTAAATGATATATTTCAATTTATAAATTATGCCATTTATTAAAAACAAAGAAGATTTTGTTTGTGAAAAGTGCGGATTTGAGGTAGTGGGAACAGGGTATACAAACCACTGTCCGAATTGTTTGTGGTCCAAACATGTAGATATAAATCCTGGAGACAGGGCAGAGACATGCGGGGGAATGATGGAGCCTGTTAGGGTAGAGAAGACGGGAAAGGAATACACCATCATCCATAAATGCACAAAATGCGGAAAGGAAAAACCGAATAAAGCTGTAAAAGAGGACAATTTTGAAATGATAGTACAGATATCAGCAGAAAATTCTAAAAAATTTCTGAACCAGTAAATTAACTCAATTGCACTGTCACTGTTGAATTTTTCCGGTTTAGTTCAGGAATTAAGTGCATCAGTTAGGGTTTTTGTGAGACCTTGAGCGGTAGTGCTGGCAAAAGTTCTTGCCATCTCTGCATAGTCGCCATATATAACCTGTGATAGGGAAATGCCGAGGTTGTTTTTTAGATCGCGGTTTATATATGCTGACGTAATAGCATCCAGCTCTCTTGTAGCAGTTGTGCTTCCGTCAGAACTCAGTGAAATAAGGCCAATAAGGTGAGTTCTTTTATCCACAACTGCTCCTCCACTTGAGCCTTTTTGAGAAACAACTGTTCCTGGTACAGATATGAGATCAATACTTCCATTGTCGTATGTATACAGTGTTCCTATCTGAGCTATTGCAGAAGTCAGAGTCAAATCTTGGATAATTGATTGTCCTCCCAAAAATCCAGCAGGGTAGGAGGCGAGAAGGACATTTTCTCCTTGTGCTATATCTTCGCGAACATCCATGGGAACAAAATTGTAGCTGTTCTGTATACTTCCATCAATTCTTCCTGTAATTCTAAGGAACGCATAGTCATTTTCACCGGTTCCTTTAGGATTTTGCTGTTTTATGAGAGTTGGATTGTTTGCAATCCAAGTAGGGGAAATGTAAACAAGTTCCAGAGTATATGTCGGGTATGCTGGGCTTCCGGTTCTTCCAATACATTGAACATAATCTTTTTCCCTATAATCTTTTAGCAAAAAATATTGAGCGATATGGGCATTTGTAAGAATGAGGCCTCCAGAGCTGACTATGACTCCTGTGCCAGAGATGGGGTAAAGAGCTCCGGCTTTAGTAGTGCAAAGTATATTTACTATAGCTTTTCTTGTATCGGTATTTATTTTTTCAAAATCAGGCGTTGGTTCTACTGGCATTTCTTTTGGAGGAATAGTGCTTGTGGTAACAACGCTTGTACCAGGAGTTTGCTCGATCTTTGCTGGGTTTGTTTTTGGAGTGCTTGGAATTTTTGTGGAGTTTTTTGGCTTAGATGCAGTAGTATTTGCCATTTTTTTCTCTTGAGTACTGGTTGTTGCATTTAAGACGGATATAGTAGAGCTTCCAACGTTTATACTCTCTGTGCTAAGAGGTGAAGTAGAACTTGTGCTGGTAGGATTGCTTGGCGCAGGGGAGTAGTGTGCCGTAAAAGAGCCATTTTTTATAAGTAAAACAGCGGGAATGAGGAAAATAATAAGAATAATTATGTAAACTGCCTTGCGCATGTGACTATTATACAATCAAAAGGTGGTGATTATTTAAATTGCGAATATATGGTTTTTTTGATAGGATACTTTTTATCGCGGGATTAGTTTATCGGTAAAATAACAGTTTTCCAAACTGTGGTGAGCGGTTCGACTCCGCTATCCCGCACATATGAAAAGCGCCGAAAGGCGTATTTTTCATATGTGCGGGATAAGCAAAGCAAAGCTTTGCGAGCGGAGTCGAACCGGACTCTCGGTTTACGCTCGCAGTAGCAAGTGTCGAGAGTCAGGCGCCTAGAATTTTCTTGAGTGAAGACGAAAGAAAATTCGGAGGGCGAATCTCCGCTGCTAGAGATTTATTTGATATAATATGAATCTAATTCAACCATCTATGAATTTAACAAATACGTACACAGATAAAAGCGGAAAAAAATACCTACTTGAATATTCTGATGCAGATTCTTTTGATGAGTTGGATAAAGAAATGTGCAAACAGGTATATGGTGTTTGTTTTTGTAATAATAAAAATGTTTTCGGTTATAGCTCTGGTAGAAAAGAATACGGTCTTATTGGGGGAAGTATTGAGGAAGGAGAGTCATTCGAGGATACATTAAAGAGAGAAATACAGGAAGAGTCTAATATGAAAATACTTTCTGTTGCACCAATAGGATATCAATAAGTAACAATTATAGAAACTGGTAAGAAGATGTACCAATTACGATATGTATGCAGAGTTGAGCCATATGGAGAATTTGAAGGGGATCCTTTGGGTGATATTGAACATATAAAACTTGTAGAACCAGAGCAATACAAAGATTTCTAAAATGGGGAGAAATAGGGAATAGAATTGTTGATCGAGCAATTGAACTACTGCCGACTATATAAATTTCCAACCAAAAAAGAGCCCTCGGGCTCTTTTTCGCTTTTCTCTAGGAAAACTTAAAAAGTTTTCAAATTTGAGGCAAGATCGAGGCGGATGAGGAAAATAAATCGAGCTTTATTGGCAATAAAGTGAGAATTATTTTACCGATATCCAACGAAGATATTGGCCAAATTTGGAGACTTTTATTTTACTGCATCCTTTAGGGCCTTAGCTGCTCTGAACTTAGGCACTTTCATCGCAGGAACTGAGATTGTCTCGCCAGTTCGTGGATTTCGTGCCTGTCTTGCTGCTCGTGTCTTTGTTGAGAAGATTCCGAGGCCTGCAATAGATACTTCGCCTCCCTTCTTCAATGTAGAAGTTATGGAGTCGATAATCATATCTACTACTTCCTCTGCTTGAACCTTTGTACCACCGATTTTCTCGTGGATTGCGTCAACAATTGATGCCTTGTTCATTTTGATATTATTTACTAATAATTCCAACTCTCTACTATGAATATTAGTATATAGCAAGGTTTTTTTAACGCAATATATTGACTTAGGTCAATATATTTTGTGTAGTTTTCAAATTAGTATTGAAAAATCCTACCTAGCAAATTCTATAGTTCTTGATTCTCTAATCACTGTCACCTTGATTTCTCCAGGGTATTTTAATTCAGATTCGATTCTAAGAGCTACATCTCGAGCCATCTTCTTTGCTTCGAGGTCTGAAACATCCTGAGGCGTAACAAAAATTCTGATTTCTCTTCCAGCTTGAAGAGCATAAGCTTTCTCAACTCCCTTAAATCCTGTTGCCACAGCTTCCAAATCCTTTAGTCTCTTCAAATAATTCTCAATGCTATCTCGTCTTGCACCAGGTCGTCCGCCAGAAATAGCATCCGCTGCCTGAACTATCATTGATTCTACAGTTTCATACGGATACTCCTCGTGATGAGCCTGCATTGCCTTGATGATTGACTCATCAGTTCCAAATTTCTGGAGAATTCTCCTCCCGATTTCTACATGTGTTCCTACAACTTCATGATCAAGTGCTTTTCCGATATCGTGAACGAGCGCTCCAGCTTTTGCTACGTTAACATTTGCCCCGATTTCCTCGGCTATCATTCCTGCAATATGAGCCATCTCTACAGAGTGGGCGAGTACGTTCTGGCCGTAGCTTGTTCTAAAGTGAAGTCTTCCTAAAATAGAAACTACTTTTGGATCAAGTCCCAAAACTCCAGTCTCGTAAACTGCTTTTTCTCCTTCTTCTTTTATTGTTTTGTCTATCTCGCTTTCAGCCTTTTGTACCATTTCCTCAATTTTTGCCGGTTGGATTCTGCCATCAGCAACAAGTTTTTCCAAAGCCAGCTTGGCTACCTGCCTTCTTACAGGGTCAAATGATGAAATAGTTATTGAGCCAGGCGTATCGTCTACTATTACTTCGACACCAGTCGCCCTCTCAAAAGCTTTAATGTTTCTTCCTTCTTTTCCAATTATTTTTCCTTTTATTTCATCGTTAGGAATAGCAACATGGGTAGTGAGCATGTCAGAAGTAACTGAGTTTGCCAGCCTTTGTATCGAAGTTGCCAAAATATCTTTGGCTTTTTCTTCCAGCTTTTCCAAACCAGTTGTTTCCAGCTTTCTCATTCTGACCAAAATATCGTCTTCGGATTCCTTTTCAACTATTTTCATTATTTCATCTTTTGCTTCTTCTTGTGTCAGCTTGGCGATTTTTTCAAGCTCCTCTTTTTTTGAAGATTCAAGCTTTTCCGTGTATTCTCTTATGGCTTTTATCTCTTCTATTTTCTTCTTTACTTCTTCTACTTCTCTGTCAATTTCTGCTTGCCTGTGGTCAAGAAGCTCATCTTTTTTAATGAGCCTTTCTTCATTTTTCTTATTTAACTCCTCCTTTTCTTTTATTTCTGCACGCGCAATCGAAAGTATGTCTTCTGCCTTTTTCTCTGCCTCGTCTATTATCTGCTTCTCCTTATCTTTGGCCAAAAGCTCCATCTGCTTGAGCTCAAGCTCCATGGATCCCTTTTTGCCGAGGGAAATAATCAGTCGCAAATAATAACCGATTCCGAGAGATATCAGGGAAGCGGATGCTAGCATAAGCGCTACTATTTTTAATGACATTTTTACGGGTGGCCGCCTTTGCTTTTCTTAAAAAACCATTTACCGGATTTTATAGTCTGAAATTTGAAAAAATAAATGAAATGTTTCGGTCAATCAGTCATGGTCGGAACTATAAACAGGAAAGTCAAAAAAACAAAAACAACCAAAAATTAAAACTTGTATGAACTCACTATATAAGAAATATTACAATAAGTCAAAACCCCGCTTGGCGGGGCTTTGCTTTAGAGAACCTTGTCTACTATTCCGTATTTTTTAGCTTCTTCTGCTGTCATAAAGAAGTCTCGATCTACATCTTTTTCTATTTGAGACAGTGGCTTGCCAGTATTTTTTGCCAGCATCTTGCTTAGAGTCTCTTTGGATCTGAGAATATGCTTTGCCCTTATTTCAATATCCGTCGCTTGGCCTTCGATGCCTTGGGCCCATGGCTGGTGAATCATTATTTCTGCATTTGGCAGGGCAAGTCTCTTACCTTTTGCTCCAGAAGAAAGTATCATTGCTCCCATTGATGCAGCCATTCCTACGCACAATGTAGAAACATCATTTTTTATATGATTCATTGTGTCAATAATAGCGAGTCCTGCAGTTACTGAGCCTCCAGGTGAGTTAATGTAAAAATAAATATCTTTTTTTGGATCCTCTGACTGTAGGAATAGCATTTGAGCAATAATAAGATTTGCTACATGGTCATCTATAGGGCCATCAAGGAAAATGATGTTTTCTCTCAAGAGCCTTGAAAATATGTCATAAGCCCTCTCTCCAAACTGTGATTTTTCTATAACTGTAGGTATTAGCATGGTTTATAACTTCCAAATTTGGCGAACTCGTCGACATCGAGTTTGTAAATGTTTGTCACCTTACTATTTGTAAGGCTTCTTACATTTCCAAACTCTAGTCATGAGATTTCGTTCAAATTGTGAAAGTTCTAAATTATTTGATAATGCTGTGAGTATAACAGAAAGCCAAAAATAGGCAAAAGAAAGTCCCCGCACGACATACGAAGTCGTGCGGGGACTGTGCTAGAACGATGACCTTCCTTCGGTGGAAGTTCTGAGTGCGACGGGATCGCCATCTTCTGGGACCGGTTCCGGCTTGGGCGTCATGTCGCAGCCATGACCCTGATTGCCGGAAAACTGGCCCCTGCACCACGGGCAGATGTGGACGGTAGAATCGATTAAATGCTTCTTACGTCGATCCGTCATTTCTCCCTCCGCTAAATATGCTATCATCTCTGTATGAGAATTCATAGGTTTTACATGAAGGAAACTATCTCTGGCGATTCTTTTGATATCGCCGATAAGGACTTGATCCATCAGTGGAAGACTGTTTTTCGCTACAACGTCGGCTCACAAGTTATTCTTTTTGACGGATTTGGTACGGATTATCTCTGCTTGATATCTTCACTTAGAAACAGCGGAGCTACTCTTGAGGTTGTGAGAAAGATAAAAAATCCAGCAAAGCCAAAAGTTAGCCTCACTGTTTGCTTGGCTGTCATAAAAAAAGATAATTTTGAATGGGCAGTGCAGAAAGCTACAGAGATTGGAGCAACAAGGATAATTCCAGTTTTGTGTGAAAGAAGCGAAAAGAAGAATTTAAACGTCGAACGTCTTGAAAAAATTTCAGTTGAAGCTTCTGAACAGTCTGGAAGGGGAGATGTTCCAAAAATAGAAAACGTACACGAGCTCAAAGGGCTTTTGAACAGCAATCTTTTGCCAAACAGTGTTTTAGCTTTGCACCCAGAAGGAAAAACACTGGGCGAAGTCATTTCGCTTTTTCCGTCAGAGATGGCTGTTATAATCGGACCCGAGGGAGGATTTAGCGAAGCCGAGGTAAAGATTCTCGATAGCTACAACATTTCAAAAATAACGCTGGGGCATAATATATTGAGGGCAGAAACAGCAACGGTATCTATTTCAAGCTTAATTCTCTTATAAAAAATCACCCGCGATATGGCGGGTGATTTTTTTATTTCTGCTTTTCTAGGAACTGGAAGACTAGTTCATTTGTCATAAACGTTTCAACATACATCCTCACTCTAAATCTGTCTGCATCTTTGTAGTGCGACAAGATGTGTTCCATTTCTTTCTTTATTTCCTCTTCCTTTGGTGAAATGCTTTCATCCCTCGCAATAGTATTTAGTATGACCTGAGATTTTGCTCTTTTTAAGGCCGTCTCTTTCCATTCAATTCGAAGGTCCGCTTCAGCTTTATTTATGTGCTTTAGATAATCTTCCATCGTAATGCCGTTCTTCTCAATATCATCTCTGAATTGGGCGAGCATCTTCTCCATTTCTCCGTCTACTACTATTTTCGGCAGATCTATAGTTGACTCGTCAATTATTTTCTCTAGGATAGAAGTTCTTACCTTGTCCTTTTTTTTCAATATTTTTTCCTGCAGAAGATTTTCTTTAACTTTGTTCTTGAAATCTTCTACATCCTTGAAATTGCCAAGCATTTTTACAAAGTTTTCATCAACTGGAGGAAGATCCTCATCCTTTATTTCAGGATGATCATGATTGTGAGCCTCCAAGTCATTTTCCATGTGCATTTTCTGATGAGCGATATTCTTTTGGATATCTTTTATTACATCTTCAATTTCCTTTTCGCTCACTTCCGGAGTGTCTTTTTCTGAAGACAATTCTTTCTTTGCTATTTTTTTATAATCGCCGAGCTTTACGTCTGGATACAAAGCAGTTTTTATCTTGAATTCAAGATCGTTCCCTGGAGCGAGCTTTGTTATAGTTATTTCTGGCCTGCCTATGGCATCAACTTTGTGCTCGTCTAATATGTTAGGGTATTCTTCCTGCATGGCTATCTCGGCAGCTTCTTCCAAAAGCCTCATTTCTCCAACTTTCTGAGCCACTAGAGATTCCGGAGCGTTGCCTTTTCGAAATCCAGGCAATTCCAAATCATCCTTGAATTTCTTCAGAGCTTTTTCGCGCATTAGAGACATTTTTTCGGCTGTAATTGCACCTATTATCTCAATCTCCCTTTCAGGAAGATTTGTCAGCTTGATATCTTTATAGTGTTTTTTATCAGTCATAAGTCCTAAGACTTTACATTGTAAGGTTGCTTTTTGCAAGCAAAAACCGCGGTTTTCCGCGGTTTTGCATGTGCATTTTTTACTCTACCACTATGTTTAGTTCTCCATCCAGATCCTCGGTTTTCGTTGCGCTTAGATCGGCTTCAAGGGATTTAAGGTCATCCCCTGAATTTGTTGTTCTGATTTTTTCTGCCTCAGTTAGCTCAACTACGGGCTGGACAGCTTGCTGGTTTAGGAGTTCTTGATTAAGCTTTGCTTCCTCAACTCTCTTGCCCCAGAAATAAAGGCCTCCTAGGATGATAATGGCAATTATAATAATCGTACCTATTATAGAGCCAATTGAAGATTTGTTCTGTTCCATATTTTTATTTTTGAGTTTTAACTTCTGCAGAAGAAGTAGCATTAAGACCAGATGCTCCCTTTAGGCTGACTACAGCGTTTACCATAGCCTTATGAGCAAGCCTTATGTGCTTCTCGACCTCTGCTGAAAGCTTCTTAAGCTTTTTCATATTTTCCTTTGTGATTTGGCCAGGAGTACTTGTTGCAGATGTTGTAGCATTGTCTATGCTCACAATAGTAGTCTTGAATGTTGCAAGAGAACTTGTGGCAAGGCCAATTTCTGTCTTTGCTTCAAGTGCTAACTTGCTTGCCGTTTCGATATTTCCGCCTGTATTTTTCACTTTTTCTATTCGGCTTTCAACTCTCCTTAGTATCGAATTTTCCCTATCAAGTGTTGCCTGGTATCTTTCAACCATTTTTTCGAGCCTTTTTTCCAGCTTTAGCTCTATTTTTTCTTTTATTGAAGCTGTTGAGCTTGCATTATTTCCTTTTGCTGGTTCGGTTTGGTTTTTCAGTTTGAGATTTGAAGTAGATGCTTGTGCTTCTGCATTTACCTCTGCTCTTACCTTGAGCTTAAGCTCGTTTTGGGCAGCAAAAACAGATGCAGGACCAGCCACTCCGATGACAATCGTTGCTACCAGTATGCATGATGAGACCTTTTTCATATTCTGGGTATTCCTATTAATAATAATGCTCATTATACACCAAAAAAATCCCTGTCCATTGGGGACAGGGAGTTTTTTGAAATGATTATTTCTCCTTGTTTTTATAGTTTTCTAGTGCTTTGTGGAACGCCTCGATAGCCTTATCTTTTCCTTCGACTGAGTTGATTATAACTTCCTTATTTTGCAAGCCTTTATAGGTTTTGTAGAAGTGCTCAATCTCTTTTACTGTGTGCTTATTTACGTCTTTGAGATCCTGAACTTCCTTCCATCTTGGATCGTGTATAGGAACGGCAATAATTTTAACATCGCTTTCTCCTCCATCAATCATATCTACTATTGCAACCGGTCTTACTTTTACTAGTATTCCCGGCAAAAGAGGGTAGGTTGTAAGAACTAGAACATCAAGAGGGTCTCCGTCCTCCCATAGCGTCTGAGGAACGAATCCGTAATCATATGGATAGTCCTGAGAAGTGTGCATGACCCTATCAAGAGAGATGAGTCCAGTTTCCTTGTCTATCTCGTACTTGTTTTTAGAGCCCTTGTTTATTTCAATGATAACGTTTATCTCTTCTGCTGTTCCTGGTGCAATTTCTTTTATTAGATTCATCAAATTATTTTTTTATCTCCGTTATCTCTAACGGAATTCATGTTTTTATTTTTATAATTCTAACACAAATTACTCCGCTGTCTCTTCTTCGGCAACTATTTCTTCCGCAGTTTCTGTCGCAGCCTTGTTGTTTCCAGCTGTTGACTGGATATCAATCTTCCAACCGGTTAGTTTTGCGGCAAGCCTTACATTCTGTCCGCCTTTTCCGATGGCCAGCGATTGCTGGTCTTCTGAAACAAGTACAGTAGCCTGCTTCTCAGACTCGTTTATAGTAACTGAAAGAGTCTTTGCGGGTGACAGCGCATCCTCGATGAATTTCTTTGGATCTTCTGACCACTCAATAATGTCAATTTTTTCTCCGCCTAGCTCGGACATAACCGTAGAAACTCTAACGCCTCTCTGACCTACCATAGATCCGACAGGATCTATATGCGCATCCTTTGAAGCTACAGCTATTTTTGTTCTTGACCCAGCTTCTCGGGCGATTGATTTTATAACCACAGTTCCGTTTGCAATTTCAGGAGCTTCAGCTTTGAAAAGCTCTTCTAGGAATTTTGGATGAGATCTTGAAAGTCTCAAAAATACGCCCTTTCCAGATTCTTCTACCTTAAATAGGTAAGCTCGAACTCTTTCTCCTTGGCCAAACCTTTCACCTGGTATCTGCTCTTCGTATGGCAAAAGTCCTTGAGCTCGTCCAAGATCAAGGAAGATATTTCCTCTCTCCATCCTCTGCACAGTTCCTGTAACGATTTCTCCTTCTCGCGCGCCGTACTGTCCCATGATAGAGACTTTCTCAGCTTCTCGTATTTTCTGCATGATAACTTGCTTTGCTGTCTGAGCGGCAATTCGGCTATAGTCTTCCTTTGTCTCAAGAGGGAATACCATTTCCTCTCCAAGAACCACGTCTTTCTTTATTCTTCTCGCATCCGCAATCATCATATGATGCTCAGGGTTGTAAACATCCATTCCTTCAGGAATTATTCCATCTTCAGGCTCTTCCATAAGAACCGTTGATTCGTCCACGACGATTTTAACCTGAAACATTTCAGTTTTTCCTGTGTTTATGTCGAATTTAGCCCTAACAATCTGGCCCTTCTTTCCGTATTCTTTCTTGTATGCAGTAGCCAATGCAAGCTCGATAGCTTCCATTATCTTTTCTCTCGGTATGCCACGCTCTTCTTCAAGCTGGGTTAAAACTGAGTTTACTACTTTTAGATCAATCATCTTATTTAGTTGTTATTTTCTTAAAAAAATGAGTCGCCCGGGTGGGCGAACTTCAATGCATATATAATATCAGCGGTCTCCCATTATGTCAAATCCTGTGAAAACACGGTGTTTTCACGGGATTAACTTACGAGAGCCAGCCTCTCCAGATTGCCTACAAGATATGCCAAGAGGCCTGCAGTAACCAAGATTTTTTTATAGGTCGCTCCTAAATTGATACTATTCACATTTTTAATATTCAATATAAAAATTTTTGCTATAATAAAATGAATTGAGATGCGAAAATTGATGTTTGAGATTCTATTTTCAAACCTCAAACCTCAAACTTCACATCTCACACCTCAAATCCCATGCACATTGAAGAATCACAATTAAAAAATTTCATCATTGATTCCGGCCTTGTTTCTCGAGCTGATCTTGATGCGGCGGAAAAGGAAGCCAAGGAGTCCAATACAAGCGTAGGCAAGCTTTTGGTAAACAAAGGAAGGCTTACTGAAGATGATTTGCGCAGGATGCAGGCTTATATCCTGGGGATTCCTTTTGTGGACTTGAAAGGAGAAAAGCTTCCTTTTGACGTGCTTTCTCTTATTCCGGAGCCGATTGCTAGGAATCACAACATCGTGGCTTTCAAAAAGACAGAAAACTCTCTTGAGGTTGCCATGCTCGATACCGAAGATTTGACGGCGATTGATTTTATAAAAAAGAAGACTGGACTTAAGATTCTGCCTCGACTTACCGATGCTGACTCCATGAAGAGTGCAATTTTGCAGTATCAGAAGAGCTTGAAAGCTGAATTTGGCGATCTTATTGCAGAGGATGTCGGACAGATAAAGAACATATCTGAGGAGGAATTAAACGATCTAAACGAAAGAGATCTAAAGAAGCTTGCTGACGAGATTCCGATGATTAGGATTGTGGATACTTTGCTAAAGCATGCAATTCTTCAAAATGCTTCGGATATACATATTGAACCTCAGGAAACTCAGCTTTTGGTCAGATATAGAATAGACGGATTGTTGCATGATGCCATGATACTGCCAAAGAACATGGGTGCGTCTATTGCTGCCCGAATAAAAGTGCTTTCGGCACTTAAGCTTGATGAGAAAAGACTTCCTCAGGACGGAAGGTTCAAAATTGATGCTGACGGGGAGAAAGTTTCATTTCGAGTTTCAACTTTGCCGACATATTATGGGGAAAAAATCGTTATGCGACTTTTGCGGGAAAATGTGTCTGGATTTACATTGGAAAAACTGGCATTCCACGGAGAGGGATTGGAGAGGATTCATAAAGCTGTTAAATCAACTACAGGAATGATTCTTACTACAGGTCCTACTGGTTCCGGAAAAACTACTACTCTATATACTGTGCTAGATATATTGAATACGCCTGATGTGAACATATCAACTATCGAGGATCCTATCGAATATCAGATGAAAAGAGTCAATCAGACTCAGGTCAGGCCTGAAATAGGATTTACATTTTCAGCAGGTCTTCGAACGCTGGTGAGGCAGGATCCAGATATTATTATGGTGGGTGAGATAAGAGATAACGAAACGGCGTCTCTTGCAGTTAACGCTGCTCTTACAGGACACGTAGTGCTATCTACTTTGCACACAAACTCTCCAGCAGGAGCAATACCAAGGCTCAT
>CAYXWL010000021.1:0-8562 GCA_964468795.1 uncultured Candidatus Saccharibacteria bacterium
GAGGGGTCAATCTTTCGATGACTTCCCTGCTGATCGCCTGTAAATTGCAGACTTACCAGCATATAGCTATGTTTTTTGGACCTCTCTTATATCGCTATAAGATGAGGCAGCTTTGAATTGTATAATGATTATTTTTTCTAACTTATTTACCAAACTATCACCATAATGTAACAGTCCCAGTCCTCCAGCACCTTTTTGTTTCCACAAAAAGGTGCTGGACCTTAGGACCGTTATAGTTACGGCCGACATTCACCAGGGCTTATATAATCAACCTATGTCTTGCGACTTCGGCTACCATATTTGACCTTCTGGCATTGGTCAGGCATCACCCCCTATACATCCTCTTACGAGTTCGCAGGGAGCTGTGTTTTTGGTAAACAGTTGCCAGAGAGACTTTAGCTGCGTCCGCCTTGCGGCGGAAAGCCTTATTCCGAAGTTACGGCTGCTTTTTTGCAAAGTTCCTTGGGGATCTCTCACTCGTTCGCCTTGGTCTACTCGACCTGACCACCTGTTTCGGTTTACGGTACGGATCTTACATGATTAAGCTTAGAAATTTTTCTTGGAAGCGTGCTTTGTACAATCCCCTTTGACGTATCGCCAGGTTTAAATACTACTTGGTGTCCCCCATTACGAGAGCGCGCGGATTTACCTACGCGCACACCTTATAGTACATACTCAAATCCAATAATGAGCCGTACATACTACACTCCGTCCTTCCATCGCATCATGTAAAAGTTCTGGAATATTAACCAGATGTCCATCGGATGCGGCTTTCGCCATCTCCTTAGGCCCGACTAACCCTGCTCTGATTGACATTGAACAGGAAACCTCAGTCTTTCGGCGCCGGGGGTTCTCGCCCCGGTTGTGGTTACTTGTGCCAACATTCTTACTTCGCAACGCTCCAGCGTGGGTCACCCCTTCGCCTTCACAGCAGATGCGAATACTCTCCTACCGCTTGCACTTGCCGAAGCAAATGCAAACCCTCAGTTTCGGTACATAGCTTAGTCCCGATTATTTGCGGCGCGGAATCTCTTACTGAGTGAGCTGTTACGCTATCTTTAAAGGATGGCTGCTTCTAAGCCAACCTCCTCAGTGTCTGAGAAATTCCACCACCTTAAGTACACTTAGCTATGATTTAGGGACCTTAAATAGAGATCTAGGCTGTTTCCTTTTTGACGTACGGAGCTTAGCCCCCGCCGTCTAACTGCTATGCTATAAATCCACAGTATTCGGAGTTTGATAGGTTTCGCGAGATTTCTCCCTGTCGAAACCTTCCAGTGCTCTACCCCTGTGGGGAACACATAACGCTAGCCCAAAAGCTATTTCGGAGAGAACCAGCTATTACCAGGCTCGATTAGCTTTTCACTTCTTATCACAAGTCATCCCAATGTGTTGAACGGCATACGGGTTCGGGCCTTCCGTAGGATTTCTCCCACGTTCACCCTGCTCATGACAAGCTCGCTCTGGCTTCGGGTCTAATGCGTACGATATAGTCGCGCTATTCACACTCGGTTTCCCTGTGCCTCCATCCTGTTAAGGATTTAGGCAAAACCGCACACATTAACTCGTTGGCTCATTCTTCAATAGGCACGCCGTGACGGATGCAAGCACCCGCTCCGACTCCTTGTAAGCATATGGTTTCAGATCTATTTCACTGTCCTTATCGGACTTCTTTTCACCTTTCCCTCACGGTACTAGTTCACTATCGATCTCAAAATGTATTTAGCCTTACCGGTTAGTACCGGCAGATTCCTCCGAGCTATCCGTGTCTCGAAGTACTCAAGAACAGAAACAAAGAAGATATTATATTTTCGCCTACGGGACCATTACCCTCTGGGGTCGTGCTTTCCAGCACATTCGACTAATATAATATTTTGTAACTTCTCTCATAATAAATTATGACGTTTCTGCCTTACAACCCCACTCTACTATCCTTGCCGTGTATTGCTACAGTGCAAAGATAGGAGAGTGGTTTGGGCTTCTACGCTTTCGCTCGCCGCTACTTACGTAATAACAATTGTTTTATTTTCCTCCGGGTACTGAAATGTTTTACTTCCCCGAGTTTGCGCCTAGGATAAACTCCTAGGAAACGACATGTAGTCGTTAGGTTTCCCCATTCAGAGATTTACGGATTAACGGTTGCTTGGCACCTCCCCGTAACTTATCGCAGCCATGCTACGTCTTTCATCGCCATTTTGAGTCAAGGCATCCACCATACGCTCTTAAATTTCCCATTAGGAAATTTAAAAACCACTTAACTTTCTTCTGTTACATATAATGAATATACGTAACAATTTTTTACTTTTACTTTTACCTACTCCATCTACATTTCCGAAAAGACCCCAAACATCGAAATGTTTGAATCTGTAAAAATGTGATGACATGAACCTAAACGGGGACCTTTGAACGTCAGCGTTTAGGAATATTTTCAAGTAACCCTTCAGAAGATGCCATTAATTCTCAACTCTCGCCTTTCAGGCGAAGCGGACTGTTTAATTTAAAAAGTCCGCCCTTTAAGGCGGATTTTTCGGACAACACTTAAATAAAGTATTATCTATACCGCTTTAAAGTTGAGTAATTGATTAACATATCTGAGATAGGAGAGAGTATATACTATTGACCCTATAGGTGTCAAATAGTTTGAGGCATTTAAAATAAGGCTCATTTTAGCCTTAAAATTAGCTGAAATAAACAGCTAAAAAAGAAGCCCTTTCGGGCCTCTTTTTTGCATCAATTATTTTACTCTCCCTCCAGCTTCCAAGATTGGCAAATTGGCTTCAGTTGGAACATAGATTACTGATGATTCCGGTCTCTCTTCCATCATCTTTATCCATTGCCACTTGAGGTACAAGTCATGCTCAGTCAACTGCTTGCCGATTTTTTCGATCTGCGCAGAAACGGCTTCAGCCTCTACTATGGCAGCTTTTTTGTTTAACTCAGCAGCATCAAGCCGGCCTTGAGCTTTGGAAACTTGGATCTGCTGTTCCTTATGAGCTTGTTGCAAATCTGCTTCTCCCTGCTTTTGGCTTGCCCACACTCTCCATATTGGATACCCGAACAAAAACCAAGCAATCAAAACCAAGACAATAAGTACTGGTGTAATTATCATGTAAGTTTATTAATTAATAACGCTCATATCATACAGGCTCTCAAGTATTTTGTATATTTTCAAAATTGAGCGAGATTCGATGGGAGAAACAAAAAATGCGCCGAGCCTTATAAGTATAAGGTGAGACGCATTTTTTATTTGGAACCGAGAAGGTCGCCAATTTTGAAAATCTACCTGTGTGAAGAGATCTTCTCCTGAACTTTCTCAATAGCTCGTGCCGCAGCAGCCTGTCCTCCAAGACCAAATGAAAGTCCTAGTGCAAGTGAAACTGCCACTACGAAGCCAGTAAAGAGTGTCTGGATGAATGCTCCAGCGATCCCCATCTGTGATAGAGCAACTAGGATAGCAAATACCCAAACTGCCCACTTTGCAACAACTCCAAGAAAGTTTGCCTGTGCTACTTCTGCTGTTCTAGCTGAAGCTGTAACAATCCTAGAAATTATATCTCCAACAACTGCACCCACAAGAAGGATTAGAACTGCAATGATAAGCTGAGGCAAGTATCCTGTCACAACTTCTCTAAGGAAATTTGTTACCTGATTCAATCCAAGAACATCAAAGCTTGCAATCAAGAAAACTACGATGATGAAGTACTTAACTAGGCTTCCAACAAATTTTCCAGTGTTAAGCTCGAGTCCTGATCGCCTTACTACATCTTCGACTCCAGCTCTTCTTAGAGCTTCGTCAAACTTAATAGTCTTAATAAAGTGAGCAATAGCTTTGCCGATCACTGCACCGATTGCCCAACCGATGCAAAGGATGACAATTGCAATTATCAAGTTCGGTATGAACAACAAAACTCCTGTCCATAGCGCTTTGAATGAACTGCTTAGAACATCACTCCATGTATTTACCATAAAAACTTAAATTAAATAATAATAGCTATATTATACAATATAGCTATATTACCCCCAACTTATTCAATATCTTCTTATGTGGATAGTCCAAAATGTCCCTAGTCAGCTTGTCGTACATGCTCAACCTATATTTAAAGTCCTCCGTTGAAAAATAAGCATATTTCAGCTCCTTGCCGATTTCCGCCTCAAGCATTTTTATGACATTTTCAAACGCCCCCCTCTTGATGCCGTCTCCTACCACCACAAGGTCTGCCCTACTCTCAGGCTCCTGGATGAAAACACCTGCTACTATGATGAGCTTTATCGAGCCCATTTTGCTTATCTTCTTTATTATTTCTTGTGGCTGAAGTGGTTCTATGTTTATAAGAAAATTTTGAAGTGGCAAAAGGTAGCTGAAAGATGTATCAAGAACATATCCATAAGAATTCTTCTTTTTCGGGTTTGCTCTTTTCTTAACCAAGCCCATTTTTTCCACAACGGTCATTTCCCTTCTGACCTTTGCTGGCTCCGCCTTAATCCTTTCGGCAATATCTGCCGTATCAAATATTTTCTCCGGATTAAAGAGAAACAGCCTCATTATTTTTACTTTGTTTTCCGATCCGAATATCTTTCCGAGTTGCTCCATGGAAACCATACTAGCAGGTTATTTTAAAAAAGCGAGAATTGACTTTTTTTCCAATAATTACAAAAAATCAGGCATCTTTGCCTGATTTTTTGTAATATTATTACTATTACTTTAAGTTTACCTTTGCACCAGCCTCGTCGCAAGCTCCTCCTAGGAAACCCACGGTTTTCCCAATCCTTCCTCCACGGAAAACTCCCGTTTTCCGACCCTTTCCCTCGTCAGGTGCAAGTAACTTTGAAATATTATTTCAAAGTTACTTTTGCACCTGCCGCTTCCAAATCCTTCTTTAGTTTCTCTGCATCCTCCTTCTTCATTCCTTCCTTTAGCATTGATGGAGCTGCATCTACTAGATCCTTTGCCTCTTTAAGACCAAGTCCTAGAGCTTCCTTAACAACCTTGATAACTGCAATCTTGTTTGCGCCTCCGTCAGCAAGCTCAACATTCATTGTTGACTTCTCTTCTCCTCCGGCTGCTGCTGCGCCTCCTGCTGGAGCTGCTACGGGAGCTGCTGCAGCTGAAACTCCGAACTTCTCTTCTAGGTGCTTTACTAGCTCGTGAAGATCTAGTACTGACATTGATTCAATAGACTCAACAATAGATTTGAACTTTGATGGAGTCTCTACTACTTTTGTTTCTTCCATGTTTTTAAATTATTTTAAACTGTTAAATTTATAAAAATTAATTTCTTAATTTTTATTGTTTCTTCTCAGCAATCTGATTTAATACAATTGCAAACCTGCTAATAGGTGAGTTGATAAGGTTGACAAACTGAGCTTCCAAAGTCTTCCTGCCTGGAATCTGAGCAACCACCATCATCTCTTCCTGATTCATGAACTTTCCTTCGAATATTCCGCCTACGATGCTGATCTTCTTATCAAGCTTCTTCTGGTACGAATAAACTTCTCGAGCTCCTTCAATAGGATCTGTTCCATATACGATACCAAGCTCTCCTGGCATCTCTGGCATTGAGCCTCCGAAAGATCCTTCGCTCAAAGCCTTCTTTGTTAGAGACTTCTTTGCAATAAGGTACCCTACCCCCTTTTCCCTCAAAGTCTTTCTGATCTGAGTAGACTCTGACACAGGCAGAGAGTGGAAGTTAATGAAAACGATAGAAGCGGAATCCTTAACAATCTTCTGAAGCTTTCTAAGTATTTCGCTCTTTTTTTGTTTTGTAACTGCCATTGTAAATTAGTTATAAAGTTAAATAGTAATAAGTTGAATAGTAATGCAAATGCATAACTTTATAACTTGGTACTTTCTAACTTTTTACTTATAAACCGACCTAAGGTTGATTCCCCACAAAATAGTGAAGATCTGAACAGAAAATTAAGGTTATACACCATCTGTTGTCTTTGACCTTATGGTGAACATAGTATATTCAAATAAGCCTTCTGTCAATTATCGAAAACTCCCTTTATAAGCTTCCATGTATAGCTAGGAATAGAGAACATCTTACCAAGAGCGCTGCTGTTAGATTGAGCTGAATAAATGACTGTTGCAGTATTTTCAAATTTATTAATGCTTGTGGTTGCGGACTCAGCCTTTTCCATGGTTTTTGCTATACTCCCTGGTGCTGAGCTTTTATTTATCTTGAGAGATATTCTGCTGACTTCACTTTTAACATCATTTATTTTAGCTTGAATATTTTTTAAGTCTGCATCAGAAATAGTTGTAGTTGAAAGGCCAACTTCATATCCGGCGTCTTTAATAGGAAAACTTCCTACACTCTTTCCCAGCGGATTATACAAAGCTACATCCCCTTTTAGTCCGGTAACATCATCTGGAAAAGTTATTGCTTTGCCGGCTGGAATGATAGTGTCTTTCGGAAAAATAAAAATATTTTGCTTATCGCCAAATGACCAACCCTCCAGATTTATTTCGTATTTTGAATTGTTCAAGACCATTACTCCATTTTCAACTTTTGAAATTTGGAATTGAGGCTCTACAACTTTGACATTTACCCTGCTTACAGCTTCATTGTCAGATCCGTTTGCGTTTAAAACAACTACATAGTCTCCTGGAAACTTGTATGAGTGATTAACTGTATTGCCTGTTGAAATACTGCCGTCTCCGAATGACCATTTATACGATATTGCTTGAGTAGAAATATTCTGAGACTTTGTCACCGTAGCCTTAAACAACACTTCATTTCCAACCGACGTCAATCTGTCTCTTCCACCAGATACTTCAAAAGAGATTTTGTTTTCTGTCTCGCTTAGCGGAGCTGGAGAAGAATGCGCAGAATAAACATATATAACTACAGGTTGAGTATTGGCGGAATTAGAACTATTTTGATTTTCATTGGTGCTTGTAGGAGTAGATGTACTATATACTGCTCCAGAGCTTACAGTTATAGGTTGAGTTATAGTAAATGACTTGCCACTGGTTCTGCCTGTAGCCTTTACAGTAATGGTAAAACTTCCTTCTGCAGAATCTCTATATATAAAATTCTTATTAGAAGTATTTTTCGACATAGTTGCCGAAATAGGATTGCCAGAAGTACTGAGGAAAGCTCCTGTGCCAGAAGTAGATGTAAAAACCAAATCAAAAGTTTCAGCAATAGGTTCAGATGCTCCCGAAGAATCCTGAGACTGCACGGTTATAGCCCCCGAATCTGTATTTGGCTTTATAGTTTGAACTTCTGTAGTGAAATTAAACTGAGAAACTTCCGCATAAGCGGTGGTGGCGAGGAATGCTAGAGGTATTAATATGTATCTAAGCTTCCTCATATTTTTATTTCAGCTCTGAGCTTATGACTGAGGCTGAGTTGCTATTTTCCGAACGATCAGCATACTGCTTTGTGGCAATGATTATAAGCAGGCTTATGGAGATTATTGAAATGAAGCCTAGGAAAAATTTTAGGAAGTCTTTATCGAAATATTGCGACATATCATTATTTTAACATTTATCAAAATAAACAAAAGCCAGAGATTTCTCTGGCTTTTGTTTATTTGCTCATTTTTGATTTGAAATCAAGCAGAGCCGGATCATTTGGAATCTTTGACAATCCCTCATTTATGACCGCCAATGCCTTATCTTTGTCCTGAAAAACATCCCTATACATTTCACCAAGCTGAATATAAACTGTCGGCTTTGTTGGTGCTCTGTCTATTGCCTTTCTGTAATACACCTCAGCAAGTCCGTTGTCATGCATGTAATATGCGTATACATCGCCCATATTCAAGTAAGCTATAAAGTCATTTGATATATCGCCTTCGTACTTCCAAGCTTCTAGAGCTCCCTTGTAGTCACCAATCATTTTGTAATAATTTCCAAGGTTTATCCATCCTAGCAGGTCATTGTTGTTTTTCTTTAGATCAGACTGGATGCTTTGGATCTTTGCAGTTACCATAGACTTCTGATCAGCATTTAAAGAAACGTTATCGCTAAATACAATTTGTCGCGAAAGGTTTGGTATTGAAGGCTTAGCATTGTTACTTATATCTACCCTCTCGATTTTATACTGGCCAGGTTTAAGAGTCCCTGACACAGCTATATTTGAAGTTTTAGTTGAAATTTCTTCAGTTGTGGTAGCAGTTTTTCCTAAAGTATTATGAGATTTCCTATCAATAAGCATATACCCCCCAGCAAGAAGTACAAGTACTACTACTCCAATTAATATTTTTTGTGTCTGTGTAATTTGCATGGGTCTATATTAGCATATTTGAGTACAACAAAAAACCGCCTCTTTCGAAGCGGTTTTTTGTAACTTATCTATCTATCAAGCTATCCTGCTTAATCTAAGTATTAGTTAGATCGAGTCTGGATTAGACCTGATGATGATAGTCCTGGGATTCCGTAGCCGTTTGACCAGTCAACATCGAACAATCCTGATGTAGATGTTGCGTTTCCTGACCATACAAAGTTACTTGTTGATGTAGCAGCTGATGAAGTAGCTACAAAGTAGTTTGGAGTCAAGTTTGTCATGTAAGCTGAGTCACCCAATAGTGTTGTAACCACAGATGATCCTG
>CAYXWL010000022.1:0-1644 GCA_964468795.1 uncultured Candidatus Saccharibacteria bacterium
AACGCTTCAGGATCACTCTCTTTGTTCTGTTGGTATTTTTTCTTTGAAAAATAAAGGAAAAAAATATTCGGAACAGTCATTGTTAAAAGATAAACCAATAGAACTACAAAAATGTTATGAGTGAGTAGTAGGGCCAGAGTAGAACCTGCTAGAGTTATTAGTAAATTTATTACATTGTACTTTGCTTGAATATTAAAAAGTTTTTTGCCCCAAAGAAGAGAGTTGTACATATCTGTACTTTCAGTAAATGGTGCAAAGAAGCTAATTATAGAAAAACATATGGCCAGAGTGATGTTTCCATTTATGTAATAATATGCAGCAATTACCAATGAGAATAATGAGCCTATCATGCCCCATTTCATTTTTGCCTTAACTCCTGTATCTAGTGTTCCTTCATATCCGCGTGATACTGCTTGGATCACAGCAGAGTCCATGCCTGTTAGTGTGGTAATTAGAATAAGAGAGTTGATTGAAAGAACAAATTTGTATGTTCCATAAATGGCTGGATCAAGTAAGTTGGCAAAAGCAATAGACATGAGAAAAGCAGAGCCTGCAGCAACAAACTGGCCAATACCTAGCCAAAAGCCACCTTTTGCAACGTAGTGCATGTCGGTTTTTGTATATTTCTCAAGGCTTTTTAAGGATTTCAACGCCTTTAACTTAATTTTTTCCATAATCCGAATCTTACTCTATTTTCAGCCCTATTACTAGATAGTTTCGTTCATTTTGCTATACTTTTAGTCATGCAAACAACAAAGAATTTACTTAAGTATGGTATATGGGCGGGGCTGTTTACGGTGCCATTTATACATTTTATTGTTTCCAGCACCATGTTCTTTCCGTTCATTACCGGCAAAGGATTTACATTTAGGATAATCGTTGAAATAATTGCCGGTCTTTACCTCATGCTCGCATTTATTGAGCCGGAATACAGGCCAAAAATGTCATGGATTACAAAGTCAGTAATATTTTTTGTAATCGCTGTTCTCTTGGCAGATATATCTAGTGCAAATCCATACAAAAGCTTTTGGAGCAATTATGAAAGAATGGAGGGCTTTGTTCTCATAGCTCATCTAGCAGTCTATTATATAGTTGCATCTTCTGTGTTTGATAGGAAAAGATGGGATTATTTTTTGAACACTTCTATTGTCGCCAGCTTTCTGTCCAGCGTGTATGGAATGATGCAAATTGCCGGATTCATAACTATCAACCAGGGAGGTGTAAGAGTTGATGGAACATTTGGCAATGCCACATATTTTGCTATCTACCTTGTGTTCCATATTTTCCTTTGCTTGTACATGCTCCTAAGGAATTCCGACGTGCCATTTAAAAAATGGGGTTATGGAATTATAGCTCTCTTAAATTTTGTTGTTCTCTATTACACTGCAACCAGAGGTGCCATTCTTGGACTTATTGGCGGTCTTATCCTCGCGGGACTTATCTTGGTCTTTAAAGAAAAAGATAATCCTAAATTGAAAAAGGTAGGCTCTGGAGGCATAATTGCTCGCGTTGTAATTACTGGATTCTTTATTTCAATAAGGCAGACTGAATTTGTACAGCAAAGCCCAGTTCTCTCAAGGTTCGCTTCTCTTTCAACGTCAGAAATAAACACGCAGGGTCGGTCTGCTGTTTGGCCTATCGCTC